>NZ_CP136758.1:1255000-1864959 GCF_032930845.1 Parvularcula sp. LCG005 | reverse complement strand
GTTCGGAATAGCTCTGCTCCGGTTGATCGTCCGCCCGGAACAGGTCGCGGACGACTTCAGAAACGGAAACGAGATCGCCGGAGTTGATCTTGGCTTCATATTCCTGGGCGCGACGAGACCACATGGTGCGCTTCACGCGCGCCTTGCCTTCGAGCATCTCCATCGCATCATCGATCTGAGCGTCGGTCGACAGGTTACGCATCCCGGCGGCCGCAGCCTTGTTGACCGGCACGCGCAGTTTCATTTTTTCGTGGTCGAAATCGATGACGAACAGTTCGACTTCGAAATCGCCGATTTTCTGATGCTCGAGATCAGAAATGTGGCCGACCCCATGGGCCGGATAGACGATTTGCGTGTTCACCTTGAAGGTCTGATTCTTGTCGCGACGAGCTTCGGCGCGTTTCGCAACGCGCAGGGCAGGCCGCATGGGCGCCGGCGCAATTTTCGGCTTGTCGTCGTCTTCATTCGCAGCGGGCGCAGGCGCAGCCGCTTTTGCAGGAACCAGTTTCGAGGAGGAGGATTTGGTCGACGTTTTCAAGGGTTTCTTCTCGTTCTTCGGTTTTGATTTGGAGGAGGCCGACTTTGTGGCCTTCTTTGCGGCCGGCTTGGCGTCCGTCGCGGATTTGGTCTTGGCGGCTTTCTTGGTAGCCGTACGCGTCGCTGTTGTCTTTTTTGCGGCAGTGCGCGCTTTGGTAGTGCTGCGTGACGCGGAGGATTTGGCCGAAGCAGTCTTGCCGCTTTTCGGGGTCACCGACTCATCAGCCGTCTGCGACGCCGACGTCTTCGAAGAAGTGGCTTTCGTCATGGCCGTTCCTTTCGCTGGCACGCCAGAAAGCCGCGCTTTCTAGCGTGTTCTATGCCTGAAGCCCGTAAGAGGGTTAGTTGCGCAGCTGCACCAAGGGGCAGCCAAAGACCCTTTCTGGATCTAGGGGCCATTCGCCCCAGAAGCCTGAGAACGCTTATTAGCACAAAATTTCAATAAATTCCAGCGGATTTGCGGACCGTTTTTATCGCAAAATGGTAACGCGCGCCGGGGCCACGCCTTACTCGTCGCCCGTCCCTGGCGCCTCGCTGAACAGGGTGTCGAGCTTGTTCTCGACATCCGCATATTTGTCCGCCTCAGGCATGGCCGGCTTGGCCTTGGTGATATTGGGCCAGGCCTCGGCATATTTGGCGTTCAGCTCGGTCCACTTGCCATCTGGGTCTTCCGTGTCGGGCTTGATGGCTTCGACCGGGCATTCTGGTTCGCAGACGCCGCAGTCGATGCACTCATCCGGCTTGATCGCCAGAAAGTTTTCACCCTCGTAGAAACAATCCACGGGGCAGACTTCGACACAGTCGGTATATTTGCACATGATGCATGCGTCGGTAACGACGTAGGTCATGCCAGAAACTCCTGATCCATTCGCGGGCTATATGGCGCGGTCGACCTGATACAACAAGTCTTTCGGCCGATTACCATTTTCGAGACGTCCTCCTGTGCCGCATTGGCGCGCCGACGCAAGCGGTATATTCTCCTGCCCATGTCAGAATCACGTTCCCCGACCCGCAAGCGCCTTCTTTATCGTGCGAGCTATCGTGGCTTCAAGGAAGCCGACCTGCTCATTGGACAGTTCGCGGCAGCCAACCTCGCCACCATGACCGATGAAGAAGAGCAGGAATTCACCCGTCTGCTCGATGTCCCGGACCACGATCTGTATGGCTGGATCATCAGGCGTGATCCGGTGCCCGCCAATTTCGAGGGGCCGGTCATGACGAAACTGCAGGATTTCAATATCGCAGCGATCGTCGCCCCGCGTTAAAGGTTAGCCGGCGCTTTCCTCCGGGCCCGTGTGCCCCTATGACGCGCCCCGCAGTGTTCAAACGTCAGCAAGGAGGTCGCCGTGCCCCGTTTCGCATCCGGTGTCGTGAATTTCCAATCCCAGATCTTTCCTGAAAAGCGCGAATTTTTCGAAAAGCTGGCCGAGGGCCAAAAGCCAGAATGCCTCTTCATCACCTGCTCTGACAGCCGGATTGAGACGGCAATGCTGACGCAGACCGATCCGGGTGAGCTGTTCATTGCGCGCAATGCCGGCAACATCGTCCCGCCGCATACGGAACATACGGGCGGTATGACGGCCAGTATCGAGTTTGCGGTGGCGATTCTGCGTATCCCGCACATTGTCATTTGTGGGCACACGGAATGTGGCGCCATGTCCGGTCTGATGCAGCCGGAAAGTGTCGAGGGCTATACCCATGTTCGCAAATGGCTCGGCTACAGCAAGGCCGCGGTTGAGATTGTCAATGAAGTTGGCCAGGATCTGAGCGACGAAGACAGGATGTTGCTGCTGACGCAACAGAATGTCGTGCTTCAATTGCGCCATCTGAAAACGCACCCCAGTGTCGCGGCGCGTCTGGCGAAAGGCGATCTGACCCTGCACGGTTGGGTCTATGACATCCGCTCTGGCCGCGTAGAAGCTTACGACTCCAACACGAAGGCCTTTGTGCCCGTGCAGGACCGCTATGCTGAAGATGTCGCGGCCCTCAATGCCCAGCATTGCGGTCACGATCACAGCTAAATCCGCCCGCCTTCAGGGGCACGGGCCGACCTTGCCCCTGAAGGCATCGGGCGCTAGCTCATGCCTTTGAAATTTGCGTGGGCTGCCGGGGCAGTCCGCGCCATTTTGCGTTGAAAGACCCCATGGCTCTAGTATCTGCGACTGCGCTGGTTTCATCGAGCGCCGCCTGGACCAGCGACGAAGCGTTGATTGTCTACGGTGCGCCTGAAGGCGCTGATGCGCTGGCCGTGGCAGAAGCGGTGACAGCGCGCAGCGGACTTGTCGTGCATGTGGCGCGGGATGCCAGTCGCGCCGCAGCGATGGCCGCAGCCATTGCCTTTTTTGCGCCGACGGTCCCGGTCATGCGTCTGCCAGCGTGGGATTGTCTGCCATACGACCGCATGTCGCCTTCACCGGAGGTCATTGCCGCGCGAATGGCGGCGCTTTCGACGCTGGTCAGTCACGACGGGAAAATGCCGCTGGTGCTCGTGACCACCGTGAATGCCATGGTTCAGCGTGTGCCGCCCAGGCAACTGATCCGTGGGGGAAGTTTTTCCGCCCGACCTGGCGCGACCGTCGATATGGACCAGCTGACAGGCTACTTGTCTGCCAACGGCTATTCGCGGGCGTCGACTGTGCGCGAGGCGGGTGAGTTCGCGGTCCGCGGCGGGCTGATCGACCTGTTTCCACCCGGCGCTGACGAGCCGGTTAGGCTCGACTTTTTTGGGGACACGCTGGAAACGATCCGCGCTTTCGATCCGGTCACCCAGATGACAACTCATCAGCGCAAGGAGCTCCATCTGGCCGCGGCGTCCGAAGTGCTTCTGAATGAGGAGACGATCTCCCGCTATCGGACAAAATATCTCGCGCGATTTGGCGCGCCCGGCGATGACCCGGTGTATGAAGCGGTGAGTGCGGGCCGCCGCCAAGCGGGCATGGAGCACTGGCTGCCGCTTTTCTACGACAAGCTCGACACGCTGTTTGACTATATGGGCGACGCCCTCATTTTCTACGACCACCTTGGTGATGAAGCGGTTCACGAGCGTTTCAATCAAATCACGGACTATTACGAGGCGAGAGCGGAAGATCATTCGGCAAATGACAATGCCCGCCTGATGGACAGCGTACCTTACCGTCCCCTCGCGCCGGATCAGCTCTATCTGGACGAAGCCGAATGGAAGGGGTCGCTTGAACGCTCGGTCTTACGTCCCCTCTCACCTTTCGGGCCGCCGGAAGGGAAGCGAGCCTTCAATTTCGGCGCAAAGCAGGGCCGAAGCTTTGCGGCCGAACGGGCTGGCAACCAGAATGTCTTCAACGCGGTCGCAGACCATATCGGCGCGAAGCGCAAGGACAAACTGTGCGTTGTCGCCGGCTGGACCGACGGCTCCGCCGATCGTCTTCGCAGCGTCTTGGACGATCATGATGTTTCATCGCTGAAGGTCGTCAGTTCCTGGTCCGATGTTCAGACGATGGACAACGGGATTGTGCCGGTCGTTGCGTTGGGTCTCGAGAATGGTTTTGAGACGGATAATCTCGTCATCATTGCGGAGCAGGACATTCTTGGCGATCGTCTTGTCCGCCGCAACAAGGTGAAACGCGCCGATAATTTTCTCACAGAGGCGGCTTCGCTTTCGGTCGGCGATCTTGTGGTCCACGTTGATCATGGTGTGGCCCGCTATGAGGGGTTGGTGACGTTGGAGGTCGGCGGTGCGCCGCATGACTGCCTGATTCTCATCTACCACAAGGGCGATAAACTTTTCCTCCCGGTAGAGAACATTGAGCTGTTGAGCCGCTTTGGCTCCGATGACATGAACCACCCGCTTGACAAGCTGGGCGGGGCATCGTGGCAATCGCGCAAGGCGAAGATGCGCGAGCGCATTCGCATGATGGCATCGCAATTGATCGAGATTGCGGCAAAGCGTGCGACCCGCCGGGCAGAGGTGCTGACGCCCCCGGCTGGCGCCTATGATGAGTTCTGCGCCCGTTTCCCCTATGCGGAGACGGATGACCAGCTGAACGCTATCGATGATGTCCTCACGGATCTTGGTGCGGGCCGCCCCATGGACCGGCTGATTTGCGGCGATGTCGGGTTCGGGAAGACCGAGGTGGCATTGCGCGCCGCGTTCGTGGCTGCGATGAATGGTCGGCAGGTGGCGCTGATTGCGCCGACCACGCTGCTCGTCCGCCAGCATTTCCGCAACTTTCTCGAGCGCTTTGCCGGCTTCCCGCTCAAGGTCCGTCAGCTGTCGCGCTTTGTCACGGCGAAGGAGGCGAGCGCGACGCGTGCAGGCGTGAAAGACGGTACGGTTGATATTGTCATCGGCACGCACGCCCTTTTGTCAAAGCAGGTTGAGTTCCGCGATCTTGGGCTTCTCATCATCGATGAAGAGCAACATTTCGGTGTGAAGCACAAAGAGCGTCTTAAAGAATATCGCGGCGATACCCATGTCTTGACGCTGACCGCAACGCCTATTCCGCGTACGTTGCAATTGTCGATGACAGGTATTCGGGATCTGTCCCTCATTGCGACGCCGCCGGTTGACCGACTGGCCGTCCGCACCACCATCGGGCCGTTCGATGCCGTGGTCGCCCGGGAGACATTGCTCCGCGAGCATTATCGCGGGGGGCAGAGTTTTTACGTCGTGCCGCGGGTATCCGATCTGGAAGGCGTCGCTGAATTCCTGACCAATCAGGTACCGGAGGTGAAATTCCGCGTGGCTAATGGCCAGATGGCGGCGGGTGAACTCGAAGACATCATGAACGCCTTCTACGACGGCAAGTTCGATGTCCTGCTGGCCACGACAATCATTGAGAGCGGTATCGATGTACCGACGGCCAATACGCTGATTGTTCACCGTGCGGATATGTTCGGGCTTGCTCAACTCTACCAGATTCGGGGCCGAGTTGGACGGGCCAAACAGCGGGCCTACGCCTATCTGACGACCAGCCCGCGCAAGAAGATGACGGATGGCGCGGCGCGGCGTCTGAAAGTGCTTCAGTCCCTCGACACGCTCGGTGCTGGTTTCACGCTCGCCAGCCACGACATGGACATTCGCGGGGCAGGCAATCTGTTGGGCGAAGAGCAGTCCGGCACGGTCAAGGAAGTGGGCGTTGAGCTCTATCAGCACATGCTGGAAGAGGCCGTCGCGTCCATGAAAGATGGCGGTGAAGCCGAGGAGACATGGTCACCGCAGATCAATATCGGTACGGCGGTCCTCATCCCTGACAGCTATGTCGCTGACCTTGATGTGCGGATGTCGCTCTATCGCCGCCTTTCCGATCTGACCGAGGGGCAGGACATCGAAGCCTTTGCCGCCGAGTTGATCGACCGGTTCGGTCCGTTGCTGGAGGAAGTCGATCATCTTCTGCAGATCGTCGGCATCAAGGCGCTGTGTCGGCGCGCCTGTGTCGCCAAGATCGATGCGGGGCCGAAAGGCGCCGTCATCACATTCCGTGAAAACATGTTCCCGAACCCAGGCGGCCTGGTGGGGTATATTGCGGGATCGCCGCTCGACCTCAAACTGCGGCCCGATCAGAAACTGGTGTTCAAACAGACATGGCCGAATGAAGAACATCGCCTGAAGGGCTGTCGCCGTATTCTGAAAATCCTCGCCGATGTAGCCGAGGGCGACCCCAGCTGATCAGCTGTTGAGACCGAGCGCGCGGGTGATGAGGAACAGGCAGGAGCCGATGATCCACAGGCTGGCCATCAGCTTGAGCCGCCGGGCCCCCAGACTTTGGGCGATGCGGCGGCCAAGATAGCCGCCGATCACCACGCCTGGCGCAGCGACCGCGATAATCTCCCAGACGATCTCATTATTCAGTATGCTGAGCGGGACACCCGCAATGACCGTGATCGCTGAGATGACAACGGCGGTGGCCACACTCGTGTTGAGAGAAAAGCCGCGAATAAAGAGGTAGAGCGCGACAAACTCACCCACGCCAACCGAGAAGAGCGCGGTGGCGAGGCCACCGGCTGCCCCCATGATCGCCAGAGCGATCCAGTCAATCTTTGACAGGTGCTGTCGCGGCGGTGTGCCTTTCTCAGTCCGGAACACCGACAGAAGAAGAAGCGACCCCAGCACAATCGAGAATGATTTGAACAGGAGCAGGAGCTGCTGAGCATCGATCCGCGATGCGGCTTGAGTGAGCCACAGAACAGGCAGGCAACAGGCAACGACAAGGCCAATGATCCGGAAAAAATCCTGTTCCCTGACGCCAATGGACGATGGTCCGTCCTTGTAGAGACGGTTTATCCAGGTCAACGAGCCGATGGTCATGCCAAAACTCTGGATCACGAAGCTGATGGCCACGATCTGCGCGGTGGTGAGGGAGAGACCCGCCGCTTCCTGAACGATGGAGAAAGCGGGTATGAAAACAACACCGCCCCCTGTGCCTGTGGAATTGGCGATGCTGGCGCCAAAGACACCGATCAGCATGAAGTAGCTGATCCTCAGCGCCTCCAAGGGATTTACAGGTCCCAGCCACCAGACCAGCACGTAGCTGATCATAAGCAGGCTGAGCACGCCGATGGTCAGCGGGCGTAGCCACCGGGGCGATGTCATGGGCGCTTGCATCGGAGGGATGGATCGTCAGGCAAGAACAAGAGGTGCGGTGGCCGCCGGCAGTTCACGCAAGGCGGCACTAATAACCGACTGGGCCGACGAGGCGTCGGACGCCATGACAAGACTTGTCCGCGCATTGAATGTCGCGGCCGCCGTGCGGGAGCCGAATTTCAGATCTGTGATCATCCGGCTCAACGCCTGCATGGTTTTCAACGCCTCTGCTTTTGATGCGTTGGGCAGAGTTACCAGAAAGAGGTCTGGCGCGGGACGCGTCACAAGGTCCGTCGAGCGAAGGGCCAGAGAAACGTATACGGCAACTTCCGACCGCGCGGTGGCATGGTTCTCACCATCCGCGGGATCAATGCGCAGCGCGCCGACGGCGAAGGGGCATCCATCACCGCGGCCTGCGGCTGACAGCCGTTCGGCCAGGCAGGCCTCAAAAAATCGGGGCGAGGCGAGGCGCGCGGGCTCCGCGCCGTCTGTCAGGCTGGACTGTTGCAGCAGGGTGTTCCAACCCTCAGAGGCCGCACGGGTCCGGCGGATTCTTCCGGCAATTTCGACAGCCAGTGTCAGCTCTTTCGGCCGGATCACGGCATCGGCGCCACAGCTGGCCCAATAGGACATATGCCGCATGTCGGCGCGCGGCTCGATGACGATGATGGGGATGCTGTTCAGCCGTGAGTGTCGCCGGAGCAGACGGATCAGCGATGATTGTGGACGTCTGTTTCTGGCGGCCAGAATAAACAGGGCATCTGCCTGATCATGCTCCAGCACCTGAAGCGTCTGCGACCCGTGAATGACCAGCTCGGTACGTGTCCGGACAGAAAGATCACCGAAGACAGGCAGCAGTTGTACCGACGGTTCAGCAAATAGAAGCGCGCGGTCCACGCCCTCCCGCATATCCCCCGTCGTCTGCACGCCCATGCCAAGACCGGCCATGGCGCGCAGTCGCAGCGCGGCCTCGGATGCCCGGTCCACATCACTGACAGAACGGCGGATGGCGGTGGTCAGCACGCGCGCCGAGGCGACGGCGGGAATGACGGTCTCCGTACTGGCGAGTGTTTGCAGCTCTGCCATCGTGAATTGCTCGTGGCCCGCGAGAAACAGGACAGGCCGGGCGCCGGCGAGACGACGAGCCGATGACACGAGACTGGGCACGCGGGCTTGGCCCACCTGACCTGGCCTCAGATCCACAAGCAGCACATCGAAAAGACCGTCCGGCGTAACGATGTCTATGCCGTGTTCGGACAACAGCCCATGGCAGGCGTCGAAGACGGCTGGCGACGACATGAACGCGGCAGACACGCGCCGGCGCGGGTTTTCAGGATATCTCATACAGTTCAGCCATCCGCCGATTCGGAGAGAACCGCCGCTGTTTTTGGTTGTTTTTGGACGGTGGCGAGACAGACATCCTGCTCTCCGACGGTGACGAATAGGCCGGCGAGCGCGCGCTCTTCATAACAGGGCAGGGCCGCGAGAAACTCCTGCGGATAGCCAAGCGGGCCGGTTTCCCGGAACAGCAGGGCCGTTCGCTTGCCCACATAGCGCCAGTGCCAGGGCTCGTAAGTGTCTTCCCCGCTCAGATACTCATTGCCGTCGGGGAAGGTCAGAATGAATCCGTGCTGCCAGGCGTGGGCTTCGAAACACTGATAGGCGCGATCAGTGCTGCGCATGAACCGGCCGTTCACATCAATATCGGCTGCAAGGCCGGACTGGTGCTCTGACGTACCGGGTACTGCAACCTGACCCTTATGGTCCTTGGTCTCGTAAATCTGCTTCTGTGTGGAATAAGCGCGGTACCCGGAGCGAAGCGACAGTTTCTCCTGGGGCGACTGGCACTGGTTGAACAGGGCGACGAGCATTTGCGGCATCGACCCTGTATCGTCCTCTTCGGCCTTGCGGATCATCATCTCCTCAAGTCCGGGATTCTTGCTGACCGGGATGCCTTCCTTCGCAGCGAACACAAGATCATCCGGCGCGTAACGGGCTGACAGCGGGAAATCGACCGATACCGGCCGGTTGATGTCTGACTTGCGATTGCGCTCACGGTTCGGGGCGTACCGCCGGGCGCCAAAGGAATCCCGGAACATGCTCCGCATATGGACGTTCAGGGCTTCAGCCTCGGTATTGCGTCCCTGCCGCTGATAAACGTCAGCGAGCAGACGTATATAAAGGCTAAGCTCGGGATTGTTTGATCCCTTGACCCGCTCCTGCGCGTGGAAGGCCTCGAGATAGATGGTCTCAGCGTCGGTCAGGCGTCCGATCCGCTCATAGATCGGCGCGAGCAGAAGGGCGGTGTGGGCCGTGTCCGCATGGTCCGGCCCCAGAATATCGCGCCGCGTGTGATAGGCCGCGGCCAGCAGGCCAGCGGCGGCATAATCACCATCATCAATGCGCGCATAATAGCCGCCAAGATTGGTCAGCTGATCAGCAGCATAGAGACGGTCCGATTCAGAGCCGCGAATAATATCAGCGCCGCCAATGGCGGGCATAGCATCAACGAAATCGCCGACAGCCGCGTTCACGTAAGAGATGTATTTGGCCGTCTGGCTGTCTGGATCTTCTGGATCGACAAGGGCCGCATCATCGCCTGCGGCATCGACAAATTCAGAGAAAATCAGGGCGGCGGGCACGGCTTGGCCGGTCCGCAGATTCAGCAGGGCCACCCGGTGTTTCAGTTCCATCCGCTCGGGCTCGGTCATCGACGCCCCCAGCGGACTGCCCAAAACGGTCCAGAAGAGCTCGATCGCCCGTTCCGGGTCGCCACTTTCGAAATGAGCGTTGGCTACGGCCAGTTTCATCACGTCCAGCGATTCGGCGTCGAGCCCATCTTCAGTGAATAGCGCGAGAGCTTGATCGCCATGGCCGACGGCACGCCCCTCCGCGCCGCTGCCCGACAGCGCCTCGAACCGACTCCAGGCGCTTTTCGCGTCGAGAGTTGTCATGCCCCAGAATGCGACGCCATAGGCGGCACCGGCGATACCCAACAGAGCCGCCAATGTTACAGGTGTGCGCACCATGCCCCCAAGATCGTTTTAGATTGCGACAATCGTCTGTTTCGCCTGATTGCTCCGACGGAACCCACCGGGAGTGAGCCTAACGCCTTCAATGGCAAAGAGCAATTCGGATGCCGCGCAGGCCAGAAACGAAATTATGTTTCAATTTCAGTGGTCCTTTCCAACCACAGCGGGGGCCAAATCTGAATTGTTAAAGAAAAGTTGCTGTGATACCGTCACTCCGTGATCGACTTAGGGAGCGTCCAATGGCCTATGGTGAGCGTAAAGGCATGCAGAAGTCGCCAGGGGAGTATTCGCCTCTGGACATGATGGGAATGGGTCTGGCTGCTGCTGTCGGTATTGCGGCTGCGACGTTCTTTGATCTGACTCAATCTGACGAAGCCTCGACACTTTTCGTTTTCAACAAGTGGTTGGCGCGTCTGACAGAAATGCTCGGTCTGGGCAATATTCCGCTCTACGGTGTCGTGCTGATTCTCATGGGGATTGGGGCTCTGTCGATTCTATACTTCCAGCCCGTGACAATCCGTGGGGCATTTGCTCAGGGTTTCGGTGTCCTCGCAGCGGTCACCACGCTTGCGCCTTCTGATCTTGGCGGGGCCTTGCCTAGTCCGGATACCGAAGCGGCAAGCCTTGAACCGCTGCCTGCGGGGGACAATAGCTGGTTCGAGGAGGAGGGCATCTCATCAAGAGGCCTGGTGCCGCCTGTCTATCGCGTGCCGGTCTCCAGCGTCACGGCAGTGCAGCGTGATGAGCAGGGCTATAGCATTCGCATGAAGATCATCTTCCCCGATGGCCTCGATCGCCAGCCTTCCGAACTGATCGATTCGGGGGACCTGCGCGGCAAGCTCCACAACGAAGAATCCAAGCAGACTTACAATCTCTTCCGCAATTCGGGCGCGGACGTGATGTATCGTGACGGGACGATGTATCTCTCGTCCCGCATTCCCGGTGACATCCCACGGGCAAGTCTCGTGGCCCGGGTTGAGGCTGAAGGGTACCGCATTGTCGAAAGCCGCTTTGACGCGTCACTCGGCGTCAATCCGGTCTGGACCATTCGCATGGCACCAAGCTCTCAGCCCCTGTTGTTACAGCGTCTGCGTCGGCCGTACTGGTTCTGATCTGACGGTAAGAGACAGGGGAGAGGAAAGCGTCCCGGCCGGGAGAGGCGGGGCGCTTTTTTGTCGCTAATCGGTTTGACAGCGGGGCCTTCCCACTATAGGTCCGCTGGCTTCATGACGGGAGGCGTGGTCCCGCCGTTGCAATCGCATGTCGGATCGGCCGGCATGCCGGGCCACACCAGAATAAGATGAGACTATGAGCAAGCGTATCAGCGCCAAGTACAAGATTGACCGCCGCGTTGGCGAGAACATCTGGGGCCGTCCAAAATCACCTCTGAACCGCCGCGACTACAAGCCTGGCATGCATGGCCAGCGCCGGGCGGGCAAGCTGTCGGACTTCGGTCAACAGCTGATGGCGAAACAGAAGCTGAAGGGCTATTACGGCAACATCACCGAGAAACAGTTCCGCAAGATCTACGAAGAAGCGGCACGCCGGAAGGGCAACACCGCCGAGATCATGATCGGCCTGCTCGAATCCCGTCTCGACGCCATTGTGTATCGCGCCAAGTTCGTGCCGACCGTGTTCGCTGCACGTCAGTTCGTGAACCACGGCCACGTGCTCGTGAACGGCGTCCGGACAAACATTCCGTCCTGCCGCCTGCGTCCAGGCGATGTGGTCGAAGTTCGTGAGAAATCAAAGAACATGGCACTCGTGCTGGAAGCCCTTCAGTTGGCTGAGCGCGACATCCCTGACTATGTCGACGTTGATCCAAAGAAAATGACGGCAACCTATGTGCGGATGCCAGAATTTGCCGATGTCCCTTATGCGGGCACGATGGAACCCAACCTCGTCGTCGAATTCTACGCGTCGTAAGGCGCCTCGCGTTGGTGGAAAGCCAGCAACGACAATCTCGATCAAGCGCCGCCCTGTGCGGCGCTTTTTCGTTGTGGCCTCTGAAACCCTATGTGGAGCGGGTTTTTCAGGAGTTCCTGGTGCCGGACGGTGTACCGCCCTATGATTTTCGTCAGCCGCCGGGCGAAGCGGCGGTGGTTCCGGCAGATTCAGTGTCGTGGCGCGTATTCCGCAATCCCATCACGCTATTCATCGGCGGCGTTGCAGCCGTGCTGATGGAACTGGCGGAGCCCCGCGTGTGTCACGGCGTATGGACCCACTCCTCTTTCCGCACCGATCCCAAGGCCAGACTGCAACGCACCGGCCTTGCAGCCATGATATCGGTCTATGGTGCAGAAAGCTCTGCGCGCCGGATGATCGCCGGGGTGCAACGTCGTCATGGTGTCGTCACTGGCGAAGTTGATGGTGTTCGGTACACCGCGAATGATGTTGAGCTTCTGAACTGGGTCAATCTGACCGCAAGCTACGGCTTTTTGTCCGCGTACGACGCCTATGCCAAAAACGTCGATCTGGCTGATCAGGATAAGTTCTTCAGTGAAGCGGCGCGCGTGGGTGAACCCTATGGCGCCAGTGGCCTGCCGCTGACGAGGGAGGGGGCTGATCGCTATCTGACAGCGATGTCGGACCAGTTGCGGCCATCGCCCGCAATACACGAATTTCTGGCGCTGATGCGGACGACCAGGATTTTGCCGGTCCTGTCCGGTGTTTTGCAGCCCATGCTGATCCAGGCAGCCATTGATATTGTGCCGGATCATATCCGGCAGCGTATCGACATCGGGGAGGCGACATTGTCGTCTGTTCAGCGGGCAGCGGTTCGGCAAATTGCCGTCTTTGCCAGTGATCTGGTCGTGGAGGCGGCGCCGTCGGTTCAAGCCTGTCAGCGGCTTAACCTGCCCGCCGACTATCTGTACCGACGCTGATCGCTCAGGCAGACGCTTCTACGACGCCCTGGCTCTGAAGGAAGGGGCGAAGCTCGCCCTGCTCGAACATCTCACGCACGATGTCACAGCCGCCAACAAATTCACCTTTGACGTAAAGCTGCGGAATGGTGGGCCAGTTCGAGAATTCCTTGATGCCCTGACGCAGGTCCTGATCCTCGAGAACGTTGGCTGAGCTGTACTCGACGCCAAGATAGTCGAGAATCTGAACGACCGCTGCAGAGAAACCGCATTGCGGAAATTGCGGCGTGCCCTTCATGAAAAGCATCACGGCATTGTCGTCAATTTGAGATTGAATTACTTTCGAAATTTCAGTCATGGGTGTCTCCTTGTTTAGGGATAAGGTTGCCACCGGCATTAATCAAGTGGCGAACTCTTCACGACCGATGCCTTGATAGTAGAGAGCCGTGGTCAGATCGGTATGCATGATCGATGCACTGGCCTGTTCAATGACGATCGGCTTGGCCCTGTACGCGATACCCAGACCGGCCAGCTCAATCATGGCGAGGTCGTTTGCGCCATCTCCAATCGCTAACGCCTGGTCGGGCCGCAGGTTCATTTCGCTGCAGGCCGCCAGCAGACGCTCGCGTTTTGCTTCGCGGCCCAGAATGGGCAGAGTGACCTTGCCGGTGAGATAGCCATCTTCAATATCCAGCGTATTGCCGTAATGCTGCTCAAAGCCGGCACGGTCCGCTATGGCTTGGGTGAAATGCGTAAAACCCCCTGACACCAGAATGGTCAGGGCGCCGCGCGCACGCATTGTCCGCACGAACGTCCTGGCGCCATCGGAGAGGGTAATGCGCTCTTTCAGCACCTCGTCGATCGTGCTGGCGCTCAGTCCCTTTACCCGTGCCACCCGCTCGGTGAGCGCAGATTCGAAATCCAGCTCACCGCGCATGGCCCGCTCGGTGATGGCCGCGATCTCCGCGCCGATACCGGCCTTCTCGGCCAGCTCATCAAGGCATTCCTGTTCGATGATCGTAGAGTCCATGTCCGAGATCAGGATTTTTTTCTCACGGTCCGCCGAGACTTGCACAGCGGCGTCAAGGCCAAGGCGATTCGCGGTATCCACGAGGGTACGATCATCCTCCCCGCCGCGGGCGAAGAATATGTCGGCCGCACAGCCAGACAGGGCCCGTACTTCGTCCGCCTGGACCGTGTGCGCAAACTGATCGATTGTGTTTTCGTCGAGCCGATCGGGCGCGACCAGGGTTAAAACCTTCATCACTCGTGCTAGCCGTCCTTGAATGTCCAATGCCGTCGTCATTGCAGGGCCAACCGCCAGCGGCAAGTCCGCTGTCGCTATCAATCTTGCCCGCCAGATCAATGGTGAGATCGTCAATGCTGATGCCATGCAGGTTTATGCGGAACTGCATCGGCTAACAGCGCGGCCATCGCCAGAAGACGAGGCCGAGATCCCCCATCATCTCTACGGCGTATCACCCGCCACCGATATCTGGTCGGCTGGCATTTTCGCCGAGCGCGCCGCCGCGGTCATGCAATCGATATGGGATCGGGGCGCCGTGCCCATCGTCGTCGGCGGAACAGGCCTGTGGTTGAAAGCCCTGATCGAAGGCCTGTCGCCCATTCCCGACGTGCCGCCGGCGGTGGTCGAGCAGGGAGAGCGCCTATGGCAAGGGGACCCAGACGAGTTGCGTCGTCAGTTGCTGCTTGTTGATCCCCAGATGGAGCGGCTGAAACCGGCGGATCGCCAACGGCACATCAGGGCGTGGTCCGTCATGACCGCGACGGGCAGGTCCCTGTCGGCATGGCAGGCGGTCCCTCCGATCAAGGTCATTGACGCGAATTTCACCGCGCATGTGCTCGTTCCGCCGCGTGCTGACCTTTATGCCCGCTGTAATCTACGGTTTGACCAGATGATGACGGAAGGCGTGGTTGAAGAGGTAAGGGCGCTGCTCGACCTTTCATTGCCTTCAACTCTGCCGCTGATGAAAGCCGTAGGGGTGCCGGAGATCGCCGCCGCGCTGCGGGGTGACATGTCCTGGGACGATGCCACCGCTTTGGCGAAGCAGTCGACGCGTCGTCTTGCGAAGCGGCAAATGACGTGGTTCCGCAATCAGACGGAAGACTGGGCCAAATATACCGATGCGGAGACGCTGCTTCAGTCGGCAGCGGCGGCTTTCGTCACGTCCTGACGGGCCGCATATTCTTGGGTGCCGCGCGTGATGATTTGATCGCCACCGAGAATGTCAGCGGGCGTATGATCGTATCCGCCCGTCAGGCGCTGATACAGCGGACCAAAATCCGTCTCCAGTGTCTTCTGAAGAAGATCCTCAAAAGACTCGATCACGAAATAGATCTGCTGGAAATCATCAATCCGATAGGCGGTGCGCATGACCCGCTCCGTCTCATAGGCCACCCGGTGAGGTGAGGGGCTGTCCAGCGCGAAAACGCTTTCTGCGGGCGAAGAGATGATGCCGGCACCATAAATGCGAAGGCCCTCGGGGGTGGAGATCAACCCGAACTCGACGGTGTACCAGTATAGCGCAGCAAGGTTTTTCAGCCGACCAGAGTTGAGAGACTTCAGGCCTGCTTCGCCATAAGCCTGCATGTAGTCAGCAAATACTGGATCCGCGAGGTGAGGAACGTGCCCGAACACATCGTGGAAAACGTCCGGCTCCTGAATATAATCCAGCTGATCGGGACGGCGGATAAAATTGCCGGCCGGAAAGCGACGATTGGCAAGATGGCGGAAAAAAACCTCATCGGGGACCAGACCCGGCACGGCGACAATACGCCAGCCTGTCCTCTCTTCCAGCCTGTCGGACAGGGGCGAGAAGTCCGGCACCCCGCCATCGCCAAGACCGAGATCATCGAGTGCTTCCAGATACCCCGGTACCGCGCGGTCAGGCAAAACGGACTTCAGACGCGCATACAGCGTGTCCCAGGTTTGGTGATCCTCAGAGGTGTAATGGTCCCAGTCCTGAGGAATAACGAAATCATCGCTGGCGGTCGACATTTTTGTTTCCATTGAAACCACCTATCATATTCCACTTAAACAAGTAATAGCAAATACAAAAAAGCCTCCTTCGCAGTTGCGAAGGAGGCAGTCTTTTATCATTTCACGGCGTTATAGTTGCCATAAAATGGCGTTGGAAGCTTACTGGTCCATTTCGTCTTCGGCTTCGTCAGCAGCCTCTTCGATATCGTCACCGGCTTCTTCCATTTCGTCGCCAGCTTCTTCAGTCCACTCGGCTGCTTTTTCACCGGTTTTCTTGGCTGCAGCTTCAGCAGTGTTACCTGCCTCCTCGGCTGCTTCTTCCATGTCTTGACCAGCTTCCTGCATCTCATCGGTGGTTTCATCCCACTCGGTGCTCACATCGGCTGCCGCGCCGTTCATGGCATCTTCATTGGCATCCATCGTGTCCGGGACCTGATCGTTGTCAACCGATGGAGCAACAGTCGTTGCTGGAGCGGCTGGCACAGGCGTCGTGCTGCGAATTGGCTGGCTTACGGTCGTGTTGGTCGTGGCCGTCGCATCGGTTGCAGAAGCATCAGTTTCCGACCAATCGTCAGCCTGGTCGGTGTCTTCGGACCAGTCATCGGCTTCGTCGTTTTCGTATGCCTCTTCAGTGTCGTAGCTGTATTTGGCAAGCGCTTCGAACTCGGTCTGGCTCATGTCGACAACAACGTCGCCGCCGTCACCTTGAGCGATTGAGATCTTCGAGAAATCAACGGCTTTCGAATTGTTCGTGAGCTGACCAAGAAGGCCGTCGGCAAGGATTGCGGACTCAACGCTACCGTCTTTGGCGAGAATAAGGTCGCTAATAACTGTGGCGTCATCCGTAGCCTGAAACTTCACCTTGGCACCGATCAGTTCAGAGGCCAGGCTGTAGTCGTTCATTTCGTCTGTTTCGTAAGCGGCGACGCTCTGAATAGCATCTTCAGTCATCGAAACATTGACGCGGGGCTCGTACTCGTCGTCCATGGTCAGACCGAACTGGTCATAGGCAAGCGCACCGCGCTCACCACCAAGGCCGAAGAACCCGCCGCTCAGCACGACCACGTTGGTGATTTTACCATTGCTGATCACAAGATCGTCGATACGGGCAATCCGCTCGCCATCTGCGCCGATCACGGCTTCACCAAGAAGTTCCTTGGCGCTGACTTCGTTGGCGCCTTTATAGACGACGCGGTCAGTATTCATTTCAGCGACCTGAGTGCTGTTCAGATCGTTTGCAGACTGATCAGCTTCGGCAGTTGTGGTCTTGCTGTCTTTGTCCCACTTGGCAGCGTCAGCTTTCTTGTCCATCTTGACGTCGGACTTCGCGCTCATCTCTGTCTTTTCGGCAGGCGCGGCGTCTGTCGTCTGCGCGAATGCTGCGGGGGACAGCATCAGGGCGGCGGCGGCAGTACTGATCAAAAGATTTTTCATGGTTCAGCTCCGTAATTAAGGATACTGAGCCAACGCGCCTGCTTCGACAGATGTTCCGCAATTCATCCGACGCCAACGGACAATTATTTTCGCTGCCGTTTGGAACAAAAGGCCGAATTGATGTGTGTCAGGGGGCGAAAAAGTCGGGAACGTGGTCGCCGAACCCGAAAACCGGTTCGCGTCCGCCCTTGCGGCCTCTATCTGCAGAGCCCGTGTTGTCATCATCATCATCCCGCCGAGACGGTGACGATTTGGAAGCGCTCGACGTCTTTGGCGCTTGAACTTCGCCGTCGTCGGATGAACTTGCCACCTTTGAGCGTCGGTTGCTGCCGGCGCTTTTTCGGCCACGGGCAGGCTTGCTGTCCGTCAGGTCGACGTTGTCGAAGAAGTCGCCCATATCGATCTCTTCGATCGATTCGAGGCCAGTCAGTTTCAGCACGGCATCAAACTGTTTCGCGTCGTCGGGGGTGACGAGCATGATCGTGCGACCTTTGCGGCCTGCACGACCGGTCCGACCGATGCGGTGAACGTAATCCTCAGCGTTTACCGGGACGGAATAGTTGAAGACGTGGCTGACTTCAGGAATATCCAGGCCACGCGCCGCAACATCTGATGCCACGAGCAGTTTCAGATCGCCATCACGAAAGGACTGCAGTGTTTCTGTCCGGAATGCCTGCGGCAGATCACCGTGAATCGGACGGGCGCCGTGACCATGCTTCTGCAGGGACGTGGCCAGCACATCGACGTTCTTCTTGCGGTTACAGAAGATGATGCCGTTGTTCAGCTCTTCTGCCTCGTCGATCAGCTTGCGCAGCACCGCGCGCTTCAGCTTGTCGTCGGATTTGGGCAGGCGAACGATCTGCTGGGTGATCGTCTTGGCCGTCGTCGACTGGCGCTCGGTCTCAACACGCACTGGCGCGGACAGGAACTGGTCCGTGATGCGCTGGATCTCAGGCGGCATGGTGGCCGAAAAGAACAGGGTCTGACGCGTGAACGGCGTCAGTTTGAAGATTTTCTCGATATCCGGGATGAAGCCCATATCCAGCATACGGTCCGCCTCATCGACGACCATCACTTCAAGACCCGTGAGCAGCAGCTTGCCGCGCTCATGCTGGTCGATCAGACGGCCCGGCGTGGCGATCAGCACATCAACGCCGCGCATCAGTTTGGCATCCTGATCGCCAAATGACACGCCGCCGATCAAGAGCGCCATGCTGAGCTTGTGATTCTTGCCGTATTTCTCGAAATTTTCGGAGACCTGGGCTGCCAGCTCGCGTGTCGGCGCAAGGATGAGCGAGCGCGGCATCCGCGCGCGGGCGCGGCCTTTGGCCAGCCGGTGAATAATCGGCAGCACGAAAGAAGCGGTCTTGCCGGTACCGGTCTGGGCAATGCCCAGGACGTCACGGCCCTTCAGGGCCTCGGGAATGGCTGCAGCCTGAATGGGCGTCGGCGTCGTGTATCCTGCGTCCTTGATGGCCGAAAGAAGGGTCGGTTCAAGTCCGAGATCGTCGAACGTCATAGAGGCTTTGTTATCTTCCACAGGCAATTTTCTGCTAAGGGTTCCGGCAATCGTCAATTCGGGACGCTGACTTCAAATGCAAAGTGCGCGCCGATCCCGAACAAAAACAAATGTCCTGAACTGAATCGCCGCGCTGGATGCGCAAATAAACGGACGCGCCAACAGACACGACTCGAGTAAGGTATGCTGCGCATAATCGTGCGACGCCAAGCTGTAAAGGCTGAACGCTGCCGGTCTGCCCGATTCTACCTCACCCGTTGCGGCAGGGTCACGCCGCGCAGCGCCGTCTTTCCGTCTGATGTGCTTTTTGGCAAAGGGCCCCGATGCAACCTTCATCTGACATCGGCACGGACAGACTGTCACCGGATGTTCCGCTTCGGAACGGTGAGCTCAACATTCGGGGCCTGGCCCTTCGCTACAATATCTGGGGCGATGAGACGAAGCCGCCGCTGATCCTGCAACACGGCATGAAGGATCATGCGCGCAGCTGGGACCGCCTAATCCCGACGCTGGCAGCGCAGTTCTGCTGCATCACGCCGGACCTGCGCGGCCACGGCGAGAGCGACTGGTCCCGCGGCGGGGGTTATGAGGCGCTGGAATTTGTCGCGGATTTCGTACTCCTTGTTCGCGCGCTTCGCGCTGGCGGCATCAAGGCTCCCTTGCTCATCATCGGCCACTCCCTCGGCGGTAACATCGCGCTGCGGTTCGCGGCTCTTTATCCTGAGGAGGTGGAGCGCGTCGTCTCCGTCGAGGCGTTAGGCCTCTCTGCCCAGATGTACGCAGCCATCACCGCACGACCGGCCACTGATCGCTGGCGCCGCGCCCTGGACCGGCGGGTCAGCGGCCTCGTTGATGAGCGACGGATCTATCCGTCCGTCGAGAAGGCGCTGCTTCCCATGCGCCGGGTTCATCCGAAACTGGCGGATGACCATTTGCGGCACCTGACGCACCACGGTCTGCGACCGGTCGATGGCGGCTTTGTCTGGAAGTATGATCCGCTTCTGTCGTTTGGCGGTTTCCGACCGGAAGCACCGGAAGATTACGCGCAGATTTTTGCGGCCGTGACCTGTCCCGCGGCCATCATTCTGGGGGAGGGATCGCCCGTGTCGGTCGATGCCCACCAGCGGGTTTCTGCCTTCCCGAATGCACAGCTGTCGATCTATGAAGGGGCAGGGCACTGGCTCCACCATGAAATGCCGGACCGGTTCCTGGCCGAGGTCCTCGCGTTTCTAACTGGGGCGGAAGGGGCAGCGGAACGATGAGTGCGAAAAAGAAAGACTTGTCGGTGCGGGATCGCCGCGTCCTGCAGGTCAAACTGGTGATCTCCCTCATTCTTGATATTGTTGATGGCACAATCGGGCGGCTGTTTGGCTTTGGTGTTGTCACAAACATGCTGCTCACAGTTGCCGCTGTCCTGATGTTCGGCTGGAAAGGACTTTTCCAGCTCTGGGAAATGATCGACCCGACCCATCAGATTGATGGCTTTGTACCGACCCTCACCCTGATTGCCCTGAGCGAGTGGCGACGGGCGTGATTGGGGAAAACATTGCGCAAATAATTCGACACGTTTTGCTTGACGGCCTCCGCCCAGTCGCCTAATCGGCGCGTCTCGCAACGTTGCTTGCAGCGTTTCGGAAAAATGCGCGGGTGTAGCTCAGCTGGTTAGAGTGCCGGCCTGTCACGCCGGAGGTCGCGGGTTCGAGCCCCGTCACTCGCGCCATTTTCTGCTCATCAGAAATTGGCCAAAGTATTGGAAACAAACGGTTTTCTCGTTTGCTTCGTGTGAGTGGCGCGCCCCAACCGGGGAAATCGTGCTACAAAATGTCCACAAAACGTGCTACACCGCTGCTCATGGTGAGCCGGTCCGACGCCGATCGCTACCTCAAATCACGCGGCCGGAGATGGTGGTATTGCCGCCGCGTCCCGACCCGTTTTGCCCATCTCGATACCCGCGGCACAATCAGAGAAAGTCTGGGGACGGACTCTCTGGAAGTGGCTCGCCTGCGCCGTGACCATCTGGCCGAGGCCGACGATGCCTATTGGCAAGGGCTGGCCCAGGCCGCTGCCGGGGAGGGCGGAGCCGAGGCCTTGGGGGCGCTGCGTCAGCGGCATAAGGCTGCCCAGACCCGGGCGCTGGCGGCGGGCTTCACCTACCGGACGGTCGACCGCCTCGCTGCGACCCCCGACCTCGACGACCTCGTCGAGCGGCTGCTCGCCGTCCGGGAGCGGAGCCACAGCGATGACATCGCGCCGCGGGAAGCCGAGGCGCTTCTGGGCGGTGCGCCGCAGCCGCCGGTCAGGGTCTCCGATGCGTTCGAGATCTATCTGCGTGAGATCGCCTTCAACGACACCCTCTACAAGTCCCCCCGCCAGCGCTACAGCTGGGAGAAGACCAAGCGCACCTCGATCGGCTATTTCATCGACCAGGTCGGCGATCTCGTCCTCACCGAGATCACGAGAGACCACGCCCTCGATTATCAGCGCTGGTGGTCGGCCCAGGTGAAGCCCACCGATCCCAAGGCCAAGCCCGTGGCACCGAACACGGCGAACCGCCATATCGGGAATATCCGGACGCTGTACACGTCCTATTTCAAGCATATCGGCGAGGAAGAGCGTCCGAACCCATTCCGCGGCATCCACTTCAAAGCCAAGTCGCGGACCGAAGTGCCGCCCTTCGAGAATGACTGGGTCCGGAGCCGGATCCTGAAGCCAGGTGCGCTGCTCGGTCTCAATCTAGACCTCCAGGTCATCACCTATATGCTGATCGAAACGGGATGTCGCCCGAGCGAGATCATCAATCTGCAGCCGGAGGATATCGTGATCGAGGCGGCTGTCCCTCACATCGCCATCCGGGCCCGGACCAGCCGCGAGATCAAGACCCTGACCTCGGCTCGCGAAATTCCGCTGGTCGGCGTCGCGTTGGAGGCGGCCAAGCGTGGCCGGGGCGGCTTCCCCCGCTATCAGGACAAGAGCGAGCTCTTCTCCGCCAATATGATGAAGGGATTTCGACGCCGCGGTCTTTTTCCGACCCCGGATCATGTCATCTATTCGTTCCGGCATGCCTTCGAGAAGCGGATGCAGGAGGCCAATATCGACTATGGGCTGCGTTGCCTCCTGATGGGGCGCAAGACGACCCGGCCGGTTTACGGTGATGGCGGTTCACTCGCCTATCGGCGGGATGAGCTTCTCAAGATCGCCCACCCGTTTTAGCCCGAGATCTTCGAGCGGCTCGATGATGAGGTCGCGTCGCGTTGAGGCAGGCCGTGAGCCGGGTCTCTTCCTCTTCGCGCTGAGCGATCTCAAGGTCGAGGCGCTGGAAGAGGCCGCGATAGCCGGGGCCGCAACAGCGGACCACGTGGGCAGCAATGCGCCGGGCTTCGTAGAGGCGCTCAAGATTGTCGGGTTCGCGCGGCATGGCGATGTCGAGCGGACGCAGCGAGGAAAGCCGTACGATCCTACGGAGGCGGGTCCGCCGCGTCGCGGGCTACCGGCTTGGTAAATGCCAACGCCCTAATCCGTTCGGTCTGGTCCGTGCTTTATCAACGGATGAGCGCAATTTTAGCGCGAGTGGCCTTTGTTCAACACGGGGAGAGACCGGTGTGCCCGACGACCGATCCGGCATGCCGGACCCGACCCCTCCGATGCGTCGCTCCTCCAAGCCAGCGACGCCGCAAGAGTATCGGGACCTTCAGGCACCGATCGCGCGGGAGCCGATCCCCGGTGAGCCCTGCTGGCTGATCGGCAAGGTCTATAATTGGTCGCCGATCTACTTTGAGGTGGCGATCCTTTCGAGGGACGAGGTTGGCAAGCGCAAGGTCGCGAAAAGGCGTGTGCACCTTTCTCCCTGTCCGCAATGCCCTGACCACGGGTCGGCCTAGGCGGCGTGGCTGCCATCGTTCGATCCAGGCCCACCGCCCGCTAGATCTTCTAGGAGACGTCGAAGCGTATGGTCATCGAGCTTGTCGAGATTGCTGTAGACGACCTTTCGAATGTGAGGGCTCTCGAGGGTGACCGCGCGCCTACGGATGAGTTCCAGCACGATCGCGCCGTCGAGAGGAGAGGGGTCTTCGGGTGGAAGCTGTCGGTCGTCGAGCCCGTCAAGGAGCGCATGGGTCTCGATCTCGAGCGCGGCCGCGAGCTTGATCAGTGTGGGAAGAGACGGGGGACGTTTGCCAGCTTCGAACTTGGCAATGGTGGACCCAGAACCGATCCCGACCATCTCGGCCAGATGGGTTTGCGAGAGCCCGCGGCGAAGGCGCGCCATGAGAAGTCTGTTTCCCAGTCTCTGGGCAATGCGCGCTGCGCTCGGGCAAATATCGGCTGGTCCTTCCATCCCTTAACCCTGCTTCGCCGCAAAGTATCTGGGGAAAATAAATTCTTGACAAGTAGAATCAGCAAAGTCCGCTGAATCAGGTTTTGCGCGTGAAGGCAGATCGGAAGGCGTCATCGTCGCGTTCGGCCAGCAGGCGGACGCTCGCATGAACGACGACCCGGAGGGATGCGTCAAACGGCGCTTCGCCGATGAGTTCGCCCAGGAGCTGCTTGAGCTTCATGGCCGACGGTCCAGAGACTTCGCCAGATGCCGCTTTTGGGGCCCGAGCTGGCGCGGTCAGAGAGGTGCAGTCATGCCGCTCCCCGAAGCGGATCAGCTCGGGCCCCGACGCGCTCAAAAGCGCTGCTCGCACGATGTCCGTGATCTTTCCCGTCGAGACTCCGAGGCTGCAGGCCCGCCGCCGCACCGCCTGAAGACAGGACTGAAAGTCCCCGTCGGCGGACAGGCGGATCTGATGGGTCTCCATGGGCGCGATGCCCTTTCCAGTCTGGACGTTTCCATAGGCCGCGATTCTTTCTCTCATGTCGCGTACCCGGCCATATCCTAGCGCAGCTTGTGCCGTTCCGCACGCCGACGGCTCTGTAATGATTTGTGATGAGGCGATGGAGGCCAGCGCCTTTCGCTGAGCGAAAGGGTCTTGCCGTGGCGGCAAGACGAAACGCCGAAAACGACGCGGATTTTCGCGTTCAGCGTGTGGTCCCATTTTGGCGGCCCGGTTTACGTGAACGCCTTGCCCAGACGGCCAGATCGTGGCCGTTCAAGCCATATATTCCGTAGACAAACAGTTTGATCGGCTGGGAATTCTGTTTCTTGATGAGTGGGCCGGAACGGTTCCGGCGTCATCAGAAGGAAACCCATCCATGCAGTCTTTCGTCTCCCATCAGCATACGGAGAGGGCGGCCCAGACCGTCGTCGCCGGCGCGCTGCTGGTCGCCGCCGCCGCGGTGATGGCGGCACCGGCTCTTGCCGGTGCCGATACCACCTTTGACACGGCGGTCACGACCATCACCGGTTATATCAACGGCTCGGCCGGCAAGCTCGCCGCCCTTGTATCCCTCGGTTACGGCATCGTCCGTATGGCGACGAGCGGCTGGTCGCTCGGCCATGTCGGCGTGCCCATCGCCGTCGGCGTTTCGGCCGGGATCGGTGGACCGATCGTCCAGTCCTCGGTCACCGCGCTCATCTGATCCTTCATCAACCCTAGAACCAAAGGAGCGAGATCGGACGCTTCATCTCGGAAAGCAAAGAGGGCTCCGGGCCAGATGGCAGAGGGGGCGTGCTCGATCCGAAGTCCCGCATCCGGCAGCAAGTACCATGGCGCAGACGGACAGAACCCGTATTCCGGCGACCCTTGATGAGCCCGAAAAGCTCGCCTTCTGGACGATCGACGAATTTATTGTCCTGATCGGCGGCTTCATGCTCGGGATCGTCCTGTCGCGCTTCGTCGAAGGGATCCTGGCCGGCTTTGTCGGTGTCTGGGCGCTTAAGAAGTTCAAGAAGGGCGAGAGCCTCAACCTCTTACGATACGCCGCCTATTGGGTGCTGCCCTCAAGCCTCTTCGCCTTCAAGCGAACCTTGTCCTCCTACAAGCGGGACCTGGCGGGCTGACCATGGACACGAACGTCTCCTATACCCGCCTCAAGACGGCCCTCCGCCAACGGAACGTCCTGGCTGTCTTCACGCTGCTCCTCGGCGTCACCGGTCTTCTTCAGACCTATCTCATCGCGACGCGCGATCGGCATGTCATCCTGACGCCGACGCTGCTGTCCGATACGGCGCTCAGCGCCCGTGCACCGTCCCCTGAATATCTTGAACAGGTCACCCGCGACGTGGCCGGGCTGTTCCTCAACCGGCACCCCCATAATCTCTCCTACTTTAGAGAGAACATTCTCCGCCTCGCGCACCCCTCGACCCATGGCGAGATCGAGTCGGCGCTGATGGAGACCGAACGGCGGCTGATCGCCACCAAGACGGCGACGGTCTTCTATCCGGCGGAGATCTATGTCGATCCGCTGACGCTCTATTCCGAAATCCGCGGCGAGCTTCACACCTATCTGGGCCCCGAGCGGGTCTCCTCGGAGCCAGCGCTCTACGCCGCTGACTGGCGTTTCGAAGCCTTGCGGCTCTGGCTCGAGGATTTCTATCCCATCACGGCAGACGAAGCTCGAGCGCCCAAGGCGCCGCTCATCAAGGCGGAGACGACGCGATGATCCGGACCCTCCTCATCTCCGTCACCAGTGCCGCTTGTCTGAGCGCGGCGGCCCACGCCCAACAAATCGTCGAAGCCTCCGATGGCGGTGTCGTCACCGGCTATGTGAGCGCCAGCGGGATCACGCGGCTGCGTTTCACGAGCGATGCCGCGGCGTCGGTCCAGATGGCCGAAGGCGGAGAGGGGGCCGGGTTCTCGCTCCAGCACGAGCCCGCCACGGGGGATCTCTATCTGACCCTCGGTCGGCTGCCCCGCCAGGGCGAGGCCATCGGCGCGGCGAGCTTCTTCGTGACCACGCGGGCAGGATACACTTATCAGGTCGAGCTTGCGGCCAAGGCGACGCCGTCCACCCAGATCGAGGTGCGAAACCCCGACCTTGCCCGCCGCCAGACGGAACAGGCCCTTTCCGAAACGTCGCTCGATGATGCCGTGGTCGCCCTGACCCGCGCCATGTGGGCCGGTGCGCTGCTCGACGGCTATGAGATCAAGCGGCCGGTTGTTCGCGAGCGGGCCGCCGGGACGCTGCGCCTCGCGGTCCGGGCAACCTATGAAAGCGACGCGCTTCAGGGACGTGTGCTGATGGCCCGCAATCCGAGCCGCGGTGACGCCCCTGCAAGAAGCCGGTTATTCCGGACTTGGTCGCAACCCCGTATGAAGACTGGCCTCGAGCCACCCCGGCACCCTGTGCGTCGTGTGTGATAGGGCAAGTCAGGCCCTCCGGGCCCTGAAGGACCATCCCGGTTCCCTCTCTTCGGGGAGACCGGGTTCCCGCGACACTGGGGATGCCGACGCCGGAACTTTTTCGTTCAACTAAGCCGCATTGTAGCCCGCGACGGGACGAGCGCTGCCCGTCACGATGGTCCCACCCGAACCGGAAGGAGGCCATCATGCCACGGAAGAAAGACCCGCTCGCCGAACTCAAGGGCTTCGAAGCCCGGGAAGCGGAACTCAAAGAACGCAAGAAGGCCCTGCAGGACGAAGCGGCCCGATATCTCGGCAGCCTGGTCATGGACGCCGGGCTCGACAGCTGGAACCCGGAGCAATTGCGGGAGGGTCTGGTGAGACTGGCCGCCGAGGGACCGGATCGGTCCGACGCCAAAGCGGTTCCGACCCGTCCGGCATCCGTGCCGAACGGGGAGGCGAACGAACAAACGGCAGCGGTCATTGCAGACGCTCCCGCCGCTGGGTCCGTTCATGGCTGAGGGGCACCACATTGGTGGCCCGGATGTCATCTTCCGGCGGAGGATCGGCGCCTTCGTCATCGGGCGTCCGGCGGGGGGTCAGCTTGCGCAGTTCGCTCGCGATGACCTGCAGCTGACGGATGGGTTTGCCGTCCTCATCGGTCCAGCGCCGGAGGTCGAGCCGTCCCGACAGGGCGACGAGATCGCCCTTGGTCAGGTGCTCGGTGGCAAAGCGCGCGGGCTGCCCGTCGAAGAGGACAATCGGCACCCAGACAGGCGGGGTCTCCTCCGCCTTTCGACTGCTCGCGGCATCAACCGCGAGGTCGAAGCGGACAAGGATCTTCGGGTCATCCCGACCGAGATCGCAGGCATAGGGGGTGGCAAGCGGGTCGGCGCCGAGCCGACCGATGAGATGCACGTGGTTCACGGAATGTCTCCTGCCGGAGCGGGAGACCGGAACGCGTCATCAAAGAAAGCACCCCCATCTTACTTGATCTCGACCTTCTGCGCAATGTGAGCCCATGGGGCCGGGGCGGGACGCTTCCTGACTGGAGGGAGCCGATCCTTCTTTCTATGGTCGGCCGATGACGACGTCTTTTGCTGATCAACGGCGCGCCCCGAAGGTACTCGACCCGTCCTCACCCGAAGCGGCGGTAAAGTTCCACGAGGATGCGAAGGCCTTTATGGCGAAGCATGGCCGGTCGAAAGCGTCGGCCTTGGCGGCGCTTCACCGCCTCGGCGTGGTGACCAAGACGGGGCGCCTGACCAAGGCCTACCGTTCTGAGCGGTAACCCAACCGGGCAGGATGGCTTCTTGGGGCGCGACGGGATCTGTCCAATTGGGAAAGGGATGGGAGGCCCGGCACTCTCTCGCCAAGGCTACTGCACGACCCGCGCACATCCCAAGCACCCGCTACTCACAGAGGATCGCCCGCACATCCTTCAGTGTCAGGAACATGCGCGCCGGGCGGCTCGGGAAAGGCTCGAACCCGAATGAGGCGTACCACGCGCGCCGCCGCTCGAACGACTCCTCGCCGCCATCGGTCATCACGTCGAGGAGGAGGGCGAAGCATCCGGCTTCATCGGCCACCAATCGGGCCTTCTCGAAGACATGTTGCATCAGGATGCCGCCGAGGCCCTGTCCTTGGGCGCGCCCATCCACCGCGACCTGACCGAGGAAGAGGACCGGAAGCTCGCCATGGTCGGGGGCGCCGCGGGGCCGTTTCTTGAGGAGGCTCGCCTCCATCATCCCCATGCCGATGGTGTGATAGCCGAGAATGCGGTCCTCACCGTCCTCGACCGCCACATAGACCCGGGTCATGTCGGCGGTCTGCTGCTGCTTGGCAGTGAGCTGGAGGAAATTGTCGAGGCGTGGCACCCCGCAGGAGAACCCGGCCCGGTCATGCCGCGCAGGGTCGAAACGTTCGATGCGAAGCGGCGCTTTCCGCTCAGTCGGCATGCACCACCCGGGCGCGATAGGCTTTGGCGGCGGCCTTGGCCTTACTCGTGACCGTCGGTTTTCGGTCGAGAGCGGCCTCGAATTTCGCCGCGTCCTCGGCGCTCATCAAATGGCGGCTGCTCTCCTTGAGGATGCGCTGGGCTTCCTTGGCGATGGCGGCCCGGAGGAAGGTCGATTTCTCGACGCCGAGGGCCGCGACGGCGCGGTCGATGAGATCGGCCAGGCGGTCGCCATGGCGCAGCTGGGTCGTGCGCGCGCCCTTGTCCTGGCTGAGATCGGACAGATCGATGTCGAGCATGGTGGCCTCCTGACCGCCAACATGTAGTGCAGAGTGCATGACATTGCAATGCGGAGCCTTGCGTTGACGGCTCCCATGCGGTGCGCGGCGCGCGGCGGACCGAGGTAACCCGGCCCGCCACAGAAGTCAGAGCATCCGAGCTTTGAGGACCCGTCGGTCCTCCTTGGCGCGGCGCTCGAGCCGTTCGAAGGCGGCCTCCAAGGAAGCCCGGTCCTCGACCACGCCTTCGGCCATGCGGGCCGCCTCGGCATAGACCGTCAGGGTCGCGAGGGGCTCGAAGGTGAGGTCTCGTTCGATGGTGAGGCCGAAGGGACCTCTGATGCCTCGAAGCTCGTCGAGCGACACATAGCCGAGTTCGGGGAAGCCCATGCCGAGGTCGCAGAGGCCGAAGCCGAGGGCGTCGTCCTCGGTGAGCCCGGAGAGGAGCCAGGTTCCGGCGCCCGCGACATCACCCCGCGTCCTTCCGGACGCGGAAAGGTGATGTCCATCTAAAGTGGCGATCAACTTCCCGCGGACGTCCGTCCGCAGTTGATCGCGTGGCAGAAGAGCTTGACGAGGGGCGGCTGGTCGACGCTTTCGTCCTCGAATTGGATGCGCAGGCGGGTCGCCTGCTCTGGCAGGATCAGGTCCATGATCTTTCTCCGTGGGGGAAGGAGCCTTGGCGCCCGCCAGTAAGGGACCGGCGGGCGCTCTCGGGCTCAGCCTTCGGGGTTCCAGATGATGGCGAAGACGGCGGGGTCGTCCTGCCCTGCGGCGGGCCCGAGATTGGCGTAGAGCTTCCGGGGCCCGAGTTCCGGCGCCGCGAAGGTGAGGCTCACGTAAGCGCGGCCCGAGGTCTTGCCCTTGCGGTGCCAGCCCGCCCCGATCTCGGTGCGTTCGTCGGTGAAGATGCGGAAGTCGGGCTGGCGCTCGTCGGTCTTCTCGCCATTGGGCACCAGCTCGATACCGGTTGCGATGGTCAGGGTCCGGAGCGTGCCCTTGTAGGTGCCGCGCTCTTCATTGTGGGTGACATAGCCGATGGCTGCCATAGGTCCATGGTCGCCTCGGCAGGGTCATCGGCCCGCCATGGACGCCGGCGAGACCGACCCTCTTGCCTCGGCGCTGTCACCGGCGTGAAAGCGGTCGGCACCGGGGCCGCGACCTCCTCGCCCTCGGGTCGGCGACACGGAACCGGCGGAAGACCGACCACGCCCTCCCGCCTGTCTCGCATCACTCCGCCGTCCGGTCCGGGGCGTGCGCGAACCGTAAGGGCTCGGGGAGCCAGCCTCCTGCCTGTGCCTTGCGCGCGGCGACGGGGACGAGGTCCGCCTTCTTCGCCTTCTCGAGCCCCTTCATCGGGACGCCCATCTCCGTCAGCGCCGTAAGGATCTGGTCCCTCGAAAGTCGCCCGATATAGCTGTCATCGGGGTGCCAGCGGCGGGTGAGGTCTGTCCCCATCCGCCGGGCGAGGAAGGTGCCCAAGGACCGTCCGTCCTCCGTGCGTGTGTCCCCGCGCATTTCGCTCAGATCGAGGAGGCAGGACAGGGCCAGCTGCCGCAAGTCGGCGCGCGGATCTCGCGGGAGCGCGGCCACGCTCTCCAGGGTCTCGGCCAAGGACGAGGCCGCCAGCGCTTTCGCGTTGGTTTAGGGCGAAATGCGCCCTTTCAGAAGGCAGGCCCTAAGAGGGTGTTCCGGACTGCCTTGTATGATATCCCGAGAGGACATCAGTCCGACCTGCCCTGTGCTCGCCGAGGCGAAGCCGCGCCCCCATGGTCGACCGCCGCAAAGGAAGATTGAATGGCTCGTCTGGTTTATTCCTGTCGCTTTGAAGTCGCGGCTGCCGATGGTCTCGAGGACGTTCTTGCCACCTATAAGGATTGGATTGTCGGGCACTATAGAGAACGCCGCGAACTTCCCGATTTTGATTTCGCCCCAGAGGTCGCAGGCGCGCCCGAGGAGCTTCCGAAAGGTCATTCATTGGTCTCTTCCGTCTTCGAGGACAGTGGCGAACGTGCGGTTCGCATGCGCTGGGCTTACCCTGATGACACCGACGTGGGTTTGAAGTGGGCGAACGAGATCCGCGTAGGTCAGTTCGGTGATCGCTGCGGCGTCGAGCACCTCATCTCCATCGAATCTGTCGAATACAGTGTGGCTCCGGCGAAGCTGCTCTTCGGTTCGCCTCGTGCAGTCCGGGACATATGCACGAAGGCGTCCGCTTATATCGGGCAAATGCAGGTCCGGGCTGAACCGTACGCGCTGAAGCAGGATGGACTGGACGATCTACTTGCCCTTCTAACGAGTGATCTCCGGAAGCTGCCCGTCGTTTTGCTCTCGCCGTATGCCCGCGGTGAGTTGAACCAGATCGATTCTGTGAAGCTTGCGCGAAACCTTGCTGGCGTCGCGGTGGTCGTGCGCGTCGAGGATCCCGGGTTGACCTGGGACTTTGCCGACGAGGTCGGCCGACAACTGTCATGCTTCAATGGAGCGGTTCGAATCTATTGGCCGGGCTTCTCGAAGACGTCCGACCCGAGAAGCCACCGCTTGTTCTTTGGGTCGTGGATCGAGCAGGTGGGACCTCAGGCCGCCGCCCGAACAATCGAGCGCGCGATCTTCGCTGTCGCGGCATTTCGGTATGTGCCTGACGAGCGAATTTCTGGCCTGATCCGGCATGTCGAAGCTGCTGAGCGTCAAAAGGTTCTCGATCAGCAACGGGAGTCGGGTGATGAATTTTGGGAAGACTACCAGCAAACCGTCGACAAGCTCCGAGAGACAGAGGAACGTCTCGCGGGACTCGAGGCGGAAAATGCCAATCTCAGAGCTAACCAGCAGGTGTTCTTCGAGGCAGGAGCCGAAGGTCCCGGCGAACTAGCGCAGTCCGACGAGTCAGAGGATCTCTCATTCTCGTCCGTCGTGGAGGCTGTGACCGCTGCTGCCCTGCGATGTAAGAACCTGGAGATCCTCGAATCGGCCACGTCAGCTGCATCGGCGAGTCCATTCCAGCGCCCCTATGACATCTTCAACGCGTTGAGGGACCTTGACGAAATCGTCGACGATTGGAGCAAGAACCGTAGGGAGAAGGGGAGCGGCGGCGACCTGCTACAGCATCTGCGCGGCCGCGGTTGGGGAAAGCGGAGCAGCATGCACATCTCCGACACGACGCGCGGGAAGTTTCGTTTCGATTACGAATTTGAGTACGAGGGTGAGAAGCAGCTATTCGAGCCCCATATTACGATTGGCGCAGGTGACCCAAACTCTTGCGCTTCAATCCACTTCATCTTCGACCAAAAGCGTTTGAAGATGGTGATTGGGCATGTTGGTCGGCACCTCCCCAATACAAATACCTAGACCGAGCAATCGAAGCTGCACTTTCGACACTTCCCGCTCGTACGCTCATATCTGCGCGAGGCCAACCAGGGTACCTTACGCCTGTAGAGTAGTGCATCGTTCAGACGGTGCATTGACCCATCTCTTGCGGTGTGCGGAACGTCAGAACGAAGTCAGCGGCTTTCGAGGCGAGGGACGCGGCGCGAAAGACGGCCCGCTTGTCCTCGCGCAGGACGTCGAGCCAGTTCGCCAGATAGTCCGCATGCCGCACGGTCGGCACGATGCCCATTTCGGCGCAGAGGAACGCGCTCGCCATTTCGGCGACCAGTTCCTCGCGGGCATCGTCCTTGGTCCCGAACTTGGTCGTGAGGTCCCGCGCCAGCCGCGCGGCGTGGCCGGTCCAATGGCCCAGCTCGTGAAAGCAGGTGCGGTAATAATTGATCTGGTTCAGGAAGGCCGCTTGCGGCGGGACCAGAATGAAATCGTGAGACGGCACGTAATAGGCGCTATCCCCGCCGACCCGAAAATCCGCGCCCGTGGCGTGGATCAGCCTTTCCGCCTCGGGCTCGATCTGCCGTGGGGACAGGGGCGCCCGGCCCATGACGGCGTCCCCGGGAAGCCCGTCGCACTGGTCCATGTGAAAGACCGTGTACCGCTTGAGGAAGGCGACTTCCCGCGCGGCCCTGCCTGTCTGTTCCGCTTTCTGACGTTCGCTCTCCGGCGTAACCGGTCGGCATAGACGATGGGGGTGCCTCTCTCGCCCTTGCGTACCGCCCCGCCCAAGGCGAGCGCCTGTTTGAAGGTGAGCCAAAGCTGGCTCTCGCGCTCCTGTTCCCTTGCTGCTCGAAGGCTGCACCCAAGGGACCGTGCCCTCCTCCATCTGTGCGATGATCCGGGCGGTGACCGCCTCATAAAGGTCACCATGGGTCTTTTCTCTCCGTCTACGGGTCATGGTTCGTCATCCTTTCCCCGCCCCCGCAGTTTTCCCGGAAGGGCGGGGGGCGGCGAGAGCCCGCGTTCCGCCCGAAGCCTCAAGGGCCGGCCGCAAGGGCGGGGGTAGGACGACGAAAAGAAACAGAGACGGCCCTGTCGCCGCCGCCCTTGCGGCCGGACCGCTTCGGGCGACAGACGGGCGCCGCCCCCCGGCCGAGAGGGAAACCAAGACCCCGCAAAGTCAGGCGGCCTTGGCCGCCTGTCCCAATGCGCGCCCGAAGGCGCGCGCCGCGCGAAGGATCAAGTCCCGAAGGGCGGAGACCGGCCCGGCCGGGCTCCGTTCACGCGAGCCTGGTCCGAGAGGACGCGCCAGTCCTCCGACCTTGGTTAAATTGAGGGGTGGACTCGCTTAAGTCGCACTTCCTCTCGCCACGGATCTATGGGCTCGATACCGAGTGCTCTGGGAGGGTGAGCGACGAGCCTTTTCTATTAAACGATACATACTGATGAACCAGCTGGCCCGTGAAACCTCGATAGTCGGACGACACTAGCTTGCTCCTTCTCTAAGTGAGTTTGACCAACAGTGGTGGTCGTCAATTGACCTTGCTTATTGGCGCTAGACAGCCTTGACTATAATACTGTGACCGTTCTGATTGTTTTTTTCGGCGTGATCGCCGCTCTTTATGCTTCCGTCGGTTTTGGTGGCGGTTCGAGCTACAGTGCGCTTCTCGTTGCGATGAGCGTTTCCGCAGCGGCGATCCCGCTCATCTCGCTGTCCTGCAATCTCATCGTTGCTGCAGGCGGTGTCGCTCACCGTGCGCGCATAAGAAGCATTCCCTGGCGCCAAGCTCTGCCGCTTGTCGCCCTCTCAGTACCGGCCGCGTGGCTCGGGGGGCGGACGCCGATTGCAGAAGAGGTGTTTCTCGCCCTTCTTGGCGCGGCGCTTGTTTGTTCCGGAGGCATCCTTCTCTTTGGTAAGACTGGTGCACCTTCCCTGCCGATCGTGCCGTCCGGCCCCGTCCTACTCCTCACCGGCACCGGGGTCGGCTACCTTTCAGGGTTGGTGGGTATTGGCGGTGGAATCTTCCTTGCGCCGCTACTTCATCTCTTTCGATGGAATACGCCCCGGCGAATTGCCGCGACCGCCTCGCTCTTCATCCTCTTCAATTCCGCCGCGGGGCTGATTGGTCAAATCCAAAAGACGGGCGAGATCGCGCCTGCAGTGCTCCGCGAATATGGGCCGCTGATCGTCGCCGTGCTCATCGGCGGTCAGGTTGGATCCCGGTTGGGCGCTGCGCTCCTGCCAGAGCAGGTGTTGCGAGCTATGACTGCGATTCTCGTCCTTGCTGTCGGGCTCCGCTTGCTTTTTCCTGTGGTGCGCCGCACATTGGGGGGGTGACATCTATCAATTCCTCCCCTCTTTTTGACCCATTCGGGCGCCGCATCGAATATTTGCGCGTTTCGGTGACGGATCGCTGCGATTTGCGCTGCCAGTACTGCATGGCGGCGCAGATGACCTTCCTACCGCGTAAGGACCTGCTTTCGATCGAGGAGCTTAGTCGCCTGACTGACGCGTTCATCGACCTGGGGGTGCGCAAGGTTCGCCTGACCGGTGGAGAGCCACTGGTGCGGCGCGGGATCATGGATCTTATCTCCCGCCTGTCCGCGTACCTTGGTGACGGTTCGCTCGATGAGCTTACGCTTACGACCAATGGCACGCAGCTTCGAGCTCATGCGGCGGCGTTGGCGTCGGCGGGGGTCCGGAGGGTGAATGTCTCTCTCGATACGCTGAACGGGGCAGCGTACCGCGCGCTGACGCGGGGCGGACAGATCACCGATGTGCTCTCGGGGATCGAGGCTGCGAAGGCGGCTGGGATCAGGGTAAAGATCAACGCGGTGGCCCTGCAAAACACCGCGATCCATTTGCGCGGGCTGATCGAATGGGCGCATTTGGAGGGGCATGATGTATCCCTGATCGAGGTCATGCCGCTTGGCGACACCGGTACGGACCGGACCGATCAGTACGTGCCCCTGTCAGCGGTGCGCGACGACCTCGAAGCGGTATGGACGCTGGTTCCCTCGGCGCACCGGACCGGCGGACCGTCGCGGTATGTCGATGTGGAGGAGACGGGTGGGCGCCTTGGATTCATCACCCCCCTGACGAATAATTTCTGTGAGGGCTGCAATCGGGTGAGGCTGACCTGTACCGGCCGGCTCTATCAGTGCCTTGGCCAGGAATCCCACACCGATTTCCGCGAACTGATGCGGGCCGGGATCGACGAAGCGGGCCTGCGGTCTGCCATCATCGCCGCCATCGCGCGAAAGCCCTATGCGCATGATTTTGTCATCTCCGAAGGCTCGGCCCCGGCGACCACGCGGCATATGAGCGTGACCGGCGGTTGATCATGCGCGTTCTGTTCTTTGGTAAGTTTGGCGAGCGCTTCGGTCCGGCCCATGAGGTGGAGACCGAGCCGGGCGACACGCCCATCACCATCGCCGAGCGGATGTTCGACGCAGATGCCGATGCGCTGGAGGCGCTATGTCATCGGTCTACGTCCTATATTGTCGACCATGCGGTTGTGCCTTCCGACCATGTCCTGGACAAAGCCGAAGAGCTGGCCTTTCTGCCGCCGGTTTCGGGCGGATGACCGCGTCGGTTCGCATCACGTCGGACCCCTTCGACCCCGAAGGCGAAGCGGCCCGCTTCCGGACACGTCTCGGGGAGGGGAGAGCCGGCGCCATCGTCACCTTTACCGGCACCGTCAGGGGCCTGCCGGGAGAGGGCACCCGGCTCGTTCTCTCGCACTATGAGGGGTATACGGATCGAGTGATCGGCAGGTTCGTCAGCGGCGCCATCGACCGTTTTTCCCTTCTGGGGGTGGTGGTCGTTCATCGTGTCGGTGAGATGGCGCCGGGAACGCCGATTGTCTTCGTGGCGACGGCCACCGCGCATCGGCGTGCCGCGTTCGAAGCGTGCGATTTTCTGATGGATCACTTGAAGCAGCGGGCCCCCTTCTGGAAAAAGGAGGCGGGACCCGAGGGCGCGCGATGGATCGAGCCGACCCTGCAAGACCGGACTGATTTGAAGAGGTGGGAGTAGGCCGATGCACGGGATCAACGAGAGTCTAGAGTTCCGCCCCGTGGGCGTCGCGGTTCTGACGGTGTCGGACACCCGGACCGTAGAAAACGATACGTCGGGCGATACGCTGGCCGCGCGGATTGAAACGGCCTGCCACCGGCTCGCCGCACGGGACCTTCTGCGCGACGACCTCGGCGCAATCCGTCATCGGATCATCGACTGGGCCGCGAGGGACGATATCGCGGCCATCATCACGACGGGCGGAACGGGGCTGACCGGGCGGGATGTCACCGTCGAGGCCATCAGGCCGCTGTTTGACAAGGAGATCGACGGCTTTTCGGTTGTGTTTCACATGGTCAGCTATGACACGGTGGGCCTCTCGACCCTGCAATCCCGCGCGTGTGCTGGTATCATCGACAACACGTTCGTGTTCTGCCTTCCCGGCTCGACCGGCGCGGTGAAGGATGGCTGGGACAAGGTGATCGCCGCGCAGCTCGACAGCCGACATCGTCCCTGCAATCTCGTCGACATCATGCCCCGGCTCGGCGAATGAGCAAGCTCACCCATATCGGCCCCGATGGCACGCCACGAATGGTGGATATCGCGGGGAAGGCGGTGACGTCCCGGGTGGCCGTTGCGGAAGGCCTCCTACAGACCAGGAGCGAGACCATCGATCTCATCCGTCAGGGGACGAAAAAGGGCGATGTGATCTCCGTTGCGACATTGGCGGGCATCATGGGCGCCAAGAGAACGGCGGATCTCATCCCCCTGTGTCATCCCTTGCCGCTCTCCGGGGTCGATGTCGAAATTGAGATTGACGAAAACATCCCTGGGCTGAGGGTTACCGCCACGGTTCGAACGGACGGCAAGACAGGGGTGGAGATGGAAGCACTCATCGCGGTCACGGTCGCCTGCCTCACCCTCTATGATATGCTGAAGGCCGCTGATCGGGGGATGGTCATCACGGCGGTCCGGCTCCTCCGCAAATCGGGCGGCGCGTCAGGCGACTGGGTCGCCGAAGGTGGCGTAGAGTGACATGTCTACGACGAAACCAGCCGCATTTGCATTGGAGAACGCGATTTCCTGCTGCGCACTGTTGCGGCACGAAAATATTGCTTGATTGAAGCGTCGTTTTCCCTCACTGTGTAAAGACCGGGACGACAGCCCAACGATGGGCGGTCGTTCATAGGAACGCCTCCGTGAACGGACACGTGGGCACCCACTCCCGAAAATCAATTCGTTTCAGCTGCGCCCAGCAACCCTGTTGGCGCGTTCTCGAGTGAGGGACTCTGTCCATGACCGTTCAAACTTCTGCAAAATTCTGTGCCGCATTGGTTGGCGCCGTTTCGATCATCGCCACCACGGCGAGCGCCGAATGGCTTGATGTGGAAAAGGACGAGCTTACGCTTGGCTTCATCAAACTGACCGACATGGCGCCGCTCGCGGTGGCTTATGAGCTGGGGTATTTCGAAGACGAGGGCCTCTATGTGACCCTCGAGCCCCAGGCGAACTGGAAAGTGCTGCTCGACCGCGTCATCGACGGGGAGCTCGACGGGGCGCATATGCTGGCGGGTCAGCCTCTTGGGGCCACGATCGGCTTCGGGACGCAGGCTGACATTATCACCGCCTTTTCCATGGACCTGAACGGCAACGGGATCACTGTTTCCAATGAAGTCTGGGAACAGATGAAGCCCGGCATTCCCAAAATGGCCGACGGGCGCCCTGTCCATCCAATCGGGGCGGAGTACCTTAAACCCGTCGTTGATTCGTACCGAGACCAGGGGAAGCCGTTCAAGATGGGGATGGTGTTTCCCGTCTCCACGCACAATTACGAGCTTCGCTACTGGCTTGCGGCTGGCGGCATTAATCCGGGTTACTACGGGAAAACAGACATCACCGGTCAATTCCAAGCTGATGCCCTGCTTTCGGTGACGCCGCCGCCGCAAATGCCCGCGACCCTCGAGGCTGGCACGATCTATGGGTACTGCGTCGGTGAGCCTTGGAACCAGCAGGCGGTGTTCAAGGGCATCGGCGTCCCGGTCATCACCGACTACGAGATCTGGAAAGATAATCCGGAAAAGGTTTTCGGCGTCTCTCGCGAATGGGCGGAGGAAAACCCGAACACGCACCTGGCGCTCGTCAAGGCGCTGATCCGCGCTGCGATCTGGCTCGATGAGAACGACAACGCCAATCGTGAGGAGGCCGTCGAGATTCTTGCGCGCTCTGAATATGTCGGCGCTGATGCGGAGGTCATCGCCAATTCAATGACGGGAACGTTCGAGTACGAAAAAGGCGATAAGCGCGACATCCCGGACTTCAACGTATTTTTCCGGTATAATGCAACGTACCCGTACTATTCCGACGCCATCTGGTACCTGACCCAGATGCGCCGGTGGGGGCAGATCGCCGAATCCAAGCCGGATAGCTGGTATATGGACACGGCGAAGAAGGTCTACCGACCTGACGTCTACCTCGAAGCCGCGCGGATGCTGGTTGACGAAGGCAAGGCCGACGAAGCTGATTTTCCGTGGGACACCGACGGCTTCAAGCCACCGCAGAAAGAGTTCATCGACGACATCACTTTTAATGGTCGCAAGCCCAATGAATACCTCGCACAGTTTCCGATCGGCCTCAAAGAGGGTGAGATCGTGAGCGATGACGGTCGGGTAGTAAGCGAATAATTCAATAAAAGGGGGCGGCGTGCGAGGCATGCCGTTCCTTCCGTATACTGGGATATGAAAAATGTCTGCGACAAAAGTTGTTCCTATGCGACAATCCTTCGACGCACCAGCCGATTCGAACCGGCCTGATGAGCAAGCTACGGCGCCGGTTCCGCAAGTGGCGTCCGAGCCGTCGGCACCAAAAAAGAGCGGTGGTGGAAATGTCATCCGTAAAGTGATGAATATATTCTCAATCATCGGTATCGGCTTCATTCTGAATCCGTTCATCCGTATGACAATGGGGGAAAGTCCGAAACAGAATTTCGCCGCACTGTGGCGGGACCTCGGCATTCCGCTCCTTGCGATTCTCGGGTTTCTTGCGGCGTGGTCCGCCGGCGCGAGCCAGGTTGAAACGAGCCTTGGCAAGATTCCGGGGCCCGTTGCGGTCTGGGAGCAGTTTGAGGCGCTTGTTGACGACCACAAGGCGACCCGTGAGAAAGCGGCCGCATTCTACGATCGCCAGGACGCGCGAAACCAGCGCTTCATCGATGAAGGGTTTCCCGAACGGGTGAAGGAACGAGCTTTCACCGGTAAGCCCACCTATTTCGATCAGATCTGGACCTCACTCCGAACCGTGTTCTTCGGGTTTCTGATCGCGACGATTGTCGCGGTTCCCATCGGGATCTTTTGTGGGCTGAGTAAGTCTGTGAACGCGGCGATGAACCCGCTGATCCAGGTGTTCAAACCTGTCTCACCGCTCGCGTGGCTCCCCATCGTCACCATGGTGGTTTCCGCGGTTTACCTGACACCCTCCGAGGCTTTTCCGAAAGCCTTTTTGATATCCGCGATCACGGTCACGCTGTGCTCGCTCTGGCCGACGCTGATCAACACGGCACATGGGGTCTCGTCGATTGACAAGGACCTCATGAATGTCAGTCAGGTGCTGCAGCTTCGGGCGTTCGACAAAATCACCAAGCTCGTCATTCCATCCTCGCTGCCGCTGATTTTCACCGGGCTGCGCCTGTCGCTCGGTGTGGGCTGGATGGTGCTGATCGCGGCTGAGATGCTGGCGCAGAACCCGGGTCTCGGAAAGTTCGTATGGGATGAGTTCCAGAACGGCTCGTCCACCTCGCTTGCGCGGATTATGGTCGCCGTGCTGACGATCGGTGTGATTGGCTTCCTGCTCGACCGTGTGATGTACACGCTGCAGGCCATGTTCACCTTCTCTGACAAGCGGTGAGGACGGATCATGGCATTTCTTGAGCTCAAAAACGTCTCTAAGGTCTACGGCGAAGGCACAGGTCAGACCGACGTCCTCCGCGACATCAACCTGGAAGTCGATGAGGGGGAGTTTGTCGCCATCGTCGGTTTTTCCGGCAGCGGCAAGACAACCCTCATTTCGATGATCGCAGGCCTGACCGCGCCAACATCGGGTGAAATCGTTTGTGGCGGTGAACCTGTCACCGGCGCTTCCCGCAAGCGTGGTGTCGTGTTCCAAAGCTACTCGCTGATGCCGTGGTTCTCGGTCACGCAGAATGTGCGCCTGGCCGTCGATGCGGTGTTTCCGCACTGGTCGTGGAAGAAGCGGGCAGATCAGGCGTCGAAATACGTCAAGATGGTTGGTCTGGGCCATGCCGTGGGCCGTCGGCCTGCGGAGCTTTCGGGCGGCATGCGACAGCGTGTGAACGTCGCCCGGGCGCTGGCGATTGAGCCCGAAGTGCTGCTCCTCGATGAGCCGCTGTCAGCACTTGACGCACTGACGCGCGCCAACCTCCAGGATGAAATCGCCGACATCTGCCAGCGCGAAAAGAAGACCACGGTCCTTATCACAAATGACGTGGACGAAGCGATCCTTTTGGCTGATCGGATCATCCCGCTTAATCCTGGACCCGGTGCAACCCTTGGCCCGTCCTTCACGGTCGACATCCCACGCCCGCGCGACAGAACCGCGATGAACCACAATGAAGAGTTCATCAGACTCCGCCGCGACGTGACCGCCTATTTGATGAAGGTTGGCATGGAGCAGAAGGAGGAAGGCGGCGATGACCGGGTTCTTCCGTTCATGGTGCCGACCACGCAAACCTCCGGCGGGATCAAGAGCGGTCGGAAGGAAGCGGCGGAAATGACCCGTGCGGGGCGTGAAGCGCAGCAGACGGGCAAAGAGCCTGATCTGCCGGAGGCCGTGAAATCGGCAGCGAGTGATCCGAAGATCGGTGATGACCGCTATCTTGAGTTCTACAAGGTCGAGAAGGTTTACCCAACGCCCAAAGGGCCGTTGACGGTGGTGGAGGACTTTAATCTCACTCTGCGCAAGGGCGAGTTTATCTCGCTGATCGGGCATTCCGGATGCGGGAAGTCGACGGTTCTCACCATGACGGCCGGGCTCAACTCGATTTCCGGCGGCGGTATTGTCCTGGATGGAAAAGAGATTTCAGGGGCCGGTCCTGACCGTGGTGTCGTGTTCCAAGCGCCCAGTCTATTCCCTTGGCTTACCGCGTATCAAAACGTCTCGCTGGGCGTGGAAAGAGTTTATCCGCACGCAACGCGGCGCGAGCGCCGTGAGGTCACCGAGTACTACCTTTCGAAGGTTGGTCTTGTGGACGCGATGCATAAGCGCGCCAGCGAACTGTCCAACGGCATGCAACAACGGGTGGGGATCGCGAGAGCCTTTGCGCTTTCGCCGAAGCTTCTCCTTCTCGATGAGCCGTTCGGCATGCTTGATTCGCTCACGCGGTGGGAGCTGCAAGAGGTCCTGATGGATGTCTGGAAGCGGACTCAGGTGACGGCCATCTGCGTGACACATGACGTGGACGAAGCAATTCTACTCGCCGACCGGGTTATCATGATGACAAACGGGCCGAATGCTACGGTTGGCAAGATCATGGAAGTCAACTTGCCCCGACCCCGGACGCGGAAGGAGCTTCTGTCCCACCCGGATTATTATCATTATCGCGAGCAGCTTCTCACTTTCCTCGAGGAATACGAGACTCACCACCGCGCTGCCTAAGTCTTCTGGTGCTGCGTTCGCAGCACCGTTCTCCACGCAGGACGATCCGCTGGGAGATGCTTTCCGGGAGCAACGGCGTTCCCTCTTCATCAGCACCATTTTGAACGGGGAACACCAATGATCCGAACCATGAAACACGCCCTTATCACTTCCACCGCCGCCCTTGCCGTGGGTCTTTCCATGGCCAACGCCCAGGAAGTCACAGGTCTTTCGAAAGCCTTGTCCGAGGCAAAGCCGATCCTGGCAGTTCGACTCCGTTACGAAGGCGTGGACCAGGCCGGCTTTGACGATAATGCCACGGCGCTGACCTCACGCGTGTCGGCAGGCTTTGAGACTGGCAGCATTTCAAACACGAAGCTGCTGGTCGACTTCGACTATGTCGAATCGTATATTAGCGAGTACAATTCAACGATCAATGGTGACACAGAGTATCCCGTGGTGCCCGATCCGGAGGTGACGGAACTCAACCGGTTGCAGCTGACGAACACGTCGATCGAAGATACGGCGATCACCATTGGCCGTCAGCGGATCAAACTCGATGACGATCGTTTTGTCGGTAATGTTGGATGGCGTCAGAACGAGCAGACCTTCGATGCTCTCCGCGTGGTCAATAAGAGCGTCGAAGGCCTGACGGTCGATGTGTCCTATGTGAACCAGGTCAACCGGATCTTCGGCGACGACTCGCCGATGGGGCGGTGGGATAGCAATTCCGTTCTGGCGAACGCGCAATTCAAGGTCCCGGCCGAAGGCGTTGACCTGACGCTGACGGGCTTTGCGTATCTGTTGGATTTTGAAGACGACGCGCCGGCTGCTTCTTCGCAGACCTATGGCGTGGCAGCTGCGTTGAAGAATGGTCCCCTCACGTTCAAGGCTCGCTATGCCAAGCAGTCAGACTACGCTGAGCAACCAGTTGAGTTTGATGCCGACTACTACGATGTGTCCGTCTCTTTCGCGAAAGACGGATTTGAAGGCAAAATCGGGTATGAGGTCCTGGGAAGCGATGATGGGGTGAAGGCGTTCTCGACGCCGCTCGCAACGCTCCATGCCTTCAATGGCTTCGCGGATCTGTTCCTCGGCACACCAGCAGCAGGCCTAGAAGACTTGTACGGAACGATCTCTATTACCAAGAAGAAAGTAGGCGCGGCTGACCTCATCAAGGTGTTCGGTACAGTGCACGACTTTTCATCAAACGAGGGCGGTGCGGACTACGGAACCGAGTTTGACGCCGTCGCCTTGGCGAAGTTTGGCAAGACCACGTTCCTCGTGAAGTATGCCGATTACCAGGCGGATGAGTTCGCCGGCGACCGGCAAAAAATGTGGGCGGAAGTAAGCTGGGCCTACTAAAGCCGCCCGAAGAAAATGACTTGAACCTGGCCGCCGATTTCGGCGGCCATTTTTTTTGGCTCCCGCTTGATCAACGCGTTTGACGCGGCGTAGGGGCGAAGCAGGCTCGAGTCCTGATCGGCCTGGGGGGTTACACGGAGCGACCCCTGATCATCGATAAAACATGAACCGCGCAGGTAGGTTTCGCGCGGCCCATTCGCAGGCAGCGCCGTCGTCAATAGGGCTCTTGCGGTGGGTAACGTTTGTCTAGCGTCACCCAGCAAAGTCGCGACGAGAGGTTTTGCGAATAAGAGCGCGCAGGTAATGGCCGATGCGGGGTTTCCCGGAAGGCCGAGAATCTGCCGGTTCACGGACGTTCCGTACCATGTGGGCTTGCCGGGTTTGACCGCGACCTTTTCGAACAGAAGGTCATAGCGGGTACGCGCGACCTCCTTCATGTGATCGTAGTCGCCCACCGATGCACCGCCGATCGGGATCACCACATCATAGTCGCGAGCAGCGTCAAACATGGTTTTGATCGCGTTCTGATTGTCTTCCGCGATACCGAGAAAATCGACGCTTGCGCCGAACGTCCGAAGGAGCGGGGCGAGGGCGAAAGGCGCGGAATTCACAATGGCACCAGTTGGGAGGGGCGACCCCGGCGGGTGCAGCTCGTCGCCATTGGCAATGAGCGCCACCCGCGGACACCGCGTGACCAACACGGAATCGACGTTGGCTGCGGCGATCAACCCTGCGAGCGCCGCGTCGATCATGGTCCCCGCGCTGGCGATCGGGTCACCGCGTCGGAAATCGCCGCCTTCTGGTCTGATGTTTCGTGGCTCAGGCTGGCGAGAGGTGAGAGTGATCGTATCGCCGGTCCGCTCAACATGCTCCTGAATGATCACGTGGTTGGCGCCGGCCGGCACGACACTGCCGGTGTAAAGGCGGACGCAGTCGCCACCCGAAACCGCACCTGAAAAGGGGCGGCCCGCCGGGGCCTCGCCAATGACGCGAAAAGTCTGTCCCTCGGTACACGGACCGGTCCAGCAAATCGCATATCCATCCATGGCCGAGACGGACGCGGGCGGTTGCGATACCCGTGCATGCACATCCTCTCGCAAGACGCGGCCGGGCGCCTCGGTCAGAGGCACCCCCTCGGTTTCGAGACTCTTCGCTGTCGTAGCGATCGTCGCCACGGCCTCGTCAACGCTGATCATGATTGCGATCCCGGCTTTCGCGCCCTAACCTTCAGTCGCGAAAGACTAGAGGAGCAGGGGCGATGGGTAAAGAACCGATTGGGGTCATCTTCGCCGGCGGCAAAGGGGAACGCCTCGGGCTCGGCCCGAAAGCGGATGTGTTGCTGGACGGTAAGCCGCTGCTGACGCATATCGCTGAGCGTCTTGCCCCTCAGTGTAAAGAGATACTGGTCAGTGCCCGCCCGTCGCAGTCGGTCCCCGGCGACCATGCGGTGATCCCCGATATCGAGGCCGACGCCGATGCAGGGATCATGGTCGGCATCATCTCTGCCGTGCGGTGGATGACTGCCCATCGGCCGGGCCAAAGTTTCGTCACGGCGCCGGTCGACACCCCGTTCTTGCCTGACGATTATGTCGGGCGGCTGAGTGCGGATCCCGCGCGTCCTGCGGTCGTCCATTCGACCAACCGAGTTCACGGACTGTCCGCTTATTTTCCCGCCTCGTCCTTCGCGGCGATCGAGGAGGTCTGGGTCAGCGGGGAGCGCATGGTGCGGGCCCTGCATGAGCGCATCAGGTCCCGTGCGGTTGTCCTGGGAGACGGGCAGGAAGACGTGTTCCTCAACATCAATACCCAAGAGGACTTGAAGGCCGCCGCGGCGCTGATGTCGCGCCGCTGATTCTGCGAAGACAACAGCCCATAATTGTTGCGCGTCCCCGCATTCTGTGCGACTATTCACCGGCGCAACGTTCGCGCCCACGCGCTTTTCGACGGTGAAAAGCGGGTTTGAGACCGGGAAATCGGTCCGAAACCTTCTCCCATTTTTTCCGTCATCGCGGCTTTGTCCGCGACTATAGCGCGAGGGGTCATGTCCCAATCAACGCCCAAAAAACGTCTGGTCATCATCGGCAACGGGATGGCGCCGGGCCGGATGCTCGACCACCTGTTCGGCGAAGAGCCCGACGCGTTCGACGTGACGATTTTTAACGCTGAACCGCGTGTGAACTACGACCGGATCATGCTGTCCCCCGTATTGTCCGGGGAGAAGCGGTACGAAGATATCATCATCCATAACGATGATTGGTATACCGATCATGGCATCACACTCCATCGCGGGAAGCGCGTCGAGAAGATTGATCGCGCGGCCAAGCGCGTGACCGCCCTCGACGGGACGACTGCTGACTATGACGCCCTCGTCATCGCGACTGGCTCGTCGCCATTCATCATTCCCGTTCCCGGCCACGACCTGCCTGGCGTTCTGACCTATCGCGACCTCGACGACGTCGAGCAGATGCTCAAGATTGCTGAGGGCGGCGGCCATGCCGTCGTCATCGGTGGGGGGCTCTTGGGGCTCGAAGCGGCAGCCGGGCTGAAGATGCAGGGCATGGAGGTGACCGTTGTCCACCTTGCGCCCACCCTGATGGAGCGACAGCTTGATGAGGCTGCCGGACACCTTCTGAAGCAGGAACTTCTTCGCCGCGGCATCAATGTGATGACCGGGGCCAACACGAAGGAAATCCTTGGAACTGAGGAAGTCGGGGGCGTCCGGCTAGAGGACGGAACGGTCATCCCCGCGCGGATGGTCTGCATGGCGGTCGGCATCCGGCCGAGCGCGGGTCTCGCGAAGGAAGCGGGACTGGACGTCGAGCGCGGTATCGTCGTCGACGACAACATGCGGACGTCGGATCCGTCGATCTTTGCCCTGGGCGAGTGTGCGCAGCACCGGGGCCAATGCTACGGCCTCGTTGCGCCGCTCTATGAAATGGCGAAGGTGGTCGCCGCGCAACTTTGCCGTCGATGCGATCAATCCTATGGCGGATCAGTGACGGCAACCAAGCTCAAGGTGACGGGTGTCGATCTTTACTCAGCCGGTGATTTCGCGGAGGGGGAAGGGCGCGAGGAGATCGTGTTCCGTGACGCGGCCAAGGGCGTCTACAAGCGCCTTGTGCTGGAAGACAACAGGATCGTCGGCGCGGTGATGTACGGCGATACCGGCGACGGGCCGTGGTTCTTTCAGCAGTTGAAGGACAAGGCGGATATCTCCGACATGCGGGACACCCTGATTTTCGGGCCCGCCTTCGCCGGAGGGGCCGCTCTGGACCCTATGGCGGCCGTTGCAGCGTTGCCCGATGAGATGGAAATCTGTGGCTGTAACGGCGTTTGTAAAGGGCAGATCACGGGCGCAATCGTGAAAAAAGGGCTCAGCTCCGTCGACGATGTCCGTGCCCATACCAAAGCCTCCGCGTCGTGCGGCACGTGTACCGGTCTGGTCGAACAGCTACTGGCCATGACCCTGGGCGATGCTTTCGATGCCTCTGCCGTGAAGCCAGTCTGCGGGTGTACGGATTTTGGCCATGACGAGGTGCGCCGCGTCATTGTCGCGCAGGAACTGAAGTCCATGCAGGCGGTCATGCAGGCGCTCGAGTGGAAGACGTCCTGCGGCTGTGCGAAGTGTCGGCCAGCCCTCAATTACTATCTGCTGTGCGCCTGGCCGGGTGAGTATGTCGATGATGGGCAGTCCCGTTTCATCAACGAGCGCGTGCATGCCAACATTCAGAAAGACGGGACGTACTCCGTGGTCCCCCGAATGTGGGGCGGCATGACGACCGCGGCGGAGCTGCGCGCCATCGCCGACGTGGTCGATAAGTACCAAATACCGACGGTCAAATGCACCGGCGGGTCGCGAATCGACATGCTGGGCGTGAAGAAGGAAGATCTTCCGTCGGTCTGGGCCGATCTCAATGCCGCCGGTCTCGTCTCCGGTCATGCGTATGCGAAGGGGTTGAGGACGGTTAAGTCCTGCGTCGGGACGGATTGGTGCCGCTTCGGGACGCAGGACTCAACCGGTCTCGCCGTGAAGCTAGAGAAATTCCTCTGGGGGTCATGGACGCCGCACAAGGTCAAGCTCGGCGTGTCAGGATGCCCGCGCAACTGTGCCGAAGCAACGTGCAAGGACATTGGGGTCGTCTGCGTCGACAGCGGCTATGAGATTCATTTCGCCGGCGCTGCCGGGATGCACGTCAAAGGAACGGAAGTTCTTTGCACGGTCGGGACGGAGGAGGAGGCGATCGAGTATATCGGCGCCCTCATGCAGATGTATCGGGAGCAAGCCTGGTATCTCGACCGGCTCTACAAGTGGGCGGACAAGGTCGGTCTCGACTATATCCGCGACACACTGATGAATGATGGCGACGCCCGCCGCGGCTATTTCGACCGCTTCGTTTATTCGCAGCAATTCATGCAGACCGATCCCTGGGCAGAGCGTGCGGCGGGCAAGGATGCCCACGAATTCACCGCGCTGGAGCCTGCACTTCGTCTGGAGGTCGTGTGATGTCGAACGACCAACCCTTGTGGACGGATGTATGTGCGCTGGAAGATATTCCTCGACGCGGCGCGCGCGTGGTGAAAACCCAAAGTGGATGCGTGGCGTTATTCAGATCCGTGGATGACGGTGTGTTCGCCCTCGATGATCGGTGTCCCCACAAGGGGGGGCCGCTTAGCCAGGGGATCGTCCATGACCGGTCGGTGACGTGCCCTCTTCACAACTGGGTCTTCAGCCTGGAGACCGGCGAAGCGAAGGGCGCCGATACCGGAATTGTCCAGACCTATCCCGCCGAAGTCCGCGCCGGGCGTGTGCATCTCGATCTTCGTCGTCTCGCGGCAAAGGTCGCTTGAGCCGTGGATGGCAGTAATCATCCAGCCGTCCGGACGACCTGCCCCTATTGCGGGGTCGGGTGCGGTGTTCTGGCGACCCCGACGGGTCGGACCTCTCTTCGCGTGGAAGGGGATCCGGATCACCCCGCGAATTTCGGGAAGCTGTGCTCCAAGGGGGGAGCACTCGCTGAGACGATGGGACTCGCCGGGCGTCTTCTCTATCCGGAGATTGCCGGCGAGCGCGTACCTTGGGACCGGGCGATCGCAAAGATCGCCGACGGCTTCGCCGCTGCTATCCGAGATCATGGGCCCGATAGCGTCGCGTTCTACGTGTCCGGACAGATCCTGACGGAAGACTATTACGTCGCGAACAAGCTGATGAAGGGTTTCATCGGGTCGGCGAATATCGACACCAACTCGCGGCTCTGCATGGCATCGTCGGTGGCGGGTCATAAACGGGCATTCGGAAGCGATACCGTTCCGGGGACGTATGAAGACCTAGAGCTTGCTGATCTGGTCATTCTCGTCGGCTCGAACCTTGCCTGGTGTCACCCCATACTCTATCAACGTCTTGCTGCGGCACGGCAGCGGCGAGGGACAAACGTGGTGGTGGTCGATCCGCGCCGCACCGCAAGCTGTGACATCGCCGATCTGCACCTCGCGATCAGGCCGCAAACCGATGTCGAACTCTTCAATGGGCTCTTCCGAGATCTGGACGGTCGGGCCTGCCGTGACGAGGTGTTCATCGCAAACCATACCGCTGGGGTCGACACAGTCCGTAGTGCCACTGATGAAATGACCATGGCGCGGACGGCCGAGGTGTGCGGTCTTTCTGAGCGCGACCTCGCCACATTTTACGATTTGTTTGCCCGGACGGACCGTACGGTCACAGTCTATTCACAGGGCGTCAATCAGGCGGCGAACGGCACCGATAAGGTCAACGCCATCCTCAATTGCCACCTGCTGACCGGGCGTGTTGGCAAGCCCGGCGCGTCGCCTTTCTCCGTCACCGGACAACCGAACGCGATGGGTGGCCGGGAGGTCGGAGGGCTCTCCAATCAGCTTGCGGCGCATATGGAAATCGGCAACCGGGAGCATGAAGAGCGTGTCCAGCGATTCTGGGCGTCGCCGCGGATGGCGACAAAGCCGGGCCTGAAAGCGGTCGATCTGTTCGATGCTGTGGCCGAAGGGCGGATCAAGGCGCTATGGATCATGGCGACCAACCCGGTCGTCAGCCTTCCAAATGCGGATCGTGTGAAGCGGGGCCTGGCCGACTGTCCCCTGGTGGTGGTCTCAGACATCGTTCGCGACACCGATACAGCGCGGCTCGCGGATGTGCTGCTTCCCTCGACGGGATGGGGGGAAAAAGACGGGACCGTCACGAATTCCGAACGCCGGATTTCTCGGCAGCGCGCGGTGCTACCGCCGCCGGGCGAGGCGCGCCACGACTGGCAGCAGCTTTGCGACGTCGCGTCTGCGATGGGGTGGGCCGCGCCCTTTGCCTATGGGTCGCCGGCCCAAATCTTCGTTGAATACGCCGCGCTGACCGCCTTTGAGAATGACGGGACTCGCGATCTTGATCTGGGCGGTCTCGCTCACCTGTCGGCGACCGACTACGACACTCTTGCACCTACGCAGTGGCCCATCCCCGCCGGTCGATCTTCCCGGGCACGCATTTTCGATGATGGACGCTTTTACACCGATGATGCACGTGCCCGGTTCATCGCATCGGCGGCGCCCGCACCGCAAGCGGATGATGGTTTCGTTTTGAACACCGGGCGCATCCGAGATCACTGGCATACGCTGACCCGCACCGGTCGGGCGCCGCGCCTGTGGCGCCACATTGCCGAGCCTTTCGTCGAAGTCCATCCTGAAGATGCCCTGAAGATCGGCGTGCGAGATGCCGACCTCGCTCGGCTGTCCAATGCGTTGGGCGACGTGATTGCGCGGGTCGTCGTGACCGACCGGACGCCTAAGGGCAGCGTATTCGTGCCCATGCACTGGACAGGGGAAGTCTCTTCCCACGGTCGGGTCGATGCGCTGGTGGCGCCGGTGACCGATCCGATCTCCGGTCAACCGGCTTCCAAGGCCTCTCGCGTCGAGATCGAGCGCTACAAAGCGAAATGGTACGGCTTCGTTGCCGGTGTCTCCGTGTTGCTGCCAAGCCGCGGGTACTGGGCCAAATCGGTCATTGAGGGCGGCGCGCAATGCGAGTGGGCGGGCAAGGGGCCTGTGCCGACCCGGGATGAGATCGTCGCGCTCATTGGCTACGCACCGGAGCAGGGGGACGTTCTTGCCATGTTCGATGGGGCAACGAAGCACCGCATCGCCGTCTTCGAAAATGACCGGCTCGTTGGCGCGGCGTTCTTCGATCGCGAGCCGGTCGCTGTGTCTCGCGCGTGGCTGACGGGCCTCATCGGCACGGAGATGGATGAGGCGGACAGGCTGTCCGTGCTCGCAGGTCGTCCGGGTAAGGATAGACCTGATCCTGGTCCGACCGTGTGTTCGTGCATGAATGTCGGCGCGAATGAGATCATGGCCGCTTGCCGGGGCGGCGCGCTCTCGGTTGAGGCGGTCGCCGCCTGCACAGGCGCCGGAACCAATTGTGGGTCATGCCGCCCTGAAATTGCGCGAATGCTGGAGGCTGAAGATGCAGCGTAGACCCGAGAACCAAGCGGTGAAGGCCATCCAGCCCTTGTCCGTATTGCCCGTGTTTTTCGATCTTCACGGCAAGACGGTCCTTGTTGCCGGGGAGGGTGAGGGTCTTGAATGGAAGAAAGAGCTCCTGACGGCCGCCGGTGCGACCTTGCGCGACGCCGGCGTCGATGGACCGTTTGACCCGCGGTCTTTCGAGGGTGTCAGCCTGGCGCTGGGTGACTTTGACTGTGACGCCGGAGCGAACGCGTTCTACAACGCGGCAAAGGGCGCGGGGGTACCGTGCAATGTGATCGACAAGCCAGCGTTTTGCGATTTTCAGTTCGGCTCGATCGTCAACCGGTCGCCGGTCGTCGTTTCGATTTCGACCGCCGGAGCTTCGCCGATCCTCGGGCAGGCGATCCGTCAGCGGATCGAAACGCTGTTGCCATCGGGCATAGCCGACTGGGCGGCGGCGGCCAAAACGCTGCGCGGCGAACTGGCCCGACGGATTCCGGACAAGTCGGCCCGGCGTGCCGTGTGGGAACGATTTGCGCGTGCCGCTTTCTTCCGTCCTGCCGAAGAGGCGGGGCCCCTCCTGATGATGTCAGACCCGATGAAAGACACAGACTCCGGCAAGGTCACCCTCGTTGGCGCCGGTCCGGGCGACGCCGAGCTTCTCACCCTCAAGGCCCTCCGTGCACTGCAATCCGCCGATGTCATCCTGTTCGACGATCTGGTCTCTGATGAGGTGCTTGATCTTGCGCGTCGGGAGGCAAAGCGGCTGTTGGTTGGCAAACGGGGCGGGCGTGCGTCGTGCCGCCAGGAGGACATCAACAATACGATGCTGAAGCTCGCGCAGCAGGGACGTCGCGTGGTGCGCCTTAAATCCGGCGATCCGATGATTTTCGGGCGTGCCGGCGAGGAAATCGCGTTCCTCGAGAAGGCCGGGATTCCCGTCGACATCGTACCGGGCATCACTACGGCGCTGGCGGCGGCGGCCCAGTTTGGCGTCTCGTTGACCCACCGCGATTGTGCGCAGGGGGTGAAGTTTATCACGGCCCATAGCCGTCGGGGCATTTTGCCGGATCTCGACTGGCGCGCCTGCGCCGATCCAGCGACGACGCTAATCGTTTATATGGGTGCCAAGACGGCTCCCGAGCTGGCGGCGCGCCTGATTGACGAGGGGCTAGACCCGGCAACACCCGTCGGCGTGGCCCAGGGGGTCGCCCGGGCTGATGGGCGGGCGTGGACGACCTGCCTTTCCGCCCTCCTGACGGATGAGATTGAAAGAGACCTTCCCGTGATGATCGGCATTGGTGAGGTTTTCCGACAGGCGCGTACCGGTGCGATGGCGGCGCCTGCTGAGATCGCTGCCTAGGAGGAGAAATCGTACTTTCCCTTGACCTCCAGCCACGCTGCAGCGCACAATATTTTGACAAGCCATGCCTTGAGCCAGCGATTTTTATGCAGCCTGACCCAGTCCCAAACGCAGTCGAAGCGCCGCTGATCGTCCTGCTGGTCGACAGCGACCCAGCAAGAGCGCGCATCGTGGAAGAGGGCTTGGCGGGCAAGGCGGTGGTTCGGCAGGCGAACGATACATCGGCAGTCGCGCTCCTCGATAAGATTGCGGAACTGCAGCCAGACGTGATCATCATCGACTGTGAATCCCCGGATCGCGATACGCTGGAAAACCTCAGGATCGTGGCGCGCGAGAATCCCAAGCCGATCGTCATGTTCGTCGAGGATGACGATGGCACCCTCGCCAAAGAGGCCGTTCAGGCGGGGGTGAGCGGCTATGTGGTCGACGGGCTCTCAAAGCAGCGCGTTGGTCCCATCATCGAGATCGCGATTGAGCGGTTCCGGATGGTCGATAGTTTGTGGAAGGAGCTTCAGCGATCCAAGGACGATCTCGAGGCGCGCAAGCTCATCGAGCGCGCCAAAGGCGTGCTCATGGAAAAACGCGGCATGTCTGAAAGCGACGCCTACAAGGCCATGCGGGACGTCTCGATGAAATCGGGCAAGCCGCTCAAGACTATTGCGGAGGAGCTGCTGTCCGTCTCTGCGCTGCTCGGTAAGGATAGCGCGTTATGACCGACAAGATCCGTCTGGGGTTCATCCCGCTTTCCGACGCGTCTCCGCTGGTTCTCGCCAAGGAGATGGGGCTATTCGCCGATGAGGGTCTCGACGTTGAACTGCGCAAGGAGCGTTCCTGGGCGCTGATCCGTGATAAGGTAGCCTACGGAGAGCTCGACGGCGCTCATATGCTTGCGCCGATGGTTGTCGCATCAGCCTTTGGGCTTGCTCCTATCCCGACCAGTTTCGCGACGGGGTTTGCGTTCAACCTCAATGGCAATGGTATCACCGTATCCAATCGCTTGTATGAGGAGATTAGTCGTCTCCGCCCATTCGAGCCCGGCAGACCGCCAACGGCGGAGGGCTTGCGGATGGTGGCGTCCGAACGCTTCAGGGCAGGCAAACCGCCGTTGACCCTCGCGATGGTGTATCCGTTCTCCGCGCACAATTACCTCTTGCGCTATTGGCTTGCCGATGCCGGTCTGCACCCGGACCGGGACGTGCGCCTGATTGTTGTGCCTCCGCCAGAAATGGTCCGGGCCTGCGAAGCGGGAGAAATCGACGGATATTGCGTCGGGGAGCCTTGGAACACGGTCGCGGTTGATCGAGGAGTGGGGAGGCAGATCCTCTTCGGTCGTGATATCTGGTCGGCAGCGCCGGAAAAGGTCCTTGGTGTCCGCAGGGACTGGCTCGACGAACACCATGATACCCATCAGGCGCTTCTGCGGGCCTTGTTGAAGGCGGTGCAGCTCTTGAAGACGTCGGACGGCCAACGCGCGGCCGCCGAGCTGTTGGCCCTGCCTGAATATGTTGCGCAACCCGCTGAGCTGATTTTGCCATCGTTGAGCGGCAACGCCGTTCAGCCTACCTCTGGTGAACGGATCGCAGTGCCTGACTATACCGTGTACGACGCAGGCACCGCCAGTTTTCCCTGGTTGTCCAAGGCGGCTTGGCTGGCCGTGCAAATGGTGCGGTGGGGACAGCTCAAGTCTGCGGGGGACGTGCTGACGACGCTGCGCCCTGCTTTCCGAACTGATCTCTTCCGACTGGCCGCAAATGCGCTAAATATTGCGGTGCCTGATCAGGACATCCAGGTTGAGGGCGGGACGGAGACGAACCGGTTGCTCGACCGATCCGTCTTCCACAGCGCGAGCCCGATGATCTACCTCGAGCAATTTGCCCGACACAGCGTTCGCGAGCCGTTGGACGAAGTGTTCTCAGCCTGAGTGAGCTCTCGCGCGCGGGTAACGGCTCTAGGACGGTGGCGTCTACAACTGGTATTTAATCTCCCAGTCTTTCGGGAAATCTATATGCGATTGGTTCTTATCGCCGGTCGCACAGACGGCAGTCGTGGTTCTTCGGCTTCGTGAATAATTTGGAAAAGGACATCATTGTGCTGGCTCGGACTGTGCCACAAATCGGCCCGGGACTGTGCTACAAATTTCGTCTCGACATGTGTATATCGTTGATTTATATTAGGAAAAATTTCGTTTCTAGGCCCGTCACTCGCGCCACAACCGTTGGTTGTGAAATTGTGACGTCCCCTTGATGGGAACTTTTCCAACTCATTCTGACACGAAATGATCAGGACACCGATCGGTGCCCTTTCTGTTCGTCGCATGATGCCGATGAGTGGGCGTTGGTTTCGGTCTACCGCCACAAGCTTACCTTTTGTCCGTTCGATGTTGAACGGCATCGGCCTGTCCTGAGGCGAGCGCGGCGCTGCCCCCAATTCCATTTGAAAATGTCTCTGGGCTAACTTCGAGCAGTGCACCCGAATACGCGCAATGCGATGCCCGGATAAGCGGACTCAGGTATCCGTGGGTCCGTTCAACGATCAGGGATGTTCATCCAACAGATCAATGAGGGGGTGACGCCACGAGGTGCCAGTTTCATCAACGTGACCGAGCGAGGGATACAAGTGATGACCACGGGCGACGTCCATCCGAACGGCTTCCAGCAGGCCGAGGCCGACCACAGGATTGCCAATCATCTTTCAATGCTTGCGAGCTATGTCCGGCTCACTGGTGGCGAGCTTGCCCGGCGTGACCCTGGTCCTGACGTCAAGGATCTTTCCCGACTTCTCGAAGCAATCGTCGCGCAAATTACGGTGATCTCTCAGCTCCATCGATTGCTTTCGTCAGAAGGGATGCAGAGCTCCGTCGATCTCGGTCACCATTTGGGTCTGGTTTGCTCGGCGCTCGGGTCTGGCCTTGCCGGAGAAATTGTCATCGTTCGGCGGCTTGCGGAAGATTGCAGGCTCGCGCCGCATCGTTTGCTTCCTACGGCACAGATCGTCGCCGAAATCATTACCAATGCGATCAAATTCAGTGGGCGGCCGAGCCAGTCATGCAGGATTGAAGTCAGCTGCAGCAGGGATGCTGGCGGGACCGTCCGGGTCGAGATCAATGATAATGGTCCCGGCTTGCCGACCGCCACTTCAGGCAAGGCGACGTCAGGCACAGGCTCGCGCGTTGTGCGGGGACTGGTCGATCAGATTGGTGGGACGATCGATTACCGTTCTACGAACCAGGGGCTGTCCGTAGGCCTATCGATCCCTCCGCAAGGCACAGGTGCCTGCCATTTTTGACCTGCGAGTGGGCAGGGGGGGCAAGTTCGGATCACACAAGAACTTTTGTAGTCGAGAAAATAAGAAGGTCGAATGTTGAATAAAACGACATGAAATAAAAAGAATATATATAATTATTTGCATTGTTTATCGGAAAACGATCTCCACTTATAGTTCATAGATGTGAAAATAAATATAGGAGAAGGCGATGTTTGGATTCTCAGGCGGAGAGCCGCAAGTAGTGGTCGAGCGGAAGACGGGATATCGGGCGGGTGCCAAGGCGAGATGGCCGTTCCTGACCATGATCGACCTCGGCTCCATCAAGACGGCCGGACAGCTGCAAAACATGATCAAGATCCGGTCGGGCATTTCCGACGAACAGGCCAAGACCGATACCGCATTTTGGATGCGCGGGAAGGATTTTACGTCGGAAGGGTCAAACAATGACGAGTCCCGATAAATTTCGTGCCGAAGAGGCCCGACAGCTCGACGATCAGATGTTGAAAGATCGCTATGGCGTCGTGCGAACAACGGTGGACCACTTCCACGTAGGATCTTATCGCTACACGTCGCTCAAAGATGCCATTGCCGAAAGCAGACGACGCTCCGCGTGAAGCAAATAGGGCCGGTGTGGGTCTAGTAGGACCATGTGTTTGGTGGGCGGATGAAAATGCTGTTCGATCTCACCACAAATGAGAATGGCCGCTCTGCACTATCCGCTATTATCCGATATGGGAATTTCCGCGGTTGAGCGTCCTTGGCGCGGAAAACGGCCTAAAGCAACACCGGATCTTCCTGATCAAGATAGCCGGGATCGAATTCAGCGAGCTTAATCAATCCGTCTATGTCATTAAAAGTCACGTGTCCTTCGCGGAAGGTGACGAGGCCTCGCTCCCTCAGTTTGCGCAGGACCCGGTTGACGTGCACGGCGCTCAGTCCAAGAGCATCTGCGAGGTGATACTGCGTCAACGGACAATCGTATCCCTGTTTGGTTCCCAGCCCAACGAGCGACAGACGACTTGCCAGTTCGAGGAGAAAATGCGCCATACGGGCGTCCGCGTCACGACACCCCAAATTGACGAGATGCTCGACAACCATCGCTTCGTCCCGCGATGCCGCCCAGAATACGGCTGTCGCCAGTCGCGGCGTATCAGAAAACGCCGCCAAGAGGTCTTTCGCATGGACCTGAGCGGCTTGAATATCGGTCACAGCCTCAAAGCTGTGGTCTGATGTCCGCAGGAGCACGCTCCGAAGTCCGAGAAAGTCTCCTGGGATCTGAAAATCAACGATCTGACGCGATCCGTCGGGCTGCAGCTTGTAAGAGCACACCCAGCCAGACGAGAGAATATAGGCTGTGTGCTTGGACTGACCTTGCTGGACCAGATCCTTGCCTGAAGCGAAGTCGGTCCGCCGACGCTCAAAGCCGTCCAGAACAAGAAGCTCAGCCTCGTTCAAGCGAACGAAGTTCGAGAGTTTTCGGGCAAGTGGGCTCCTGGCGTTCATCTGACGTCTCCCGTGCAGTACACACTAGCAGAGAATATCATCCTCGGGCTGCTTTGGATCAGTCCGGTCCCTTCCACTCTCAGTCACAGTAGGCGGGTGCACCGCCGGGCCTTCGATCCGCCGGCTGCCCTTGGAAAGGACCATCACAGTGTCGAGATCACCCCATATAGAGGGCGTTGCGGCGCTGACGATCTGTGAAGCGCTGCTTCTTGCGTTGAACGATCACGGTGTCCTTCCCGAAGACGAGATCCTGGGGGTTTTGAGAGATGCCGCCGCGGCCCATGAACAGCCTCCTACGAAAAATGATCCGGAGCTCCACAAGGCGGTCGCCGACCTGATCAGAGCTATTATTGCGGGCGGCAATTCCGTCCGCCGCCCATGAGGCTCGACATCGCCGGAACCTCAGTACGGGAACTCAAAGGCAACGATTTGCAGGCTGAAGGCGCAAAGCACCGTGGTCGAAGGCAAAGTATCAAAGCCTGCATGCTGTCGCAGATCGAGTGGCGACAATGCTTTCTCGCTTTCAGGGGGTGGGAGCCACTACGGGCGGTATACTGCTGCCGGCGGGATCGTGAAGCTAATCGGCCAGACCGTTTCGTGTTGATTGGGCGCGAGGAGCTCGAGCCCGCAACACTTGGGACCCACACGTAAACCAAGGTGAACGGAACAAACTCTGGAGGTCCGCAAGGCCAGGCGGCTTTAGTTGCCCCACCGACCGTCAAGAGAGAGCAGGCAGTTTGCTTGAATAGTCAGTTTCACGACGTCTCGTCAAAAAATCTGACTCTGTTTCCGTTCGCAAACGAATGATCTCCCTGGCCGGCCGTCGCCGACAGGCCGGGGCCTTTTCAGACAGGACGGCGAGCAGCAGGAGAAGTGCGATATGAGAGATAAACGCAGCGCCATTGGACTGATCACAGCTCTGACCCTGATCATGTTCACCGTTCAGGGCACGCTTAACGGCGCAGCAGCACAGGCGGGAAGCGAGCAGACCCCAATGAATGCGACTGAGCGCCAGTACGGCCCAGGCTGGGAGTGCGACAGCGGATTTCGTAATGACGGGAAGGGGTGTGTTCGGATCGAGGTTCCAGAGAATGCCTATCTTTCCGGGCGGGGGTATGGTCGTGGTTGGGAATGTTCCAGGGGCTTTGAGGAGGACGGCAACGCCTGCGCCCCAATTCCGATCCCCGACGATGCGTATTTGGAGGCGTTCGGATCAAGGTGGGCATGCGACCGTGGATACGCGCGACGCCGCAATATCTGCGAACTGATCGACGTTCCCGCAAACGGATTTCTTTCCGACGACGAAAATGGTGATGGATGGTCCTGCGAACGCGGCTTCAAGGCGACGGGGTCGGTATGTCAGAAAATCAGTGCACCGCAGAATGCCTATATCGTTGATGCCACCTACCGCACTGGATGGAAGTGCGATCGAGGGTATCGCGTCGAAAATGAGACTTGCATCCGCATCGAACTGCCCGAGTTGGCCCACCTTGATCATTCGGGGAACGATTGGGAATGCCATCGCCCCTTCAGGCGCGCTGGAGACGAGTGTCGCGTTAATGACTAGGCCATGGGCGGTAACCCCTGCGGTCCGAGACCGATGAGCCGCAACCATCAATCTTGAAGGACATGCTGAAATGAGCCACCTCGACGACATCCTGCTATCGACGGTCCGCATCGGCACCTATGATATCGATCGACTCCTGACGAGCGCGACAGGTTTTTTCTATGAGCACCGTGGCCGCCTCTTTCTTGTGACAGCCAATCATGTTGTGCACGATGCAGCGAGCGGCCATCGACCGAGCCGTCTGGTGATCGATCTTCATACGGACCAGAAGAATTTAACGTCTGCCGCAGGTCTGTCGATCCCCCTTTACATCAAGGGTGCCAGCATATGGCGAGGGGCGAGAGATAGCGGCGGCGATGTCGATGTGGCGGTGATCGAAATTGATCGGATGGCAATGCCTGAGAATGCAATGTACAGGACGTTTTCCGAGGTGAATATGCCAAACGAGGAGACCGTGATCAAAGTCGGGTCAACGCTCCTCACTGTGGGCTATCCCTTGGGCTTTCATGATCAGCTGCACCTCCTGCCCGTCGTACGACAGGCCGGTCTTGCCTCGGCCTACGGGGTCAGATTTCAGGGCCTTGGCTATTTCCTCGTCGATGCGCGGACTCATCGCGGGATCAGTGGCGCACCCGTTGTAATGCGAATGTGCGGAGACGGCGACATCGAGAACTATAAGCTCCTCGGCGTCCACGCTTCACGTCTTGAAGCGGCATCACGCGACCCGAAACTTGATGAGGTCCTGGGTCTCAATGCCGTGTGGTATGCCGATGTCCTCAACATGCTGACTTAAAAACGCGCCACCGCCAATTATCAGAATACCGCACCTTTTCCTGCGAACTTTCCGCGCCCTGGAGACGCACTCAGCGTCGGGAAGGCAGGCAAGTTTTTCCGATACGATCTGCCGGAACGCACTGACCAAGGTTAGTACGTGTGAGGGCGCCTCAGTGCATGGTCGCCCCACAACCGGGCCGGAAAGAAACCATAGCTGCTCGGTCGCATCCAAGACTGTGTGCGCGTGACGGCACGGGGCCGGAACGTGGTCTCCGTATAAGGAATAGAGAGACAATGGCCAACAAAGCGCGACGCGGAAATAAAGAAGCGAAGAAACCGAAAAGGCGCCTGCCGGGCCGGAACCGGTAGATACGTCGAAACCGATCAATGTCTTCAAGCCGGTGCCTCAGCCGAAAAAGAGCAAGTGATCGAACAGATCATCTTCCGCCGACAGCGCGCCCCTTCGGTCTTCGACGTGTCACAACACAATCAAATATCCTGTGCGTTGCGATTAAAGAAGCAGATCTCAAAAAGGCATATTCAGATGAATACGATCAAAAAATATATGTTTCTCATTCCTGGGTGCATTGCCTTGTCCGGCTGCGCTTACGGCGTGGGGGACAGAAGCTACGGTGACCAACTCAAAGACCAGGGTGGAGAGACCAGCGCCATCGGCAAGGATTGGAACGATGGCGAGACTGCGATGAAGCGAGGTGAGGAACTGATCCGCAGCGGTGATCGCCAAATCCGTGAGGGGCAGGAGGATCGTCGCCGTGGCGAAGCGATGGTGCGAGAAGGGGAGGCCGCCAAACGCAATGCAGAGCGTGCAATGGAACTTCGCGAACTCTCGTCAGGCTCCGAACTCGTCGAATAGGGCTATGGGCTGGACGCCGAATGGTTTGAAAGTCGCATATTCGACTGAACAAGCGACACCGGACTGTTATTCGCGAGGTGGCCAGCCCTCATTTTCAGCGCGACGGATTGAATTGATTTGTGTACGCAAGAGAGGCGGCTTGTCTTCTGCGTTCTGAGGGCAGGTTGAGGAGAGATCCCGCTCGATCGCAGCAGCCAGATCGCCGGGATCGATGCGCCAACGCGTTGCCAGTTCGGCGCCTCCAGCCGCCCTTTCGGCGAAAAGTACCGTCGAGATGGCTATGAAGGCGATAAATGAAGCGCTTTCGATTGCCGTCTCATGGGTCTCGACCGTGTACACACCTGCGGGAAGCTCGTATTCGACCCCGCCCAGTCTGAAAGCACGCCGGAAGGCGATTTTTCGTCTGGTCACTCTGTTCAAATTCATTTCGGGTATCCTTTGCGAGGGGTGCGATCCAGAGGACGTCGAACAAGCCCCTGCGTGAGGGGCTCCAAAAGCAAAACTCAAATTCAGTGACCTGCGTCGTCAGCATCAACGCTATTGATGCGTAATCATCCGTATATACTGCAAAATCGGCGACGCTTGTCCTCGCTTGAGACCTTCTCGATGGAAGCGCTGGCATTGTCTTGAGCGCAGCAATTGCGAGGCAATCACGAATTATCTGAGTTATCGTCTTTGTGCGATCGAGCAGACTTCGCCCTATATACGCATAAATCAATCAAACGGTCCGTACACTAACGTCGATCAGTGCCGTGCGCCGCCGCATGTGGCAAAAGTGGACACATACCTGGAACTGTTCCGGGTATCTCCGGGAAAACGGCTTCAACTGTCAGCTCTCAGCGTCGAGTTCGATGAGCAGAGTGATGTCGTTTTCGCGAATGTCCTGAAAGGACCATTTTATGTCATCGGAAAAAACAAATTCAAACGCCGAAGAAAAAATGCAGGCAGTGAAAGCGACTTGGGACAAAGCCCCTGCGGGGCCGAAAAAAGACGAGGCTTTCAAGCATTACTCTGCCGCAGAGAAAGCTCACAAAGCCAACGACAACAAGCTGTGCATGACCGAGCTGAATGCAGCTGAAAAAGCGCTCAACTAGGCGTTTGGACGGCTCATCAAGATCAAGTCGTAGACCTTGGGGGAGAGGGATATGACTTGCGCGCGTTGGCTGGTCACAAATATCGGGCGACCTGCCCCCGCCTGGTGATCTGCCAGCGCGCGACCCCACAAACTGACCAGATCTTATTTGATCGAGTTCGATAATTTTCCAATTTACTGGAGGCCAATATGGCGAGTATTAAAAAAGCGATGATGCTTGGCGTATTGTCGATGCCTCTTTCGCAATCTGCTCTTGCAGCGACGCTCGTGGCGTCGACCGGCGGGACCTATAGTGTTCAGTCTGACAGTCTGTTCTTTGGCGTTGCCTCGTCAGAACTGGGCGGTGCTGGGATGTATGTTGTTGATTTTCGTAACCCTGGTGGCACCGTCCTCGCAAAGGCACAGGCTGCTGTGACCAGTGCGGCGGTTGAAACACTCTTCACCGACCTCTCGATCAGTTGGGTGGACGGCCGGTTCAACAACACACTTGTCCAGGTTGCTGGTGTGGATACGTTGATGACGGAGTTTTCGGATGGCTTCCAGTTTCAGCGTCTGGTGTTCGGGTGGTCAGACTCTGTTCCCGGTACGGCCTTTGGTTTCGATGTTGAGACGATGGCCGTCCCCGTACCCATTCCTGGTGCCATCCCATTGTTTCTGGTGGGTATTGCAAGCGTCGCGCTCGCACGTCGCCGCATTGGATTGCAAGGGTCCGTCCGAAGCGTCTCTGCTACCGTCTGAGAAGGAGAGCCACTTGCCATAGATCTCCGCGCGCTCCGCTGCCGATCTTAGCCAAGAGGTTCGAACTCACCGCGTTCGATCGTAGCCGTTTAACGAGCGCGCCGGCGACGACGGAGTGCAGCAAATAGGCCGAGCCCCGCTCCCATCAGCGGCAGCGCAGCCGGAACGGGCACTGCGGCCGGCGTGCCATAGATTTCTAGCGTTCGGTCAAACTTGATGAAGTAACCCGTGGTGGAGGCGGACGCCTCGACATTGCTGATTGTCATGACCACTTCGGTGATCACAAAGGACGCAAGGTCAATACCATTTGTGCTGGCGTTGACAGTAACCAATGGGTTCGCAGAGCGGAAAAAACTGCTCTCGTATTGTCCCACTACGCTTACAGCCGATGGTGTGCCACCGATGTTGCGGCCTATGGTAAGATAAATCAACTGGCTATCCCCATCCGTCAACGACTCGGCGAAAAGATCGAACGCGGCGCCCGATGACGCGCGCAGCGTCGTGTCTTCTGTGATCAGCGTACCGGCAAAGAGTACGAATGACGGGTCGAAAGCCTCAGAGTAGGAAAAGCTCGTGCTGGGTATAGACAGGGTGATAAAAAACCCGCCATCGTTCGAGCCAGCATCGCTCGCAGCGCCTTCGCCGATCGCGTCGAGCTTTAAGAGCAGTGCCGCATGGGCCTGGCCCATCGCGAACACCAGCGCAACTGCTCCGAAGATAATGTTTTTCATGCTGTAGTCCCCCAAACTATCATATGTTAGCGTGGGCCTTGAGGCTGGAATGTCAATAAAATTCGTTGATAAGCGAAACGGTCACCCAGACGGCATTTTCCGCAGAGGACGGTCGGTATTCACGAAAATGGCCCCCAGACAGGGTCTTCATCGGGAATGGTGGACCTCGATTTACTCATCAGTGTACCACTCATTATTCCTGTCAATCCGACTTTCTGTCGTCGCACCTGCCGATCCGATTGTCGCTCATTCCGACCGGGAGAATGAGCTGACGCCGTCCGACATCCGATCGTCCGTCAGTCAGCGTTTTGCAGGGGGAGAGGGCCACGTGCGCGCGTACTCAAAGACCCTCTGCAACGACCGTTACTCTATTGATCCGTCCGGCAGGTGCAGGCGCTCAAGGCAAGCGCTTAGCGTCCCCGGTGTGGGTCATTCGGAACAATCGCCTCAGCGCATGCGTCGAGCGCGCCCTCCAGTTCAAGACACCCAACGAGCGGCGCGCGTAGGCAAAACAGCGGCAGACCATGCTAATTTGTCGCATAAGAAATGGACGATGCACCCAGGGGGTATCAGTATTAATCAATTGCGGTTAGTTTTCTTTCCATGACGCTTTCGGCTCGCCTTCTCGGTTTGGTGGCGGCGCTGCTATTCATGGCAGGGCCGGCGATGGCCTGTTGCCTGACTGAAAGCGGTCATGGCGAAATCGTCAGCGCCGCGCCGGCTGATCCGCCCTGCCATGGCGAGACGAAACCGACGCCGCCAGACCAAGGCGACTGCCCCGGATGCGATGCCTGCGTAACGAAGGCTTGGGCGACACCAAAACAAACCCTCAAGGCTGCTTACGAAAGAGCGCCCGAGGTAATCATCCTGCAGCCCGTGGCGGTGGAGCTCGCGATCAGCCTGCCGCCGGTGACAACAGGTTTTATTCGGCCTCCCTGCACTGCGCCCCCGGGGCAGACGCCATTGACCCTCAAGCAACGTCTCCTTCTCTGATCCGACGCTGAACCCGCTTGGACGTGCCTCCGCGCGTCCTTTTTGTTCGTTCAGCCGTCGGATTTTTTATGTCAACATCACTATCGCTCAGCCGCGTGTTCTCGGCCGTTCTGGCCGCGCCGCTCCTGCTCGTCTCCGCACACGCCCAATCCTTTGATGATCTCGAGGCGCGTCTTCGTGCACATCCCGCTCTCCAGTCGCTCGAATGGCAGACGAAAGCGATCGGGGCAGATGGTCTGGCGGCGCTCGGCCTGCCGGATCCCGTCATCAGCCTGGGCATCAACAATTTGCCTGTGGAGGATCCGGCGTTCGACCGCTTTTTGCCCACCAACAAGGCCATCGGCGTGCGGCAGGATATCCCCAATTTGAAAGCCCGTCGCGCGGGTGCGGCGATGTCCGATGGGCAAGCGACACGACTGCGTCTGTTGGCTGATCAAAGGCTCGCGGCCTTGCGCGCCCATCTTATTACCGCCCTGGCGGACCGGCAGCGGATTGCCGAGCAGACGCAAGTTCTCAAATCACAGGCCGTCGCTTTTGCTGCCCTGACCGAGACGGTGCAAACCGATCTCGCGGCCGGCCGGGCGGTGGCATTTCGTCTGGCGCAGATCGATGTCGAGCGCGTCGAGCTTGACCGCCGTCAGGCCGGACTCGCCGCTGAAATGGCCGCGGTCGAGGCGACACTCATCGACCTCGTGGGCGACGTGCCGCAGACGGATCTGCCGCCCATCGCGCCGCGAAAATGGGGGGGTGAGGCGAACGCTTTCCATGCAGTCAGACTGGCCGATGCCGGGATCGACATTGCCGAAGCCGGCACGATGCGGGCCGAGGCGGCGTACAGGCCCAACTGGGGCGTGGGGGTCACCTACCAGCAACGGGAGGCCGGCTCCGGTCTGCCGGGTGAGACCTTCCGGGGCGATGATTGGTTCTCGGCCCAGATCAGCTTCACGGTGCCGCTGTGGAAACGAAACAATCAGGACCCCAAGCTGCGCGCGGCGAAGGCGAGGGAGGCTGGGGCGAGGTCCGATCTTGCCGCCACCGCCCGGACGGCACAGGCGGCCTGGCAACGGCTCGATGCGGCGCGCATCGCCGCAGAGGACAGCGTTCGCCTGCTCGACGTCAAAGTCGCGGGGCTGGACGAACAGGCCCGCGCTGCGCGGTCAAACTATGAGGCGGGGTACGGTGCTTATTCCGCGGTCATTGATGCCGAACTCGCCGCCCTGGAGTTGCGGTCACAATTGGCGGCAGAACGAGCGCGCGTGATTGCGCTGACGGCAGAAGCCAACAGCCTGCTGGTGACGTCATGAGACATCTTTTCTTCGTTTTCATCGTCCTGTTCGCAGGTATCGCGCACGGGCAAGAGGCGGCGAGCTACACCTGTCCCATGCACCCTCACTACATTTCCACGGACGCTGATGGAGTCTGCCCCATCTGCGGGATGGATCTTGTGCCTGTCGCCCAAGCATCCTCGGGCGATAGCGGAAGGGAGGAAGGCATCGCCGTTTCCTCCGCCATGATTCAGACCATGGGTGTACGCACGGCTCCGGCAGAAGTCGTCTCGTTTGCGCGGCAGATTCGCGCTTTCGGCCGTGTTGAGCCAAGTACCCGCGCTGAAACAGTCGTAGCGTCGCGCGTCGAAGGATGGATCGAGGACCTCTCGGTGACGGCCGAAGGTGATCGCGTCGAAAAGGGGGACCTTCTTTACCGCGTTTACAGCCCGGACCTGATCGGCGCCCAGCAGGACTATCTCGCTGCGTTACGGACGGGAGCTGATGGCCGTATCGACGCTGCGGCCCAGCGCCTGCGCTCCCTCGGCATGCAGAACGCGGTCATTGCAAGCCTGCGAGAAGGCCGTGCCGTGATCGAGCGCATGCCAGTGACGGCGGAGGAGAACGGTGTCGTCGCTGAGCTGGCCGTCCGCGACGGAACCTATGTGCGACCCGGGGCCATCATCCTCCGCCTACAGCGCTATGACGAAGTGTGGATTATTGCTTCGGTGGCGGAGCAGGACCTTCCAGCGATCGCAGAGGGGACGCTTGCGACCGTCAGCGTGTCCGCTGCCGCAGTGCCCGAGCGGGAAGCCCGGGTCGATTACGTCTATCCGACCGTCAATGCTGAGACCCGAACAGGCAGCGTCCGGATCGTCCTGTCGAACGAGAACAACGCCCTTCGGCCTGGTGCCTATGCAGATGTTACTTTTGCGGTTGAGGACAGGCCGCGTCTTTCCGTGCCGAGCGAAGCAATCCTGCGCGATAGTCGCGGCGCCCATGTGGTGATCGCGCTGGGCGGCGGTCGGTTCGCGCCTCGGCCGGTGCAGACCGGGCTGTCCGCCATGGGACGCACAGAAATCATCGCGGGCCTGCAACCGGGCGAGGAGATTGTCACCAGCGGCCAGTTCCTGCTCGATTCCGAATCAAGCCTCAGGGAGGGTTTTGCGAAGATGAGCGGCGGCCTCGGCCCTGAGGTTGCGCTTTCGGATCTGCCGATGACCGAGGAGACGTTGGCAATGGTCGATCACTTCGTCGATGCCGCGCTCTATATCCACGAGGCGCTGGTGGATGGCTATTCGGTGCAGCCGAGTTTCCTTGAGCCGACCTTGCGCGTTGGAGAAACACTGCGCGCGCGGTATGCAAACACGCGCCTTTCACCGATCATTCTGCATACTGAGGGAGCGGTTCGGGCTGCTCAGAACGCGGACGGCCCTGAAGAACTGGCAGCTGCGCTTTCTGATCTCATGGAAGGCCTGCGCCCGTGGCTTCTTGAGGGGGCCCCGCAGCACTATGCAGACAACGGTTTGGCGCTCTTCCAAACCGAAGAAGATCACCTTTGGGTGCAGGAGGGCAGTGGGCCGATCAATCCCTATGGCAACGGCGTTGCCGAGCGTATCGAATGGCCCGAAGCCATGACGATGGGCGGTGCACCTTCAAATCGCCCCGCCATGGCCGGGCATAATCACTAGGCAGGCATGATGAGCGATCTTGAACCCTCTCTGACCGGCCATGATCCCTCGAAAAGCTGGGTGGCGGCCCTTATCGACTGGTCCGTCCGCAATCAGCTTATCGTTGTGGGCCTCGCGGCGGCGCTTGCCGTTTCGGGATGGTTGGCCGTGCAGCGGACACCTTTGGACGCAATCCCGGATCTGACAGACACTCAGGTGATTATCCGGACCGACTTCCCCGGCCAGTCTCCCCAGATCGTCGAGGATCTCGTCACCTATCCCCTGTCAACGCAGCTTCTTGGGCTGCCGAAGACGAAGGATGTGCGCGGGGCGTCCATGTTCGGGACGAGCTTCGTCTACGTCATTTTCGAGGATGATGTGGACCTTTACTGGGCGCGTTCGCGGGTGGTGGAGGCGCTCTCCCGCCTTGGCGACGTCCTGCCCGAGGCGGCGACGCCCCAGATTGGTCCCGACGCCACGGGGGTGGGCTGGATCTATCAGTACGCGTTGGTCGACAGGACCGGCAGAACAGACATTGCCGAGCTGCGCTCCATCCAGGACTGGTTCTTGAAGCTCGAGCTCTCTGCCGTCGAAGGGGTGGCCGAGGTCGCTTCTGTCGGCGGATATGTCCGCGAGTATCAGGTGCTCATCGATCCCAACAAGCTGCGCGTTTTCAACGTACCTATCGGGCAAATTGCCGAGACGGTCCGCGGCGCCAGCGCAGAAGTGGGCGGTCGCGTGATCGAGCAGGGGGAGACAGAGTTCATGGTCCGCTCCTCCGGCTATGTCGACGAGCGAGAGGACCTCGAGCAGGCAGTTGTCTACGCAGCGGACGGCACACCCGTGACGCTCGGCGACCTGGCCCGCATCGTCGAAGGTCCCGCCCTTCGCCGCGGTGTCGTTGATCTTAATGGCCAGGGCGAGGTCGTTGCCGGCATCGTGGTGATGCGCGACGGAGAGAACGCACTGGAAGTGATCGACCGTGTCGAGACGAAGCTTGACCAATTGCGAGGCGGGCTGCCTGATGGGGTCGAGATCGTGCCGGTCTACAATCGGGCGCCGCTGATCGAGGGCGCTGTCTCCTATCTCGAACATAAGCTGGTTGAGGAGGGGATCGCTGTCGCCCTCGTGACGCTGATCTTCCTGCTGCACGTCAGGGCGGCGTTTGTCGCGATCATCACGTTGCCGCTCGGCGTTCTCGGGGCCTTTCTGGTGATGTCCGGGCAGGGCGTCACGGCAAACATCATGTCGCTGGGCGGCATCGCCATCGCCATCGGCGCCATGGTGGATGCGTCGATCGTCATGGTGGAGAACGCCAGCCGTAAGCTTTCGGGGCTCGATGATCCGTCGCCCACGGAACGACGCGCCGCGATCCTGACCGCAGCGAAGGAGGTGGGCCCTGGGGTCTTTTTCTCCCTCCTGATTATCGTGGTGTCCTTTCTGCCGGTCTTTGCCTTGACCGGCCAGAGTTTCCGGCTCTTCTCGCCGCTGGCCTTCACCAAGACCTACGCCATGGCCTTCGCAGCATTGCTTTCCGTGACGCTTGTGCCGGTCCTGATGGTCTGGCTCTTGCGCGGGCGGATCCGGCGGGAGGAGGCCAATCCGGTAAACCGTTTCTTCGTCGCGGCGTACCGGCCTGTCCTGGCGCTTGCCATGCGATACCGTTGGGCGACCATCGGGTTGACGGCGCTCCTGATGCTCAGCGCCCTCATTCCTCTGTCGCGGACGGGATCAGAATTCATGCCCGCGCTCTACGAAGGCGAGCTTCTCTACATGCCGTCGACCTTGCCCGGGGTGTCCCAGACCAAGGTTCGCGAGATTCTGGGGCAGACGAACCGTGTGATCGCCGGGGTGCCAGAGGTTGAAAGCGTTTTCGGTAAAGCTGGACGGGCCGATACGGCCACCGACCCCGCCCCGTTGACGATGATTGAAACCTGGATCCGGCTGAAGCCTCGGGAGGAGTGGCGCGACGGCGTGACCCCCGAAGCGCTGATCGACGATCTCAATCGGCGGCTTCAGATGCCGGGTCTCGTCAACAGCTGGGGGTATCCCATCAAGATCCGTATGGATATGGTTTCGACCGGCGTGCGCACGCCGGTCGGCATCAAGGTGACGGGCGACGACCTTGGAGAGATTGAAAGGATCGCCCAGGAGATCGAGGCCGTCGTCGCTGAGGTGCCGGGGACACGGTCCGCCTTTGCGGATCGCGTGCTTGGGGGGCGCTATCTCGAAATCCAGCCCGACCGGGCCGAGCTCGCGCGGCGAAATATCGACATGGGGACTTTTCAGATGGTCGTGCAGACGGCCATTGGCGGCATGCCTCTGTCCCAAAGCGTCGAAGGTCGAGAGCGCTACGACATCCTTCTGCGCTATGACCGTCCGTTCCGTGAGCGTCCAGAGGACCTTGGGGATATCCTGATACCCAGTGCATCGGGCAGTCATATCCCGCTAGGCGAGGTGGCGGATATCGTGTTCGCTGAGGGCCCGCCAATGATCCGTTCAGAGAACGCGCGCATGACGGGCTGGGTCTTTGTCGATATCACGGGGCGCGATCTTGGCGGCTATGTTTCCGAGGCGCGGGACGTGGTGGACAAGGCGATCGCGCTGCCGCCGGGCTACGCCATCGAATGGTCCGGCCAGTATGAACAGCTCGAGGAAGCGGCTGCGCGATTACGGATCGCCATTCCCGCCGCAGCGGGGCTCATCTTCCTCCTTCTGATGCTGCATTTCGGGCGTTTGGACCGCACGCTGATCATCATGGCATCCCTGCCTTTTGGACTCCTTGGTGGTCTGTGGGCGCTGTGGGGTGCTGGATACGACTTTTCCGTTGCCGTCGCTGTCGGCTTCATCGCGCTCGGGGGCATCGCAGTCGAGACCGCCGTGGTAATGCTACTTTATATCGATGCCCAAGTGCGAGAAGAGCGTCCGGCGGATTTGCCGGGTCTCATTCGTGCCGTCACGCATGGTGCCGTCCTCCGCGTGCGGCCGAAGCTAATGACGGTTTCAACGATTATTGTCGGTCTGGCGCCGATCTTCTTCACTGAAGGCCTTGGATCGGACGTGATGCGCCGTATTGCCCTGCCGATGCTGGGGGGCATGATCTCGACAACTCTTCTGACCCTCATCGTGATCCCCGTGATCTACACGGTCTGGGTCTCGCACCAATTGGACGCCCGGCGCGCGTCTGCTCTTGGCGATCGCCATTCTATACCGCAAAACTAAACCTTGAGGAGATATATGATGAAACCGATCATTCTGCTGACTGCGTCGATGCTGGCCCTCGCCGCGTGTGGCGGGCCAAGCGAAGAGGCAGCTACGCCTGACACCAAGGTGGCGGCCACGGCCATCGACGAGATGGCAGAACACGATATGTCCGACCACAGCGGATCCATGGGCGAAGGTCTGGCTCATGGTGAGGGACGGATTGTGTCGGTTGACCTGGAAGGACGTCGGATCGAGATCGATCATGGCCCGCTTGCAGGCGCAGATATGGCCGCGATGACGATGGCCTTCGGGACGACGGGTAATGTCGATCTGGCGACCCTCTCAGCAGGTGACGAGGTGATGTTCATGGTCAAGCAGGGCCGCGACGGGTCATGGCGTGTCACCCATATATGTGATCAGGGCACAGAAATGAGCGACTGCATGGCAGAGATGGATCACTAATCCATGGCGCTGTTGCGGTGGGCCGTCCGCCTTCATAAGTGGATCGCCCTGATTATCGGCGTCCAGGTCCTTCTGTGGATTCTGGGCGGCTTTGTGATGAGTGTGTTGCCCATCGAACGTGTCCGCGGCGACCATAAGGTCGCCGACGCGCCAATCGTGGCCGTCGATCCTGGCGCCATCGTTTCTCTGGAACAGGCGGTCAAGGCGGCAGGAATGGAGGCCGTGGAAAATGCCACGCTAAGCCGACTCCTTGGTGAGCCTGTCTGGGAACTGCACGGGGGAGCGCGTACCGTGATCGTCGAGGCTAAAGAAGGGACGATCATTTCACCCGTGCCTCAAGCGCTTGCGAGGCAGATCGCCGAATATGACTTTGCCGGAGACGGGCAGGTCGCCAGCGTAAAGATGTTGACCGATCCGCCCTCCGAGTACGGACCGGGCGGACCCGTCTGGCAGGTACAATTCGACGACGCCGGAAATACCCGCCTTTATGTCGATCCGGATACGGGAAAGGTCCGTGCCCGCCGTTCGGATACATGGCGGCTGTTCGACTTCTTCTGGCGTCTTCACGTCATGGACTATGACGACGGCGCCGACTTCAATCATCCACTGCTCATCGTTTCAGCGGGACTTGGCTTGCTCGTGTCTGTCTCTGGGCTGACAATCCTGGTGTTTCGCATGCGCCGTTCCTACGGGCGGTGGCAATCAGTACGACGGCGGCGCTGATCCCCGGCGCAGCTATTCTCGCAAAGTTTGCTGACGCCTATATCGCCGTCCGTCTGTCTGTCGGAGCCTATATCGATGAGGTCCAGGCCTTCCAGGAGCCCAGATAGACATCGACGTTCTCAAATCCATTTCGCAGCAGGATCGATGCCGCAATCGTCGCCCGGGCTCCGCTTCCGCACATCACCGTGATCGACTTATCGCGGGGAAGTTCCGCAACACGGGAGGGCAGGTGTCCCAGATAGATGTTTGTTGCGCCCTCGATATGCCCGGCGGCGAACTCGTCGATGCCGCGCACATCGAGAAGCATCCACCCCCCAGTGCCCAGCCGTTCCCTGACCGTTTCTGTGCCAACCATGGTCAGGGATGCGAAGGCCGCCCCGGACGAGGCGACTGGTACCATCCCGGTACGGAAACTCTCAACATGATCATACCCGATCCGCTCGAGGGTCAGAACCGAGCGCTCAGCCTGTGCGGCGTCCCTGCAGACAAGATCGATCGCCTGATCAGGATCCAGCACCCAGCCTGCAAATGCAGCGAGCATATCGTCGGGAATGGCGATCGAACCGGGAATGTGGGCGCCCGCAAAGTCGACAACGCCGCGGACGTCCACAAGCTGGCTGTCCTCGGCTGATGCCTTCAGGATCGGTTTGGGCGGCGGCAGGGGGTAGCGCCGCGTCGGTGAGGCGCCTTCGACGTTCAGGCGTTCCATCAGCCGGAAATAGGGCGGTTGCTCATGATGCTCGGCCAGTTTCGCCTCGATGAAGGCGTCGCGGTCGAGCCCAAGGCGTGGATTGTTACGCCGTTCGTGCCCGATAGTGGAGAATTCGCGGTCGGCCATTCCCGACCCGCAAACCGACCCGGCACCATGGGCAGGGTACAGAAGGACATGGTCGCCCAGCTTCAGCAGTTTCTGAAGGCTGTCATAGAGAAGCCCGGAGACCTCACGTTCCTTGCCCGGATAAAAATCTGTGCGCCCCACGTCTCCGACAAAAAGGGCGTCGCCGGTAAAAACCCCAACCGGCCCGTCTTGAGCGCTTTGATCGAATAAAATGAAGGACAGCGAGTCGTAAGTATGACCAGGGGTTTCGAGAACCTCAATCCTGGCGTCGCCAACCTGATAGCTGTCGCCCTCCCGCGTCGTTTTCGCATATCGTATAGGCTCTGCCGGGTTGGGGCCGTGCCAAACGTCCGCTCCCGTCACTTCGGCGAGGAGACCTGCGCCAGAGACCAGATCTTCGTTCCGATGGGTCTCAAAAATATGCGTGATGCGGCACCCATCGCGCCGCGCCGGGTCGAGATAGACATCGATATCGCGCCTCGGATCGATAACGGCTGCTTCGCCATTGGAAGTGAGGAGATAGGATAGATGGGCGAGACCCTCGGTCTTGATTTTTTCAAGTTTCATTGCCGGTCAATTCCAAAATGTTGTTCTGGACAACGCGTGCTGTGAGGGTTGCCCGTGGTCAAGGGGGTCGTTGTTGCCGCCGCAAGCCCTATTCGCGCACCGGGCGTTCCGCCTTTTTCTTTTCCCAGACGGTGTGAAGAATCACGCCGCCGTAGAGACCGACGAAGAAAATCATCGCAGGTCCTGGCGCCATGGGGATGACGGCAAGGGCAGGTCCCGGACAAAGACCGGCAAGACCCCAGCCCGCCCCGAATAGAACAGACCCGATGATCAGGCTTTTGGTCAGTTGGTTTGAACGGGGGATCTCGAAGCGATCATGGTCAAGGGGCGCAGGGCGACGCCATACGAGCCGGAAGCCGATGAACGTTACGGCCAGTGCGCCGCCCATGACAAGAGCGAGACTTGGATCCCACTGGCCAAACACATCCAGAAAATTCTGCACCTTGGCGGGGTCCGTCATGCCGGAGACGATCAGCCCACCGCCGAAAAGGCTGCCGATTAGGAAAGAAGAAATCAGAGAGCGCATCAGAAACCTCCGACGGCGTGGCGCAGAGCGCCGACGGTGACGACGCCCGCGGCCATGAACGTCAGGACAGCGACCAGAGACCTGAGGGAGAGACGCGCCAGTCCGCATACCCCATGACCACTCGTGCAGCCCGACCCAAGACGCGTGCCAAAACCGACAAGAAGGCCAGCAACGATTAGAAGCGGCCCACTAGCAACGAAAGTAAAATCCGGCAATTGACCCATCATCGCAAGGGCTAGGCCCGGCGCGATGAGGCCGGCGAGAAAGGCGAGCCGCCAGGGCCGATCGGTTCCATTGCGGCCGAGCGCACCGGCAAGAATGCCGCTGATCCCGGCAATTCGGCCGAGAGAGAGCATCAATAGCGTCGCTGCCAACCCGATCATGGCGCCACCTAGCAGGGCTGTGACAGGGGTAAACATCGTAACTGGGGCCATAGAAAGTGTCCTGGTGGCGCCTTTGCCGGAACAACGGCAGCGGGCATTAGTTGACATTTGTCGATAGTATATAATATATGGCAGCAACTATTGTAAAGGCGGGTTTTATGTTCGATGTTGCGCCCCAGCAGGATAGCGGGCTCCCAATGGCGAGGCTCGATGAGCCAGCGCCGCTGTTTGAAGCCAGATCGACACAGGGTCGCATTCGTTTGTCCGATTATGCTGGCCGGTGGGTCATGCTCTTTGCGCACCCGGCTGATTTTACACCGGTGTGCACGTCTGAATTCGTCGGATTGACCAAGGCCAGGGACCAGTTTGAGGCTTTAGACTGTGCATTGATCGGCCTGTCGGTGGACAGCGTCTATTCGCACCTCGCCTGGTTCGACCGGATCGAGGCTGACTTCGGTATTCGTCCGTATTTCCCGTTACTGGAGGATCCATCGCTCGCCATTGCTGGGAGCTATGGCATGATCCATCCCGGTGCGAGCTCAACGGCAACCGTGCGCTCCGTGTTCGTCATTGATCCGCACGGAACGCTCAAGGCCATGGTCCATTATCCGATGGAGGTTGGCCGGTCTGTCGCCGAGCTTCTACGCCTCGTTGAAGCGCTGCAGGCAACCGCCGGGAATGAGCGGGTTGCGCCAGAAGGCTGGAGCAAGGGCGAAGAACTGCTCAACAGCGCGCCTGCCACAGATGCCGAGGCCGTGACGGCTGGCGGGAACTGGTATGCAGGAGGGACCCGATGAATACAAACATTCTCATTCGACCAAGCGAGATGGAGGAAAAGGCGGAAAAGGCAGCTGACTTCCTGCGTGCGCTCGCGAACCCGCAGCGCCTTCGGCTCGTCTGTGAGCTGACGAGCGGAGAATGTGGCGTCGGTGAGCTCGAGGAGCGGACAGGCATCCGTCAGCCGTCGCTGTCCAAGGAGTTGGGCAAGCTTCGTGAAGCTGGCCTGATTGAGGGTCGGCGCGAGTCCAAAGCCGTCTTTTACTCCCTTGTCGAGCCCAAAGCGGCGAGCATCATCGCCATTTTGTGCGGCCAAGAGCCGATAGCGCCGCCGCCCGTCAAACCAAAAGCCAGGCGCGAGGCAGGAAGCGTTTTCGCCCGCATTCTTCCTCACAGTGAGCGATAGGAGCTCAAGATGTCCGCTAGTCCCATTCTTGCCTTGCCAGAGACTATACAAGATCATCCGTATGATGCGCCGCAGGTTGAGGCCTTTTTTGATGAGGCAACAAACACTGTTTCATACGTCGTCTATGATCAGGACGCCAAAGCCGCGGCCATCATCGACAGCCTGCTCGATTTCGACAACAAGTCTGGTCGGACGACGACGGTCAGCGCCGACAGGATTCTCAATTTCATTGCCCAGAAGGCGCTCAGCGTCGATCTCATTCTTGAGACCCACGTGCATGCCGATCACCTTTCCGCAGCGCCGTATCTGAAAGAAAAGCTCGGTGGCCGGATTGCCATCGGCTCGGACATCAAGACGGTGCAATATGTCTTCGGGAAGGTCTTTAACGCAGGGACAGCCTTCCAGCGCGATGGCTCGCAGTTCGATGTCCTGTTTGACGATGGGGCTACCTTCGAGATTGGCCGTTTCAAGGGTGTGGCGATTCACACACCGGGGCATACGCCGGCCTGTATGAGTTATCTGATCGGCGACGCCCTTTTTGTCGGGGACACGATCTTCATGCCGGATTTTGGGACGGCGCGCTGTGATTTCCCCGGCGGCGATGCCGCTACACTGTTTCGGTCGATCCGGCGTCTGTTCCTGCTACCCGACGACACCCGCATGTTTCTCTGCCACGACTACAAATCCAAGAGCCGCGACGACTATGCCTGGGAGGCGACAATCGGGGTACAGAAGAAAGAAAACATTCACGTCCACGACGGCGTGACCGAGGCAGAGTTCGTCAAGATGCGCACCGAGCGGGATTCGACCCTGGCGATGCCGACGCTCATCCTGCCATCGGTTCAGGTCAACATGAATGCTGGTCATCTTCCGGATCCGGAAGATAACGGTCAGCAATATCTCAAAATCCCTCTCAACGCACTCTGACAGGCAGATCGATGACACTTCGGCAGTCACGGCGGCGGGACTGGCTGCCGATCCTTTCATGGGCGAAAGCCTATCGCGGTGAGACCTTCGCGAACGATGCACTGGCGGCCGTGATCGTGACGATCATGCTGATCCCGCAATCTCTCGCCTACGCGCTCCTGGCGGGCCTTCCGCCACAGGTGGGGCTTTATGCATCTATCCTGCCGCTCGTCGCTTACGCCATTTTTGGGACATCGCGGACCCTTGCCGTTGGTCCGGTTGCTGTAGTGTCCCTTCTCACCGCTGCGGCGGTGGGGCAGGTCGCGGAGCAGGGGACAGCGGGGTATCTTGCTGCTGCAATCATGCTTGCAGTTCTCTCTGGAACCTTCCTTGTGCTGATGGGACTGTTCCGTCTTGGGTTCCTGGCAAACTTTCTCAGTCACCCTGTCATTTCCGGGTTTATTACGGCCTCGGGTCTCATCATCGCGGCGAGCCAGCTCAAGCATATTTTTGGTGTCGACGCCGACGGCGAAAACCTGTTCCTGCTTCTGACCTCACTTGCCCGACATATCAGTGACTTAAATCTGCCCACCCTGATGATTGGTGCAGGCTCTACGGCATTTCTCTTCTGGGTTCGGAAAGGTCTAGCGCCGTTCCTGACCGCCATCGGCATGGATGAAAAGGCGGCGGGCATGGTCGCCAAGGCAGGCCCGGTGTTGGCCGTGGCCGTGACCATTGGACTTACGGCCTGGCTGCGCCTTGATGCGCAAGGGGTCGCGATTGTCGGCGAGGTTGAGGGGAGCCTGCCGCCCCTCAGTGTGCCGCGCTTTGACCTGGCGCTGGTAAAGGCACTCATTGGCCCGGCCATCCTCATTTCCATCATCGGCTTTGTGGAATCGATATCCGTCGCCCAGACCCTCGCGGCGAAGAGACGTCAACGGATTGATCCAGACCAGGAACTTATCGCGCTGGGCGCCGCCAACCTGGCGAGCGGGTTTTCTTCCGGCTACCCCGTGACAGGGGGCTTCGCTCGATCCGCAGTGAACTACGATGCAGGCGCGGAAACGCCTGCTGCGGGCGCTTATACGGCGATCGGGATTGGATTGGCGGCGTTGTTCATGACACCGCTTCTGACCTATTTGCCGAAGGCCACGCTGGCCGCCACCATCATCGTCGCCGTATTGTCCCTGGTGGACCTTAAGGCGGTTCGCGAAACGGTCCGCTACTCAAAGTCCGATGGCGCCGCGATGATTGCGACAATACTCGTCACACTGGGCTTCGGCGTTGAGGCCGGCGTCGTGACCGGCGTTGCCCTGTCACTCTTTCTCTTCCTGCTGAAGACGTCGCGCCCGCACATGGCCATCGTCGGTCTTGTTCCTGGAACAGAGCATTTTCGCAATACGGACCGACATGACGTCGTGACCGGCACCAAGGTCATCACGCTGCGTGTTGATGAGTCCCTGTATTTTGCCAACGCACGGGGGTTGGAAGATGCGGTTTATGACCTTGTGGCACAGAACCCATCCGTTCGGCACTTCGTCCTGATGTGCCCGGCGGTGAACTCAATTGATGCAAGTGCCCTCGAGAGTCTGGAGGCGCTCAACGCCCGCCTGCGCGATTCAGAAGTGACTTTCCATTTATCAGAGGTGAAGGGGCCGGTCATGGACGGTCTGAAAAGGTCGCGTTTCATGGAGAACCTCACTGGCGAGGTGTTCCTCAGTCAATTTTCGGCTTTGAGGAAACTCGATCCCGAGATCGTCGTGCAGCACGTCTCGTCTGTACCCAATACGCTGGGTGGGGTATCCGCTGAGCCTCCTGTGAAAGCCGTCTGAAGACACGTCCTTGAAACGGCCATCCGTGTGCAGTGCGACCAGCCCGCTCAATCCTCCTTTTCGGAACTTTCCTCGCAGCCCTTTCAACAAGACCTGCACGTGCAAAGTACCGGATAGGACAGGCGACGGCGATGACGAGCGAGGTGCCTAAAGGGACTGTCCAATCGTCCTCTCAAATTCGGCCTTGTACGTTCTTGACATGATGAGCTGTGTGCCGTCGACCAGCGTCACATCGAACTCGCCGTGGCTGCGCCGTCCCAATTCTGCGATCGAGCTGAGATTGATGATAGCGGACCGGTGAATGCGGCAGAACTGGCCGGGGTCGAGTTTTTCGAGGACGGCCGTAAGGCTCGACCGAAACAGGTATTCCTGACCCTTGGAGTAGATGTTGACGTAGACGCCCGCCGCCTGGATCCAGTCGATATCCTCGGTAGCGACAAATTTTGTGACCTCGCCGCTCTTGATTGCAAATCGCGACAAGTATTCTGCCTGGCCATCATCGGCCTTGATCATCCTGAGAAGCGATGCAAGGCGTTCGTGCTGATCCGTATCAGGATGAAGGTGTTTCGTCGCGTCTGATGTCCGCGAGATCACCCTGGATATGGTCTCCGCAAACCGGGCGTCGGTGAACGGCTTGACCAGATAGTCGACCGCATTGGCGTCAAAAGCCTGAAGTGCATATTGATCATAGGCAGTGACAAAAATCGTGAGTGGCATGGCATCGCTGCCAATCGCATCGATGACCCCAAAGCCATCGATCACGGGCATCCGGACATCCAGAAAGACGATGTCGGGTGGGCTGTTCCGGATAATTTCTATAGCCTCGACGCCGTTGGCCGCCTCGTCAATGCGGTCGATGACGTTGTGCTGGCCGAGAAGATCGCACAGACGGGCCCGCGCCGGTGCTTCGTCATCGACAACAAGCGCGCAAATACGGCGATGGGGGTCAGAGGCTGACATCAGGATCGGGGAGTTCGATATGCACAATAGTGCCTTCCGTAGCACGATTGGATATTGAGAAAAGTTCTTCCGCACGGCGTCCATAAAGGGCCGCAAGTCGCTCCCGCGTAACACTCAGGCCCAGCCCGGAAGATTTCGACATCGACCAGTCGCGAGGAAGACCGACGCCATTGTCGCTAACGGTGACATGAACATGCCCGCCTTTCTTCTCCGCAGCGATTTCAACGACACCACCCGACAGACGATTTTCAACGCCATGGCGGAGCGCGTTTTCGACAATGGGCTGCAGCGTCATGGCTGGCACCACGGCGTTAAGCGCGGCGCTATCTACGTTGATGTCAAACCGGATGCGATCGCCGAAGCGCAGCCGCTGGATCGACAGATAGTGGTCGAGGAGCCGTAATTCCGCCTTGAGCGAGATCTCATTGGTATCCTTGTGCGCCAGAGAATGGCGCAACAGCTCTGCCAGATTACCGATCATGTCCCGCGTTGCCTGCGGGTCTCTGCTCGTTTCTGCGGAAATGGCGTTGAGGGCGTTGAACAGGAAGTGCGGCTCAAGCTGCAGGCGCAGGGCATTCAGTCGGGCCTCAAGAATATGCTTTTCGAGACGACCGATTTCGACCTGGCTTGCGAGCAGGCGGCGATGATATTTCACCGCCCACATTACGCCAACGACGGCCGCGTACTGAACCCAGCCACCGATGAAATAGTATAGCGCGAATTCCGGTGCCTTGATCGGGCTCCAGATGACCGCATCGATCGGATAAAGAAATAGCCCTGCCATGCCCACATAGGCAAAGGAGAATGGAACGCTGAGACATGCCAGCACGATCAGCTGGCGCAGGTCTGACAAGCCCGTCCGTGACAGTCGACGGTCGATCACGAGCAGAAGATAGGTGAGCAGCGCCCACGCCCATCCCTCGATGATCTTCGCTGGCAGGCTGATCCATTCAGACAGCTGAATGATATTGGGCAGCGCCAAGACTGCGCCGATCACGGTCCACAGCACAAAGAGCTTTGGCAGAAAGGCCAGACTGGAAAACGACGTGGGCAGCGCGGCAGGCGCCCGCATTTTCTGTTGAGCGATCATCACCTGCCGCAACTAATCCTTTGGGCCGTTATCTTGGCGGCCATCTTTATTCCGCCGCGGCTGCTCCGTCCATGATGGCGTTCAACGCAGCCTCGTCGGTGACCTTGAGGTTTTCGCGGTCGAACAGGCCAAAACCCTGGCCCACCTGGCCGCCAGCATCCCAATAGAACGGAACCATGCCGCGCTCCATGGCCGCTTTTGTTACAAACTCCAGGTAATCGGCGCGCGAGGCAAGATGCAGTTCGAGATCTTTGCCTTTCAGATTGCCGCGCAGCATGGCGGCATATTCACCGATGATGACAGGAATGCCTTTGTCCACGAATTGGCGCTCGACCTTGTCGAACAGATCATCAACCTGGTCTTCTTCGCCCCAGCTGGAATTGCGACTGGGCTTTTTGCGGGAATGATTTTCCTTGCCCCAGAACCAGAACATCTGTCCCCAATCCTGGTCCTCGACCATCAGGGTGAACTGGTACGGCGTGTAGAAATGCAACTCCATCATCAGCCTGTCGGCCACGCTGTCAGTTGGCACGTCCGTCCACAGATCGTTCGTTCTCTCGAAATCGGTCCGAGGTCCCTGAACAATCAGGTTGCGATAGGCATTGCGACCGCCCGTTGCGCGAACGGTATCGACGAAGGTCTGATGATAGCGCGCAAGAACAGTCATCTGTTCAGCCGTATCAACATTCGGCTCGTTCGCGCTGGCGAAAACCAGCCGCTCGTCATAGTCCCGAAATCTGGTCGCGATCTGCTGCCAATAGGCGCGCTGTCTTTGATCAACCGTGTCAGCCGACGCCGGCAGCAAGTGCTCCTCCAGCCAGCCGCCATCCCAGTGAATATTGATCACAACGGCAAGGTCTGCATCCAGCGCTGCCTGAACCACGGTTTCGACACGGTCCAGCCACGCAGCCTCAATTTCTGCCGTATCCTGATCAGCATACTGATCCCAGGATACTGGCAGTCGGACAGCATCAAAGCCACTCTCCTTGACGATTTTGAACAGGGCCGGGGGTGTCAAAGGGTTGCCCCACGCGGTTTCGCCACCCGTCGCCTCAAGCGTGTTGCCCAGATTCCAGCCAAGATGCATGCGCTTCGCCATGACTTTGGCGTCGCTGTCCATGCCGGTGGCGTCAGGAGCGGCCGGCTCGGTATTGTAGTCCGGAAACGCCTGGACCGTCGCCATGGCGCTTGATCGTTCGAGCTCCGCGGCCTGAGAAGAGGCGGCGAGACCCATTGCTGTCAACGCGAGTGCAGCAGCGCAGGTGAGCGCGTAGAATCTATTCATGTCCTGTTCCTCCGTCAGTTCGATGGTGTGGCATGCCTGCCATTCTTGTCTCATTTGCAGGTCTGCATGGCGCCGCCTTGTTGGCGCTTGCTCAAAAACGCTGCACGTCGATCCACGCTATCGTGAAGTGTCTGTTCAAACCAAGCCATCTTGACGCCGTTAGCCTAGCTTCAGGGCGGAATTGTTGCGAGCCGGTTCAGGCGTGGTGCGAAGCGGATTCGCGCTTCGCTAAGGCGGCGCTTCGGGCGATCTAAACAACGCCCAACAAGGCCTCTTCATTGACACTGACGCCAATTTGACTTGCCTGCACTGCTTCGTCTGAGGCAAGAAGCCAACGAGGAAAGTTGAATACCGAACAATTATGTCGATTGCAACGAAATGGTGCGTTGCAGCAAAAAATTGGCGGTCGTGTCGAAGAAGACGATCATTCGTGTACAACGCGCTCAAAAGAAAGCGCGCTGATCTGAAGGCGAGGAAACGTGGCAGGTGCTTATCTTTTCGCGACTGAAGCGCATCGGTCGCCGCACGGAAGACATTCTGGACAGCAACGACACACGTCTCTCAGGCAGCGCGCTGCCTGAGCGTTCAGCCGTTTCCTGTTTAATTGATCTTTATTCGGAGAAAATAGATGAGCACCCGGCGTGACCTTCTGAAATCCGCAGTGCTGGCCGGTGTCGGCGCCGGCGCCTTGCCCGTGGCGGCAAGAGCCTCAGTCTGCGTCCGGCCTATTTCGCGATGGGTGAGGGAGATGTGCGATACCGCGATTTCAGATACAGAGCGCTGAAGGACGCGTAGAGGCAAAGCTGCTGGTCAGAAAAAATTTTTACTGATAAAAGCAAATTTATAAGATTTGCGAATTAAGGCGAGGAACTGATGGTAATTCACGAGATAGTCCGAACATCCCTGCGACCCTTCCTAATCGGCGCAAGCATGGCGGCCATGATGTCGTCCGCCATGGCGCAGGATTTGTCAGAGATCAGGTCACAGGACGGTCGTCACGCGCTCTTCGTCGACGGCAAGCCGTTCCTGATGATCGCAGCGCAGGCGCACAATTCTTCAAACTATCCAGCAGTTTTGCCTGAAGTCTGGCCTGCCGTCGAAGAATTGCACGCCAATACGCTCATGATCCCGGTTGCTTGGGAGCAGATTGAGCCAGAGGAAGGCAAATTCGATTTCTCCTACCTCGACGCCCTGATCCCTCAGGCACGTGAGCGCGATGTGCGGGTTGTGCTTCTGTGGTTCGGGACATGGAAGAATACGAGCCCCAAATACACGCCCGCATGGGTCAAGCTGGATACCGAGCGTTTCCCGCGCCTCATCAAGAATGACGGCACGCCTTCCTATGCCCTGTCACCCTATGGCAATGAAACGCTCGAGGCGGACAAGAAAGCCTTCCGTGAACTGCTGACCTATCTGAAAAAGAAGGATCGGGACCAGACGGTCATCATGGTCCAGGTACAGAACGAGACCGGGACCTATGGCTCCGTCCGCGATTACGGCGCGGCGGCACAGGCGGCGTTTGACGGTGAAGTGCCGTCGCGTCTCACCACGGCCCTTGGCAAGGAACCCGGGACGTGGGTTGAAGTCTTTGGCGACGATGCTGATGAGGCGTTTCACGCTTGGTCCATTGGCGATTATGTCGGCAAGGTCGCTCAGGCGGGCAAGGATGTCTACGATTTGCCCATGTACACCAATGCCGCTATCCGCGATCCGCTGAAGGATACTGATCCGTCCTCCTACGCTTCTGGCGGCCCGACCGACAACATGCTGGAGGTCTGGCAGGCGGCGGCGCCAGCCCTGTCACTTCTGTCGCCGGACATCTACAAGTCGGATCATGAAAGCTACATGGCGGCGCTCAGGAATTATCAGGCGGCGAACAACCCACTGTTTGTTTCTGAGACGGGAAACCGTGATGATTTCGCGCGATATTTCTTCGCTTCGCTGGGGCAGCGGGCCATTGGCTTTGCGCCATTCGGCATGGATTACTCCGGCTACGGCAATTATCCATTGGGCGGCAACGTCACCTCAGCAGAGGTTATTGAGCCATTTGCGGATGTGTTCGGCATCGTCGCTCCCTTCGCCGATGAATGGGCACGGCTTTCATTTGAAAGCGACGTCTGGGGCGCGGCACGGCCGGATGACTCGGCACCGCAAACCCTGGACCTTGGGGAATGGACGGCGCGGATCGACTATGATCTGTGGCAGTTTGCCATGCCCGACTGGACGTTTATGGGTGAAAATTTGAACCGGGAACCAGACGTTAATGCCGGTGTGCTCATCGCGAAACTGGACGATCATCAGTTCCTGGTTACGGGGCTCGGCTCTCGTGTCACATTCGATCGCAAGGAGGGTGGCTTCACCTTCCTGTCTGCAGAAGAGGTCGAATGGAAAAACGGTGACTGGCAGTTCCGCCGTATGTGGAACGGCGATCAGACAGACTACGGACTGAATTTCACCGATCGTGGTGAGGTCTTGCGGGTGACACTTGTCCCTGACGAGACTGAGGTAGAACAGGAAGGCCGAGCAATGGCCAAATCGGAGGAAGAACAATGACTATTCGCAAACAGCTGGTATCGGCATCGGCACTGGCAGTTGCTGCCCTCGCCATGGGCGCACTGCCCGCCTACGCCCAAGGGCAGTCAAAGAACGATGTGTACGGCACGGACGGTCAAGTCAAACAGGTCCGGCGCGCACCGGGCATCGAGGATATTGAAGGCGGCCTGATCGTTACTCCCCGTAGCAACGACGCCGCCGTCGTTCGTGTGGAAGTCGTCGCCAAGGGGATCGTTCGCGTTTCGGCGGACCCTGAAGGTCAGTTCGTCCGCGATGAAAGCCTGATCGTCACAGATTTCCCCGCCCGACCTGAATATAACGTCCGTAAGGGGCGCAATGTTGCCAGTCTCTCGACTGAGGGCCTGCGCGTGGAAATCTCGCGTGCTGACGGCAAGGTTCGTTTCCTCGATGGCGATGGCAATGAACTGCTGGCAGAAGACCGCCGCGTCATGACACCAAAAATGGTGCAAGGCGAACAGTTCTACTCGGTTCAACAGGCGTGGCAGCCGGTCGGTGAACCCGGCTTTTACGGCCTGGGGCAGCACCAAAACGGCCAGATGAACATGGCCGGCGAAACCGTGGAACTGGCCCAGCACAATATCTCCATCGCCATGCCGTTTGTGGCCTCGACAGGCGATTACGGTATTCTGTGGGACAACGCGTCCATTACCCGCTTTGGCGATCCTCGTCCGTTCCAGCCGCTGGATGAGACGCTGATCGTGCGCGGTGAGGATGGATCGGAAGGCGGACTGACCGGCCGCTATTACGACGAGAACGGAAAGGTACAGGCTGAAACCCGCGAGCGGGATCCTGACTACCAGTTCCTGCCTCCTGACCAGTATGCAAGCGGCGAGGCTGTACGCGACGTCTTCCCGGAGCCATTCGGCACCGAAAGTCCTGAGAAAGTCGTCTGGACCGGTGGTCTGGAAGCCAAAACAACGGGCACGCATAAATTCCGCGCCTATGGTTCGTCCTATCTGACGATCAAGGTGGATGGCGAAACCGTTGTCGACCGGTGGCGCCAGAACTGGAACCCTTATTACTTCACCTTCGATGTCGACATGGTCGCGGGTGAGAGCAAGGATATCGAGATCGAGTGGATCGCCAATGATGGCTATTTCCGGCTCGAGCATCTCGACCCGCTTCCCGCCGAACAACAGGACGACCTCTCCTTCGCCTCCGACGTGGCACAGGTCATCGACTATTACTTCGTGGCCGCTGATGGCGACAAGATCGATGACGTCATTGCCGGGTACCGTACACTGACGGGTGAGTCGGTGATGCTGCCTAAATGGGCCTACGGTTTCTGGCAGAGCCGCCAGCGCTATACGACCCAGGATGAACTGCTGGACGCCCTGAAAGGCTATCGTGACCGGAAGATCCCGATCGATAACATTGTCCTCGACTGGTTCTATTGGCCGGAAAAGGAATGGGGCAGCCACAAATTTGATCTCGAGCGCTTCCCCGATGCCGCTGCCATGGTCGACGCCGTTCATGAGATGAACGCGCGGATCATGATTTCGGTGTGGCCGAAATTCTATCCGACTACGGCCAATGCGAAAGCGCTGGAGGAAATCGGTGCCATTTATCAGCGGCAGTTGATGATGGATACTCGTGACTGGGTCGGGCAGGGGTATCGCAACTCCTTCTATGATCCGTACAGTGCCGAGGCGCGCGAGCTGTTCTGGTCTCAAATGAAAGAAGCGCTGGATTCGAAAGGCTTTGACGCTTGGTGGATGGACGCTGTGGAACCTGACCTCCACTCGAACCTGTCGCATCGGGAACGGGCACTGCGGATTGGCCCAACGGCCATGGGTCCCGGTGCCCAGTACTTCAACTCTTTCGCCCTCGTGAACGCTCAGGCCGTTTACGAAGGTGAGCGCGAGGGTTCGGACCCGAATGAGCGGGTCTTCATCCTGACCCGTTCGGCATTCCCCGGCATCCAGCGCTACGGCGTTTCCGCATGGTCCGGGGACGTGGTTGCGCGCTGGGAAGACCTGAAGGAACAGGTTGCTGCCGGTGTGAACTTCTCAATGTCCGGCGTGCCAAACTGGACATTCGATATTGGCGGTTTTGCCGTCGAGCAGCGCTATACGGATGAAGATCCGGCGCATATCGAAGAATGGCGTGAACTGAACACCCGCTGGTTCCAGCTCGGTGCGTTCACCCCGCTCTTCCGCAGTCACGGGGAATTTCCTTTCCGCGAGATCTACAACCTCGCGCCTGAAGGGTCAGATCCCTATGAATCGATGGTCTATTACGACAAGCTGCGTTACCGCCTGATGCCGTTCATCTACACGCTGGCAGCAGACACGACCCTCAAAGATGGTTCGATGATGCGCGGCCTCGTGATGGACTTCGAAGACGACAAGAAGGTCTGGGACATCAATGACCAGTACCTGTTCGGCTCCAGCTTCCTCGTCGCGCCAGTCTACGAATTCAAAGCGCGTGAACGGGATGTCTATCTGCCTGCAGGGTCTGGCTGGTATGATTTCGAAAGCGGTGAGCATTTTGACGGTGGCCAGACGGTCACTGCCGACGCGCCACTCGCCCGCATGCCGCTTTATGTGCGTGAGGGTTCGATCGTGCCTATGGGGCCGGACATTCAGTCCACGGCGGACGACACGAATGGTGAATTGACCATCTATGTCTATACAGGCGCTGATGCCTCATTCTCGTTGTATGAAGATGATGGCCTGACTTATGACTATGAGGACGAAGCCTACGTTCGTATACCAATGACGTGGAGCGAGGAGACAGGCACACTGACGATCGGTGCGGTTGAAGGCGAACTTCAGAGCATGCCGGAAGAGCGTGTCATTCATGTTCGCTTCGTTTCACCGGACGGCGATGATGGCTTTGCGATGGATGCTGAGCCCGACAGCACTATCACCTACACAGGCGCAGCTGTCGACGTGTCGATGGAATAAGCACTGTGGGAAAGGAAAAGGGGGCGTCGGCCCCCTTTTTTTTGTCGCTTAATCGCCTCATCGGTCAGCGGCACATGGCGTCGCCGTCGGCGATGCTGTTCATCACGAGACCCAACTTCCCCACGACCAGAACACCTTCGCCTGCTTCCAGATAAAGACGTTTCGTCAAGTCCGTTGCCGCGAGTCGCCGCTGTCCCTCGGCGTCTAACCAAGACGCCGACTGACAATCTGGGCCATAGCGCCGGCTGGCGCTGATAGCATCATCAGGCAAGAACCAGCATCTTGAACGGCATCCAAATCCCCATGGCCATCATGACGAGGTTTTCCGTCAGACTGACAAAGCCGAGCGGTACATTCGAATTGCCGCCGACACAGGCGCATTTGAGCGCGCGTTTGTCGATATAGACGGCCTTGAAGACCGACGCAGCGCCAATCGTCCCGATCACCAGCGCGATAGGGGACCCGACCAGCGCAAATCCGCCGCCCGCGATCATGAGCACAGCCGCCAGCCCCTCAGCAAAGGCATAGATATAGCCGTAGGGCACCCAACGCCGGGCCAGAAGGTCGTAGTTCAGAAACATGGTCGAAAAGCTTTCGACGTCCTGCAGTTTCTGAATAGCGAGAACGGCCATGGAGAATGAGGCGAACCATTCAATCCCCCGCAGGCTGAAGACCTGTCCGGTCGCAACCAGACTGGCGCCCCACGCCATGAGCGCGCAGATGCCAAAGATGACCAGGACCGGCGTGTAGGTCGTCGCGCCTTCTTTGCGCGCAAGTCTGCTGCCAAAATAGGTTTTGAGCGCATCATAGCCGCCGATGCGGTTGTCGCCGATAAAGGTCTGCGGAGTCGTTTTGACCCCATGCTTCTCCTTGAACGCATCGGTTTCCGCACGGGTGGTCAGGTGATGGTCCTCAACGTCATAGCCATTGCGCTCGAGCATCCATTTCGACTTGAGCCCATAGGGGCAGACATGCCCGGGCATGACCATGCGATAGAGCTGGGCCTTCCGGCGTCGGCCTGCGGCCAGATCTGACTGTGTTTCCTGCATTGGGGTTGCACTCATAAGCGCCTCCTGCTTACCCTATAGGGGTATATGGGGCAGCGGTCGAAGGCGTCAATTTGGCCTGTTCGTCGGATTGGCCGATGTTCGCTGTGATAGTCGCAGCGCGGAGATGGGCGATGAACGAGAATACCAAGACTGCTGCGGTAAAACGGCTTGCCCGGATTGAGGGGCAGGTGCGCGGTGTCACCGGTATGGTGCGGGACGATCGTTATTGTATCGACATTCTGCGGCAAGTGCAGGCGATCAAGGCCGCTCTTGGTAGTCTGGAGGCTGTTATCCTGCAGGATCACCTGTCCACATGCGTTGACCACGCGCTTCGCGCTGATGACCTTGAGGAGCGACGCGCCAAGGTTGAGGAGCTCGTCGCCGTCCTGGGCGGGCGTCGAAAATAGGCACACTCTCACGTGGTGGCCTGGCACTATCCTGTTACCCGTTCTTCTGACATTCCAGCTGGTGAAGCGCTCGCCCGATGGCGTCCAGGGCTCGGCGAATAGCGTCTTCGTCCGTACGCCACGACGATACGCTCAATCGGAAGGCGGGCTGCCCGCGCCACATCGTCGGTCCGAACCAGACGGCGTTGTCCTGCTCGATCAGTTTCAGGAACGCCGGTGTATCAGCAGGATCTGCAAGCTGACAGAGGACCTGATTGAAGACCACACGGTTGAGAACGGTGACACCGGCTTCCCTGCAGCCTTCAGCGAGCTGGGTTGCCAGCGCGCAGTAGCCATCGACCATGGATCCGACACCGGAGCGTCCCAGTGTCTGCAGAACAGCCCAGAAGCCAAGGCCGTGGGCGCGGCGGGAAAATTCAAGCGTCAGGTTTTTCTGGGCATCCGTCTCGCTGGGCGCATACGCCGCCTCGGCATTCATGGTCGAGGCCAGAAGATCAGCATGGCGACAGATCGTGACGGCGCTGTCATAGGCCGTGTTCAGCGTCTTGTGACCGTCCGTGGTCCAGCTATCCGCCAGCTCGACGCCATCGGTCGACGACCGCTTGTCCTGACTGGCACGCGCCCACAGACCGAATGCGCCGTCGACATGAACCCATGCCCCGGCCGCTTTTGCTGTCGGGATGATGTCCGAGAACCGATCGAACTCGCCGGTATTCACATCACCCGCCTGCAGGCAGAGGACGGTCAGGGCATCAAAGTGCGGCAGGGCGTCAGGCCGCATCCGGCCAAAATCATCGGTCTGTACTGTGACGATGTCTCTGGTGCCAAATCCCAACAGCCGAATAGCCTTCTTCACGGTCACGTGGACCGTGTCAGGCACGACAATACGAACCGGCGGCGCACCGCGCAGGCCCGATCTGTCAAGGTCCCAACCGGATTGGCGCAGAAGGTAGGTCTGCGCCGCGGCGAGAGCTGAAAATCCGCATGCTGTCGCACTCGTCCCAAAACCCACTGCGGTGTCGCGGGGCAGATCGAGGATCTCGAGCAGCCATTGGCCGGCCGTTTTCTCGATTGCAGCCATGGCGGGCGAGTTCACATGGCTCGACGCACATTGATCCCAGGCCAGGGCGATCCGCTCGGCGGCGCCAGCGATGGGCAAAAGGGCGCCGATGACGAATCCAAAATAGTTCGGGCCATTGGTAGCGGTAGTGGCGGCCCCGCCAATACGGCTTAGCATGTCCAGCACGGCGTGCGGGTCATTCTGCTGCGTCGGCAAGGCGCCGCCCAATTGCTCAAGCTGCGCCACCATGTCAGGGCCGGGAAAGACGGGACGGTCCGTGATATGGGCGAGATAGTCGGCCGCCATTTTATCGGCAGCGTGGTATAGTTCCTGCTCGTCACTCATCACAGCCTCCCCTGATCATCCGTGATCTTCAAAAATCAGCGCACGCCTTGACTGTCAAAGCAGTTATTTTATCGACGCGCGCAGAAGCGCTATGGGACGAGCGTTGTGCCGTAAATCAAACGCTCGCTGCCGCACAATGGCGCGCGATATAATCCTCATGAGCAGGCAGGCTGTCGACCCCCGCGACAATCGTTCGGCGCATCCGCTCAAGGACAGCGGCCAGCTTCTCTTCATCATAGGTGTCAACAAGGGGGTCATAGCGGTCGGGCTGGATCCCCTGGCCCTCAAACACCGCAACCCAGCTCGTGTCCGCGAACAATTCTTCGTCATACCGGAAAACCCGTCCCCGGCTGCCGTACAGATCGTACTTGTGCTGGAGCGTATCGGGTATGCTCATATTGCGGACATACTCCCATAGCGGCGCATCGTCCCGCTGGGTGGCGTGATAGTGAAGGATGATGAAGTCGCGTATACGGAGGTAATCGATCTCAGTCAGGCGGTTGTATTCGTCGATATCGATCGGATCGAACCTTCGATCCGGATAGACGGTCATCAACTTCGCGATCGCAGCCTGGATCAGATGGATGCTGGTCGATTCGAGTGGTTCCATGAACCCCGCTGACAGGCCGATGGCGAGGACGTTCTTGTTCCAGAACTTCTTCCGCTTGCCCGTCGTAAAGCGCAGGTGGCGAGGATCAGACAATGGCGCGCCATCCAGATTGTTCATCAGTGTCGAGACGGCCTTGTCGTCGTCGCAATACTCACTGCAATAGACGTAGCCATTGCCAATGCGGTGCTGCAGCGGGATCCGCCATTGCCACCCAGCTTCCCGCGCGGTGGATCGGGTATAGGGCAGGGGCGCCCCAAACTGCTCACACGGCACGGCCACGGCCCTGTCGCACGGAAGCCAGTGGGACCAGTCCTCATAGCCTGTCTCCAAGGCCCCCTCGATCAATAGTCCGCGAAAGCCGGTGCAATCGATAAAAAAGTCGGCGCACAATTCCTCATCGTCATCGAACACAACGGCTTCGACAAAACCGCTCTCGGCATTCAGGCGGACATCACGGACCGTCCGGTCAAGTCGCTTCACGCCCCTGGCTTCAGCGTAGCGGCGCAAGAACAACGCATAGAGCCCCGCGTCAAAATGATAAGCGTGGGACATCTGGGACAGGACCGATTTGGGATCCGCGCTTGGGGGAGAAAATTTGCCGGCCTTGGCGGCCATGGTGGACAGTGAAAAGGCCTCAAGCGCGGGCGCGCGACCCCGGCGATGCATCTTTCGCCAGTATTGATGAAACGGCACCGCGTCGATATCGGCGCCGTATTTGCCAAAGGGGTGAAAATAGCTGTCACCTTTCTGGCGCCAGTTTGAGAACTCTATTCCCAGTTTGAATGTACCCTGCGTGGCGGCGACAAATTCGTCCTCACTCACTTTCAGCATGCGGTTGAACAGTTGTATCGGCGGGATGGTCGCCTCGCCAACGCCAACGGTGCCGATGTCGCCTGACTCCACCAATGTCACCGTGCAGGGATAATCTTTCATTGCACGGATGATAGCGGCCGCTGTCATCCATCCTGCCGTACCGCCGCCGATGATAGCGATATTACGGACGAAGCCGTCAGAAACCTGGGTCATATCCATCCCTTTTTTATGGTGCAGGGCAACATTTCTTGCGGCCAACCGCCTGTAAAAACAGTTTTATATGTGTTGATCGAGTTTGCGAAATGTCATATATGAAAGTGCTTTTAATATTCTGGTGGTCGGCCAGGTTTGTCCCGCGCTGGTGGGGAAAGCGGACAGGCGGATCATCAACCGCTGACAGAAAATCGCCGGAGACAACGGCGTGATCAAAATCATGAGGCTCTTTTGCGAGCCTCCAACAGGAGGAAACGAGATGAGATTGGGACAGCATTCCAGGCATGCCCTTCGACTGGCGACATCGGTGTCGGCACTATCGTTGATGGCATTTGCCGCACCCGCTGCTTTTGCACAGGACGACACGGTCGATGAACCGGCTGCTGACGAAATTGTGGTGACCGGCCAGCGGTCAAGTCTGACGAGCGCTGTCGAGCGCAAGCAGAATGCCGAGGAGATTGTCGACAGTATCGTTGCCATCGACATCGGTAAACTGCCTGACGTCAACGTCGCCGAAGCGCTGCAGCGTATCTCCGGTGTCCAGATCTCCCGTAACCGCGGTGAAGGTTCCGGCGTCGCCATTCGTGGCTTGACCCAAGTTCGTACCGAGCTGAACGGCCGCGATATCTTCTCGACCATTGATGGTCGTGGCTTGAGTTGGGAAGACGTTCCGGCCGAATTGCTTGCCGGTATCGATGTCTACAAGAACCCGTCGGCGGAGCAGATCGAAGGCGGCATTGGCGGCCTGGTGAACCTGCGCACACGGATGCCTTTTGACAGTGCGGGCCGGACCATTTCCGGCGCAATTCAGGCTGTGCATTACGACCTTCGTGAGAAGACCGGCTATAACGCCTCCGCACTTCTCAGCGACCGGTGGATGAGCGGTGATCAGGAATTCGGCTTCCTGTTCAACCTGTCCTACGGCAAGGGGTATTTCCGCGAGGATGCCATCACGATCGAGCCTTTCTTCCAGCGTGAGGATTTCGGCAATAACTATATTGCTTCCGGTGCCGGCATTTCATCGTGGAACGGCGACCGTGAACGCCTTGGCGGTTCGTTGGCCTTCCAATATCGTCCGAGTGCTGACCTTGAATTCCACGCTATGGTGTTGACGTCGGACTACACCTTTACCGATCCTCAGACGGGTATGTTCGCCTATGGCGCGGGTGACAACGGGGCGCTGACCCCTGTTGGTGATTTCACCTTCGATGAAGACGGCACCATGTTGACCGGCGGCTTTGCTGGTCCACCGACCCAGTCCTTTACGCGACACACCGTCCGCGATTCCCGGACCACGGATTATAGCGCCGGGTTCAAATGGGATGAGGGCGATGGTTTCCGCGTTTCTGGTGACCTGCAATATGTAGATTCCGACACCAGCTTCACCGACCCGACGGGCTTTGGTACGACCACCGGCGGCTTCAATTTCCTGATGGATCTGACAGGTGATCTGCCCACCTTCACGGTGACACCGGATGACTTCCTGACGAACCCGGATAATTATACGTATCAGGCGTTGATGTCACGGTCGGCGGAAAACACCGGCAGTGAAACCGCAGCGCGCCTCGACCTCGAGTGGGATTTTGACGAGGGCAGCGTTTTCCGCTCATTCACCTCAGGTGTCCGATACACCACCAAGGATATCGAAACAGCTGACTCTGGCTTTGACTGGCAATCCATCTCCGGTCCACCATGGGATGGGAGTGATATTGCGACTGCCGAGTATAACGAGTTCCCGGAATATTACGCACTCGATCCTTATCAGGATGATTTCTTCCGGGGCGACGGTGCGACAGCAAACTTCGGTCCGCACTTCGTCGTTGATCCGGCTTTGCTGGCCATGGGTGAAGAATCGCTTGTCACGCTGGCGAACCTGAACCCGCTCTCCGGTGCCGTCGCAGGCTTCACGCCGTTCGACGAGTTCAACACCCAGGAAGAAGAGACGCTGGCGGCCTACGGCATGCTGAAATTCGGCAATAATGCCGTGCCAACACCCTATGACGGCAATATCGGCCTTCGCGTTGTGCAGACCAAGGTTGTCGCCGACGGTACGCAGACGCTGACCTACCGCGATCCTTCTGACACGGGTACGGACATTCAGTCAGTCTCCGACATCTCGGTTGAGCAGGACTATATTGAGTTCCTGCCGAGCATGAACATCCGGTTCTTCCTTCAGGATGATCTGCAGCTTCGCGTCGCAGCCTCTCGCGGCCTGTCTCGTCCAAGCTTCTATGACCTGCGCGGCAATTTCTCGCTCAGCCAGAACTACTATGACGCTGACAATGATCCGTCGACGGCACCCGTGCTGCAGCCAAGCCAGGCTCAGGCCTATACCGGCTCCGGCGGCAATCCCGGCCTGAAACCGCTTGTCGTCGATCAGTACGATGTCTCGCTGGAACATTACTGGAAAGAGGGCAGCATTGCCTACATGACGCTGTTCCGGAAGAACGTTCATAACTTCATCCAGAACGGTGTGTACACGACCGATTTCGACGTGCCGGGTTACGGTTCGCAGGAATTCACGGTCAGCGCACCGGTGAACGGCGAAGATGGCACGATCCAGGGTTTCGAAGTAGGTATGCAGACCTTCTTTGACATGCTGCCGGCGCCGTTGAACGGTCTGGGCCTGCAGGCGAACTACACCTATGTTGACAGTGAAGCGCCAAGCCCGTCCGCTGTTGATGCCGTTGGCAACCCGCTTCTGGTACCGCTCGAGGGGCTGTCTGAAAACAGCTATAACCTCGTTGGCCTTTACGAGCAGGGCCCGATCTCGGCGCGTCTCGCCTATAATTGGCGCGATGATTTTGTCCGCACGACCTCGGGCAATGGGACCGGCAACCTGCCGATCTACGACGATGCTTACGGCACGCTTGACGGGTCTGTCAGCTATCAGCTGAACGACAACCTCAACCTGTCACTCGATGCTGTGAACATGCTGGACGAAATTCGGTACACCTATCAAGGGTTCGAGAATCGTCCACGGGATTACGTAATCAACGATCGTCGGATCAGCATCCGTCTGAGAGCGACCTACTAATCCTGTCACGCTAAAGGTGGCAGCGCCCATGCCCAACCCGAACAACGGGCGGCGTGGGCGCTGCCTACTCCGGGCCGGATGGCGGTCTGATTGGGGATGGCTGGCGTCGGCTTGGCTGCTCAGCTTATCGTCAACATTGCCGTGACGACCCTGCTGAAAACACAGTAGGGTGACGCTGGACCTGCCGGGCCGGGTGCGCGATCGGCCAGCCTGACCGCCTGCAGAAGTCAAGAAGGGGCCGAACCCCTCATTTCATCATTCGTCGGGAGGGCGAGCTATGACCAGTGAAACCGGGCGCGATACGCAGGGGCGATTTCTGCCGGCAATTATTCTGGTGTTTTCGCTTTTTCTCCTTTGGGGCATTGCGAACAGTCTGAACGACATTCTGGTGCCACAGTTCAAAAAGGCATTCACGCTCACGGACCTGCAATCAAGCCTCGTGCAGTCCGCCTTCTATTTCGGCTATTTTGTCTGGGCCATTCCCGCCTCGCTGCTCATGCGCCGGTTCGGCTACAAGGCCGGTGTCATTGTCGGTCTTGTGCTGTTCGGCTGCGGCGCGCTCCTGTTCCTTCCGGCGGCTGAAGCGCGGGTCTATGGCCTGTTTCTGGGGGCGTTATTCGTCATTGCCAGTGGCCTTGCGTTTCTTGAAACATCCGCCAACCCCCTGATGTCGGTGCTGGGCTCCTCGGAAACCGCCGCCCGACGCCTCAACTTTGCCCAGTCGTTCAATTCGCTGGGTGTCATCGCCGGCTCGCTGATCGGACAGGCTTTTATCCTGACAGGGCATGAGCCTTCGACGGAGGAGCTTGCTGCGATGGATCATGCGTCGCTGGACGCGTTTCGTATTGCAGAGGCCGCCACGGTGAAGGGCCCTTATCTCGTTCTTGCGCTTGGCGTATTGGCACTTGCCGTTGTGGCGTTCCTCACGGCTTTCCCCAAAACCCGCGACGAAGAGGAAACGACGGCTGACAGCCATGTCGGGGTGATGTCACTGCTCGGCGACGGTCGGGTCATGTTCGGGGTTCTGGCGCAGTTTCTTTATGTCGGCGCGCAGGTCGGGATCTGGAGCTTTCTCATCCGCTATGGGACTTACACGATTGACGGCATGGGAGAGACCGCTGCCGCCAAGGTGCTCACGGCGTCATTCGTGGCCTTCATGATCGGGCGTTTCGCCAGTACGGCCGTCATGACGCGGGTCCCTGCCTGGGCAATGTTGACGACCTATGCGTTGATCAACGTGGCGCTTTGCGCAGTGGCGGTTGTAGCGCCGGGCATCACAGGGTTTTATGCGCTGGCTGCGACGAGCTTTTTCATGTCGCTCATGTTCCCGACGATCTTTGCCCTGACACTCGATGGCCTCGGGGCCAAAACCAAATCCGCATCGTCGCTCCTCGTAATGGCGATTATCGGCGGGGCGGTGATGGCGATGCTTGTCGGCCGTATGTCGGACATCATGAACATCAATCTTGCGATGTCAGCGCCGCTCATCGCCTTTGTGGGCGTGGCCGCGTTCGGCTGGTCCTGCCGGCGGCGGCATGTCGTGGTGGCGCCATGACGCAATCGGCCGTGCGCATTGATTCCCACGTCCATCTGTGGACGATCGGTCAGCACGGACAGTCCTGGCCCACGCCGGATCTGGCGCAGATCTATCGTGACTTCCTGCCTGAAGATCTTCTGTCCCTGATCGCCGATCAGAATATTGAGCAGGTTATTCTGGTGCAGTCGCAGCCCACGACGGACGATACCGAGTACCTGCTCGACATTGCCGCGAACAATGATGCTGTCCTGGGCGTTGTCGGCTGGTGCGATCTCGCGGCAGACGATGTGGGCCCTCAGCTCGATCGCTACAGGGCCAGGGGCCCGCTGGTCGGCGTCCGCCCGATGTTGCAGGCGATAGCGCCGTCGGACTGGATCGCTGGGGACGAATTGCGAGCGGGTCTCGATGAAGTTGAGAAACGCGATCTTGTCTTCGATGCGCTGGTCGATCTGCGCCATCTCGACGCTTTGGCGACCATGAAGGCGTCACGCCCGGCGTTGCGGATGGTCATCGATCACGGCGCGAAGCCGGCAATCGGCGATCAGGCACTGTTCGAGGACTGGCGCTGCGCCATGGCCAGACTTGCAGGACTACCCAATGTGTACTGCAAGCTGTCGGGCCTGCTGACCGAAGCGCCGACCGGTGCGACAGCGGGCGACTTGCGACCCTATGTCGACGTCCTGTTGGCGATATTTGGCCCGGAAAAACTGCTATGGGGGAGTGATTGGCCAGTCCTCACTCTGTCATCAAATTACGGTGACTGGCTGTCCATGGCGAAGGATTTGTGCCATAATATAAGTCCTTCATCACAAAATGAAATTTTTGGTGACACGGCGTGGAAACTCTACGCAGCCAAAGCAGTAACGTAGGATCGTCTGATGTCTGGCAATTCGCCCAATAAGCCTCAACTTAGCCTGGTCGGCCCCACAGCCGAGCCGAAATATCGTGCCCCAGCGCTCGAGAAAGGCCTCGATATTCTTGAACTGATGTCGGCCGCGGCGCAGCCCATGACATCAACCCAGATCGCTGAAAAATGCGGCAAATCACTCAGCGAAATCTTCCGTATGCTGCAGGTGCTTGAGTATCGCGGCTATATCGCTGTGGATCAGGCAGGCGAGGGGTACGTCCTGACCGACCGCCTGTTCACTCTCGGCCTGTCTCGCGCGCCCATGAAGACGCTGATCGCGTCCGCTTTGCCGGTCATGCAGATACTCGTGCAAAAGATTGGACAGTCGTGCCATCTGGTCGTCGCGTCTGGTGATCAGATTGTCGTCGTTGCCCGGATTGAAAGCACGGGCGACCTTGGGTTTTCTGTACGCGTTGGTTACCGCCGACGTCTTATCGACTCCAATTCAGGTCTGATGCTGTATGGCGGTCAACCTGAAGAGACCAAAGCCCGGTGGCGTGAGCATTTTTCCGAATCCGCCAATGTGGACGAGATCGCCAGGTTTGTCCGTGCGTCGGCCAAGACCTTTGAGCGTGGTTATGCCATGGCGCCCAGTGAATTCGTCAATGGGGTGACCGATATCTCGGCACCGGTCATGGGGCCTCGCGGCGCCGTTGCTGCACTGACCGTACCCTATCTGGCCGTCAAAATGCCGCGCGCGACGATCGATGAAAGCCGTGAATTCCTGCTGGAGGCAGTAGCGGCCATAACGAAAGCCCTTGATGGCAACCCTTCACTGGGTGAGGGGGCGCCATCCTGACCACATCTTCACCAATCCGTCCCCAGGCCAATCGCCTGCCAATATTCCGGGGAAAGAGCGATGAGCCGTCCATTGACCGGCTCGGCTTTGGCTGCGCGCCTATCGGAAATCTGTATACGGAGATAACGGACTGGACGGCCGATGAGACAATGCGTGAAGCGCATCGTCTTGGCATGCGCTATTTCGATACAGCACCGCATTACGGCTTCGGTTTGAGTGAAGAACGTCTTGGCCGTTTCGTTGCCTCGGTCAATCGTGATGAGTTGACGATCTCTACCAAAGTCGGGCGTCGGCTTGAGCCTATTGACCCGGCGAAGGCGACGGGACTGCGCCACGGCTTCTTCAATGGCTACCCTTTTGAGCCGGTATTTGATTATACCTATGACGGAATCATGCGCTCTTTCGAGCAGAGCCTTGAGCGGCTTGGTGTCTCGACAGTCGATATTCTGTATGCCCATGATCTGGGAGAGGCAACGCACGGCGCTGAGGCCCAGCGCCATTGGGAGGCCTTTGCCAAGAACGGCTATCGCGCGATGCAGCAGCTGAAATCCTCGGGCGCGGTCAAGGCAATCGGTCTTGGCGCGAATGAGTGGCAGGTGTGTCGCAATGCCATGGTGCTGTTCGACATGGATGTGTTTCTTCTGGCTGGACGATACACGTTGCTTGAGCAGCGAGAAGCGATCGATTTTCTGGCGCATTGCCTCGATGCGCGTATCGAACTGGTCGTAGGCGGGCCGTTCAATTCCGGCATCCTTGCGACAAAGGGCGAAGGTCGCGCCTATTACAATTACGGCGACGTGCCGGCAGAAATTGCTGAAAAGGCAAATGCGCTGCGTCGGACGCTGCATGATTTTGGCGTACCGCTTCATCGGGCAGCACTACAATTTCCGTTTTTTCACCCCGCCGTTGGCAATGTGCTGGCGGGTTTCGCCTCGATTGAAGAAGTGCGTGCAGCAGGCGATGCCTTGCGGCAGCCGATTAGCAACAAGGCCTGGGATAAGTTGCGAACAAAGGGTCTCATTAATCCGCGTGCCGCAATTCCGGGTTTGAGTGGAGAACTGATGTGATGACAAGAACGGGTACAGTCCCTGTCTCTGACGTTGTTCCGGTGCGAACAATTCTGCTCCACCCGACCGATAATGTGGTTCTCCTGCCGACATCGATCGAGGCAGGGCAGGTAATTCTGGTCGATGCCGAGACGTTCGAGATGCCGAACCGGATTGGCTCGGGACATAAAATCGCGCGGCAGGATATGAAGATGGGTGAGGAAGTCGTGAAATACGGTGCTCCTATCGGCATCGTGACCCATGACGTCAAACGCGGTGACCATCTTCACACGCACAATATGGCAAGTCAGTATATTTCAACACACGACCGCGGTGACGCGCAGGACGGTTCATAATGTTTCAAGGGTATTTAAGACAGGATGGTCGCAAGGGCATCCGCGATGTGACGGTGGTGGCGTATCTTGTTGAATGTGCCCACCATGTGGCGCGACAGATCGTCAGCGCAACGAACGATCCCGATGTCCATCTGATCGGCTTTCCGGGATGTTTTCCTAATCAGTATGCCAATCGCTTGATGAAGGCGTTGTGCACCCATCCCAATGTGGGGTCTGTGGTCCTGGTGTCTCTGGGGTGTGAAAGCTTTCAGCGCAACGGCCTTCTTCGGGCGGTCGAAGCAAGCGGTCGTCCAGCGGAGCTACTGGTGATTCAGGAGAGCGGCGGAACGCGCAAGACCATTGATCTTGGCGTCGAGGCTGTCAGGCGGACGCGCGCAGCGGCGACAGCGCAGACCGAGCGTGTGGATATGGATGTCAGTGAGCTGATTGTCGGCACGATCTGCGGTGGTTCTGATGGGACAAGCGGTATTACGGCGAACCCGGCGGTTGGACGCTGCTTTGATCAACTGGTTGCTGAGGACGCCACGTGTATTTTCGAAGAGACCGGGGAGCTGATCGGTTGCGAGGCGATCATGGAGGATCGGGCCCTGACGCCTGAGCTCGGCGCATTTATCCGCGAGTCCGTTGAAAAGGCGGAGCGATATTACAGTACACTGGGCTTTGGCAGCTTTGCGCCAGGCAATGCGGATGGTGGCCTGACGACGATCGAAGAGAAATCCATGGGGGCCTACGCCAAGTCGGGCTCGTCCAAGATCAGCGGCATTATCAAGCCGGGTGACGTGCCCCCGGGACCGGGACTTTATCTGCTCGACGTGGTGCCCGATGGCGAGCCGCGTTTTGGCTTTCCGAATATTGCCGACAACGCTGAAATCGTCGAGATGATCGCCTGTGGCGCCCATCTTGTTCTGTTCACGACAGGTCGTGGATCCGTCGTTGGCTCAGCCATATCGCCGGTCATCAAGATCTGCGCAAATCCGGAAACATACCGCAAGCTGACGGAAGACATGGATATTGACGCCGGGCGTATTCTGGAAACGGACGCCACACTCGAAGATGTGGGATCGGAAATCTACGACTGCGTCGTCAATACGGCCCGCGGCCAACAGACCGCATCCGAGGCATTGGGGCATCAGGAGTTTCTGCTGACCTATAAATCATTTGAACCGATCGGGCCGGCATGCCTGCCTACGGCTGCAGGAGCGCGTTGAGATGAGTAAACGGCTAGCGGGCAAGCGCGCCCTCATCACCGCGGCGGCGCAGGGAATCGGTCTGGCAACGGCGGAGCGTTTCGCGGCGGAAGGCGCAGAAGTCATCGCGACTGATGTGAACGCTCAAGGTCTTTCTGACCACGGTTTTGCCGATGCGTTTCATCTGGATGTGACGTCTCCGGACAGTATCGCTGAGGCGCATCAGCGTGCCGGGAATATCGATATTTTGTTCAATTGTGCAGGGTGGGTCCACGCGGGCGCCATTCTGGAGACAGATGAAGACGCCTGGTCACGCTCCTGTGACATCAATGTCACCAGCATGTACCGGATGATCCGTACATTTCTGCCGGGCATGATTTCGGCTGGGGGCGGATCGATCATCAATATGTCATCTGTCGCCAGTTCAATCAAAGGCGTGCCAAATCGCTTTGCGTACAGCGTGACCAAGGCGGCGGTCATCGGCATGACAAAGGCGGTCGCGGCTGATTACGTTGACAGGAATATCCGTTGCAACGCCATCTGTCCGGGAACCATCGATACGCCTTCCCTGCGGCAACGTCTCAAAGACACCGGCGATTATGAGGCTGCAATGAAAGCCTTCGTTTCCAGACAGCCCATGGGCCGTCTCGGGAAGGCAGAAGAGATCGCGGGCCTGGCCACTTATCTGGCGAGCGATGACGCAGCATTCGTAACGGGCACATCCGCCATCATAGACGGTGCCTGGTCAAACTGACGACTTGAAAGAGGACAAGCCATGAAATTCCTGCGTGTTGGAGCGCCCGGACAGGAGCGACCAGCGGTCGTTGATGCTGACGGAAAATGGCGAGATTTAAGCGGGCACGTCACAGATCTGGCCGGTTCGGATCTCGATCCTGACAACCTCCGAGCCCTTGCCAGCGTTGATCTTTCGACCCTTCCAGTCATCCCGATGACGGAGCGCGTCGGCCCCTGTGTGGGGCATGTGCCGAAATTCATCTGTGTCGGTCTGAATTATGCAGATCACGCGGCTGAGACCGGGGCCGAGCCGCCCACCGAGCCCATCCTTTTTGCCAAGGCGACGTCATCAATCTGTGGTCCGAATGACGATGTCATCAAGCCCCTCGGCTCAACAAAGATGGACTGGGAGGTCGAGCTGGGCATTGTCATTGGCAAGACAACCCGGCACGTATCGGAGGCCAACGCGTTGAACCATGTCGCAGGTTATTGCGTCATCAACGACATTTCGGAGCGCGCATTCCAGATCGAAATGGGCGGCCAGTGGATGAAGGGGAAGGGATGCGACACCTTCGGTCCAATCGGCCCGTGGCTTGTGACCCCAGATGAAGTGCCTGATCCGCTGTCTCTTGGCATGTGGCTCAAGGTCAATGGCCATCAGTATCAGGATGGATCGACAAAGACGATGATTTTCGGTCCAGCGTTCCTTGTTTCCTATATCAGCCGGTTCATGACGCTCGAGCCGGGGGATATCATTTCGTCCGGTACGCCGCCCGGCGTTGGTCTCGGTCAAAAGCCGCCCGTCTTTCTCAATGCCGGTGACCGTATGGCACTGGGTATTGATGGGCTGGGGGAGCAACATCAGCTTGTTGTGGCGTATGAGGAGCAATCATGAAAACCCTTTACCTTTCTGCAGCCCTCATCGCGCTTTGCGCCTGTGGCCAGTCGCCGGACGTTAAGAAGAGCGCGGCACAAGACCCTGTCGCGGCGCCGGCTCAAGCCGGACCCGTCGAAAGAGACCTGCCGTTATTGCGACTTCAATATGATGAACCAGCGGCCGATTGGGAGCCCAACGGTCTGCCTATCGGCAATGGGGCAATGGGCGCGATGGTAACGGGCGCGCCATCTACTGACCGTCTTCAATTCAATGAGAAGACGCTGTGGACTGGTGGGCCGGGCTCGCAGGAAGGGTATAATTTCGGGCTGACGGAAGGGTCTCTTGCCGATGAGGTCAAGGCGGTGACGGCGGACATCATCGAAAATGGACCAATGACGCCGGAAGAGGCCGCTGAGCGTCTTGGCCAGAATATGACAGGCTACGGACATTATCAGAGCTTTGGTGAAGTCGTTGTGGATTTCGGTCTGGGCGATAGCAATGTGACGAACTATCGCCGCGAGCTGAGCCTGGATGATGCCATGGCAACCGTAGCGTACGATGTTGGCGATCGATCGTTCAGTCAGCGATATATTGCCAGCTTTCCGGACCAGGTCATCGTTGCCCGTTACGAGATCGATGGTCCACCCGTATCGGCAAGCATTTCATTCGATATTCCCGACAACCGTACAGTGAGTTTTGATAGCTCATCCACAGGGCTGACGGCACAGGGCGCGCTTGATGATAACGGCCTCGTCTATGCCACCCATCTGGAAGTGGACAGTGATGGCGACGTCACGCCAAACGGCGATGGGCTGCAGGTCACGAACGCGAGCTACGTCACGGTCTTTGTTGCGGCGGGCACCAACTACGCCCCCGACTATCCTTCCTATCGGGGCGATGACCCTCTAGCGGGCGTTGTGGACCGTGCAACCGCGGCTCGTTCGGCCGGTTGGACCGACGTTCTGGCGCATCACACAGATGACTACCGCACAATTGCGGACCGTGTGGACCTTGATATTGGTCAGCATGCGACAGAGCATATGACCGATGATCTGCTTGCGTCCTATTTGACCTTGACCGAACCAGATCAGCGCTATCTTGAGGCGCTATATTTCGCTTATGCACGTTATCTGTTGATATCCTCATCGCGCGAAGGATCACTGCCAGCCAATCTGCAGGGCGTCTGGAACAATTCCAAGACTCCGCCGTGGAACGGCGATTACCACGTCAATGTCAATTTGCAGATGAACTATTGGCCCGCTGACTTCCTGAACCTGTCTGAGACGCTTCCGCCGTTCATCGAGTTCACGCGCCAATTGAGCGAGGCGGGACAAGCCTCTGCCCAGAAAATTCTGGGGTCGGATGAGGGATGGGCGGTCTTTCTCAACACCAATATCTACGGGTTTACTGGGCTAATTGAATGGCCCACCGCCTTCTGGCAACCCGAAGGCGCAGCGTGGCTCAGCCAGCATCTCTACGATCATTATCGGTATACGGCGGACAAGACAGTGCTTGAAAGCGTCTACCCGATCATGAAAGGCGCTGCGCAACCGTGGCTGACCGCGCTGGTCGAGGATCCACGCGACGGCAAGCTCGTGGTCGCGCCAAGCTTCAGCCCCGAACACGGACCTTTCGTTCTTGGCGCGGCGATGTCGCAACAGCTGGTCTATGACCTGTTCCGCAACACGGAAGAGGCGGCCCGTATCCTGGGTGATGACGCCTTCGCCGACACGCTGGCCGCCAAGCGGATGCAGATGGACCCGGGGCTGAAAATTGGCTCATGGGGGCAGCTACAGGAGTGGAAGGAAGATCTTGATGAGCAGGACAATGAGCATCGTCACATCTCCCAGCTTTATGCGCTGCATCCCGGACGCCAGATCGATGTCGCCAATGAGCCGGAACTGGCGGATGCGGCCAGAACCATCCTGAACGCCCGCGGCGATGGCGGCACCGGCTGGAGCAAGGCTTGGAAGATCAATCTGTGGGCCCGTCTTCACGATGGTGACCGCGCCTACAAGCTGCTTCAGGAACAGTTGACCGGCAGTACACTGCCGAACCTGTTCGATACACACCCGCCGTTCCAGATTGACGGCAATTTCGGCGCAGCGTCTGGTGTGGGCGAAATGCTGCTGCAGAGCCAGCATGATGAGATCCATCTGCTGCCGGCATTGCCGTCCGCATGGCCAACCGGTTCCATCACCGGCCTGCGCGCGCGGGGTGATGTGACAGTCGATTTGGATTGGGCCGATGGGCAGCTGACCCGTGTGCAGCTGGTCTCCGGCCAGACGGCGACGGTGCAGCTTCGCAATGAGGTCTTTGACGGCGGGGTTCGTCAGGTTCAGCTGACAGCCGGTGACCCCGTCACCCTTCGGTTTGATGAATAAGAGACGGGACTGGCGCCTAGCGGTGCCAGTCCTTTTTCAATGTCCGTGCCGTGATGAACAGCAGCGCCGCGGCAATGGCATAGAAGCCGGTCCCTGACAAAAGGGCATAGCGCAGGGACTCATTGCCGAACTGCTCTCGCATCACGTCCGACAGCCATCCTAAAAGCAGTGTCCCGACCCCGATCCCGATCAGATTGTTGATCATCAGGAAGATAGCCGACGCCGTTGTGCGCATGTTTGGCGGCACCAGATGCTGCACGGCCGTGATGATCGGGCCGAGCCAGATCAGGCTCAGTGTCTGGATGACCATAAAGGCGAGAAACACGGCCAGGAGGGAATTTGACAGAACGCCCAGCAGGAAGAATGGAATCGTGAAGACAAACGCGATGGCCGGGATCATCGCATAGGCGCCTTTCGACTTCTTGCCGAATTTGTCAGCCGCCCAACCACCGGCCCAGACGCCCAGCATCCCGCCAAACAACAGGATCGCGCCATAGAAATAGGACGCGTAAAGCAGCGGCCCCGGATTGTTGGGAACGAGAAAGTCAGGCAGCCACGAGAAAAAGCCGGGCAGCGCGTCGCCGAAGCTACGGTAATAATAGGACGGCAGCCAATAGATCAGTCCATATCCCATCATGGAGGAACTGGCGCCGCCCAGGGACAGCGTCCAGAAGCTCGGCTTTTTGGCGATAACGGCCATGACGTCGCCAAAGCTGGCCTTTTCCGTGGTGGCCCCACCGGCGTCGAAGGCGCCGCGCAGGGGTTCCCGTACCGTGAAGAGAAAGATCGGTGCGACGAGAAGCCCGAGAATGCCGACGATGAAGAAAGCGTAGCGCCAGCCGATCAGGTCGAGGAGGACACCGCCCAGCACGATACCGATCGCGCTCCCAATCGGTATACCGAAGGAATAGATGCTCAAAGCGCGCGCGCGCTTGTCTTCGGGGAAATAGTCCGAGATCAGAGAATAAGCCGGGGCGACGCCGCCGGCTTCACCCACGCCCACACCGACCCGGGCCAGGAACAACTGCCAGAACGACATCGCAAGGCCGCAGACGGCTGTCATGGCGCTCCAGATCGACAATGCGCCGGTCATAATCCACGTTCTGCTGGTTCGATCGGCCAGCCAGGCTATGGGGACCCCGAGCGTGGTGTAGAAAATGGCAAAGGCCGGGCCGCCGAGCCAGCCCAACTGCGTATCGGTCAGGCCCAGTTCCTCTTTGATCGGTTCCTTCAGGATGCCGATAATCTGACGGTCAATGAAGTTGAACGTGTAGACGACCACGAGAATGAAAAGGATGTAGGCGCGATATTTCGCAGTGGTTTGAGGCTTGTCCATCACTTGGCTCATTTCAGATCGTAGAGAAACGCTTTCACGTCCCGAATGGATTTTGCGGATTCTTCCTGCGGTACGTGCCCAATGCCCGGGTAAAGGACAAGCTGCGCGTTCGGCAGATGGCCGAGCAGGCGCCCAGCGTGATCGACGGGAATGACCTTGTCCTCGGTACCCCAGAGGAGAAGAGTGGGCGATGTCACCTTAGCCAATGCGGCAGCGGGATCCGGCAGGACGAATTCCTCAATCGACTTGACGAAGGCGTCGCCATTGCCGGGACGCTTCATCATGTCATACAGGGTCTGGAGGCGATCAGCACTGATCCGGTCGGGATAGCTGTAAATCCGGCCAATGCTGGCGCGCAGTCCCACCTCTGGCACTTCGCGGAGGTAATAGGCGAGCGCGGGCGGCACCGGTACGGGTTCGTCCGCCACCCCGTTCATCGCATAGGCACCGGGGCTGACGAGCACCAACCGCTTCACCCGCTCTGGGTGGTCTGCCGCGAACCGCCAGGCGGCCAAGCCGCCCAGTGAATTGCCGACGATGACCGCCTCTTCGATGTCCAGCGCGTCCATCACGTCACCGATTGTGGCGGCACGCTCTTCGGGGGAATAGCGTTCCTGCGGGTCGGGACCTGTCAGGCCATGGCCCATCAGATCATACCGGATGACCTTGAAATTGGGTGACAGGGCATCGGCCCATTGATCCCATGTCTCGAGGCTGAAGGTGAAGCCATGCAGAAGGATCACGGGATAGCCGTCCTGTGGCCCTTCAGTCCGGATGCGGACGGTGGCCTCGCCGATCGGCACGAACTGGTCACTGGCCTCGGTGTACCGGGCCTCAACGTCTGTGTTTGGCGAGAGGGGCTCGGCAGGTTGGGCATGGGCGAGGGAGACAAGCAGCGCCGTCGCGGCGCAGCGTAGGAAAAGGCGCATGACGCGCTCCACTTCGTTCGAAACAGTCAAAGGCGGACAGGACGGACGGCACCGATGTCCGTCCTGCCTCTGGGAGGCCGCTACAGGTATCTTAGTAGCGGTATTCGAACGTCGCTGTCACGGTGCGCGGGGCGCCGTAGAAAGCGGAGTACGCACTGTCGAGACCAAGCTGGCTTGGCGTCACGAAGTTATAGGCCGCCACGCGGTACTCTTCCTGCGTCAGGTTGCGACCATGCAGGCCGATCCGATAACGGTCGTCAGACGACGTCCAGTTCGCGCTCAGGTTCAGCAATGTGTACTCATCCGGGTCGAGGGCGGGGCCACCGGCCGGAAAGATGACACTGTCGCCAGCGTCAAAGCCGGGGTTCGGCACGTTGAACAGGTAGTACTCGCTGCGATATTCAGCAGCCCCGTTGAACTGCAATGAGCCGCCATAGACCGTTTCAGGATATTCGTAGGCAAAGCCGAGCCGTGCCTGAAGCTCCGGCGTGTTCTGAGTCACGAACTGATCGGCGATGTTCACACCGGCAGAGACGATCTCGTCGATCTCGGCGTCGATATACCCCATCATCGCGGTCAGGGTCAGATTGTCGGTCGCGCGGAACGCGCTCTCGATCTCAACGCCCTTATAGGTCGAAGACCCGGCGTTGAAGACGGACGATACGAAGGTGTCATTGGTCCCGTCATTATCGGAATCAGCGCCCGACTGCACCGTGATCTGCTGGTCGGTATAGTCGGCGAGGAAGGCGGCGATGGCATAGGTCAGGCGACCATCCGCTGCGCTGCCCTTCATGCCGACTTCATAGCTCTTGACCTTTTCAGGGGCGAACCCTTCTTGGGACAGACCGAGCGGATCGAGGTCACCGCGTGCGCGAGGGTCAAAGCCGCCTGCCTTGAAGCCTTCAGAATAGGAGGCGTACAGATTGGTGTTCGGTGTCGCTTCATAGGCAACCGAAACGCGCGGGGTGAACTGGTCATCCTTTCGGTTAAGGCCCTCATACCCCGTCTGGCGACCGGCGAAGATCGACGTGGTGTTCTCCGGGAAGAAGGAGCCGGACCCGAGGCCAAGCCAGACTTCGCGATTAACGTCCGCCGTTGTTTCATCCTCCGTGTAGCGACCGCCGACCGACACACTCAGACGATCGGTCACGTCATAGGTCATATCCGCATAGACCGAGAAGTTTTCCTTCTTCTGGTCGCCTGAAGTGTAAATGCTCAGGCCCAGCGCCGACAGCACAGCGTCGAACTCACCCGACGCATTGCCGTCGAGATAGTAGACCCCGGCGATACCGGACAGGCGGTCCGTGTTGAACAGGAGCTGGAATTCCTGGCTGAACTGGTCGTCGATATAGCGTGCGGGAACGTCAAAATCGGGTTCTGGGAGGGCGTCGAAATCGATCGGCGTCACGGTATCGCTTTCGCGATAGGCGGTGACGGATTTCACGGTGAACATGTCGTTCACATCCCATTCCGCCGTCAGTGATGCACCTTGGGTCACAACCTTGTTGCCATCGCCAAGGCCGGCGCGCGTGTCATAGACATTGTCGGTGACGGGCACCGTACCGTCGGCGCTCGGCAGAAGGCGGTGACCGTGCTTGGCGTTGGAATCGTCTTCTGTCTTATCACCGGAGATCCGGATGCTGAACGTATCCGTCGGGGCCCATTCTGCACTCAGGCGATAGGCGCGGAGGTCCTTGTTGTAGTGCTCGGCGCCGGTGTTCAGGTTTGTGCCGTACCCGTCGCGTTTGTAATTGGCAATGGCGCCGCCGATCGCAAATGTCTCACCCAGCGGTACCGAGCCAGACAGGATTTGGTCGAACTGACCATAGGAGCCGACATTGGCACGTGCCGAGAAGGTCGGGTTATCCATGTCCATACGCTTGGTGACGTATTTGATGGCCCCGCCAATTGTGTTGCGACCGTAAAGTGTCCCTTGCGGTCCGCGCAGCACTTCGATTCGCTCAAGGTCGAAGATATCGAGCACTGCACCCTGTGGCCGGGCAATAAAGACATCGTCCACATAGACGCCGACGCCAGGCTCAAAGCCCCAAAGCGGATCCTGCTGTCCAACACCGCGAATGAAAGCGATGAGCGTCGAGTTCGAGCCGCGCGCCACTTCGATCGTCGCGTTGGGCGTAATACGCTGTACCGACGTGATATCGACGGCGCCAATCTGATTCAATTCATCTGCTGTGGCGGCTGTGACGGCGAGGGGCACATCCTGCAATGTCTCTTCCCGACGACGGGCACTGACGACGATCGTGTCATCGCTTTCATAGGCGCCATCGGCGGTTTGCGCGGCGACAGGGCCCCACCCCGACAGCGCGGCAATTGATGCGCCTGCGAACAAGGCGTGACGAAGCATGGGTTGACGAAATGATTTCATGGTTTCCTCCGAATTGCTGTCTTTGCAGCGATTATTGCCGTCACGTTAGGGCAGTCTGGGCACCTCGCCCATGACCGGACCGCGCACGCGCAGTGAACATTTTCGCTCACTCGGCTATTTGGAGAATGCTCTTCAGTTCGGTGCGGTAAGCGTGGGGCGTCAGGCCGTTCCACTGCTGGAAGGCGCGATTGAAGCTACGGATATCCGAAAAGCCCAATTGCTGGGCCACGTCCGCGATGGATATTTTCGCCCGCAAAAGGACCTTCGCCTGGGCGTTCAGGATACGCTTGCGCACATCGCGAAAGCTTTCGCCTTCCTGTGACAGATGCCGGCGCAGGGTGGCGGAGCTCATCTGCAGGAGCGCAGCAACGGATTCCTGTTCCGTCTCGCCGCTGAGGAGGATCGCTTCCACATCGGCGACGAGGCCGCGACCAGTGGCGCCATCATCCGAGAGCGTATCAATCGCCGCCGCAATCTCTTGGTCCAGCGCACCGTTGCTGGTCGGCAGATCGTCCCGCCCGTTGAACGGACGGGAGGCGCGTTCCAGATCGAAAACAAGGCGATAGCTGTCACTGCCCTGTTTGATCGGCATGGACCAGAAATTCAGATGCCCGGCGCTTTCACCCGCCGGCCGCCGGATTTCCACCTGCCGCAGGCTGTGGGTGGCCCAGTGCGGGGCGATGATGGCGAGCAGCCCGAACAGATAGATGAGCGTACTCTCCATCAGGAACAGCTTATAGTCGGCACCCACATCGGCGTTATAGGGGAAATTGCTGTCATCCACGACGAAGTCGACGGTGTCGGTATGGCTCTCGACCCGGTTGAACGCGCCGCCATGCAGCAGATTATAGGCTTCCGCCAGAACCGTCATCACCTCGGCCAGCGTGCCGCGCGGCGGGATGTGGTTCAGGACGAATTGCGTCGATCCGGGGACCAGCTGCCGCGACGACATGCGACAGGTCTCATCCTGAAGCTTCGCGACGAACGCGGCGCGAACCCGGAAATAGTCGCCCAAAGAGAGGTCATCACCCGGCTGCACAGCGATGCCAGAAGACGTAATGGCATCCTCAGCATCGGCAGCGGACAGGCCGATCGTCGTGACAAGAGGCTCGACAAAGCTCCAGGGTACTACAACTGACCCCATGACCATTCCCTCTCAGCCCGATCGAACGGGCGGCACTTCGCATCAGTTTCCAATGTGATTATCATGGAACGCCCAGCCACGTCACCCTTCGCAACCGCCGCTGGACAATCAAAATGCATCGTTTACGACCCAAGACATGGAAAGATTTGATGTCATCATCGTGGGGGCCGGTCATGCCGGTGCGCAGGCGGCCGCCGTTTTGCGGCAGGCAAAATTTACAGGCTCGATCGCGCTGGTGGGCGATGAGCCTGAGTATCCCTACCATCGGCCTCCTCTGTCCAAAGAGTATATGGCCGGAGAGAAGACTTTCGACCGAATCCTCTTGAAAGCAACTCAATACTGGACCGACCAGAATATCGAACTGCTGCGCGACACACAGATTGTCGCCATCGATCCCGCGCAGCAGCGGGTCGTGACCGCACGTGGCAAGGATATCGGCTATGGTTCGCTGGTCTGGGCAGCGGGGGGAACCCCGCGCCGACTGTCCTGTCCCGGCGCATCGCTGGGCGGGGTGACTACCATCCGTGCACGTGCTGATATTGATCGCATCATGAACCGGCTGGAGCACATCGATAATGTCGTGGTCATTGGCGGCGGCTATATCGGGCTGGAGGCAGCTGCGGTCCTGCGAAAGATGGGCCGTGCGGTGACGGTCGTTGAGGCGCAGAGCCGCGTTCTGTCTCGGGTGGCGGGACCAATGATCGCTGACTACATGACCGCGCGGCATCGGTCCGCAGGCTGCGATTTCCGTCTCGCTACCGGTGTGCAACAGTTGATTGGTGAGCAGGGGCAGGTCGAGGCTGTTCAGCTTGCCAATGGCGAACAGCTTCCGGCGGATCTCGTGGTTGTTGGTATCGGTATTGAACCGAACGTGGCACCGCTTCTGGCGATCGGGGCGGAAGGGGGCAATGGCGTCCTCGTCGATGATCAATGCCGGACGACGCTCGACAATATCTATGCGATTGGCGACTGCGCGCTGCATGTCAATCGGTATGCGGATAACGCGACAATCCGGCTTGAATCGGTGCAGAATGCCAATGACATGGCGGCGGTGGCCGCCAAGACGATTGCCGGTCTTGCGGCTGAGTACAATTCGGTGCCGTGGTTCTGGTCGAACCAGTTTGACATCCGCTTGCAGACAATGGGGCTGTCATCAGGCTTTGATGAAGAATTAGTGCGCGGCGATCCGTCAACGGACAGTTTTTCCGTATTCTATCGCCGTAACGGGCGGCTGACCGCATGTGACAGTGTGAATGCGCCGGCGGACTATGTGCAGTCCAAGATGCTGATCATGCGGGGCGGGCAGGTGGACGCCGCGGCCCTGACAGATCCCGGCGTCATGCTGAAAGACCTGGCTTAAGCCCCGTCCCTGGCGGCGAGATAATAGGACGATCCGCCTTCGTCCTCGCGGATGCCGCGCAAGTCCAGGCCCGCTTTGCGCAAGATCGCCTGATAGGCGTCGCGGCCCAGCGATTGTGAGACCTGACCGGTCAGAACGTCGGTCCATTCACAGGCCTGCACAGGTGCGGAGAAAAGAAGCTGACCGCCGGGGCGAAGGACTTGCGCCGACCGCAACAAAACAGCGCGCTGGGTGGCGGGAGGTAGAAGGAAGATGACGCCGATCGCCGTGATCCCGTCGAATTTTCGGTCAAAAAAAGCGCTGTCTTCTGCCTTTTCACAGGCAATCGGTATATCCGGCAGTCGGGCTCGAAATGCCTCGCACAGGCGGGGCGAGGGCTCGATGGCCCAGACCGGGCGTCCGGACGCGGCAATGATTTCTGTCAGGACACCATGCCCGGCACCAATGTCCAGAACCGCCGCATTGTCATTGAGGCCCGCCACCCACTCAGTGACCAGCGCCTTCCCGATATGGGATCGGGCACTGATAAATGCCTCTGCCGCAGCATCATATCCATTGGCAGGGTCAGCCGTCATCAATCCGGCGCACAGTGCAGGATGACGCCGGAGAATGGCGGCAAGACCGCAGGCACGGCCTGACCGTCTTCGTCAAGACCGATTGAAACCAGCCGCGTGCAGTTCTGCTGGATCAGTCCATCAGTGTCTGCTTCCTGCTCCCCGATATTGAACAGACACAGAACCTTTTCGTGGTCGAGCACGCGCCAGTACGCGATGAGTGTGTCGTCCGTATCCAGAAAAGTCTGGCTGCCGCGCCGCAAGGCTGCAGAGGTGTGACGCATGCGGATCAGCTGACGGATAAAATGCAGGACGGCGTGCTCGTCCTCCTCCTGCGCGTGAACGGCGAGCGGCAGGTGGCGGGGGTCCATGGGGAGCCACGGGTCGCCATCTGAAAAGCCCCCGTTTCGGTGATCGCCTCGCCACGGCATCGGTGTACGCGCCCCATCCCGGCCCAATGTGAGTGGCCAGTTGGCGATGGCCTCCGGGTCTTTCAGTTTCTCGAACGGCACCTCAGCCTGAGGCAGGCCCAGTTCTTCGCCCTGGTACAGAAACACATTGCCGCGCAGGGTCAGAAGCAGCATGGCATAAAGTTTAGCCGCCTGAACGCGGTGTGCTGGCGGGGCCCATCGGCTCACCGCCCGAGGGGCATCATGGTTCGAGAACGCCCAGGAGGGCCAACCCTCATCTGGGTTATCGGTCCACCCTTCCAGTGAAGCACGCATGCGGTGGGACGAAAGCTTGTCCGCATAGAGAAAATCAAAATTATAGGCGGAATTCAGCCGATTGTTTCCGGCAGTGAACGCCTTCATTTCCGACAGGGCATCCACCCCGCCGACTTCGGCCACGGTGAAGCGACCCTCATATTCATCAGTGACAGCCCGGATTTTCGCGAGAAATTCCGGAATGTCGGGATGAGACATATTATACGTCTGCAACTGATAGTCGAAGGGGCGGGTCAGCTTTGCGCCTTCTTTTGGCGCCGGTGGATTATCGCGTAGGGACGGGTCGTGCATCGCGAAGTTCAAAGCGTCGAGCCGGAAGCCGTCGACGCCTCGGTCAAGCCAGAACCGGGTGACCGACAGGATGGCGGCTTCGACTTCAGGGTGCCGTAAATTGAGGTCCGGCTGGCTCGTCAGGAAATTGTGCAGGTAATATTGCTGGCGTCTTGCCTCCCACGCCCAGGCGGGGCCGCCGAACACCGACTGCCAGTTATTGGGCGGTGAGCCGTCCTCCTTCGGATCGGCCCAGACGAACCAGTCCGCTTTGTCGTTTGTCCGGTCCTGCCGGCTTTCTTCGAACCAGGCATGCTGGTCAGATGTATGGGAGTAGACCTGATCGATGATAACCTTGAGGCCAAGATCATGGGCTCTTGCGACCAGGCGGTCAAAATCCGCCAGGGTCCCGAACATGGGATCAACGCCGCAATAGTCAGAGATGTCGTAGCCAAAGTCGTCCATGGGCGAGGGGAAGAAGGGCGACAGCCAGATCCCGTCGACCCCGAGGCTCGCCACGTGATCCAGCCGGTCGATGATACCGGGCAGGTCACCAATGCCGTCGCCATCGCTGTCCTGATAGCTGCGCGGGTAAATCTGATAAATGACGGCGCCGCGCCACCAATCCTCTGTCAGACCCAGCAGGATCTCGGCGGTGGGGTCGGTCATAACTTGTCCTCCGTCTCTTTTGGCTGACTCTGAGCCCGCCGGTGTTACTGCTCAATTAGCGTGATTTGCCGATTTTTCGCCGATGTTGAGGCAGAAGGATGGAAAAGCGCGCCTTTTTACCGCGCCCTATGCCTTTCCAAACGGGACGAAAAGCGCCTATAGCGCGGAGCAATTCTGCCTGCCGATTCCGGCGGGCCCTCGCGATGACCGGAGCTGCTGCCCCATGGCTGATCCCGTATTTCTGCAGAATTATCTGCCGATCCTTATTTTCATCGGACTGGCGTCCGTCATCACCATCCTATTGATGGTGCTGCCCATGGTCCTGGCGCCATCGAACCCCGATCCTGAAAAAGTATCGACCTATGAATGCGGGTTCGAAGCGTTCGAAGATTCCCGGATGAAGTTTGACGTGCAGTTCTACATCGTCGCCATCCTGTTCATCATCGTCGACCTCGACGTGGCCTTCCTGTTTCCGTGGGCCGTGACGCTGTTCAACCCGGAGCTTGGGCTGGATCGCAGTTTCCAGATTTTCAGTTTCTGGTCGATGTTCGTGTTCATTGCAGTGTTCTTTATCGGCTTCCTCTATGAGTGGAAGAAAGGAGCGCTCGAATGGCGCTAAAAGACAAACCCACAACCAAGCCGGTCACCGGCCTGGACATGCCACAGACCGCCAAACCTGGTCAGGCACCGACGATTATCAAACCATCGGATCTGCCTTACGGTACGGCCGCGCGCTCATATGTGCCCGGATACAATCCAACGGACGAAGACCCTTTCTTCAAAGGCCTCAATGACCAGCTGGCTGACCGCGGTTTCATGACCGCACCCGCCGATGCAGTGATCAACTGGGCGCGCACCGGCTCGCTCATGTGGATGACGTTCGGTCTGGCCTGTTGCGCCGTTGAGATGATGCAGGCGTCCATGCCGCGCTATGACATGGAGCGGTTTGGGATGGCGCCGCGGGCGTCCCCGCGCCAGTCCGACCTGATGATCGTCGCCGGTACGTTGACCAACAAGATGGCCCCAGCCCTCCGCAAGGTTTACGACCAGATGCCAGAGCCGCGCTATGTGGTCTCCATGGGCTCCTGCGCCAATGGCGGTGGCTACTATCACTACAGCTATTCTGTGGTGCGCGGCTGTGACCGGATCGTACCTGTGGACGTCTATGTCCCAGGCTGCCCGCCAACGGCCGAAGCGTTGGTCTATGGTCTTCTGCAGCTGCAGAAGAAGATCCGCCGCGAGGGGACGATCCGTCGGTGATTGCAACGACGTGGCTATTTGCTTCAATACTCGTTGTGGCGGGTATTGGAGTAACCGAGAAAGCGCCACGTTGTGCATACTCAAGTGCGCCACCGATAATCAATTCCGAGCCTTTGCCTGAAGGCGACCATGACGCCATTCCCGTCTTAATGTGCGCGCCGCCAGAGCGTGGCCCCAGCGGCACCCAAACATGCAAAAAGGGGCAGGCGTCGGTGACAATGACTTACGATATTTTAGCGGATGGGACGACAGACAACGTAATCGTGATCGAGACCTCAGACGTCTGTTTCAATGCCTCCGCTGTTGCTGCCATTTTATCTTGGCGCTATGCGCCGAAGACTGAAAACGGCATGGCCGTGATCGAGACCGGCCGAAAAAGCACGATGAACTACAACTTCAGTCGGAGTGAATATCGTCGACAGTAGGCATCTTACGACAAGCTGATATCGATGCGTTCGCGCGGGGCCGATCCGTCGGCAACACCAAGGTCGATTGACGAAAAACGGGTGGATGTCGTAAATTGAGCATTGGCCGTTCGAGGCCGATCTTCGTCGGGACATCTTCAATTTGATCAGAGCTGTTGGGTTGGTTGTCGCCGCGGGCTCAGTGCTGATGGCGTGCTCCACGCCGTCCATCAGCAGCGCCGCGTTTTCAAGTACGGGTGCCGGGGGCGTCTACCCCTATCCTTATGAGGCTGTACCGCTCCCCTTGCGCCGGGTGGCCCCGGCCTATCCTGCAGCCTGCTGGGATGACGTCGATGAGCGCGCCGAGAAGGTCGTCGTGGTTGGCTTCCGGGTGCTCAAGAGCGGTAGGGTCGGAGGGGCAACAGTGCTCGAAACCTCTGATGACTGCTTCAATCGTGCCGCTGTGAAAGCCATTGAGCAGTGGCAATTTCCGCCACTTGAGGAGTGGCCTTCAGGGACCCCGACCGAGTTTGCCATTCGGCTCAACTTTCGAACCACAGACGAGCCCTCGGCCCTGGCAGGGAGGGGAACGTGCCTCGACGCGACAGGCAAGCCGTTGGCAGGCGACGAAAATTGCGCGTATCGGCGTATTGAGACTGACGGCGACGGGCGCTAAGGCGCCCGCTAAAGCGATAGAGCGGCGTACAGCCAAGGCGGGTTTCGATGACCGACGAACTTCTTGAACTCAAAGACCATATCGACAGCGTGCTGGGCGATACGCTCGTGTCCTCGGCCATCGCCTATCGGGAGCTGAACATCACCGTTCCGGCGACCAAGATTGTTGAGACGCTCCGGTTCCTGCGGGACGATCCGTTGTGCCGGTTCATTCAGCTAATTGATCTCTGCGGTGTCGACTATCCAGAGCGCCGCAAGCGGTTTGAAGTCGTCTATCACCTGCTCAGCCTGCACAATAACATTCGCGTCCGCGTGAAATGCGGCGTTGCCGATGGCGATACATGCCCGACGGTGATCGATGTCTACCCTTGCGCCGACTGGTTCGAGCGCGAGGCATTTGACATGTACGGCATTGTGTTTGAAGGCCACCCGGACCTGCGCCGTATTCTGACGGATTACGGGTTTGAGGGCCATCCTCTTCGCAAGGACTTCCCACTGACGGGTTTCACCGAAGTGCGCTGGGATGATGAGCAGTCGCGCGTGGTCTATGAGCCTGTGAACCTGACCCAGGATTACCGCAATTTCGATTACCTCTCCCCATGGAAGGGCGCGGAATATGTCCTGCCGGGTGACGAGAAGGCTTGAGGGCCATCTGATTTCGTGGTGTCCATTAAATGCTACGCGCTTAATGGCCGGTTGGCGCTATTACAAATTTGGCATAGCCTCTCGTCAATGGTTCGAGGGGCTTTATGCTGTTATCTATCTTGGCATCGGTGGCATTAACTGCAGAGCCTGCGCCTGACGTTAGCTTCCTGTCCGATTGTACGCCAATAGAGGCGTGCGTCGATTTACTCTCAGAACAAAACCAGCCTCTAAAAGGACGCGTCGATTGGCTTTCGCTCAACGGCGAAGCGGTGGCAGCGCAATTAAAGCGTCGCTTCGGCGAGGACGGTCGTCGTGTTGTGCTCAGCCTTGCGGCAGACGAAGACACAACGTCTCATGATAGAGAAATTGCCTACACGATTATCGGTTTCTGGGGCGACTGGCGTCAGGAGCACTTCCCTGCGTTGCGATTGGTCTATGAGGTGGGGGGGGAAGGTTCGAATATCGTCTCGGCGATTGCCGCGACAGGAAGTTACGATGCAGGCCTCTTTCTCCTCGTGGAAGCTGCGCGAGGTCAGTTGGGAGCTGAAGAGGCACTCGTGGAGCTGTCTCCCGACGTTTTTGCTAGCTTAGCGTCACAGGTTCCGCTTCTTTTTGCAGATCCATTGAAATACCCCGATGAAGCGCGAGTAGGCGTTCTGCACGGCCGCTTGCACGAACTTGTCCGCCTCACTCTCCGATATCGCAGCACACTCTGGGTAGAGGCGATCACGGAAATTGCTATTGATCCAGCCACATCAGATAACGAACGCATGGCTGCTCTTGCTTCCCTACAAGCTATCGGGGCGTATGCGGATACTTCTTTGCCTCAGTTGAGGCGCTTCAGTCGCGATTTAAGAGCTGATGATCTGCGTAATCAAATGCTTCAAACTCGGGTTGCAATGCGGGATCCGGTGATTGCTGCTGATTACGCACGGTCATGTGTGCAACTCTATTCAAATCAGAATGCTGACACGGACTATTTCTACGTTCATCAGTGCTGGAGGAATTTGCTCAAATTCGGCGGCGCAGGCAGAGAGGCTGCGCGCGAACTTGTGCCCTTGATGAAAAGCGGTGACCGCGAAACACGAGCAACGATTATCGACCTTTTGGGCAAACTCCAGGATGAAAGTGTTGCGCCCGATATTTTGCCATTTCTGCAGAGTGATGATTGGCGGGAAGTTTATTTTGCCGTCATGAGCCTTGCACAGCTCAATTATCGACCCGCATTGAAGTCGATTGACAAGCTGCAAGATGAACATTGGGCATGGCCAGTGCGATTGATAGCATCATATTCACAAGACGCCATTCTGTATGGTCATCCGTTAACGGACAAAACGGGAGGGCGATTTCCCTATATTTATACAATGCTTTTTGTTAACCACACGAGCCTCCTTGATCAATATGAACAGTGTCAAACTCATAAGTATCGCGCCGCCAATTGGGATATTTTGAATACAGAGAATTTTTCCAGGGTAGGGCTTGATCGGCTAGAATATGCGGACGGTACAATCGTCGGCACCGACGATGGAGAATTTGGTGGCGAATTACGGTTTGAACCGGCGGATGGCTCGGAAAGCACAATACTTGTACGCGAGCAGACAAAGCGGCTGGTAGCTATTGGCGATCGAGTGCTTGGCATCCACGGGATCGCACACTTGGGGTACCATGATGGTTCCATTTCTTTGCTAGCTCGCAATAGTGATGGAGCTTGGCAGGTCGAACGCCACATCAGTCTACTTGCTAACCCCGGTGCGGTCCTCCGCTTGTCGGAAAACAGGATCGGCATTGAGGGGGCAGGAATGCTACAGATTGTCGACGAGAACGCTCTAATTGTTGACGTCTATCCCTGTGCAGAAGAAGGCAGTGAGTTGTCTTTCTGACACAGATGTCGGGTACGCATGCTCGCGAACCCGACAAATTCCGCTTAACGCCGATGATCCAATGGATAGCTGATGATGATCGTCAGTGGTTCACTGCCGGTCTGTTCAATCCCCACATCGGCGCCTTCGTAAAGGTAGGCGGCCATGCCGGGACGAAGGATGGCGTTCTCACCATCAGAGAAAACGCGGCCCGTCCCGGACAGGACGTAATAGACTTCGTCGTGGTCAAGAACGTGCTGACCCACAGCGGCACCGACATGCAATGTGCGCTTGGTGAATTCCATCTCACGGCGGGGCGCCAGTTCGGACATCCGGTAGGCCGTGCTCATCCCGATCTTGCCGTGCGGCGGGGCTTCCTCGCGCTGGACGTCACGCTCGTCGATGATCACCATCGGCATGGGATCATCCGCATCATAGCTTGACCCGCGATGCATCTGCACATCGTCACCATCGGCGATGATCACACAGCCCTGCGCCATCAGTGCCACGCCCGCAACGCCAGCAATTTTTACAAGAACGCCCATTTTGTCCTCCATCGTTCGTTCGACTATCATGTAATATCGTTATTCGATAACGCTAGCCCGCGCATCAAAAATCGTCCGCGAAGGGAGAGAATTCATGACAGCCCCTGATCCAGATACCTTATATCCGATGGGGGGATTCCCGCAGGCCGTCTTCCTGAAGAATGTCATCACCCGGCCCAATATCGAGGTGGGCGATTACACCTACTACGACGATCCTGCCGGGGCGGAGCGGTGGGAGGAAAAGAATGTCCTCTATCATTTCGATTTTCACGGCGATCGGCTCAAGATCGGCCGGTTCTGCGCGCTGGCGCAGGGGAGCCAGTTCATCATGAACGGCGCCAATCACCTGACGGACGGCTTCTCGACCTTTCCTTTTGCGGCGTTCGGGCAGGGCTGGGAGGAGGGGTTTGACCCTGCTGACTGGTCGAGCGGCGTACGCGGCGACACCGTTGTCGGGCACGATGTCTGGATCGGGCGCGGGGCCGTCATCATGCCCGGCATCACCATCGGCAACGGCGCCATCATCGGCGCCCATGCGGTGGTGGCGCAAGATGTGCCCGCCTATGGCATCGTCGTGGGCAATTCAGCCAGGGTGATCCGCACGCGATTTGCGTCCGACATGGTCAAGCGGCTGGAAGACGTCGCGTGGTGGAACTGGAGCGCGGCAAAGATCACCCGGAATGTCGGTGCCATCCGCGGCGCGGATATCAACGCACTCGAGGCGGCGGCTGCGGCTGATTAGCGGCAGGGCGGTAGCCATGCCCTGACAAATTGTCCGGAGTGACCGCCAGCCCCTTGCCTTTCGGTGCGGTTTGGGGTCACTAGCCAAGATATTTCTGCTCCTGAACGAGAAGAGCTTTCATGGCCGACACCCGTACCCTCGTCGTCGAAGACAGCCCCTCAGATGCGGCGGCCGACCGGCCGTTCACCATCAATTTTGGCCCACAGCACCCGGCGGCCCACGGGGTGTTGCGTCTTGTGCTGGAACTTGACGGCGAAGTGGTGGAGCGGGTCGATCCGCATATCGGGCTGCTGCACCGGGGCACTGAAAAGCTGATCGAATACAAGACCTATCTTCAGGCGATCCCGTATTTTGACCGCCTCGACTATGTAGCCCCGATGAACCAGGAGCATGCGTTCTGCCTTGCAGCGGAAAAGCTGCTGGGCATCGAAGTGCCACGCCGGGCGAGCATCATCCGCGTCCTCTATTCAGAAATCGGTCGGCTTCTCAGCCACATTCTCAACATCACGACCCAGGCCATGGACGTTGGCGCGCTGACCCCGCCGCTCTGGGGCTTTGAAGAGCGTGAAAAGCTCATGGTGTTCTATGAGCGCGCGTCCGGCAGCCGGATGCACGCGGCGTATTTCCGTGTCGGCGGCGTCCACCAGGACCTGCCACAGGCGCTGATCGACGACATCCGCGTCTGGTGCGATCATTTCCCCAAAGTGCTCGACGAGATTGAAGCGCTGATCACCGACAACCGGATCTTCAAGCAGCGCAATGTCGATATTGGCGTGGTGACTGAGGAAGAGGCATTCGAGTGGGGCTTTTCCGGCGTCATGCTGCGCGGCTCGGGCGTGAAATGGGACCTGCGGAAATCGCAGCCCTATGAAATCTATGACGAGCTCGATTTCGACATCTGCATCGGCAAACATGGCGACTGCTATGACCGCTATGTCGTGCGGGTTGAGGAGATGAAGCAGTCCCTCAGCATCATGAAGCAGTGCATTGAAAAGCTTGAGCCCGGCCCCGTGATGGCCCAGGACACCAAAGTCTCGCCGCCTCGCCGCGAAGAGATGAAGGGGTCGATGGAATCGCTGATCAATCACTTCAAGCTGTACACCGAAGGTCCGAAAGTCCCGGCCGGTGAAGTCTATACGGCGGTTGAGGCACCCAAGGGTGAGTTCGGCGTCTATCTCGTTTCCGACGGCTCGAACAAACCCTACCGCTGCAAGATCCGTGCGCCGGGCTATGCACACCTGCAGGCCATGGACTGGATGAACCGCGGTCACATGCTGGCTGATGTGTCGGCGATTATCGGGACACTCGACATCGTGTTTGGCGAGATCGACCGCTAGGTTGCAGCCGCAACTGTTGCGCAAATGTGACCGTGTTCAGGAGTTGCGCAGAAGGCCAATCGGTACATTGCCCTGAGGCGCACTCAGGGCTAATCCTTTCTCCCGACCGGCATTGGCAGGGAAGGGCAAACCCATCGAATTCGTTCTCACACCGCGCTTGCAGAGTGCGATCGGGCTTGTGGCGTTCAGCGCACTCGCTTTCATCCTTTCCGAGCGTAAAGCCCGCTTCCCCATTGGACAGTTCTTCGTCACCCTGGCGTTGCAATTGTCGATCGCGGCCGTGTTTCTTCGTGTGCCAGTGGCCCGGAACAGCCTTGATGGCCTGAACGGCATTGTGGCGGCGCTGCAGGAAGCGACCTGGGCGGGCACGAACTTTCTCTTTGGCTATCTTGGGTCGACCCAGAACCTCCCCTTCGATGAGGCTGTCGGCAATCCCGGTCCGTTCTTCATCTTTGCGCTGCAGGCCTTGCCGCTCTTGGTGTTTGTGTCGGCGCTTGCCGCTGTCCTCTGGCACTGGGGCATTCTGAAAGTGATCATCAGGGCGTTCGCCATGATCATCGCCAGACTGCTCGGGACGGGCGGCGCCGTGTCGCTTGCTGCGGCGGCCAACGTACTCTTGGGCCAGACCGAAGCGCCATTGCTGATCCGCCCCTATTTGCGTCGCCTGACACGGTCGGAACTGTTTGCAGTGATCAGCTGCGGTTATGCCACTGTGGCGGGGACCGTGATGGCCCTTTATGCCTTCATCCTGTCGCCGCTTGATCCGGCCATGCTCGGACACATCCTTGTGGCGTCCATCATTGCCGTGCCTGCTGCGCTCCTGATCTCCCGGATCATGGTGCCGCCGGCCAAGGGCGAGGTGGCCACGACCGCCGACCAGACCGCCGACGGTTTTGACTATCAGAACACGATGGATGCCTTCACACGCGGCGCCAGCGAAGGCGGCAAACTTTGGGCTAATATCATCGTTGCCATTCTGGCGTTCATCGCCCTGGCTGCGCTCATCAACATCATTCTGGGCCAGGCGCCGGACGTGGCTGGTGCGCCCCTGACGCTTGAACGTCTTCTGGGCTGGTTCTTCGCGCCATTTGTGTGGCTCGCCGGTGTGCCCGCTGATCAGATGTTCACGGCCGGTGAGCTGATGGGGATCAAGACCGCCCTCAACGAAGTCATCGCCTATGAGCGTCTCGCGGGGCTCGCGCCCGAAGCGCTGGACGATCGTGCGACTTTGATCATGGTCTACGCCATGTGCGGTTTTGCCAATATCGGGTCGCTGGGCATCGTCATTGGCGGCCTTTCTGCACTCGAAGAAGGGCGTCGCCACGAAGTCATTCAGCTGGCGCCAAAGGCCCTGATGGCCGGGACACTGGCGACCTTGTCCTCCGGTGCGGCCGTCGGGCTGATCTGGTGACAATGAGCGCGCGGCAGGGCGGCTGTCACTGCGGCGCTGTGCGTTGGGAAGCCGACCTGCCGGCTGCGATTGAAGCTCAGAGGTGCAATTGCTCGATCTGCACAGCCGTCGGCTTCATCCACGTCATCGTGCCAAAGGCGCGGTTTCGCCTTCTTGCCGGCGCCGATGCGCTGACGCGCTATCAGTTCAATACGCGGACGGCGACACATCTTTTCTGTTCCGTGTGCGGGGTAAAATCACATTATATCCCGCGCTCCCATCCCGACGGATACTCGCTCAATCTGAATTGTCTCGACACCACGGGGCTGGACGTCACCATCACCGCGTTTGACGGTCAGAATTGGGAAGACAATGTGTCTTCACTGCCCTCAACCGGCGATTGACGGGCAACAGTGGCGCCTGCTGCACGGTCGCGCTACGTCCTCTGCATGATCAATGACACGCTTTTCGACCAGACAGCTGACCTGATGCGGGAGATCGCGGAGACGCTGATCCTACCGCGGTTTCGGTCCTTGAATGATGCTGACATCACCGAAAAATCCGGGCCGGGTGATCTTGTGACAATTGCGGATCAGGAGGCTGAACTGGCGCTCACCCCGCGTCTGATGGACCTGCTGCCGGGCTCGGTCGTCGTCGGTGAGGAGGCGGTCTCGGCCGATGGATCGGTCCTTGAGCGGCTGTCCGAAGACGCGCCGGTCTGGCTTGTCGACCCCGTCGACGGTACGGCAAATTTTGTTCGTGGAGAGAGCAATTTCGCTGTGATGGTCGCACTTGTGGTCAAGGGGGAGACCCGTGGTGCCTGGATATTTGCACCTGTTGAGAACAGGATGGCCATGGCCGCCCCGGGAGCTGGCGCATTTCTCGAGGGTCGCCGACTGCAGACGAACCGGAGCGTGAAATTTCAAGACGCCTATGGGGATTACTCGTCCAAATATATGGCCGAGCCCTACCGGTCATTGCTCAATGACTGTCTGCGGACAGTACGCGGGGCGCGGCAGGGGCACTGCTCCGCCTACGCCTATCTCGACACGGCGCGGGGGGAGCTCGATTTCGTCCTGCAATACATGATGAACCCCTGGGACCATGCGGCCGGTGAGCTTCTTGTCAGCGAAGCAGGGGGCGCGTCCCGATTTCTGGACGACGCGACCGTCTATCGCCCGATCGTCCAGCCGCACCGGCCGATGCTGACCATCGGCGACGCGGCACAATGGACCACCTTTGCCGAAAGACTGAAGCCATGACTGATCTATCTGCCGATCATTTCGAGAGTGTGGTGCGCGAGGTCTATAACAGCCTGCCGGAAGCCTTCCGAACGCTGAGCAAGGATGTCCATATCCGCGTCGTCGACTATGCCGATGACGAGACGCTGGCGCGCCTTGGCATCTCGCATCCGGACGGGTTGCTGGGTCTCTACCACGGTGTTGATGTCACGCGGAAAAGCCTGTTCGATGTCGCCACCCAGCCAGACATGGTCTTTCTCTATCGCAAGCCCATGATCCGTTATTGGCGCGAGGGCAGTGACAGCCTTGAAAAAGTCATCGCACACGTCCTTGTCCACGAGATCGGCCATCATTTTGGCCTGTCCGATGACGACATGCACGCATTGGAAGATGAGGCTTGAGGCCATACAATCCACAGGCAGCGCGCCTGACGATTTTGGCACGGCTATCCCCTATATAGGCGATTGATCTGGAAGACAGTTCCGCCTCGATTGCATGCTGATGCCTCCGCGATGCCGTTTCGTTCCAAGATGGACCGATGTGGCAGAAAATTTGCGGGGGTAGGCGTGCAACAAAGTGGGGATTTACCTGGGTATAAAGTTACCATCGCAGCCTGCGCTGCATTACTTTCTATGTCAGCCGCAGCAAACGCCGCCGTGATCAGCCGAGCCGACTTGAGCGGTGCTGAGACGCTGGGCGATCCAAAAGCGACGATGGTGCAGAACAACCCTGTCATCACGGCCAACGGATTCACCTTGACCGATAGTGCAGGTCCAAATTGGCGGACAGATATTTCTACTGCAGGATACACGAACCTGCTGACCGATAATGCGCCGACGTCTTATTTGACATTGTCCTTCGACGAAGCGCAGGCCGTTATCGCTTTCGACCTTGTCTCTTCGCGTGCGAGCTATGACATTTCCTATTTTACCGCAGACGGATCGCTGATCGAGACGGTGTCGCTGACCATGCCGACCCTGTTCAGCGGTGTGTTCGTCGGTTTTGAAAGTGCCCTTGGCATTTCCAAGGTGGTCATCGACGAGACGCGCTGGAACAATACCTCTCCCACCGTGACCGGCATTGCCAATATCGCTTTCCTGGAACTGGAAGCCGATGCCGTTCCCGTGCCTGCTGCCGCGGTTCTCTTTGCATCAGGCCTGCTTGGCGCGGGTGCTGCTCGTCGCAAAGCCAAACGCTGACGATCATGGGCGATCCGCCTGCACTGATCAGGCGGATCGCTTTTTGACTAGAAGCTGAAGCTCACGCCGACATTGATGACGGGGTAGAGGTCGTAGTCCTCGATATCGTCTTTCAGTTCGGCCTCCTCATCGGCAAGGGCCTCCTGAACAATGGCTTCATTGCTCAGTGTGCCGCCGCTTGCCGTCATGCTGACTTCCGGACTGCCCGTGAACATGACGCCCAACCGGGCGAACAGCGATATGCCGCCGTCGCCGTACAGGGCGTTGTCCCAACCGACCCCGAGATAGGGCGCGGTGTCTTCAAAATCGGCCCGTGCATTCAGGATGCCGATCTGCTCCGGCGTGAAGGTCAGATCACCCACCGTGACGTTTTCGTCCGGGTTCGCCGTCAGGTCGGCCATCTTCTCCCCCAGATAAACACCGCCAGTCAGAGTGAAGCCGTTCTCGAACGGGTGCAGGTCGACAAAGCCGCTTGGCATCTGGAAATCCATTTCGGCATCATATTCGACACCGTCATATTCCTGATCGTCACGCGTGAAGTTGAGATAGCTGTAGCCCCCGCGCAGAACGACCCGGTTGATCGGCTTCCATTGGACATGGGCGCCAATACCGGTGGTCCCAAGACTGCCGTCGACGGCAATATCCTGAGCCGCGGCGGGCAGGGCGGTGGCGGCGCAGAGGGCGGCGGCCAGAATAAGGGGCGTGCGAATCATGCGTGTCTCTCCGTGCAGTTGATTGACCGGCCGCACCTTAAGGAAGAAATCCTTAATGAATTGGCTGTCAGTTCGAAAAGATCAACTTATTCAGCCCGCTTCGCCGCATCCCAATAGGATTCAAGCTCAGCGAGGGTGTGATCCTCAAACCGTCGGCCGCTGCGAGCGACGCCGTCTTCAATGGCTGCGAAGCGCCGCATGAACTTGGCGTTGGTGCCGCGCAGAGCGGTTTCACCATCTACGCCGAGATAGCGGGTGAGGTTGGCGACGCTGAACAGAAGGTCGCCCAGCTCATCGACGACCTTGCTCTCGTCTCCGGTTCTGATCGCCTCTTCGGTCTCGGCCAGTTCCTCGCGGATCTTGTCGGTGACCCCAGAAACGTCAGGCCAGTCAAAGCCCATCCGAGCGGCGCGCTTGCCCAGCTTTTCCGCTCGCGTCAGGGCGGGCATGCCGACAGGAATATCGGCGAGGGCGCCCTGCAGCTTGTCTTTGCCGGCGCGCTCTGCGGCCTTGATGTCTTCCCATGCGGCGGTCTGTTCGTCTGCATTGCGGTGGTCCGCATCGGCAAAGACATGGGGGTGACGCCGGACCATCTTGTCGACGATGGACTCTATGACGTCCGACAGAGTGAACGCGCCGCGCTCGCTGGCCATCTGGGAGTGGAAGATCACCTGCAGCAGCAGATCACCAAGCTCGTCGCGCAGATCCTGATCGTCGCCCTGTTCGATCGCATCGACGACTTCATAGGCTTCTTCGATCGTGTAGCGCGCAATGGACCGGTGGTCCTGCTCGAGGTCCCATGGGCAGCCGCCATTGGGCGCGCGAAGATTGGCCATGATCTGGGTGAGTGCAGAGAGGGAACGTCTATCTTCGGGGGGCGAAAAGGCCATCTTCGGCTCCGTTGCACTGGGACTATTGTTTCTTGCGCGACCTTCTTGCAGGGCGTGCGGGCGGTGATACAACCCCCGGAAATTGAATCGGAGTTTTCCTATGCCCATCAAAGAATCCAAATACATCTGGAGAAGCGGTGAGATGGTACCGTGGGCAGAGGCGACGACCCACGTCATGACGCATGCGCTGCTTTATGGCACCTGCGCCTTCGAAGGCAGCCGGGCGTACAAGACGCCAACCGGCACCTACATCTTCCGCAACGATGCCCATATCGACCGCCTGTTCTACTCGGCGCGGATTTACGGCATCGGCATCCACTTCACCGCGGACGAGCTGATGGAAGCGACGCGCCGCACCGTTCGGGAGAATGGTCTGGAGTCGGCCTATATCCGTACCAACGCCTATCTCGGCTATGGTGAGATGTCGCCATCCGCCACCGGCGCGCCGAACGAACTCGACATCATCGCGTTCGAATTTGGCCGCTATCTTGGCGCTGATGCCGTGGAGAAGGGGATCGATGTGGGCGTGTCGAGCTGGCGTCGCGCCGCACCGGGCACGCAGCCTGCGGGCGTGAAGATGGCTGGCAACTACCTGTCGTCCCGCCTGATCACCATGGAAGCCAAGAAGCAGGGCCTCGCCGAAGGTATTGGCCTGACCCATGACGGCACCGTGTCTGAAGGCGGCGGCGAGAATATCTTCATGGTCAAAGATGGCCGCGTTGTGACGCCGCCACTGGCCAATTCGCTGCTTGGCGGCATCACCCGCAACTCCGTCATCACCATCCTGAAGGACAAGGGCGTGGAGCTGGTCGAGCAGTCGATGTCACGGGAATCCATGTACGGCGCTGACGAGCTGTTCTTCACAGGGACAGCTGCTGAGGTCACGCCGATCCGCTCCGTGGACGGACTTATCGTTGGCAAGGAAGGCGATAACCCGATCACCAAGATGGTGCAGGATACGTTCTTTGGTCTGTTCGATGGCACGACCGAGGACCGCTGGGGCTGGCTCGACAAGGTCTGAGCCAACTCATCAGACCACACACCACAAAAAAAGCGGCCCTCGCGGGGCCGCTTTTCTTTTGAGTAAAGGCTTGGAAGATCAGTTGATCGAACCAGGCAGGCCAATGCTGTTGTTGGAATTGGTCAGGCCCGAGTTTTCTGACAGCGTCTTGAACACGTCGTACGTTTCGTGGTCCATGCCGGCCGCACTGGGTGTCTCGCCGAACAGGGGTTCAAAGCTGACGGCCACGGCGCCTGTCTGTTTTTCGAACTCGAACCACTGATCGATCATGCTCACGAACACAGCGGCGTTAATCACGAACGAGCCGCGAGCTGTGCCGTAATCAGCAATCAGATAGCGGTCGAGGGCTACCTTGCCGTTGATAAGCGTGGCGCGGGCTGGCTTGGAGCCCATGTTGAACTGGTTGATCTGATCCAACGACGCACTGCTCGTCATGAACGCGAACATCCACAGGCCGGCGCACTGCGTTTCAGAGCTGCAGGCCCGCTGGAACAGCTGCAGGCGACGGTTGTTCGCCTGTACATACATCACCTTCTGTCCATTCGCTTCCTGGATCAGTGTCTGGAAGCCCGCCTCGCGCAGGACCGGTTCGATGTGAGTGAATGACACGCTCGGCAGCATCTCTGTTGGCCGGGAAACCGGCTGGGCCATGGCGCCCCCGAGGGCGGCCCCTGAGAGAACGACTGCGGCTGCTGCGGCAAGACTCGACAAGAATTTCATAGCTCATATCCCCGACTAGACCTCGACGTTAACGAGACCTGACCGCCGAGGCAATGGGGCGCTGGGGCCATGGCTGCTGCCAGCGCTCCGGCGTGGCGCAAACGCGTCACCTGTTCAGGGGATTGCCGCTTCAGCTTGTCGCCGGATGGCGGTCGACCACCGCTGCGAGAAATCTCGCGAGGCTGCCGCCAAAGCTGCCCGACGACAGGATCAGCAACACGTCGTTTGAAGGAGAGGCATCGTCCAGCACCTGGCTCACATCGTCCTTGGTGAAAATCCGCACGTCCCGATGGGTTTGCCGTGCGCGCTCGACGATCTCTTCGCCGGATACCTGATCATGCGTGCCCTGACCGTGGTCGGGCGGTGCAAACATCCAGACGGTGTCGGTACCGGCAAAGGCGCTGTCATATTGCGACAGGGCATTGCGATTGCGCCAGGTGAAAGTGTGCGGTTCGAACATCACGATCAGGCGACGCTGGGGAAAATGCGCCCGCATGGCATCAATCGCCGCGCGGGCTTTCTCGTAGGACGAGCCAAACCCTTCATAGACGGGCAGAGCGCTGCCCGGTGCCTTGCGGTCGAGCCGTCGCTCAAGCCCTGCAAAGGCTGCGACCGCGGCCTGGAACTCATCAATGGTCAGATGGCCTTCGCCCACAAGATAGGCGGCGGCGCCGCAAATGTTCTGGACCGCATGTCGACCCATCTGGCTGGTCTCGAAGCCGGGATAAGGGGTTCGGTCCACGGTCAGGGTAAAGCGGGTCGGCGTGCCAGCGATGGGATCTCCCAGTTCGATCATCTGCGCCCCGTAATCTGCGCCGGGCTCAAGCCCGTAGGACGTCTTGCGGCCGGGGAATGCGTAGAAGAAGTTCGACGAATATTGCTCGTCCGTGCACGCGATCAGGTGGCCCTGGCGTTCGGACAGCCCGGTCATGAGCGCATGAAATGGCGCATGATAGCTCTGCAACGTGGGATAGATATTGACGTGGTCATGGGTGGCAGACGTCAACAGAACCGTCGCCGGATCATAATGGACGAATTTGGGCCGGTCGTCCCAATTGGCACTGGGATACTCATCGCCTTCAAAGATAAACGGCCCCGCACCTCCCATGGCTGACGAATGGGACAGGCCTTTTGGGATGGCCCCGATAAACCAGCCCGGCGCCTTGCCAGTGGAAACGAGGCACCAGGTAATCAGAGAGGTCAACGTCGACTTGCCGTAGGATCCTGCGACCACCATCCGTTCGCGATCGGCGGTCAACTGGGCCAGCACCTGAGGGAAGGAGTGAACGTTGTCCGCGTACTGGTCCAGTGCGGCCGCGACTTCTTCATTGCTTTCGGGCACGAGCTTGGCGTGCTTGCCGATCACGATCAGGTCCGGGTCGGGCGGAATGTTGCTGGCGCGGTGGCCGATCATGCAGCCAAGACCGATGCGGGTGAGGTAGTCGCTGACCGGCGGATAAAACCCTTCATCCGACCCCGTCACGATATATCCGGTTTCCTGAAGCAGGCGGGCGACGGCAGACATGCCAGCACCACAAAGGCCAATCAGATGCGCATTTTTCATCATGCCCACCGCCTAGACTATTCGTCGGATTTGGCAATGAGCCGTTGATTTGACGGTAAAAGACGGCAAGACACCCGACTGTGTGTCAGAAGGCTGGGCGATCGCTGGGGCAACTCAGAGGAAAGTCCGGGCTCCATGGCGGCAGGGTGCCGGGTAACGCCCGGCTGGAGCGATCCAAGGGAAAGCGCCACAGAGAACAAACCGCCTTGCACTCCTGTTCGCAGGAGAGCTCGGTGAGGCTGAAACGGTGCGGTAAGAGCGCACCGCCGGTCCGGCAACGGATCGGGCACGGCAAGCCCCGCCCGGAGCAAGACCGAATAGGAACAGCGCGCACCGCCTATGGCTGGTGCAGGGGCGCCGCCACCCCCAGGCTGTTCGGGTTGGTTGCTGGACGACGGACGCAAGTTCGTCGCTAGAGGAATGGTCGTCACTGCCTTCTCGGAGGCGGTACAGAACCCGGCTTACAGGCCCTCTGACACACACCTTCGCCCGTTCACATCCTCATTTTCAATGCACTATCGCAACGCATTGCTTGTTCTATATTTGTTCGATGCATGATATTACTTCTATAGTGCGTTAAGAAGTTATCCACCGTTTCGCATTCACGTTGCTTGGTGGGGTTTCCCATGTTATCCCAAGTTTGGGCATTTCAGGGCGGAATACCGATCAGCATGGCGGGGCCGACAGGCTCCTTTGGGTGATAACGAGCAATGGCCGCGACCGAGCAAAACGAAGCGATACGCACGAAAGAGGGCCGCCCCCTCGAGCGTCGCCGTTTTGTCGGCAATGCGACCAACAAGATCGATGCCAAGGGTCGCGTCTCCATTCCGGCGGATATGCGCCGCCAGATCGATGCCGGCAGTGATGATCCGGCGCCGGTCCTGTTCTGTGCGCCCTCGATCCTCGCCGATGAACTTCTGTGCGGTGGCGCCGATTTGAAGGACTATCTTCTGTACATGGTGGCCGGACTGGATCTGACCGATCCGATGTCCGGTGATCGTCTGGATGCAGAAGAGATGGTGCTCGGGCTTGTCGAGCGCCTCTATTTCGACGAGGCCGGCCGTGTCGTGGTGCCAAAGGCGCTGCGTGACCACGCGCAATTGTCTGGTCCGGTCAGCTTTGTAGGCCGCGGCGATATTTTCGTGATGGCGGACGCGCCGGCCATTGCTGCCAAGCAATCACGTCTTCTCAGTCTCGATCCGGACACGCGCAATCGCCTCCGGGCTCGCATGTCACCAGCCCGCAATCGGGCGGGAGGGGGCGAATGAGCGAGCCGCATATTTCCGTTCTTCTTGACGAAGTGATCGGTGCGCTGTCGATCGAGCCGGGACAAAAGATTGTCGACGGCACATTCGGTGCGGGCGGCTACACGCGGGCGTTCCTCAAGGCCGGGGCCAGCGTCATTGCCTTTGATCGCGACCCTACTGCCATTGCAGCGGGCCAGAAAAATTTTGCCGGCGAAGATGCGCTGAGCCTCATTCAGGCGCCGTTTGATCGTCTCGGGCAGGTGCTGACCGAACGCGGTCTTGTGCCGGTCGACGGGGCGGTTTTCGACTTTGGCGTATCCTCCATGCAGTTGGATCAGGCCGAGCGCGGCTTTTCCTTCATGGCGGATGGCCCGCTCGACATGCGGATGGGTGAGGGGCGTCCCGTGGCGGACTTCATCAACACCGCGAAGACCGGCGACATTGCTGATGTCATTCATCAGTATGGCGAGGAGCGCCGCGCGCGGCACATCGCCAATCTGATCGGATCGGCGCGGGACGAGGCGCCGCTGACCACAACCGCCCAGCTGGCGGCGGTAGTGGAAAAGGCGTTGGGGCGCGGTGGCAAGGTCCATCCCGCCACCCGGACGTTTCAGGCGCTGCGCATCTTCATCAATGATGAACTGGGCCAGATTGTCCGTGCGCTTATCGCTGCGGAGGCTGTGCTGGCAGAGGGGGGGCGCCTTGTTGCGGTGTCTTTTCACTCGCTGGAGGACCGCATTGTGAAGCGTTTTCTTGCTTCGGTGACCGGGCGGACCGGTGGCGGCTCACGGCACATGCCAGAGGTCAGCGGTCCGGCCTCTACCTTTTCGGCGCTCGGCAAGGCGCTCACACCCGGTTCCGCCGAGGTCGAGCGAAACGTCCGCGCCCGCTCTGCCACCCTGCGCGCGGCGGTTCGGAATGCCGCGCCTGCAGGACAATGGGATGACGCTCGCCTGGCCGGGCTGGGCATCCCTCCGCTTGTATTTTCTCAACTCCAACAATCATGGGTATCGGTGTAATGAAGATTGTGACAATGAGTTTGGCTGCTCTCCTGGTTCTTGCTGCGGCAGGACGATTCCACGCGGAGGCCAATGTGCGCCAGAGCGAGCGGGAGCTTCAGCGCCTCGCCGACGCTCGCGAAGCGCTGCAGGGCGACGTGGATCGGGTGCGCCTCGACGTGGAAGTGCTCGAGAATGCCGGACGATTGTCCGAACTGAACGCCCAGCATCTGGCCTTGCGGACCGTCCGGTCCGAGCAGATCGCCGATGATCGTGATTTTGCGCGAGTCGTGGGAATAAAGGTCCCCGAAAAACCATCTGCCGTCCCTCAAAATGCCGACATTATCGGCAATGCGATCGGGATGAATGATCTCTCTGCCGCTGAAAGGGCTGTTCAGTAATGATGATGGAAGGCCTCTCACAGCCTGTCACGGTCACGACCGTCTTCGACGATCATGCCCCGCGCGACCGCACGCCGGTCGCCGCGGCCAAGTCAGATGGGCAATTCCGGCTGATGCTGTGTGGCGGCTTTTTCATGTTCGCATTCGCCGTGATGATCCTGCGGCTCGGCTACCTTGCGTTTGGCATGGACGATGAGATTCGCCTTATCCGTGTAGAGAATGCTGTCCCCATTCGTCCGGAGGTTGTTGACCGCAATGGTCGTCCACTGATCATGAACAGCTCCGCCGAAGGCCTGGCCATCGACGGCCGGGATATCTGGGATGTGGAAGAGGCGGTATCCGGTCTGCAGGGCCTGTTCCCGACCATCGATGCTGACCGACTGCGCACCCGCTTGGCCAAAAAACAGTACACGCTGGTGATGGATTCCATCCAGCCGGAAGAGCGCCAAGCCGTGATCGCGCTTGGCCTGCCGGGCCTGCGTTTCCCTGATACCACTGGGCGCGCCTACCCGCAGCGGGATCTGGCCGCCCATGTGGTCGGCTACACGATTCCCGGTCGCGGCGGCGTTGTGGGCGTGGAAAAGGCCCTTGATCTGACCATGAAGCCTGGCGCGAAAGGCCCAGTTCGCCTGTCGATTGATCTTGTGGCGCAGCAGGTGCTGGAGGATGAGCTGGCTGGCGCGTTGCAGACGTTCTCGGCCAAGGCCGCCTGGGGTGTCTTGCTCGACGCCAATACTGGGGAAGTTCGCGCGCTGGCGAGCCTGCCCGACTACAATCCGAATCAGCCCGGTTCAGCGGACACAGGGGCGTGGCGGAACCGCGCCATGTCAGATGTTTACGAGATGGGGTCAGCCTTCAAGCCGATCACCGTGGCCGCTGCGCTCGAAAATGGCGTGATTGAACTGACGGATCAGTTTGACGTTGCGACGCCGCTCAAGATCGGCGCCTGGACGATTGACGATTACAGCCACAAGAAATCGCCGATGACGACGGCAGAGGTCGTTCAGTACTCGTCCAATATCGGCACGATCCAGATCGTCCAGCGGTTGGGCGTGGACGGCTTTCGTGCCGTGCTGGAAACCCTCAACCTCGACCGCCCACTCGCCACCGAGCTTGCGGAGGCGGGCACACCGATGCTGTCCAAGGAGTGGCGGCCGTCGGAGCTGGCATCATCTTCCTACGGTCACGGGATCGCCGTGTCGCCGCTGCAGTTGACGGCGGCCTTCGCGGCGGTGGTCAATGGCGGTACTTACTACGCGCCAACATTCATTGACGGCGGGGCAGGCAAACAGCATCAGGCGTTCTCCCGCGCGACCAGCGACCAGATGCGCATTGTCCTGCGCAAGACGGTGACCGACGGAACTGGCGGCAAGGCGGAAGTGGCCGGCTTCTATCCGATCGGTAAGACGTCGACCGCAGACAAGCCCGGCATCGGCGGTTATGACGACCATGGCGAGCTGATCTCGAGCTTCATCGGCGCTTTCCCGGGATATGATCCTCAATATGTGCTGCTGGTGTCGTTCGACGAGCCGCAAGGGATCGAATCCACCTATGGCTATGCCACAGCCGGATACGTGGCTGCGCCGGTCTTCAAGCGGGTGGTGGAGCGTGTGGCGCCGGCTCTAGGTCTGATGCCGGTAGGCGATGATGTTGCCTTTGACGGGTTTGTGGGGTTGCGCCGTGAGCAGGGGGACCGTCAGTTGACGGACAATAATGCGCTGACGGCCTTGTTGACGGAGACGGAAATTGATGAAGCTCAATGAACTGACGGCGCTGGCCAGACGCTTGCCGCCCGTTGAGATCACGGGCATCACGGCGGACAGTCGCCTGGTCAAGGCTGGCTATCTTTTCGCCGCCCTGCCGGGCAGCAATATTGACGGCCGTGCATTCATTGAACAGGCGGTGGAAGATGGCGCATTTGCCGTCCTAGCGCTGCCAGGCACGAAGGCCAGCGTTCCTGTCATCGAAAGCGAAGAGCCGCGCCTGACGCTCGCGCAGATTGCCATGCGCTTTCACGCGGGCCAGCCTGAACACGTCGCTGGCATTACCGGCACGAACGGCAAAACGTCCGTGGCGCGCTTCACGTCGCAGATCTGGAATGCGCTGGGCAAAAAGGCCGGATCGCTGGGCACATTGGGTGCCGTTGCGCCTGGCTATGATTATGCACTGCGTCATACGACGCCGGACCCCGTCGAAATCCATCAGATTCTGTCGACCATGGCCGCGATGGGCACCACACATCTTGCGATGGAGGTGTCCTCCCACGGTCTGTCGCAGCACCGGGCTGATGGTGTCAGTTTCAAATATGCGGCATTCACCAACATCACCCAGGATCATCTGGACTACCACCCCGACTTTCGGGACTATTTCAGCGCAAAGATGCGCCTGCTGACGGAATTGCTGCCTGTCGGCGCAACAGCGGTCATCAACGCCGATGGTCCGGGCTCGGACCGTGCGGCGGAAGCCGCAGTGGCGGCGGGCCGAAAGGTCTTCTCAGTCGGGCGCAAGGGGAAGGACATCGTCCTCAAACAACTCGAGGCCACGGTTGATGGCCTGTCCATGGACATCCAGCACCAGGGGCGGTCCTATCAGATCGCACTGCCGCTGATCGGTGCGTATCAGGCCGACAACGCGCTGGTTGCTGCAGGGCTGGCCATTGTTAGCGGTCTGTCCGCCGAGCGGGTGTTTGAGCAGCTGTCATCGATTTCAGCGGCGCCGGGACGTATGCAGCTGGCCGGTATCAAGCGCTTCGCCGATGGTGGTGAGGCCACGGCCTATGTGGACTATGCCCACACGCCTGACGCTATCGCTACGGCGCTCGCCGCGATCCGTCCCCATGCTGATGGTGATATTCATATCGTCTTTGGCGCAGGCGGTGACAGGGACCGAACCAAGAGGCCGCTGATGGCCAAAGCGGCCGCCAGCGCCGCGCAGCATCTGATCATTACTGACGACAATCCGCGTTCGGAAGACCCTGCGGCTATTCGGGCCGAAGTGCAGACCGGCGCGCCGTCTGCCCTGAATATTGGTGGTCGCGCAGACGCCATTGCCGCAGGCGTTGCCGCACTGAAGCCTGGCGACGTGCTTCTTGTAGCGGGCAAAGGTCACGAACTTGGACAGACGATAGAGGGTGTGACCTATCCCTTTGACGATGTCGCCACGACCAGCCGTTTGATGGCTGAGGCGAGTGAAGCATGAGTGTATTGTCGACCACGCCGCTCTGGACTGCGTTAGAAGCGCGTGCAGCGACCTGCGGACAGCTTGCCGGTGGGGATGAGTGGGTCGTCAGTGGGCTGTCGATCGATACCCGAACGCTGCGATCAGGCGAGATGTTTGTCGCGCTGAAGGATGCGCGGGACGGTCACGACTTCATTCAGGCAGCGCGGGAAGCGGGCGCTACTGCTGCTCTGGCCAGTGATGCTACTGCCGCTGCCAATGGTCCTGCCCTGATGGTCGAGGACACACTCACGGGCCTGTCGGCACTGGCCGCGGCCGCGCGTGACCGGAATTTCGGCAAGCTGATCGCCGTCACTGGCAGTGCGGGCAAGACCAGCACCAAGGAGATGCTGCGCGCTGCGCTGGCGCCTTCAGGCAAGGTCCATGCGGCACAGAAGAGCTTCAACAATCACATCGGCGTACCGCTGACCCTCGCGGCTTTACCGGCAAATGCCCGGTTTGGCGTTTTCGAGATCGGCATGAACCATGCGGGCGAGATCACGCCGCTGGTCGGACTGGTCAGGCCGCACGTGGCGATCATCACGACCATAGCGGCGGCTCACCTCGAGTTTTTTGATTCCGTCGATGGTATTGCGGCGGCGAAAGCAGAGATTCTGACCGGGCTTCGCCCGGGTGGTGTGGCTGTCCTGCCGGCGGATAGCGACTATTATGATTTCCTGTGCGACGAGGCCGGTCGAAATGGCGTCACCACGATCATTCCCTTTGGGGAAAGCGCGCGTGCGCAGTGGGGGGTGCGCCTGTTGGACTATGACCCTGATGGCGCCGGCCCGGCCAAACTGACGGTATCGGTTGAAGGCGAGAAGAAGATTTTCACTCTCGATTCGCCCGGCCGTCATCAGGCGAGCAATGCCTGTGCGGTTATCGCCGCTGCCCTGGCGAGCGGTGCAACGGTGGACTCCGTCATTGCAGGCCTTGAGCGGTTTGCAGCGGGCAGTGGCCGAGGCGCGACTCATGTCATGACCATCCGCGGGGCAACCGTCCACATTATCGACGAAAGCTATAACGCCAATCCGGCGTCCATGGCGGCGGCGTTGAAGGTGCTGGGCACGACGAGACAGGGCACGGAAGGGCGGCGGATCGCTGTCCTTGGTGAAATGCGGGAATTGGGCAAGGACAGCGACGTCTTTCACAGACAATTGACCACCCCGATCGCTGAAGCAGGGGTCGACATGGTGTACACGGCCGGACCAGGAATGGTGCCGCTGCGCGATGCGCTCGGCTCTGGCGTGCACCGCGCTCACGCCGAACAGGCGCTTGATCTGATCGAGCCGCTGCTGGCGGATCTACAGGACGGCGATATCGTCCTCTTCAAGGGCTCGAACGCATCACGCGTCGGACCTTTGCTCGATGCTTTCCTTTCCAACGCCACAATGGGGGAGTAGCGGGCGCCATGCTTTATCATCTCCTGACCCCCCTTGCTGACGAGTTCACGATCTTCAACGTGTTCCGTTACATCACCTTCCGCACCGGTGGCGCGACCATGACCGCCATGCTCATCTGCTTTATCGTCGGACCGCGGCTGATCCGCTGGTTCCGCAAGAAGCAGGGCAAAGGGCAACCGATCCGCGCCGATGGCCCGCAAAGCCATATTGTCGAGAAAGCCGGCACCCCCACCATGGGCGGCGTTCTTATCCTGCTCAGCCTGGTGATCTCGACGCTGCTCTGGGCGCCGCTGAACAATCCTTATGTCTGGGTCGTGCTCGGCGTCACTGTCGTTTTCGGCCTGCTCGGTTTCTGGGACGATTATCTCAAAGTCACAAAGCAGACGTCCACCGGCGTCGTCGGGTCAGGCAAGCTGATCGTCCAATGCGTGACCGCGCTGGTCGCTGGCTGGATCTGCGTCAGTGTCCTGCAGCAGACACCCGGAATCGATGAGGGGATTGCAACCGGTGTCCCCATTCCGTTCGTGAAGGGATTGCTGATCCCCATGGGGATGCTGATCGTGCCGTTCGCGGCGCTGGTCATTGTCGGCTCGTCCAATGCGGTGAATATGACCGACGGACTTGATGGCCTTGCGATCGTACCTGTCATGATCGCGGCAGGCAGCTTCATGCTGATCGCCTATCTCGTCGGCCGGGCGGACTACACGGAATATCTTGGACTGATCTACGTCCCCAATGTGGGGGAACTCGCTGTGATTTGCGGGGCTATTGTCGGCGCTGGGCTGGGGTTCCTCTGGTTCAATGCGCCGCCTGCCATGATCTTCATGGGCGATACGGGGTCTCTGTCGCTGGGCGGTGCGCTCGGTGCCATGGCCGTGGCCGTCAAGCACGAGCTGGTGTTGGCCATTATTGGCGGTCTTTTCGTGTTCGAAGCCCTGTCGGTGATGATCCAGATTGCGTCGTTCAAGCTGACCGGCAAGCGCGTCTTCAAGATGGCGCCGGTCCATCACCACTTCGAGCAATTGGGCTGGAAAGAATCCACCATTGTGATCCGGTTTTGGATCATCGCCTTCATCCTCGCGATGATTGGCCTCAGCTCTCTCAAACTGCGATAGGATACCCGCTTGTTCCCTCTACCCGCATATCGTGGCCAGACTGTTGGCGTCCTTGGACTGGGTCCACAGGGCCTGGCCGTAGCTGAGGCCCTGATCGAAAGCGGGGCGACCGTCATCGCATTTGATCGCTCGGGCGGGGTAGGGGCGCATACGGATGTTCAGATGAGGCGGCCGACGGACTGGCCGATGGATCAGTTGTCGGCTGTGGTCATCGCCGATGGTGATCGTCGTGGTCTGGCCCTGACCCTCGTCGATCGTGCCGCCGCCGCAGGTGTCGCGGTCCTGACGGATCTCGACCTTTTCTCCCAGAGCATCGACGCTCTGCCACCGGAAGAACGGCCAACGGTGATCGCCGTCACGGGGGCAGCGGGCAAATCCGTCACCGTATCGATCATCGCCCATATTCTGTCCGAGCTGGGCCGGCCTGTGTCTGTTGGAGGGCCAATCGGCTCTCCGTTCATGGATATGGCCGCCCCTTCAAAGGCGATGACGTACATTCTGGAACTGCCGGTCCGGCGGTTGTCGATTGCTCGCGATTTCAAGCCCAACATTGCCATTTCGCTCAGCGTCGCGGGTCTCCTCGACCCTGACCAGATCCAGATGGCGCTCCGGTCGCTTCTGAAAGTGTTCAAATCCCAAGGGCCCGAGGATCGCGCCATCATTGGTGTCGATGACGCCTTGGGGCAGGAGCTCTGCACCATGCTGCGGTCGGGCCAGTGCCCCGGCGCCGGGACAGGGACGATCATTCCCGTGTCCGGCGAGGCGGCTCTCAGCCACGGGATCTTCGTTCTGGGGGGAACGGCCTATTCCGCCCACAAACGGAAGACGCAGCCATTGGGCAATTTCTCGCGTGCACCGGCCTTCGTCGGATCGCACCTCAATCAGGATGCGGCTGCAGCGATTGCCGCCTGTCTTTCTTTTGACATCGCGCCGGCGCTGATCATCAAGGCGCTGCACAGCTATAAAGGGCTTAAAGGCCGGTTTGAATGTCTCGGATCCGTTGGCCCGGTGATGTTCATCGATGACAGCTTCGCCAGCTCGACGGCGGCCGCGGCCCGCGCCATTCACGCCTGTCCGGACGTGTTCTGGATCGGGAGCGACGCCCATGCACCAAAGAAGGGATCTCAGGTCCCGGGATCAGTCTCGTCCGTGCACGGAGCCTATCTGATTGGCGACAGCACGGATGATGACAGCGTGACCTGTCACACCGGTCTCGCCGATGCCGTGGCAGCCGCCTATCGCGACGCCACAAAACTTGCGGCACAGGATCCCAGTGCGGCGCCCGTGATCCTCTATTCTCCCGGCCTGCCGTTCGAAATGACCGGCATCGGTCCCAATGATTTCCGATCCGTTGTGCAGTCACATATGGATATCGAGGCCCGCTATGCTTGATATGTCCTCGCCAACACCACGACAGGTGATGCGGCAATGGTGGTCTGAAATGGACAAGCCTCTGCTGTACCTGATCCTCGGTCTCGTTCTGATCGGTATTGTGATGTGCACGGCGGCGGGTCCCGTCGCGGCCATGCGGATGAACATCGACAATCCGCTGCACTTTGTGGAGCGCCAGTTCCTGTTCCTGTGCCCGGCGCTGGTCATCATGATCGGGTGCTCGCTCCTGACCCCGGCACAGGCCCGGCGCGTCGGCGTGGTCGTTGGTGGCGGGGCGCTCGTTCTGATGATTGCCGCGCTGTTTATCGGCCCGGAAATCAAGGGCGCACATCGCTGGCTCAGCCTTGCGGGTTTCAGTCTTCAGCCTTCGGAATTTTTCAAGCCGGGCTTTGTCATGCTGACGGCCTGGCTGCTGGCAGAGGCAGAACGAGACAAGCGCTTTCCGGGCGGGGCGCTCAGCTTGGGGCTCTTCGCCTTGGGAGCGTTCACCCTGCTGATGCAGCCTGATTATGGACAGCTTGTCCTGCTGACGGCGATCTGGGGTGTCATGTTCTTTATCGCGGGCTGGAGCTGGGGCTGGGTCCTTGGTCTTGGTGCCGCCATGACCGGTATCATCACCTTCGGCTATCAGTTCGCGCCTCATGTGCGCAGCCGGATCGATCGCTTTCTGGCCCCTGAGTCTGGCGACACATATCAGGTCGACAGTGCGATCGAAGCTATCGCCGGTGGCGGGCTGTTGGGTCACAATCTGAATGACATGCCCAGCGTGAAGGACAATATTCCCGACGCGCACACGGACTTCATATTTGCCGTCGCGGCGGAGGAGTTCGGCTTTATCCTCGGTGCAGGGATCATCATCCTGTTCGGCGCCATCGTGTATCGCAGCCTGCGGCATGCGGAGCAGACGAAAAGTCTTTTCGTGCGATGTGCCATCGCCGGGCTGACGGCGCAGCTCGCGTTTCAGGCCATGGTGAATATCGGCGTCAGCCTCGCCATCCTGCCTGCCAAAGGCATGACGCTGCCGTTCATCTCCTATGGCGGATCGTCCCTTCTCGCGACGGGACTGACAGCCGGGCTTCTGCTGGCCCTGACACGCCGGTCAGCGGCCCACCAATGACGCGTCGGCTGGCACTCGCTGCGGGCGGGACCGGGGGGCACATGTTCCCGGCGGAAGCGCTCGCCGAAGAGGCAAAGAAACGCGGCTGGTCTGTTCTGCTGCTCACGGATGACCGGGGCATGCGCTATGCCAAATCTTTCCCGGCCGACCAGACCGCCATACTGAAGGCCGCCAATCCGAATGTGCGTGGCCCGCTGGCCAAACTGTCCATGGCATCGGCGATGGGGCAGGGGGTGATGGCGGCGCGTCGTGCGCTGACGGCGTTCAAGGCCGACATGGTTGTCGGTTTTGGCGGCTATCCTTCCGCGCCCGGTCTTTTTGCCGCCTCATCACTGAAGGTTCCCTATGGCGTTCATGAACAGAACGCTGTGCTGGGACGGGTCAACCGCCGTGCGGCACCTTCCGCCCGCTTTGTCGCCCATGGTTTTGCCCGGCTCGATCGCCTGCCAAAGATCAAGGGCAAACTTGTGCAGACGGGCAACCCGGTGCGCCAGGCGGTACAGGACGCCGCTGGCATCCCGTATGTGCCGCCGTCTGAGGCCGATAAAATTCGGGTGCTGATTTTCGGTGGGAGCCAGGGGGCGTCGCTGTTCGGCAGGGTCTTCCCACAGGCGCTGGCCAGTTTCCCGTCACCATTGCGTGAGCGCCTTGAGGTGACGCACCAGGTCAGCGAGACGGACCATGATGCAGTGTCTCAGGCCTATGCGGCAGCTGGGATCACGGCTGAGCTGGCGCCATTCTTCGTCGATCTTCCTCGGCGGATTGCCCAGTCGCACTTTGTGATGGCCCGGTCTGGTGCATCGACCGTGACGGAACTGTCCGTCATTGGCCGGCCCAGTCTTCTCGTCCCGCTGGGTATCGCGATGGATGATCATCAGCGTGCCAATGCCGAGGTACTGGTGGAGGCGGGCGCCGCGGATATCCTGCTCGAAGGCAAGGCCACGCCCGAAGCGGCCGCCGCCCTTCTTCTGCCGCGTTTGTCTGCAGGATCAGACCTTGGCAATCGCGCGGCAGCGGCCCGCGGGAAAGTCCCCGCCAATGCAGCCGCAACGCTGGCGGATCTCATCGACGCTCTGCTAGAACAGCGCGCCTGAGCGTCTTTCACGCGTCCATGACCAGCCTGGAGTAGGAGTGCCCATGACTGCCGACCAACCGATCAAGATCCGACTGCCGTTCCCCATCGGGCGGATCCATTTTGTCGGCATTGGCGGCATCGGCATGAGCGGGATCGCCGAGGTCATGCACAATCTGGGCTATCAGGTGCAGGGCAGCGATATCGCTGAAAGCGCCAATGTCGAGCGCCTGCGCGGCAAGGGGATCGATGTTGCCATTGGTCACCGGCCTCAGAATGTCGGCGATGTGGCGGCGGTCGTCGTCTCAACCGCAATCCGCCCCGACAATCCTGAGATGGCAGCCGCCCGGGCGCGTCATATCCCCGTGGTCCGCCGCGCCGACATGCTCGCCGAACTGATGCGCCTGAAATGGAATGTCTGCGTCGCGGGGACCCACGGCAAGACCACAACCACGTCGATGATCGGCTCCCTGCTCGATGCAGGCGATCTTGATCCTACGGTCATCAATGGCGGTGTCATCAATGCCTACGGTTCGAACGCCCGACCGGGTGAAGGGGACTGGATGGTTGTTGAAGCGGACGAAAGCGACGGCACATTCAACCGGCTGCCCACCACGGTCGGCGTGGTCACGAATATCGATCCTGAGCATCTGGATCATTATGGCGACTTTGCCGGCGTACGGCGCGCGTTCGACAAGTTTATCGAGACCATTCCGTTCTATGGTTTTGCCACTGTCTGCCTTGACCACCCTGAGGTGCAGGCGCTTGTCGGCCGCGTGACGGACCGCCGCCTTGTCTCCTACGGCTATAATCCGCAGGCAGATGTTCGTGCTGAGAATGTCGTGTTCGATCGAGACGGGGCAACCTTCGACGTCGTCTTCCGTCACAGTGAAGGCGAGGCCCGCATTATCGATCAGGTGCGGCTGCCCATGCCCGGTGATCATAACGTGCTGAATGCGCTGGCGGCGACGATCATCGCGCGCGAACTCGGCGTTTCCGACGATGCCATCCGGCGCGGCTTTGCAAATTTCAATGGCGTCAAGCGCCGCTTTACCGATGTGGGGCAGTGCCGCGGCGTCCGCGTCGTGGATGACTATGGTCATCACCCGGTGGAAATTGCCGCCACATTGAATGCCGCCCGCGGTGTGACGGACGGCAAGGTCATCGCCGTGGTTCAGCCACACCGATATTCCCGCCTGAACGCTCTCTTTGATGAATTCTGCGCCTGCTTCAACAATGCAGATATTGTTATTGTGGGCGACGTGTACGCCGCCGGTGAGACCCCGATCGAAGGGCGCGACAAGGCGGCCTTGGCGGCGGGGCTTTCGCGCCATGGCCATCGCGGGGTCGAGGTGCTCGAGAACTGGGCGGTCCTGCCGAGCCTCGTGAACGGCGTCGCCACGGACGGTGATGTGGTCGTTTGCCTTGGGGCAGGCGACATTACCAAATATGCCGCCACACTGGCCGATGATCTTGGCGCGCTGGACACGTCGTCATGACGGTTCGGGGCAAATTGATCGAAGGCACTGACCTTGCGCCATACACCTGGTTTCGGGTTGGCGGTCCTGCCGATCGCCTGTTCATTCCGGCCGATCAGGATGACCTGGCGGCGTTTCTGGCTGACCTGCCAGAGGACGAGCCGGTCATGGTCATCGGCGTGGGCTCCAATCTTCTGGTCCGTGACGGGGGTATCCGTGGGACGGTCATTCGCCTCGGGCCCGCTTTTGGCAAGATCGATGTTGTCGGTACACATATCACAGCCGGGGCGGGCGCACTCGACGCCATGGTGGCCAAGCGTGCGGCAGCAGCAGGTATTGCCGGCTTAGAGTTCTATCGCGGTATTCCCGGCACGATTGGTGGCGCCCTGCGGATGAACGCGGGTGCCTATGGCCGGGAAACGAAGGATGTCCTCGTGCACGCCGTCGCCATCGACCGCCGCGGCGAACGGCACGTTTTTCCCGCCATCGATATCGGCTATGCCTATCGCCATTGTCCGCTACCGGAAGATCTTATCTTTGTGGAAGCGGTATTTGAGGGAACGCCAGACACGCCGACTGATGTGACCGCGCGCATGGACGACATCATGGCCAAGCGCGAAGCCAGCCAGCCGGTGCGTGAACGGACCGGTGGATCAACATTCAAGAACCCGGATCCTGCGCAATCGGACGGGCGGTCCTCGTGGCAGCTGATCGATTCCGTGGGCGGTCGAGGCCGCGTTGTTGGCGATGCGCAGATGTCAGAATTGCACTGCAATTTCATGATCAATCGCGGCCAGGCCACAGCACGGGATCTCGAGGGACTGGGCGAGGGCATCCGCGCCGATGTGAAGGCCGCCACCGGGGTTGAGCTTGAGTGGGAAATCAAAAGGATCGGGGAAGCCCTGTGACCAGAATTGTTGTTCTCAAAGGCGGTTGGTGTGCGGAACGTGACGTCAGCCTCGTGTCCGGTCGTGAAGCGGCCAAAGCATTGCTTGAAGAAGGGTATGACGTCGAAGAGATCGATGCCACGCGTGACATCGCCGACCAGCTCAACAACAGTTTCGATGGTCGCGGTCCCGATGTCGTCTTCAACGCGCTCCACGGCCCCTACGGTGAGGATGGCCGCATTCAGTCTGTGCTCGAGATCATGGGCATTCCCTATACCCATTCCGGTGTCCTGGCCTCGGCCTTGGCGATGGATAAGCCGCGCGCCAAGGCCGTGCTCTCAGCCGCCGGCCTGCCCGTGCCCGGTGGCCGGACAATCAGCACGGACAGCCTGACCGGTGAGCACCCATTGCCACTGCCCTATGTGCTCAAGCCTGTGGGCGATGGATCGTCCTTTGGCGTCTATATCATCACCAGCGACAATCAGGCCGCACCGCACAAGGACGATCTCGATGACGCGATCTTTGGCGGTCTGGCCATGGTCGAACCCTATGTCCGCGGCCGAGAGCTGACAGTCGCTGTGATGCATGACCGGCCGCTGGGTATTACGGAAATCATCCCGCACGGCAGCTTCTATGATTTTCAGTCCAAATACAGCGCTGGCGGATCAAAGCATGTCCTGCCTGCCGATGTCCCCGCCGATGTGGCCGAGGCGGCTCGCGATCTGGCCGTCCGCGCGGCGCAGGCGCTGGGCTGCAGGGGGGTATCACGCACCGATTTTCGCTGGGACGATGAAGCGGGCGTTAAGGGTCTGTTCATTCTAGAGGTGAATACCCAACCAGGACTGACTCCCACTTCGCTAGCGCCAGAGCAGGCCCAGGCTGAGGGCATTACTTTCAGAGCGCTGGTCAGGTGGATGGTGGAGGATGCAACATGCCCCCGGTAAAAGGGAAAACGCGCGCCAAAAAACCTGCTGCCAAGAAAAAGAGCAGTGCACGGTCGAAGACGACGCGTACCAGGTCGAAGACAGCCACGACAGGTTTTGGCGGGCGTCTGCAGGCGCTCTGGTCGGGTGTCGTCACCTATTCCGTGGTGGGTATCACCGCACTGGCACTCGTCGTCCTTTTCATGCTGTTTGCTGGTGGGTACTTCTGGAACATTGGTGACCGGATCGACACGCTGACCGGTCGTGCGACGAAGGCCATGGGCTTTTCTGTCAGCCGCGTCACGCTGAAGGGCGCGGATGAAATTTCCGACCGCGAGATCATGGATGCGCTTGGCACCGTCGAGAAGGGCAGTGTCCTCGGACAACCATTGCTCACTGTCGACGCCAATGCCGCGCGTCAGCGCATTGAAGAACTCGGCTGGGTCAAGGCCGCGGCCGTTCAGAAGCTGTGGCCAAACACCATCCATGTTTCCGTCATTGAGAGAGCGCCGCAGGCCCTGTGGCAGGATCGCAATGACCGCTTCCACCTGATCGACCGGGACGGTCATCCGCTGCGTCAGGTCGCGCTGACCGACTACACCACGCTCCCCGTCCTGTCGGGCACAGAGAACCCGGCCAACGCCAAGGATCTTCTTCTGGCGCTTGAGCGGCGGCCGGAGCTTTACGCGCGCGTTGCAACGATTATCAGTGTCAGCGATCGGCGCTACGATCTGCGGTTCAGAAACAATTTCACCGCCAAGCTGCCGGACGAAGATGTTGACGCTGCGCTTGACCGGTTGATTGGTCTTGGGGCGGGTACCGGCAAATTGGCCAGCAGCCTCGACTATATTGACCTTAGAGATCCCAAATGGGCCTATTTCCGTCCAAAATCGAGCTGAGAAAGATCAATCCGTGACCGTCCTTTTGCATCTTGCTGAAACATCGACCTCAGCCCTCCGCATCCGGACCGAACGACGCTCAGCCGGCACGACCGTTGGCCCGTTCTCGCTCAGTCGCGGGGCGCTGGGTCAGGATGGTAATCCCCATGAAGGCGCCGCAGACCTGATTGCAGAAGTGCTGGAGAAGGCGGGTGCCCGCTCGCCCGGCGTCACGCTGCTTCTGCCGGCCCGTATTGTCCGCTGCCGAACAGTATCAGTTGATGTGCCGGTCAATGGCACGGTCCGGGATACCCATATCGATGCTGCATTCCGCGCCATCAAGACTGAGACCGAACAGCCATCGGTCGCCGTTCTCTACCGGCAGCCATCCCACTACACGCTTGATCGTGAGCGCAAGGTCGCTGATCCTCTGGGCCAGCGCGCGCGTGTCGTGTCCGTTCATGTGACGGTACTGTCCGTGCCCGTCAAACGGCTCGCCGCCTTTGAAGTCGCCATTTCCGCCGCTGGTGCCCGGCTTGATGATGTGGTCTCGACCCAGGCCAGTATCGGGGCGGCCGCCTTCACCCGCCATGACGGTGCGACGCTCTATGTTGGCCATGGTGAAACGGTTCTGTGTTCGGTTCAGGATCAGCGCCTGGTCAGTGCTGGAACGATCCCACTTGGCTGCCGGCACCTGATTGGCGATATCATGCGCGTGTGCGGGCTGTCGGCGGTTGAGGCACGGGCGATGGTCAGCCGTCTGCTGCGCGAGGAGAAGGGGACTGAGGGTCTGCCCGGCGAAGTGCTTGATGCCCGCCTGCAGGAAATGGGTGAACGGGCAGCAGAGCTTTGTCACCGCACCCATATTCGCCAGCCGTTGTCCGTCGCGGGGGGCCTTACCCGTTCCGTCCGCGCTGCGGAGATTTGGGCCGATGTCATACCCGCCGCAGATTTTGCCATGGCATCGGCGCCCCTCGATGAAGCGGGCCTGCTACTCGGCGCATCAACAGTTCTGACCAATGCCTGGGGGCTGCATGAGCGGCCGCACTGGTCACCCGCCGCCAACGCGCAGCCGGGCAATGAGATCGTGAAGTGGCTGCAGGCTCATTTCTAAGATGGTCTTGGCCGGTGATCGGTCTATCATAAAGCCCATGACGACGATCAAAATGCCCGCGGCCGGTGACCGTGCCGCGCCTGCCCATCCTAGCGAAGAAATGCTGCGCATTCTTGCAGAGCGGCGCTCCACGAGCGCGGCTATGCTGGCGGATCCCGGTCCTGACAATGCGCAACTGGACCTTATCCTGCAGCTTGCTGCGCGGGTACCGGATCACCGGAAGTTGGTGCCATTCCGCTTCATCGTCTTTGATGGTGAGGGTCGTGAGCGTATTGGCGATGCGGTTATCGCAGCGGCCCGCGCGGGCAATGCCAAGCAGGACAAGCTGTCGGATGATCAGCTCCGCTCGCTTTTCCTTCGGGCGCCGACCGTCGTGGCCGTCATTTCCAGCGTCGACCCGGCGCACAAGACGCCCGTGTGGGAGCAGGAGCTGTGTTGCGGTGCGGTCTGCTACAACGTGCTACTTGCCTCCCATGCCAGCGGATTTGCTGGCCAGTGGCTGACCGAATGGCTGGCCTTCGATCAGAATTTCCACCAGTCGCTCGGCCTTGGCGCCAATGAGCGAATTGCCGGATTTATCTATCTGGGAACCGCCATCGATGCGCCAATCGAACGGGATCGCCCGGCCGTCAGCGACATTGTCACTCGATATTGAGCCAGCGGCGCATATAGTCAGCGCCGGTCCACAGGGTGAGGACCGCCGCCAGCCAGAACAGGCCAAGCGCGATCACTGATGGTCCAAAACACAGCGCGACCAGCGCGATGAATTGCACGGTCGTCTTGACCTTGGCCAGTGCAGTGACTGGCAGCTTAATCTGCGCACCACCTTCCCTCAGTCCACTGATGAACAGTTCGCGAAAGACGATGGCAAAAACAGGGATGAGGTGAGGGCCGGACAGCGTGCCCGCAGCCACCAGACCGACCATGACGCTCAAATTCAGGATTTTGTCGGCAATCGGATCAAGGACGGCGCCGATTGGCGTGACCTGATTACGGGTACGGGCAACCCACCCGTCGGCAAAGTCGGTCAAGGCCGCCATGCCGAGTAGGATCGCTGCCAGCAAGCCGAACCCGAAAAGAATGGCGAGCACCACAGGCAGGGTGAGGGCGATGCGCGCCAGTGTCAGGCCTGTGGCGAGTGTCATGCCACAATCAGGCGTTGGCTTTGCTGAGCCATTCTTCCAGCCAGTGGATATGGTAGTCGCCGCTCTGGAACTCTGGTTCTTCGATCAGCTTCTCAAACAGCGGGATTGTCGTCTTGATCCCCGTCAAAACGGTTTCCGCCAAGGCTCTGCGCAGACGTGCGATACACAATTCACGCGTATCACCATAAACGATCAGCTTGCCGATCATTGAATCGTAGAATGGCGGGATCGTGTACCCGTCATAGACCGCCGAATCAAAACGGATACCGGGGCCGCCGGGCGCGTGAAAATCACTGATCTTGCCGGGGCTCGGCGTGAAATTGACCGGGTCTTCGGCATTGATCCGGCACTCAATCGCGTGACCAGCGAATTTGACATCGGACTGCTTCAGCGAAAGCGGATGCCCGGCTGCGATGCGGATCTGTTCCCGCACCAGATCGATATTGGCCACCTGCTCAGTAATCGGATGTTCCACCTGCAGGCGGGTATTCATCTCGATGAAATAGAATTGGCCGTTTTCGTACAGATATTCGATCGTGCCGACGCCGAGATACCCAAGCTTTTCAATCGCGGCACGCGTGACTTCGCCAATTTCGGCCCGCTGCTCAGGGGTGAGGGCGGGGGATAGCGCCTCTTCCAGGACCTTCTGGTGACGACGTTGCAGAGAGCAGTCGCGTTCACCCAGCTGGATAACATTGCCGTGGCTGTCGGCCGCAATCTGGATCTCGATGTGACGCGGGAGCTCGAGGTATTTTTCGAGATAGACGGATGCGTCGCCGAAAGCGGCCTTGGCTTCTGAACCCGCCGTGTTGATGGCGTTTTCCAGTTCCTCAGGCACCCGGGCCAGCTTCATGCCGCGGCCGCCGCCACCCGAAGCCGCCTTGACCAGAACCGGATAACCGATCTCTTCGGCCACCTTTGCGCCCTGTTCGATTGTCGTAATCGCACCGTCGGATCCGGGCACGAGCGGGATACCCGCTTTGCCCATTGTGTCCTTGGCCGCGATCTTGTCGCCCATTACACGAATGTGATCAGCAGACGGACCGATAAACGTGATGTTGTGGGCGGCGACAATCTCCGCGAAGCGGGCATTCTCGGACAGAAAGCCATAGCCGGGGTGAATGGCGTCAGCTTCTGTAATCTCGGCAGCCGCAATGACGGCTGCAATGTTCAGATAGCTGTCCTTGGCGGCCGGGGGACCGATGCACACGCTTTCGTCAGCCAGGCGGACATGCATAGCATTGGCATCTGCGGTCGAATGAACTGCGACCGTCTGGATACCGAGCTCTTTACAGGCCCTGTGAATCCGCAGGGCGATCTCGCCCCGGTTGGCGATGAGGACTTTTTTGAACACTATTCGATGATCAGCAATGGCTCGCCATATTCCACCGGCTCGGCGTCACGGGCGAGGATTTTGACGACGGTGCCGGAGCGTGTCGCCTTGATTTCGTTCATTGTCTTCATCGCTTCGATGATGAGCAACGTCTGACCTTCAGACACCTGTTTGCCTTCGGAGATAAAAGCAGCGGCGCCCGGTGATGGTGCGAGATAGGCGGTACCGACCATTGGTGCGGTAACAGCGCCCGGATGGCTGGCCGCGTCGACCGGGGCCGAAGCGTCATTTCCACCGGATGAGGCAGCGGCCGGCAGGGCTGGCGCCGCCTGCGGGGCGTAGGACATCATGGGTGCTGATTTTGACACACGCAGACGAACATTGCCGCGCTCGATCTCGACCTCTGACAGGCCGGTCTCGTCCAATACTTCGGCCAATGCCCGTATAGCGGCCAAATCTTTTTCTAGCTCTTTGGGGTCGGACATCCGTCCTCCTGCCGTCTGGTAAATGGGCGCTACCGCATCCTGCGGTGCAAATAACGCACGCATCTAACCCGATGCGGAGCGGGCGGCAACAAAGTCATGGCGTTCAAGAGCAAGAAAATCAGCAATTTGCATGGCCGACCCGCCCCTTGCGATGCTTCTGCGACGACTTTAGATGCCAATAGGAGAGGTCTGCAGTGAAAGGCAGCCAAATGGTTGAAATCATTCTGAATGGTGAGGGGACGACGGTCGAGGCCGCGACGGTTCTTGGCCTGCTTGAGGTCATGGAACTTCCCGTGACCAAGATCGCGGTCGAACATAACCTCGCCATCGTGCCGAAATCGGCGTTCGCCTCCACGGCGATTGCCGATGGTGATCGAATTGAAATTGTCCAGTTTGTAGGAGGCGGTTGATGACCGACGACGGATTCACAGTCGCAGGGCGGCATTTTACCTCACGGCTGATCGTGGGCACCGGAAAATACAAGGATTACGCTCAGAACGCGGCCGCTGCAGAAGCGGCCGGTGCTGAGATCGTCACAGTGGCGGTTCGGCGGGTCAATCTGACGGATCGCGATCAGCCTATGCTGGTCGATTATGTCTCTCCCGAAAAATACACCTTTCTGCCCAACACAGCCGGGTGTTTTACCGGCGAAGACGCGGTGCGGACCCTTCGGCTGGCCCGCGAGGCCGGCGGCTGGAATCTGGTGAAGCTTGAGGTCCTGTCAGACCCCAAGACGCTTTATCCGGACATGATTGAAACGCTGCACGCGCTGGAGCTGCTGATCAAGGACGGCTTTGACGTGATGGTCTATTGCTCTGACGATCCTGTCATGGCGCGTCGTCTGGAAGAGGCGGGGGCCTGCGCGATCATGCCGCTCGGTGCGCCGATCGGATCGGGCCTTGGGATCCAGAACCGGGTGAACATTCGTCTGATCGTCGAAGGCGCTAAGGTACCAGTGCTGGTTGATGCCGGCGTGGGGACCGCGTCCGATGCCGCCATCGCCATGGAATTGGGGTGCGACGCCGTGCTGATGAACACCGCGATCGCCGAAGCAAAAGACCCGATCATGATGGCGAGCGCCATGAAGCACGCGGTCATTGCGGGGCGGGAGGCCTATCTGGCGGGCCGGATGCCGCGCCGGATGTATGCTGATCCGTCCAGCCCGTTGGCCGGCCTGATCTGATCGACACCCATAGGTGCATCAAAAAAGCCGCCCCGAGGGGCGGCTTTTTCATTTCGTATCCAACGAATTACAGACCCCCAGGTCCGCAATCGTTCTCAAGATAGTCGATCAGCTTCGTGTAAAGAGCGATCTGATGGCGATAGTAAAGAGTGTTGTAGAAGTGGTCGGCTTCTTTCAGCACCAACTCCTGCACATCCTTGCCTTTGCCTTTCAGCTCTTTGGTGTAGCGTTTGAAATGTTCAAATGGCACGCGCTGATCGACATCGCCGTGGATCAACAGCATGGGGACGTTGATCTTGTCGATTTCTTCGATCGGATTGATGCCCGAATAACGACGCTCAGCGAAGTCATACGAAGCGTCGATGGCGCCCTGCTGGTTGTACTTCTTCTGAAGATCCGTATCCAGAACAGCTGCACCCGGCATGACACACTGGTACATCTGCGGTGTCCGGCTGGCGGCAACTGCAGACGCATAGCCACCATAGGACCAGCCATACATTGCGATGCGATCAGGCTCGGTCCACCCCTGATCAATCAGGTATTGCGCACCGTCATCCTTGTCGTCCTGCATCTTGTAGCCGCCTTGGCCCAAGAAATCGATGTATTGCGACTGACCCCAGCCGCGAGAGGCCAGGAACTGTGGCTGGAACACCAGATAGCCGCGGCTGGCGAACATTTGGGCCCACTCATCATAGGCCGGCATCTCGCCCACGAACGGTCCGCCGTGTGGCATGATCACGGCCGGATAAGGCTTCTCGCCCTGCGCCGGGATGGTGATGTAGCCGCGAATGGTCCGGCCGTCGCGGGCCGTGTATTCGACAAACTCCACATCAGCCAGCTGCTCTGAACGGATCAGCGGCATATGTTTGCCGATCACCTGTGCCTGACCATTGTTGATCAGGTAGTATGTACCGGGATCGTGAGGCCCTGTGTTATAGACGATGTATTTCTTGCCGTCGCGCGACATGCTCGGAATGCTGACATTGTAGGCATCTGGCAGGTTGCTCTCGAGCGACTGGTAGAGCGCTTCGACTTCCTTGTCGAAATAAACCCATTGCGGCTTGGCACCGTAATAATAGAAGCCAACGACTTCTTCCGGGTGAGACCACGTGTTCGGGTGGTTCCGGACGCCGCCGACATCGGCCGCCTTGTCGCGGAACACCAGATCGCCGAACTCACCCTTTTCCCAGTCAAAGTTCCACAGGCCGTAGACGTCATAACCATTGGTCGCAATGACATAGCCAGTGGACGGATCGTCCTTCTTGAACCCGGATGGCGTGAAGTCTTCATAATCGAAGCTGTCGCGGCGATAGACTTCTTCCCAGCTCGAGTCGCCAGGCATACGGCCGTAATAGACGAATTCCTTCGCCGGCGCATCGTAACCAAAGGCGTTCCGTGGGTTGCCGTCTGAATCGAATTGAGCGGAGGCGATTTTCTCATTGCCCTTGAAGACCAGTTTTTTGGCACCGGTATTCAGGTTGAGCTCGTAATAGGCCCGCGGGCGGAAGTTCGCGAACGGATCATCCTGATCGAAACTGGAGTTTGTCCGTGATTCGGAAATCAGGACGGTGTCAGGCTGGCTCGGCAGCAGGTTCTCAAGGCTCGTATTGTCGCCGAACTGCTGGAACTTGCGTTCCTTCATGTTGTACGACGCGACCCGGCCGACAAACACACCCTGGTTGAAGCCATTGATGCGCTTGTACAGACGCTGGCGGGCGGAGAATACCAGCAGGTCATCACTCACCCAGCTCTGGGAGGTGAATTCCATGGGGTCGGCGGCGAGACGGATAGGATCCTTGGACAGATCGTCGGTCTCATAGATTTCGATGATCGGATCGCCATCGCGACCCTGGATCTTCATCAGGGACAAATGTTTCCCGTCGGGCGAAAGTTCGACGTTCTGGATCACTTCCCGCAGGGCAAAGTATTCGAGCGGAATTTCTTCCTGCGCCGAAACCTGACCTGCCATGACCGAGATCGCCGCTGTAGCAAAAGCGAGCTGTCGGATGACTGACATTCAAAACCTCCAGAGAGTTCCCACGACCCATCGTAACAGAAGTGACTATGCCACCAAATCAACGACTTGGCCAAAACATAAATCTCACTGCGTCAAATCGTAAAGGGTAAATACAAACAAAAATCCCCGGCGCGAGCGCCGGGGATAATAGTGCGACAATTGAGTTCGAATTAGAACTCTTTGCCGATGTTGACGTAGTAGGTCCGGCCCATGAGGTCGTAACCGTAGCCAAGTGGTGTGTTGTTCCGAGCAGTAATTTCGCTCGAGTCCACCATTGGAGGAGCCGTGTCGAACACGTTCCGGATACCCGCACCCAAGGTCCAGCTGTCGCCACGGTAGTAGAGCGACGCTGTGTGAGTGAAGTAGTTGTCTGCTTCGGCATAGTCGCGGCAGAGAACGTCACCCAGTGTTGGGCCAAGGCAGGTGTCGGACAGACCGTCGACGGCGTCATCGAATTCATCGACGTCATCTGGATCCTGGCTGACAGCGCCAAGGTAGTTCGTTGTCCACGACCAGCGATAGTCACCGACGTCCAGACGGAACGAACCGATACCATTCCACTCAGGGAAGCCCCACTCGCCAGCATATTCCTGGACGTCGAGGGTACCATCGGCCTGGCTGATCACGAGGTTACGCTCTTTCACCTGGTTCAGGCGAAGATCGAACGTGAAGTCCATTGGCGTTTCGAACAGTTCCAGTTCCTTACGGAAGACCATGTTGTAGTCGATACCAACAGCCGTTTCGAGGTCACGGTTGATGAAGCCAACGTTGATCAGGTCGATTGTGCCAGAACCGCCATCTGCACGGGTAATCCGGTCACAGAAGGCTGAACGACGGGTTGCCGCATCATCGACGAGGAAACAGTCAGCCACAACGAAGCCAGCTGTAGGCTCGATGATGGTGTCTGTGATCTCGATATCGTAATACGTCATGCCGAGGCTCAGGTCGAACGCGTCGAACCAAGGCTGTTCGAACGAGAAGCCAGCTGTGTAGGATTCAGACGTCTCTGGACGGAGACCCGTACCTGCACCGGACTGGATTTCCGTGCTGAGGTTTTGTGGCAGTTGAGCGCCACCGGCAGTGTCTGGAAGACCCAGCGTGAATGGATCAACACCTTCGCGCTGACAGGCTGTGATGGTCTGAGCCTCACGGTCGTCGAGAGCAGGGTTATAGGTGTTGTCGATCTGGCTGTACGCATCGTCAGGAACGATACAAGGGTCGAACACAGTCAGGAAGCCGGTTTGCGAACGCAGGCCGTACTCGCCCAGGTTCGGTGCACGGAACGACGTACCGTAGGTACCACGCAGCAGAAGCGAGCTGACCGGACGGTAAGCCAATTTTGCTGAGTAAGTGGTGTCGTCAGTCGTTTCTGTACCGCTTTCATCGCTGGTCAGTTCCACTTCCGTGTAACGACCGGAGAGTTCCAAGGTCAGCTCGTAAGCCAGCGGCTTATTGGCCAGAATTGGAACGCGAGTTTCAGCGAAAAGCTCTTTGATCGTGCTTTCTGCTTGCGCACCTTCGTCAGCGAAGAAGCCGAAGAAGAGACCGTCAGCCGCAATGTCGTCTGGCATGGAGTCCAGCTCGTCCTTGCGCCATTCCGCACCGATACCCAGGCCGACTGAGCCTGCTGGCAGGTTCAGAACGTCGCCGGAAACGAACGCAGAGAAAACAGTCTGGTCGTAGGTTGTATCGAAATCACGGCTGTCGAACAGGTAGTCGCGCTCAGCCTGTGTCGCGAATTCGCCGCGAACAGAGCTGTACAGTGATGGCGCGAACAGGTTCACAGGCACACAACCGTTCGTTACCGAACCGTCGAGCGTAACGCCTGAATCGTTGGCACACGGCGTACCGGCAGAGGAGTAGTTGCCGAGCGACAGGTCGAGGCGGTCCTGACGGATACCGTCACGACGGGCTTCACCGGTGCTGGTCTGATACGAACCGTAGACGTCGAAGTTCCAGTTGGCGATCGGGCCAGCCGAAATGAACGGCAGGTCGCCGCGGGCACCACCGACGAAGCGGAACTGCTCGACTTTGGAGTAGGCCGAACGACGGTCACCGGTGACAGCGACAACCGGCCGGAGGTCAACTGGACCACTTGCGCGTGGGTAGCCGAAGTCTTCCGGATACGCACCGTAATAGTCGAAGAAGGCCGACCGGTAGTTCGGGTTGCTGAACAGTGTGCCGAGTTCCAGACCGCAATCCACCGAGGCAGATGTGCCGCAAGGGTTGAATGGGTTATCAGCCGAGACCACAGGGAAGAACTGTGGCTGAGCCGAGTTCTGTGTCGTCTCGCGACCGGAGAACAGCGCCTCGAAATATGGTGTGATGTTCATCTCACCTTCGAGGACGTACTCACCGTAGGCCATGACAGAATAACGGTCGCTCTCTGGGATGAGATCGAAGTCTTTGTTGTCTTGAATGTAGGTTGAGTAGTCTGTCGCATCGACGTCGAGCACCCCGTCGCCGTCGAAATCGATCGGCACGCTGAATGCAAACGTGTCTGAGTAGTTCGGGAAGCCGATGTTCGTCGTGCCCGGTGTGTAATATGTGGTTGAAGCGACTGGATAGAAGTCGACGTTGCCGATCCGACGGCCCACTTTACAAGGGCTAGAAGCGACGGTCAGACCGAAGTCACGCTCCAGATAGCCTTTTGTGCCGACGCCTTCGGTACGGATGTTGCCGTTTTCGTCGATTTCGTAGTGCTGGTCACAGCCATCCGTCCAAGGACGGTCGGCAAAGGACATCGATTTGATCTTGGTGTATTCAGCACCGATACCAGCAAAGCCGCGGTCCGTGTTGAAGCCGTAAGCACCGCGAACCGTGTAGTTTTCACCATTGTCGTGGACAGGCTTGGTGCCGAAGAATTCCAGCTCAAGACCGTCAAAGTCTTTCCGCAGGATGACGTTCGTCACACCGGCAACAGCGTCCGAACCGTAGATCGACGATGCACCGTCGAGCAGCAGGTCGTACTGGTCAACCAGAGCGCGTGGGATCAGGTTGAGGTCAGGAGCGCGTGGCGCGCCTTCAACACCGGCTGGGCCAACGCGACGGCCGTTCAGCAGGACCAGGGTGCGCGTGGCGCCCAGACCGCGAAGGTCAACCGTTGACGAACCTGGGCCGTTATCGGTCACGAAACCGGCGAACGTGTCGTCGATTTGCTGACCGGTAGCAGCGGTCGAATTCTGTAGGATCGATGCTGGATCGATCAGACCGGCTTCGCGGCTGACATCCGAGCTGATGACCTGCAGAGGCGAGATGGAAGAGAAGGTGTCTTTGCGAAGGCGCGAACCCGTAACGACGATGGCATCGCCTTCAGTGGATTCGTCGGCTTCTTCGATAACATCGACGTCATCGTCGTCAGATGTGTCTTGCGCATAGGCTGGTGCCATGGAGATGGCGAGTGCCGAAGCACCAGCGACCAGCAGAGCCTTAAGGCCCGGCGCCAGACGAACCAGGTCGTCAGTCTTGCTTGTGTCAGTCATTGTAACCCCATTAAAAGATGTACTCGCACGAGATTATCGTCCCGTTTCGAGAGGCCCACCGTCATGCCTTCCGAAGAGAACCTCTCCGACAGACAGCAACGTCAAGAAAACGTAATGTTCTGGACACAAAAGTGTCAATTGAAAGCGACGGTTTGATGACGCTTTTCGCGGGTGCGAAGCCGACTTTTGCCCGCGCGGTGCAATTCGGCAACAGTTTTGAGGGGTTTCACGTGTCGCTTTGACGCAGCAGAAAGCTCCGCGCTATTTTGCGGCGCACCTAAGAGCGCTTGGCGTCGTCCACAGCCTGTTTGATAGCATATTCGTCCATCCCGCTAATAAGTCGGACAAATTTGCCGTCCGGAGACGCAATGATAAAGGCCGGCGTGCCGTCAATGCCGAAGGACGCGGCCATATCGAAAGAGAGATTAAGCTTTTGCTCAAGAGGCTGCCGCAAAGCTTTGTCCGTCATCGTATTTTGCAGGTCAGCGGGCTTCAGCCCGGCCTTGCGCGCGGCGGATGCTAGCGCCTGATCTGTGATCGGCCCGCTGATGTCGAACAGGGCCCGATGGAACTTCTTGAAGGCAGCAGGATCGGTTACGGACAATGATGCGATCGCCACTTCCTGAGAACGCTGGGTGATCACGGGCAGTTCCTGAAGAACAACCCGGACACCTTTCTGCTCGGAAAGATCCATCACCATGTCGACCGCGTTGCGGCAGAAGCTGCAATGATAGTCATAAAACTCGACAACCAGAACTTCTGTGTCTGCCACATCGGCGCCCATGACGTGACCCGTGTCCCCGGACAGAAGCGTCGGCAGTGTGTTCCGGATTTCGCCTTCAGCGATGGCTCTGGCCCGCTCTGATTCGCGGGCGCTGTAGCGCTCGACGGCCTCGAAAATAACTTCCGGGTGCTCAAGCAGATATTCCCGGACGATTGTCTCGATCTCTTCACGGTCCGCTGGCGGTGCCGCCGTGGCAGAGCCGGCCGTCATCAGGTTTGAGGCAGCCAGCGCGGCGATGAAGGTTGCGCCGGCGGCGGCAAACAGAATTCTGGACGTCATCTTCGTTCCTATCGGCGTCTTTCCCGGCGGTTCATCGCCTCGTACGCCTCTTCTTCGGATGCGACGACGATGTCCAGCGCCTGCAGGTGCTCTGGCGTACCGACTTCGAGGAGGTCTCGGGCGCGGCTCGCAAACCTGTGTGCACCAGGATAGTTACCAACTGCAAAATAGGCCTGCGCCTGGGCCAGGCTGGCTTCGGCTTCATCGCCGAGAAACGCCTCGGCACGGGCCAGCTCAGACCAGCCGAAGCTGTTGCGCGGCTCCATCTGCAGGGCGGTTCGAAGAATGGTCACCGCCTCATTGGTGGTTTCTTCCTTCTCAAGAGCAACCAGCGCCCGGGCCAGGTTGATCTTGAGAAGAGCATATTGAGGGGCGAGTTCGACTGATCGACGATGGGGCTCGACCGATTCAGCAATCTTCCCGTGTTCGAACAGCATCTGGCCCTTCAGTTCCTGAAAGAAAGGGTTTTCCGGCTGGAATTCGATCAGGCGGTTCGTTTCTTTCAGAGCATCCTCGAGACGCGACGAGCGGTAATAGGCGACCGCACGCGCATAGCGCGCCGGCGGTGTCTGGTCGGACAGCGGGTACTGCCGCAGCGTCGTGTAGGGGTCGCTGACAAAACCCAGGATCTTCGCCTGGATCATTTTCAGGCGGAACATCGCCTCTTCGCTGTCGGTGACCTCAGCATGGGTTTGCGACGCCACGCGATCGCGCAGGCGGTTCATCCGCTTGATGGCGAGAGGGTGTGTCTGCAGGTAGGGATCGATCTTGTAGGCGGTCAGCAACTGACGGTTGGACAGCTTGCTGAAGAACTCGACAAGCCCTTCGCCTGAGTGACCGACCTGCTCGAGATAAGTGACGGCGGCCTGGTCGGCGGCGGATTCCTGCCCCTGATTATAGGCGAGAAACTCGCCAAGGGCGATGTTCTGGCCCAGTCCCATGATCGACATGCCCGCTTCAGGCGACCCGGCGGCGACCGCGATGGCGCCGAGAACCAGACTGAGCATGGCAGGGCGGCTGGCCTGTGCCATGGCCTCTGAGCCGCGCTGCTGGTGGCCGCCGGCGAGGTGCCCGGTCTCGTGGGCCAGCACGCCTTCAATCTGGTTGGGATTGTCAGCAGCCGTGATCAGCCCGGTATGGACGAAGACTTTGAGGCCCGCGGTGACAAACGCGTTCAGAGACTGGTCGCCGATCAGGTAGATCTCAACAGCGTTGGGATCGAGGCCGGCAGCAACGAAGAGGGGGTTCGCATAGTCCTCAAGATATTGCTCGATCTCGGCATCGCGCAGCAAGGTCTGGCTATGCGCGCTGGTCACCAGCGCAGAGAGAACGGACACAGCCAACGCTGCGTAAACACTGATAGAAAAGCGTCTCACAAATCCTGCCCTGTCTTCATCTCAACTTACCCGCCAACTTGGCAGTAATGATGGGGGGTGAAAAGGGCATGCCGGGTGAAGAGCGCGTAAGCTGGGAAGAGCCCGCGTGCCGCGATGACCTGGCGACGAAAAAGGGGCCCCGCAGGGCCCCTTTGATCAGTCGCCTTTGCCGAGTGCGCGAGACCACCATCCAGCGCGACGTTTTTCGGAAGCCGGTTTGGGTTTGATCTCTTCCACGGGCCCGTGAATGGACGGACGAGCAGGGGCAGGCGCGGGTTCGGACTGCCCGAACAGCGGCTCCACCTGTGCCTCGGCAGACTTTTCCGGGGCCGGTTTCTCGGCTGGTTTGGCATCGACGGCCGCCGGCTTTTCGGCCGTCGTCTCGTCGCCAGCATCCGCCGGTTTTGGCTTTGCGCGCGACTTGCGAGGCTTGCGTGTCGCAGGCTTCTTCGCGGCGGATGCGTCATCCGCCTCAGCACTCTTGGCCTCGGTGGCGTCGCCCGCATCGTCTTCGGTTTTGGCTTTGGCGACAGGTGCCTCTGAGGCGTCAGCGGCAGCGGCTTTCTCTACCGGTTCGCTATCGTCTTTCTGGTCACTGTCCCCGGTTTCGCCGTCAGCATCATCACCGTTATTGCCGTCCTGATCTGATTTGCGGCTGCGGCGACCGCCACGGCGTCCCCGCCGACGACGCTTCTTGGGCTTGCCCTCATCATCGACGTCGCCGCTGTCATCATCTGACTCCGATGAAGAAGAGGCGTCACCATCGTCATCATCGGACGCCTTGTCCGAGCTGTCATCGCTCTGGTCGTCGCGGCGCGATTCGGTATCGTCCCGACGACCGCGACGGCGACGACGGCGTTTGCGCCCGCGCCCATCCTGCTCTTCGTCACTTGATGACGTCTCGTCATCACTGTCATCATCACTGGAGGCCGTGTCGTCTGGCGTATCGTCAGAGACCGGCTCCTCAATCGTTTCCTGACGCAGGCTTTCAAGCTCCGGCGCCTTGCCGCGCTTGGTAATATCGAACTGGTCGCCGGACTTGTCGTGATCGCTCATGACCTCAACGACGATCTGATAATTATCTTCTATCCGGTTCAGCCAGCTGCGTTTCTGGTTGAGGATATAGATTGCGACTTCGTGGGATGTCGTGACTGTGATCATCCCGGCGCGATCGCGAACAGCGGCTTCTTCAACGGAGCGCAGGATACGCAGGGCAGCCATTTCCACGGACCTGACGGCCCCGGCGCCTTCACAGGTCGGGCAGAGGCGGGTGGTACCGTCGACAATGCCGGAGCGGCGACGCTGGCGCGACATCTCCAGAAGACCGAAATTGCTGATCGACCCGATCTGGGTGCGGGCCCGGTCAATCTTCATCGCATCCTTGAGCTTTTTCTCAACGGCACGATTGTTCCGGTTCTCTTCCATGTCGATGAAGTCGACGACCACAAGCCCGGCGAGGTCGCGAAGACGACACTGGCGTGCGACTTCGACAGCCGCCTCGGAGTTTGTCTTCAGCGCGGTCGCTTCGACATTGCGTTCCTTGGTCGCCTTGCCGGAGTTCACATCGATGGAGATCAGCGCTTCGGTCTGCTGGATGACGATATAGCCGCCGGATTTCAGCGTGACTGTCGGCCGGTACATCTCATCCAGCTGCTGTTCCACACCGTAGCGCAGGAACAGGGGCGTTGTATCGCGATGCGGCTGCACGTTCTTGGCGTGGCTCGGCATCAGCATTTTCATGAAGTCTTTGGCTTCGCGATAGCCTTCTTCGCCCTCGACGATGATCTCGCCGGTGTCCTTGTCATAGAGGTCGCGGATCGCGCGCTTGATCAGGCTGGCCTCTTCATAAATGAGGGCCGGCGCGATCGATTTCATGGTCTGTTCGCGAATCGTGTCCCACAGCCGAGCGAGATAGTCGTAGTCCCGCTTGATTTCAGCCTTGGTGCGTTTGGCCCCGGCGGTCCTGATGATCAGGCCCTGACCCTGCGGGACCTTCAGTTCCTTGATGGCGTTGCGCAGACGCTTGCGGTCACCGGCATTCGTGATCTTGCGCGATACACCGCCACCACGGGCATTGTTCGGCATAAGGACGCCATAGCGACCCGCCAGTGACATGTAGGTGGTCAGTGCTGCGCCCTTATTGCCGCGCTCTTCTTTCACGACCTGTACAAGCAGGATCTGCCGACGCTTGATGACTTCCTGGATGCGGTAGTCACGCAGGACCTTGTCCCGGGCGCGTTTGGCCTCGTTATAGCGGCGTTCAAGGTCAGCGATTTCCTTGGCGCGTTCCTTGGCCGTTGCTTCATCAACGGCATTATCGCTGTCGGACTCGTCGCTGTCGTCGGCGCTGTCATCATCGTCGGCGTCGTCTTCACGGGCCTCGATCTGCTCTTTGCGCTCAGCTTCAGCATCTTCGGCTGTTGTTTCGTACCCGTCGGGCAGGGCGATGTCGGTGGCCGAGCCTTCGACCGGCTCAACATCATCAAGCTCTTTGGTGACCGTCGGCTCGTCTTCGCCTTCAAGGCCGATGCTGCGCGGCTTGTCGTCATCATCGCCGGTCGGCTCGTCGCCATCAGTCGTTTCGCCTTCGCTGGCGCCGGTGTCGGCTTCAGCAACGGTGTCGCAGACCTCTTCCTCGAGGCCATGCCAGCCCGGTTCTTCAGCGGAGTCTTCGCCGGCATAATCTGGCGGGACGGCCTTGGCGGTTGTGTCTTCGCCCGCGTCCTCATCAGACGATGACGCTTCGGCAGTTACAGCCTCGTCGGCATTGTCATCCTGATCGTCACTAGCGCTGCTGCTGTCATCGCTGTCGCGACCTCGTCCACCACGGCGACGACGGCGGCGGCCACGGCGAGGGCGTTCGGATTTCGCTTCTACCGTCTCGTCGCCATCATTATCCGACGATGCCTCGGCGGTATCGCGCGTGTCGTTATCGTCGTCGCTGTCGTCGTCATCGTCGAGATCGGCTGGGGCCTGGTCGTACTCGGCCAGTTTCTCGGCCAGCTCGGCTTCCAGCGCCTCGGCGTCACGCAGGACCTGACGGTCGCTGACAGGGATCTGGTAATAGTCAGGGTGAATTTCGCTGAAGGCCAAAAAGCCATGGCGATTGCCGCCATATTCGACGAACGCGGCCTGAAGTGAAGGTTCGACCCGGGTAATCCGGGCGAGGTAGATATTACCCCGTAGCGGTTTGCGGGCCAGCGATTCGAAGTCGAAGTCCTCGACTTTGCCGCCGGACAGCAGCGCAACCCGGGTCTCTTCCCGATGCCGCGCATCGATAAGCATTTTTTTGGACATGGAATGGGACTCCGCGGCGGATCAACGTCACGCCGCTATGTGTAAGAGCCATGGCCGGCCGCAATCCGGCACCACCGACTGAAGACAGTCGGGCGAGGATCGTCGCCAAAAAGAAATTCAACGTGGCCAACGCCATGGCAGGTTTCCTGACGGCACCCTGAAAGGGCACCACCTGTTCTAGAATGTCGCGTCTCCACCGAATCAGCATGTGACCACGGCGCGCGCCGACAGATATGTCTCACTTCAAACCTAGCTGAGGGGGGCGCGTCTCAAGGCAAAACTCGCCGACGCGGTGTCCTCTCAGCCCGACCGGGGAAGCACCCGGACCGGCAATCCAATCCCTGAAACTTCACATGAAGTTCAGCTCTGGAAATCTTGCTGGACGCCGTCAGCGTAAAGCTCGCGCGTCCTGGATAGTGTATGTGGCGCATGTCAGCCTTAGGCACAAGCCGGTATCGGCGATCTGATGGCTGACCTCCCGCAAAACGATGTTAGCGGCCAGACGCTTAAACCCTCGTTAAGTCTGATGACGATACAGCTTTTGGGGTGGCATGGGCGCCCCAATTCACGGCATAAGGTCGTGAACAGTTTTGGACGGACGCCCCCTCGATGAAGCAGCTGATGAAAAGAGCCCTGACACTCTGGTCTGTTGGTATCCTGTCATTTTGCGGCGTGCTGGCGCTCGCGAATGAAAGGCAGACGGCGCCCGTCGTGCAGGACATCCGTCTCGGCGTCGACGGTGCAGGGCAGACTCGTCTTGTGCTGGATCTTGATGATGCGCCGATCTACCAGGTGATTCCCCAGGCTGGCGGCCAGGGGATCTTGCGGGTTGAGGTGGCACGCGCCTCGTTCTCTCTTACGAACGGTATTCCCAGCGGGAAGGGCGTCGTCGCCGGCGTCAGCATGGACGATAACGAGGTCGTCGTGGCGCTGCAGCGGCCGGCTTTGCCGGTGAAAACATTCGTCCTCGAGCCTACAAAGAAGGTCGACCATTATCGCCTCGTTGTGGACCTGAAGGATGTGCCCGCGCGGACCTTCACCGCTGCGGCTGAAACAGCGGCCACGGAAATGGCAGCCCTTCCGAGTGCCAATACGCTTGTGGCGGACCTTGAAAAGGCGCTTGCCGAATCAGAAGCCGAAACCAAGACGATCGCAGCGCTGGAAGACCAGACGCCGCCTGCACCCTCGCCAAAACCCCGCGCTCAAGAGCCTTCCAAGGCTGAAGAGGCCCTGCCTGCCGAACTTCTCGCCATGGCGGCGAAGGCGCCCCCTACACCGAGCGTGAAGCCGCGCGCCGCAGCCCCTACGGCCCAGAGGATCGCTGCGGGGAAAACGATGGTTGTCATTGACGCCGGACATGGTGGTCATGATCCCGGCGCGATCGGCAGCACGGGTCTGCAGGAAAAAACGGTCACGATCGCCGCGGCCAAGTCGCTGGCGACCGAGCTGCGCGCGCGCGGCTATGCGGTCAGCCTGATTCGCGATGATGATACCTTCATCGACGTGCATGACCGGATCGAAATCGCCCGCGACCTGCAGGCGGATCTGTTCATCTCGCTGCACGCCGATGCGAATCCCGAACCCCTCGCACGCGGCGCTTCGGTCTATACTTTGTCGGAAGATCGCAATGCCAAGATGGCCAAGGAAGTGGCCTCCAACGGCAACTTCCGCGTCTTTGACGTCGATGTTTCGTCCAATGATGACGTCAGCAAGATCCTTTATGATCTGGCCAATACGGACACCAAGAACCAGTCGTCCCGCCTGGCATCGGCCATGATCGCGGAGATGCGTGGACGTGTGCCCATGGTCAACAACACCCACCGCAAAGCGAGCCTGCAGGTTCTGCTGTCGCCGGATGTCCCGGCTGTGCTGGTTGAGATGGCGTTCCTGTCGAACCGCAAGGATGAAGCCAATCTGGCGTCGGAAGCGTGGCGGGACATGGCCATGACCTCGATCGCCGATGGGATTGACACCTATTTTGACACGACGCCTGCGCGTCAGGCCAATGCCAGTGGCGCTGGCGGCTCTCCCTGACGACCCCATATCTCGCCGGTGACGCTTGCCAGTTGCTGCGCGGAATGGTGAAACCGGGCGGCATCGTTCGAACCAGACGAGGATAGTTGGTTTTGCCCCATAATTTGCCTAGAGCCGCCGCTGCGGCCGTTGTCCTGTCGGTTTGCGCCTGTGCCACGACGCCAGGCGTGGGGATGACCGATGCAAACCCTGATGCGGTTGCCGGTGATTATCTGCAGGGCCGTTTTGCGGCCAGCCAGCAGGCCTATGGCGTCGCTGCCGACGCTTTTCATCGCGCGGCGCTGGTCGAGAACAATCCGGACCTGATTGCCAGCGCCTTCCGCTACGCGCTGGCTGCCGGCGATATTGCGAAGGCCAGCGACTACGCCCGCACCATGCTGGCGGCGCCCGAGGAACAGGACCTGAGCCACATGATGGCGACGGGGTCGTTCATTGAAACGGACCTGCCGCGTCTGACCATCGTTGCCGAGGCCTTTGCGGCCAATGACATCGCCAAGGCAGACACGCTTTTGGCTGAACCCTTTGAAAGCCCCCTTGGCATTTCGATCAGCCAGCTCCTCAAAGGATGGGCGGCATACGACCTGAAAGGCGTTGATGCGGGTACGGAGATCCTTCTCAACCCACCCAATGGCGCTTTTGCCGGGTTCAACGCTCTGCACCTGGCGCTGATGTATGATCGGGCGGGTGAGGGCGGCACGGCAGAACTTGCCTATGGTGAGGCGCTGGTCGGTCCGGCAGCCGATACGGCCGTTGTCGCCTATACGGGCTTTGTCGAGCGGGAACAGGACCGGGCCAAGGCGCTGGAGCTCTATCACAAGCTGGCGGCTGATCGCGGCTTCCTGCGGCGGCTTGGCCGGATGGGGGCGGCGCGGCTCGACGACCCGCTGCCCGGTGAAACCAAGGAATTCGTCCGTATGGCCCGCAAGGCGCCATTGCGGCTGGTGAGCAATAGCCGCGAAGGCGCGGCACTGGTGTTCCAGAACTTTGCGTGGTCGGCCTATGAGCAGGCCCTGCAGCGCCAGGAGGCGGCTGAACAGGCCGGCTTCCAGGGGCTGGATCTCGCGCTCGATTTTCCGTTGGCGCTCGCCCAGCTGGCGGCGGCCGTCGATTCTGATCTTGGCGCCGCGCATTACGTCATCGGTGCCATTGCCAATGCCTATGACCAGTATGAAGTCGCTGCAGCCGCCAATGGTCGCGTGTCGCGTCAGTCATGGCTCTATAATTACGCCGCCATCGACCAGGCCGACGCCTATCTCAGCCTCGGTCGCGAGGATGACGCCATCGCGCTCATTCGCGATTATCTGAAGGAAGATGCCCTGGCGCCCGACGTGCTGCTGACGCTTGCCAATCTGCTGGCACAGAATGACCAGTTTGACGGCGCTGACGAAGCGGCCACCAAGGGAATCGAGGTCGCCAATAATCTGTCGACCGATGATACGCGCAGTGACAATCTCTGGCGTTATTATTTCGCGCGCGGCGCCATTCGCGTCGAGGCTGATCGCTGGGAGGATGGCGAGGCCGATCTGCGCCAAGCGTTGTCGCTTTCCCCAAACGAGCCCATGCTGCTGAACTTCCTCGGTTACTCTTATGTGGAACGTGGCGAGAATGTGGATGAGGCGTTCGGGATGATCGAGCGTGCGCTTGAGGCGCGTCCTGCGTCCGGCGCGATCACAGACAGTCTTGGCTGGGCGCATTATCAGCGCGGCAATTACAGCGAGGCTGTCAAATTGCTGGAACGGGCGGTCGAGCTCGAGCCTGGCGATGATGTGATCACTGACCATCTGGGCGATGCCTATTGGCGCGACGGTCGCAAGATCGAGGCGCGGTTTGAATGGCGCCGGGTCCTTGAGATGGACAATCTTTCTGATGAGATGAAGGCGAAGGTCGAGGCCAAGCTGGCCGGGGAGCCTCCGGCACCCGGCTCGCTCGCCCCTGCTGAATAACTGGATCAGAGTCCGGTGATCGCTACCCCGGCAAAAATCAATCTGGCCTTGCAGGTCGGGGCGGTGGATGGCCGTGGCTATCACCCGGTCGACACCTTGTGCGTTTTCATCGATGCGGGGGACCGGCTGGAATGGCTCGGGCCAGACACGGCGTTCAGCCTTGAGGTGACGGGCCACTATGCACCATCACTCGCATCCGTTCCGCCCGCGCATAATCTAGTCCTGAAGGGCGCACGGCAGTTTGCTGAGACCTTTGGCGGTGGACCTGGGCGGTTTCGTCTGCACAAAGCCGTTCCGCCCGCCTCGGGCATTGGCGGAGGGACGGCCAATGGCGTCGGTGCCCTGTATCTCATGAACAGGCAGCTGGCCAAACCGCTCGACGGCCCTGCGATGATCCGCTTCGCGCGGTGCCTTGGGGCTGACGGTCCTGTCTGCATGGCGTCGCTTGTGGCGCGCGGGAACAGTTTTCGCGCGCGCGGCGTCGGCGAGCGGGTGACAGACGGCCCGATCCTGCCGCCGCTCAGCCTCTGTCTCGTCAATCCGGGTGAAGCCGTTTCCACGGCAACAGTCTTTCGTCTGTTCGATTCGCATCCTGTCCCGGAAAAGCTGGACTTGCCGTGGCCGCCGAATGTGACCACCGTTTCCCGTATGGGAGACTGGATGACACATTCAAGAAACGACCTCGCCCCACCCGCGATGGCGCTGGCGCCGTCCATTGGTCGGTTGGTAGACGAGATGGCCGCCTCACCGGGCTGTGTTGCGGCGCGTATGTCCGGCAGCGGTGCGACGGTCTTCGGGCTTTTCTCATCTGGGCCGGCGGCCGAGCGCCGCGCGCGCCAGTTCAGGGGCCGTGGCTTATGGTCCGTTGGCGGACCAATATGGGGCGGGGCTCAACAGTCCGGGGCTGGCAACGGATGAATACTGCCCTGTCGAGCCTGTTGACCCTATGCATTGGGGCGACGGTCCTGTCCTACATTATCACTGGCGTCGTAGCGAAGAGCGGGTTCCTGTCGGACCCGGTTTCAGCACGGTCCAATCATACTGTGCCGACCTCGCGGGCAGGTGGCCTCGTGGTGCTGTTCGTGGCCATCACGCTGTGCGGCGTTGCGTGGTCAGCGGGGGCTCCCCTGCCGCCACCGGTTGCGGTCATGGCCCTTTGTGCTGGCGCGCTGGGCGCCCTCGACGACGCAACACCGCTGGCTCCCACGCTGAAGCTCGGTGTTCTATTGGCGCTGAGCATACTGACGACTTTGGTGTCCGGCGTCGTGCTTGCCGTTCCCATCCCGTTTGTGGGCATGGTGGCCTTGCCTGCTCTTGTTGCCTGGCCGCTCGCTGTCTTTTTCGTTCTGGGCTTTGTGAATGCGTTCAACTTCATGGACGGTCTCAATGGCATGGCGGGCGGGATCGGCATGGCGGGCATTGGCCTCATTGTCGCAACGGGCGCAGCGGGCAGCGTCGGCCTCGTCATCGTTGCTCTCATTCTGGCCGCAGTGCTGTTCGGCTTCACCATCCGCAATGTCATGAAGGGCTCAATTTTTCTTGGTGATGCGGGCAGTCTGTCCGTCGGCCTGTTCCTCGCGGCCTCGGCCCTCTGGTCGTCGCAGGCGGATGCGTCCTATTTCTATATTTTCGCGATCGGCATGCTGCCTCTGATCATCGACACAGCCTTCACCCTGCTGCGCCGCGCGCGCGAGGGAAAATCGGTTCTCGATGCGCATAAGGAGCATCTTTATCAGCGCCTGCGCGAGCAGGGGTGGTCGCATCAGGCCGTGTCGGCGGCCTATACGGCTCTTACCATTCTGTGCGGGACGTTGGCGCTGTCGCTTGGCCGGTCGCCAACGGGACTATGGCTCGCTGGCGTGCTCGGCATCGCGGCCTACAGTGCTGCGATCTTCTGGATGTTCCGGTTCAGGAGCGGCGGATCACCGAACTGATCGTGAGGTCTTCGAGAGTCTGGCGCAGCGGTGAGGGCGGCAACACGGACAAGGCCGTAGCAGCCTTCTCGGCATAGGCCTGCGCTTCTTCAAGACTGCGTGTGATCAGATCGTCGCGGCCGATCAATTGGCAGGCCCGCTCAAAATCGCCATCGCGCTGTTGACCCTGGCCTAATGTCCGCTCCCAGAAGGCACGTTCATCGTCATTGCGTGCCATCTCGATGGCCAGAATGACGGGCAGGGTCATCTTGCCTTCGCGGAAGTCATCGCCGGCTGTCTTGCCCAGCGATCCCGCTTCACCTGCATAGTCGAGTGCATCGTCCACGAGCTGATAGGCGATCCCGAAATTCAGCCCGTAATCTGCCAGGGCCTTCTCGGCAGTGGCATCGGCGTTCGCGACCACGGCGCCTGCATGGGTGGCGGCGGCAAACAGGGCAGCGGTCTTGGCCGACACCACCCGAATATACGTATCGCGCTGGGTCGTTACATTGGACTGGGTTTCCAGCTGCAGCACTTCGCCTTCGGAAATCGTGCACGCGGCACGACTGAGAATATCGAGGGCCCTCAGGGAGTCCGTCTTCACCATCAGCTCAAAGGCCCGGGCGAAAAGGAAGTCGCCAACGAGGATCGATTCCTTGTTGCCGAAGACCACATTCGCCGTCTTCAGGCCACGGCGCAGGGCGCTGTCGTCGACCACGTCATCATGCAGCAGGGTGGCGGCATGAATCAGCTCAACCGCTGCTGCCAGAAGCTTGGGTGCCTGCGCTGATGATCCGGCAAGATCGGCTGCGGCGAGGGTGAGGAGAGGGCGCAGGCGTTTACCGCCGGCCGCGATCAGATGCTTGGCAACTTGAGGGATCAGCGGAACGGAGGAAGACAGATTGTCGAGAATGACATCATTGACCTTGGTCAACTCACCCGACAGCTTGTCTTTCAGCTCGGTGGCGACAGCGGAAAAGCGTGGCGGTGCCTGTACTTCGGCTGCAACGGCCATGTCCCGTAATCCTTTCATCGCGTCCCTTTACCCAACTCATGTAGGACAAGGCGGTTATATTGCCGAGTGTGGCAAGATGCTCAACGGCATCTGGGGCGCCATTGGTTGAACACCACTATCTGCCGCCCTAGGTCCCACAATTCAATGTCGCGATGGTGAAGCCACAGTTTTGCCGCCGCGTCCATGACTTCGCCGCCAATTTCATTGTCTTTGAAAGGATTTTCGAGTGTTGAAAAAACTCTGGCACAAATTGCCCTTCACGGGCGGTTCCAAGCCCACCGTGGCCGTGGTTCCCCTGACGGGCGTCCTCGCGCCAGAAGGCCGATCCGGTCGCTCCATCAGCTTTGACAGCGTGCAGAAGCCGCTGACCTCGGCCTTCACCACATCAGGTGTTCAGGCGGTGGTGATCTCGATCAATTCTCCAGGCGGGTCACCGGCTCAGTCCCGCATGATCCACGACCGCATCCGGTCGCTGTCGGCTGAGCATAAGGTCCCGGTCATCACCTATATCGAAGATGTCGGCGCGTCAGGCGGCTATATGCTCGCGATTGCAGGGGATGATGTCTACGCGGACCCGTTTGCCATCGTCGGGTCCATCGGCGTGATCGCCGGCGGTTTCGGGTTCACGGAAGCCATGCACCGCTTGGGGATCCAGCGCCGTGTCTACACGGCGGGGGAGAACAAGTCCCAGCTTGATCCCTTCCAGCCCGAAGATCCGGCAGACGTTGCCCGGCTCGAAACGCTGCTCGGCAAATCGCACACGCTGTTCATCGACATGGTGCAGCGTCGCCGTGGCGAGAAACTGACGCCCGGCGAAGAGACACTTTTCGACGGCAAGTTCTGGATCGCCGGTGATGCGCAGGCGCTCGGACTGATCGACGGGACCGGCGATCTGCGCGAAGTGCTGCAGGCCCGTTTCGGGAAGGATGTGAAAATCCGCCGGATCGAGATCGAGAAGAAATCACTCGTATCCAAGCTTCTCGGGCTGAAGGGACCGCTCCTTGATCCGCAGGCTATGATGACCGCTGCGGATGATCACGCCGCCTGGGCACGGTTCGGCCGGTAACTCGGCACGACCTAACATGAAGGGCGGTGCCGGAACCCCATGGGCGGCCCGCCTTTCCTGTGATACGCTGTCGCAATGGACGGTATCAGCACACTGCTCGCGACAGCTGCCATCACCATGGGAGCCGTCGCCGTAGCCAAGCGCGTGAAGCGCAGGGCCTCCCGGCATTGGCGTCGTATGACGGATAGTGATGAGGCACAGTCGCCCGTCATTGATCTCGAAGCCGACACCCAATCGGGGATCTGGCGCGTGCCGGGACGCACTGAGGCGGACCCGTCCTAGATTAGTTGAGCCGCAGACCGGTTTTGGTGTTGCGCCGGAAGGGCGGCGTGAGCAAAATGCCGGCCGGAGACGCCATAACGGCAAAGTACAGCCATAAAAATATAACAGAGGCTCTATGCAAGGTCCGACGGACACCGGGCAGTCGGCAGAGGATACCGTTAGCATTACGGCCTTTATCGACGTTGAAGCATCCGGACTGGGTCCCCATTCCTGGCCGATCGAGGTTGGCTGGTCTTTCGCCACGGGCGATCCACGATCCGTCCTGATCCGACCGGCGGACAAATGGAGCATGACAGCGTGGGAGAAGACGGCCGAGATCCTGCATGGAATCAGCCCGATACAGCTTGTCACCTCCGGCAAGACGCCGCTTGAAACCGCGCTGGTGCTGAATGCCGCTCTGGGCAATGCGATGGTTTATTCCGATGCGCCCGACTATGACAGTTTCTGGCTCTTCAGGCTCTATGACGCAGCGGGCATCAAGCCGAACTATCGCCTGCATGACCTCGGCGACCTGTTGCGGCCGATCTGGCCCGACGAGCCGAAGAAGCTCGTCGAAGAGGCATCGAAAACGGCGCCGCACATTCACCGGGCGGCCGACGATGTACGCCATCTGCAGACCATGTATCGCATCGCCCGTGAACGCGCCGAATCCGACAGATTGGCGCGAAGCAAGGGGTCCAGGGTTTGACGCTGGCGCGTCATTTGCTAGGGCCTCGACTACGTTTCATTTAACTCGGAAAAGACAGTTCCATGAGCTCAACGCCTCCAGCCGCCCCACAACTCGAAGGGTCGATGTTCCTTTTCAAGAAGCCAGCGCTTCTCAACAAGGAAACCCACGGTTCGATGGGCATCAGCCGTCCAGAGCGCCCATTCGCCTATGCGGAGAACGTCCGTGCGATCCCGCTGACCCTGTCCGAAATCGCTTCGGCTGGTCGTCACTACCCGATCATTTTCTCGGATGAAGCCAATCCGCTGCCGCTGGCCGTGGTCGGTATCATCGACGAGGAAAACCTCTTCGTTGACGAAAAAGGCGACTGGGAAGTCAACACCTACATCCCGGGCTATCTGCGCCGCTATCCGTTTGCTCTCGCCAATGACCGGGATTCCGTAGGCGACAACCAGCGCATGGCGATGATTGTCGACGAAGGCTATGAAGGCATGAAAGAGGGCGGTGAGCTGCCTTTCTTCACCGACGGTGAGCCTTCGGCCGAGATGAAGCAGACCATGGAATATTGCCAGAACTATGAGCGCGACCGTGTTCTGACCATGCAGCTTGCGAAAGAACTGCCCAAGTACAAGTTGCTGTCTGAGCAGATTGCGCAGTTCACCCCAGAAGGCAGCGCAACGCCGATGCCATTCGCGAAGTATTTCGCCGTGGAAGAAAAGCGCCTGCAGGAACTGTCGGACAATGAGTTCCTGGGTCTTCGCAAGTCGAACATCCTGCCACTGATCTATGCACAGATGCTGTCCATGGGGAACTGGCGCGTACTGATGGAGCGCCGCGCGCGCCGTCACAATCTGCAGGGCGATGCTGTCCTGAAGCAACGGACGGTTTCATAATATCCGTTCACGCTGAATTTGGAACGAAAGCCGCGCTTCATTTGAGCGCGGCTTTTTTTTGTTTGAGGATGACTTTGTGTTTGGTGGGATCAAAAAATTTCGTTCAGCAGCCTGGATTATACCGTTTGGCGTGCTGTCCGCGCTCATTTCTGTTTGTCTTGTCTTGCTGCCAATTTTTTTAAGTGCGGCGATTTTGTTGTGTGAGGTATTGCCAACCTCGCAAACTCTCAGACAGTGCTCGACCGCCGTCTTTGACCAATCAACGGTTTTGGCGTTGACAGCCTACGCTACTTTCGCCTCGGCGATCGCAATCTGCGTGACATTTGCCATTGGACTTCGACACCAGGCAAAAATGATTCCTAAAAGCGCGGCTATGATGGAGGTAAATTCTCAAACGCGCGACACCCGGCTTGTTGAATTATTCAGAGCGTTCGGACAATTGCATGACCGTCTCGAAAAGGATGGTCTGACATTCAATGAGGCAAGTATCACAGAGAATGAGTCCCATGGAAACAATTTCTCCGTCGATGATCGGGCCGTCATCGTAGGTTTACTGAACTATTACGAGGCGTGGGCTGTTGGAGTGCAATCTGGAGCGTATGACGAGTATATTCTCAAGCAGTGGTGGCGAACTGCATATGTTCGACATTGGATCCTGCTACGTGAATACGTAAATGGGCATCGACTTAGTCGCCCCAATCCCGCAGCCTACAAGGAATACGAACTACTCGCCAAGCGCTGGGCGACCGACGACGAACAGCGCATGATGTAGGCGCAAGAAAAAAGCCCGCTGATCGCTCAGCGGGCTGATCTGTTTCTAGAGGGCTTCCTGCAGTTTGGGCAGTACCTCGAACAGGTCGGCGACGAGGCCGTAATCGGCGACCTGGAAGATCGGCGCTTCTTCATCCTTGTTGATCGCAACAATCACCTTGGAATCCTTCATGCCGGCAAGGTGCTGGATCGCGCCGGAGATCCCCACGGCGATATAGAGCTCAGGCGCCACGACCTTACCGGTCTGCCCGACCTGATAGTCATTCGGGACGTACCCTGCGTCGACGGCGGCGCGGGATGCACCAACGGCAGCGCCCATCTTGTCCGCCAGCGGATAGATGTACTTCTCGAAATTCTCGGTCGACCCCAGCGCACGACCGCCGGAGATGACGATCTTCGCGCCCTGCAACTCAGGACGGTCCGATTTGGTCAGTTCTTCATTGATGAAGGACGAAACGTTCGGGAAATCAGCCTTGCTGACCGATTCAACAGAGGCACTGCCATCCATGGACGGGGCTTCGAAGGCGGTTGGCTGTACCGTGACGATCTTGATCTTGTCGGAGGACTGGACGGTGGCGAGTGCGTTGCCCGCATAGATCGGACGCACGAAGGTGTCCGCGCTCTCCACGCCAGTGATCGCCGAGATCTGCATGACGTCGAGGAGGGCGGCAATACGGGGCATATAGTTGCGCCCATTGGTGCCGGCCGGGGTCAGGATGGCATCATATTTGTCGGCGAGGGAAACCGCCAGTGCCGCCATGGGTTCGGCGAGCTGCTTTTCATAGACCGCGTCGTCCGCGTGCAGGACCTTCCGGACACCGCTGATTTTTGCAGCAGCATTGGCAACGTCACCGGCATTGGTGCCCGCGACGAGAACGTCGATGTCACCGCCCATTTTCGCGGCGGCTGTCACCGTCTTGCCCGTCGCATCGGAAAGCGCGGCATTGTCGTGATCGGCAATAACAAGAATGGCCATGGCTTACAGGACTCCCGCTTCGTTTTTCAGTTTGTCGACCAGCTGCTCGACACTCTCGACCTTGATGCCCGCCTCGCGTTTCGGCGGCTCGGTCACTTTCAGGGTCTTCAGCCTCGGCGTCAGGTCCACGCCGTAATCGGCGGCCGCCTTCTTATCGAGCGGCTTCTTCTTGGCCTTCATGATGTTGGGCAATGACGCATAACGCGGCTCGTTCAGCCGCAGGTCTGCCGTCACAATGGCGGGCAGGGTGAGGGACACTGTCTGCAGGCCGCCATCGATTTCACGGGTGACAAGAACCTTGTCGCCATCATGTTCGACTTTCGAGGCGAAGGTCCCCTGACCCCAGCCAAGAAGCGCGCCGAGCATCTGGCCGGTCTGGCTACGATCATCGTCGATGGCCTGTTTGCCCAGGAAAACGAGATCAGGTTTTTCTTCCTGACAGATGGCCTGAAGGATTTTGGCCACGGCCAGGCTGTCGAGGTCATCATCGGTCGTGACGAGGAGGCCGCGATCAGCTCCCATGGCCAGCGCCTGACGGATCTGGTCCTGCGCCTTGTCAGGGCCAATGGAGACGACGAGGACGTCATCAGCGGCACCGGCTTCCTTCAGGCGAACAGCCTCTTCGACGGCGATTTCGTCAAAGGGGTTCATGGACATTTTGACGTTGGCAAGATCGACACCCGTCTGGTCCGGCTTCACCCGAACCTTGACGTTATAGTCGACCACCCGCTTGACGGGGACGAGGATCTTCATGGGGCACTCCCTGTGAGTCGGTGTTTCTCTGAACACCTAGAAGTCTGGCGACGACCCTGCAAGCAAGGTCGCCACGAAAATGAGCACTGTTCATGCCGGATCAGGGCGGGTCGCGTCAATGCTGGGCTTGCGGTTCGTCACCGCCGCCGGGGACCCATAGGACTTCGCCACCCGCTTCACGGCTTACAGTGCGCGCTGCGACAAACAGATAGTCGGACAATCGGTTCAAATATCTCGGCACATCGGGATTAACGAAGGAGCCGTCATCGAGTTCAACAATCGACCACACCTGGCGTTCCGCACGGCGCGCCATGGCGCGGGCGAGATGGATTAGGCCTGCGCCTCCGGGCCCTGACGGCAGGACGAAAGACTGCAGCGCCGGCAGATCTTCGTTCAGCTCGTCAATCGCCTGCTCAAGTTTCTGAATACGATTGGCGGAGAGGCGGAGTTCCCCTTTCAATGTCGCGGGCGTGGCAAGGTCAGCCCCCACATCAAAGAGATCATTCTGAATGGCGAGGAGCGCTCCCTTGACCGAGTTATGTTGAACCGCAGCGAACGCCACGCCAACAGCGGCGTTCAGCTCATCCACTTCGCCGATGGCGACGATACGCGGATGGGTCTTGGACAGCCGCTCGCCGGTCACGACCCCGGTCGTGCCCTTGTCGCCGGTGCGCGTATAAATCTTGTTCAGAGTGACCAAGGCCTAATTCCCACTGTTTTTGAGGATGACCACGAACAGCATCAGGATCACAATCGCAATCGCCTGAGCGGTGACGCGCATCCGCATGAGTTTGTTTGAGTTGGCTTTGGCAAAGTCGCCGCCCTTGGCAAGGGAATAAATGCCGACGCCGAGGATGATTGCGGTCGCCAGCAGTGCCACGGGAATCAGGAAATACAGGAATACACCAGCCATCGGACCTCACTTTCTGATCCTTATCTAGGCCGGGTCGCCCCCCAGTGGAATGCGGGCGCGGCAGTTAGGCGCGGCGGCCGTGCTATTTGCTGCCGCCGCCCGCGTTCACGGCGTCTGAACCCCTGATGATTTTGACAGGAAGGTCAGGCCCGGCGAGGGCGTGCGCGCCGGCTCGCGCCGTCAGATAGCCGAGCACATCAACGTCGGGCGGGGAACTCAGCCCCAGACCACCTTCCTGCGGTCTGGCCCGGGCGGGGTCCCGCAGCTGTTCGGCACGGAAATCGGTGCGCAGATCATAGGTCCGACCAGGATCATTACGCAGCCAGCGCTGCGCCTCGTACCAGCGGGTTTTGTCCGGCGTATCTGTGCAGGTCGACAGTTCCGCCCCCTTGGCGCCCCAGCGGCGTTCCGCGCACTGGAAAGGGTCAAAGGACAGGTCGAAAAGTCGATCCATGACATGGTGCAGGGTCATGCGAACCCTGCTTCCGTCACTGCGCTCATAGGTGATTTTGCAGGCCTCGGCGTGGCGGTCGTAAACATCGAGCAGTGCCGCGGCCAGGTCCTCGCTGACATAGGCAACGGACTCATCGCCACTCGCCGCGCGGTCGATCAGGTCGGCGACCATCTCGCGCAATTCGACCGCCTCGGTTTTCAGGCGAGCATCCCGTGACGGAGAAGCATAGCGTTCCCAGTCGCCATAGGTGCCGTAGATGTTGGGCGGCAGTTTTTCGGGCGCTGGCTGATTAGGGATGCCGGCATAGATCGCCATCTTCACCGCGGTCTTGCGTGCGCGGAAGCCGGAGCAAAGCGCATTGGTGGCAGTGGCCATGTCCTCCAGCGGATCAAACGGAACGCCGGGCTTGCGCAGGGCGGCGCGCACGAAATCATAATAGGGCAGAGTCCGGCCATCGATAATGAACCGACCCTTGTCCCAGTCGCCGCTGCTGTCGGGATGGGTGCCAAAATACTGGGCGAGGGAGAATTGTGGCAGCTCACTATTCTTGGCGCCGACGATCCGCCCACCGATATAGGTGCCGCGCTCGGTCTTCTTGGCGCCGACCAGAGTCACGGGCCGCCAGGCCTTCAGACCGCCGCCCAGTTCCGGGCCGGTGCGCAGAATGTTGGCGCCGTAGGTATCGCGGGAGACGGTGTAATCCGGGTGCGATGAAATCATCAGGATACGGCCGTCGGGCAGAACATCATAGACGATGCTGACATGCCCATAGATGTCATAGGCCACGACACCCGGGCGCACCCCGTCACGACTGATCGTCACCGGGTAAAAGTCGCTGAAGAGCGCATCATCATCCCGCGGATCGGTGCGCAGCATGGCCGTCGATACAATGTTGAAAAGACCGGTCAGAAGGTCCGGCGCATTTCTTGCCGGGCGGCCTGACGGATGGGTGACATCATAGCGGCTCGTGACCTTGTTACCGCCGGAGGTGTAGCGGATATCGCCGCCCCGTTCCTTCGCCTGGCGCGCCATCACCCCATCCTGGAACGAGAAGGGCAGGCCATTCTTCCAGGCATAATAGCCGCGCAGGACATAGACCATGTCGGTACAGTCACCGAGCCAGAGGGTCTCATCCTCTAGGTCCCGATACGGGTTGGCGGGGGAGCGCAGGCAGTCGTCGATGGAGATACAGCCGGACCGGCCGATGGCCGTTACAAAGGCCTCATAGCCCTCCTCATCGGCGGCACTCCATTGCGTCTTGTAGATTTCCCAGTCCGGACCCTTGTTCACAGCCGCCGGCATCTTGGCGAGAAGGGGGGCGTATTCCTGTGTACCGAACAGGTCCTTGTCCTTGCGGATGTCATTCCATGGGCCGTCTTCAGCTGACAGCGCATCGGCCAGCGGCGGAAATCCGCTTTCGTGACTGATGGACTGCGCCATCGCACTTCCGGCGAAACTCAACAGTCCGGCCAGCAGACACACTCGTTTCATGAAACCAACCCCATCGCGCTGGGAAAAGTTAACCGCAAAGCGCCGGTCGGGGCAAGTTGGGTGGTTGCCTCGACCGCATGAAAAAGGACCAGAAGCTTGCAGACATTGAGAATTTTGGCTGTGACCGCAAAAGGCGCATGGTTTACGCCAGATGCGACGCACATTACTCGCGTAAGATCAAATGTTTAGGCCCGAAGTTTCTCGGCGAGAGACTTGATTTCGGACAACGGTGGGTTGTTCAAATTTAGATTTGAGTCGTCAGTTCCACCGCGATGGATTCCATTTAGATTCCATTTCGCATCCATCCTGCCGCTAGCGGGCAGATCGACAGTTCCAACTAAACAATCTTCATCTGTCGGATCGATCCCGAAAATCTCAATTTTGTAGCCCCCGATCGATTGGTCAGTGACTGAGTCTGTTTTTAGATACGGCATTAAGCCCTCCTATGTCTAAGTACAAAAAATTGATAAAGCCGTTTGTATACGAATTATCAGCACAATAACTAGTTAACGAATCCTTAATTGACAACCCCTCAATGTGGAAAAAACGAAAAAAAATCTGACGGGGATGAAAACTTACCGTTCGGTCACCATCTCATAGATACACCCTGTGAAGAGGGATCGCAGAAGGGAACGTCTCCATGGAATATATCGGCGTCGCCGTCACCTTTGTCGTACTGGCATTGTTCATCATCAATTCGATCGTGAAGATCGTGCCGCAGGGCTATCATTACACGGTCGAACGGTTCGGTCGTTACACCAAGACACTGCCGCCGGGCCTGCACATCCTGATGCCGTTCATCGACCGTGTGGGTCGCAAGATGAACATGATGGAACAGGTGCTCGACATTGAAGGGCAGGAGGTCATCACCCGCGACAACGCGATGGTCCATGCGGACGCCGTAGCCTTCATCCATGTGGTGGACGCGGCGCAGGCGGCCTATGAGGTGACGGATCTGATCCGCGCCATCTCGAACCTCGCGCAGACCAACATTCGCTCCGTCATCGGATCGCTGGATCTTGATGAGGTGCTGTCCAATCGCGACGATATCAACGAACGACTGCTGCGCGTGATCGATTCCGCGACGACGCCATGGGGTGTGAAGGTCACACGCGTCGAGATCAAGGACCTGGCGCCGCCTATGGACATCACGGAGGCCATGGCCCGTCAGATGAAGGCCGAGCGGCTGAAGCGTGCGGAAATTCTGCAGGCGGAAGGCGACCGGAACTCTGCGATCCTGCGCGCCGAAGGCGAGAAACAGTCGAAGATCCTTGAGGCCGAAGGCCGCCGGGAAGCGGCGTTCCGCGACTCAGAGGCCCGCGAGCGGGAAGCCGAGGCAGAAGCCAAGGCAACGGCCATGGTGTCCGAAGCCATCCGCGTGGGTGATGTGCAGGCAATCAATTACTTCGTGGCCCAGCGCTATGTTGAAGCCTTCGAAAGCCTGGCCAAGGCGCCAAACCAGAAGCTGATCATCGTCCCAACCGAGCTGACCGCCCTGGCCGCCACGGTGGGCGGACTGGGTGAGCTGGCGCGGAACGCCTTCAACACCCCGGCCGACAAGCCATCAAACGTGGAAACGACGTCGGTCCCGCGGACGACCAGCTAACAGCCCGAAAGGACAGATCATGGATATCATTGGGTTCTTGAGCGACATGCCCTTCTGGGCCTGGTTTGTCCTGGGGGCGGTCCTTCTGATCCTGGAGATCATGACTGGGACCACCTTCCTTCTCTGGCCTGCGATTGCCGCGGGGCTGCTGGGCCTTATCACGACGGTGCAGCTCGATGGCCAATGGCTGACCCAGTGGCTGCTGTTCGCCGCCTTGACGGTAGGGCTGGGGATCGTCGGGCGCCCCTATGCTGACCGCTGGTTCAACAAGACCATCACGGACAAGCCAGGGCTGAATGATTTTGCGGCGGGCAAGCTGGGCAAGCGGGGCACTGTTGCAGGCACATTTGAAGCCGGGCAGGGCCGCGTGCGTCTTGGCGACACCGAATGGTCCGCGCGGACACTGCAGTCGAGCCCCCTGACGGACGGCGCAGCAGTAGAAGTTGTCGGCACGGACGGCACCGTGCTGATCGTCAACGCGATCTAGGCGTCAGCCAAGCCAGACGGATGTCACGGCAAAGGTGGTGCCAAAGCCCAGGGTCGGGAACAGCAGGAATTTCATCCGGCTGTTCCGGAACAGCACGGTCATCAGCACCACGGTGATCACAAAGGCGACACCGGCGATGGCGGCCAGTTGGGCCGTCATGTCGACGCTCATGAAATCGAAGTCGTTCTGGCCGGTCATGCGCTGCATCACCAACGCGGCAAACACGAAAAACAGAAGGTAGCGCAACGCGCCGCCAGCGATCGTTTTCAGGAAGCTGGCCACCACGACGAGGGCGGTGACAAGGCCGGCAATGACAATCCACTGATCCATAGTGGTCTCCATCTTCCAAACTGTCGCATCGTCACCCCGATCCACCGCTCTAGGTGTCGCTCGGAGAGGTCCTTTTCAATGACAGTCCTACGCCTTGTACTCGCAGATCAGTTAACACGGGCTTTGCCAAGCCTGACTGACCTTGATCCTGAAAAGGACGTGGTGCTGATGGCCGAGGTCATGGGCGAGGCCACTTATGTGAAACATCACAAGCAAAAGATTGCGTTTCTGTTCTCCGCCATGCGCCATTTTGCCAAAGCGCTCGAGGAAGAGGGGGTGACGGTCCGCTATGTCGCTATTGATGACCCCGATAACTCAGGCAGCCTGTTGGGCGAGGTGACGCGGGCCATGTCGGATCTGTCGCTGGAGCGGGTCGCCCTGACGGCGCCGGGAGAATATCGGCTGGCTGAAGAGATGGCGGACTGGTCTGATCGGCTCGATTGCCCTGTCCAGATCTGTGATGATGACCGGTTTGTCTGCAGCCTTGAGGAGTTCGAGCAATGGGCCGCCGGGCGCAAGGGCCTCATCATGGAGTATTTCTACCGCGAAATGCGCAAGAAGACCGGGCTGTTGATGAATGGCGATGACCCTGTCGGCGGGCAGTGGAATTTCGATGCAGAGAACCGGAAGAAACTGCCCAAGGGTTACGAAGCGCCCGACCGCAAGGGCGTACGCCCCAATGCACTGACGCGTGAGGTCATTGATCTGGTGGAAGATCAGTTTTCTGATCATTTCGGCACGCTCGACGATTTCCGCTATGAAGTGCACCGCGACGGCGCGCTCAAACAGCTCGATGATTTCGTCGAAAAGGCGCTGCCGGGGTTTGGCGATTATCAGGATGCGCTGGCGACGGGAGAGGACTTTCTCAACCACTCGCTGTTGTCGGCCTACATAAACGTGGGCCTTCTCACCCCGCTGGAAGTCTGCTGGGCGGCAGATGAGGCGTACCGCGCCGGTGATGTGCCGCTCAATGCCGCAGAAGGGTTTATTCGCCAGATCATTGGCTGGCGGGAATTTATCCGAGGTGTCTATTGGCTGGAGATGCCGGGCTATAAGGAAAAAAATGCGCTGAACGCGGATCGTCCGCTGCCGGCCTTTTACTGGACGGCTGAGACGGACATGCACTGCGTCTCCGAAGCCGTTCGAACGACCCGCGATCATGCCTATGCTCACCATATTCAGCGGCTGATGATCACCGGCAATTTCGCACTGTTGGCTGGCATTGCGCCGGACGCCATCAATGAATGGTACCTGATTGTCTATGCTGATGCCTATGAATGGGTGCAGCTGCCCAACACCCACGGCATGGCCATCTGGGCTGATGGCGGTGTGGTCGGTACCAAGCCTTATGCGGCGTCCGGGGCGTATATCAATCGGATGTCGAACTATTGCAAAAGCTGCAAATACTCGGTGTCCAAGAAACTGGGCGAGGGCGCCTGCCCGTTCAATTATCTGTACTGGGATTTTCTCATTCGCAATGAGGAGAAGTTCCGCGGCAACCAGCGCATGTCGATGATGATGAAAAATCTCGATCGGAAAGACGAGGCCGAGAAAAAAGAGATCCGCGAGCAGGCGACCGCCTTTCTGGATGAGGTATGCCAGCCTTATTGACCCTGGCGACAGCCCCGCTTGCGTCATGACCGCTTTGCTGCCTTAAGGCGGCATGAGAACACTGAAAATCGACAATCTGGTCATTGGCGGCGGTGCAGCCGGGCTGTTTTATGCTGGTCTGGCATCGGCGCGCGGGCGGTCCGTGCTGGTCATCGACCATGCCAAGAAGCCTGCGGAGAAAGTGCGCATCTCCGGCGGTGGGCGGTGCAACTTCACCAATATCCATACGGCACCCCACAATTTCATCAGCGAGAATGAGCATTTCGCGAAGTCTGCACTTGCTCGCTACACGCCTGCGCAGTTCTGCGACCTGATGAAAAAACACGGGCTCAGCTGGACCGACAAGGGGTTGGGTCAGCTTTTCTGTGACCAGAAATCGGGTGCGGTCATCGACCTTCTGTTCGATGAGATGCGGGAAGGCGGGGCGACCCTGCGGCTCCAGACGAGCGTGACCGGCATTCAGCACGCCGACAATCATTTCCGGGTCCAGACCAATGAAGGGCTGATCGAGGCTGAACGCCTGATCATTGCCACGGGCGGATTGTCGATACCGGCCATCGGGGCCAGCGCCTTTGCCTATGAGGTGGCGCGCCAGTTCGGTCACCGGGTTATCACCCCGCGCGCGGGTCTGGTCCCATTCATTTTTCAGGGGGAGGAGAAAGAGCGCTTTTCGTCGATCTCAGGTGTCTCGACACCCGTCAGGGCGGTCGCGCAGGGACCAGCGTTTGACGAGGCGTTGCTGTTCACCCATCGCGGCCTGTCGGGTCCGGCGATGTTGCAGGTCTCAAGCTACTGGTATCCCGGAGAGACGGTGCACATCGATCTCCTGGCAGGCAAATCGCTGATCGACCTGAAAGAGGAGCACCCGCGCAAGTTTCTCGACACAGCCATTGAGATGATCCTGCCCGCCCGCCTCGCTGCCATGCTGGTCGCCGAGGGGATCGTGCCGACCGGATTGAAGCTGGCCGACACGTCCAACAAGCGACTGGAAGAGATCGCCGCCAAACTGTCGGACTGGGTGGTTCGTCCCACCGATACGGAGGGCTGGCGGACGGCAGAGGTCACGATTGGCGGTATCGACACCAAGGGGCTGTCGTCCAAAACCATGGAGAGCCGCACCTGTCCGGGCCTCTATTTCATCGGTGAAGCGGTGGACGTCACAGGCTGGCTGGGCGGCTATAATTTCCAATGGGCCTGGGCCAGCGCCCACGCCGCCGCGACGGCCGACTGAGGTGCGGCTGGCCAATCGCCGTCCGCACCCAGAGCATCAGTAAAGCCGGATCAGGCCGCGCAGACGCCCCTGTACCTTGACCTGATTGGGCCCGAAGATCCGTGTTTCGTAGGCGGGGTTGGCCGCTTCCAGAGCAATCGAATTGCCCTTGCGGCGGATACGCTTAAGCGTTGCCTCTTCATCCTCGATCAGCGCGACGATAATGTCGCCATTAGGGGCATCGTCACAGCGCTGGATCACGACCGTATCGCCGTCGTGAATACCGGCGTCGATCATCGAATCGCCCTGAACCTCAAGCGCGAAATGCTCGCCGGTGCCCAACATGGCCGCTGGCACCATGATCCGGTTCTGTTCATGCTGTATCGCCGCGATCGGTGTACCCGCCGCGATCCGTCCGAGAACGGACAGCTCTTCCATACCATCATTGGCAGGGCGCAGCGACGTAGGGACCTTGGATCGGCTGCCTTCAATGACTTCCGGCACAAAGGGCTGTTTCTTGGGTTTCGCCGCCATCGCATCGGGCAGTTTCACCACTTCAAGCGCCCGCGCCTTGTGGGGCAGGCGGCGCAGAAAGCCGCGCTCCTCCAAAGCCGTGATCAGCCGGTGAATGCCCGACTTGGATTTCAGATCCAGCGCCTCTTTCATCTCTTCGAATGAGGGCGACACGCCGGTGGCCTGAAGACGCTCATGAATAAACACGAGCAGCGCATGCTGCTTCGTCGTCAGCATTGGTTTTCCTTTCTGCGCGCAAGGGCACACGCCCTTCACGTCAAGAACAAATCGTGATCGTTCTAGGGTTGTTCTTTTTGCCGGTCAACACCCTCAGGTGTAGACGGATCAGCTTTTGCGGCCCGCCAGCTCAAGCATCGCTCTCACGGTGCGCAGATTTCGCGCGGTTCCCGAGACGCCGAGATGGCGCTCGACCTTGTCGGCGAGCTTCGACTGGCCAATGCCCTCTGGGGCATGAAGGTAGAAAATATCCGTCTGCAGCACAAACACTTCACCCGGTATTTTCAGGGCCTGAAGGGCCTCCAGATCCGGAGTCGCAGGCGCAGATGCCAGAAACCACAGATGGACGTGTTTCAACTCGGCGGGGTTGGGATAAGGATTTTGCGCTTCTGCGTCAATGAGGGCTGCGAGCGTCATCAACCGCATTGGCGGGCGAAGACCGAAATGATCCTCGATCAGTATCGAAAGCTTCTTTTCGACAGATGCAGGTTCTCCGGCGCGGTCAAACACCACATTACCGCTCTGAATATAGGTCGCGACATCGGAAAAGCCCGCTTCATCCATCCGCGCACGGAGGTCCTTCATGGGCAGTTTGCCATGGCCCCCGACATTGACGCCGCGCAGAAATGCGGCCCAACGGGTCACAGCCCCAGCAGCGCCCGCGTTGCATCCCTGACATTCGGTTGCCGCATCAGGCTTTCACCGACCAGGAAGCGGCGAATTTTGGATTTTGCCAACCGCACACAATCGTCGTGGGAGGCGATACCGCTCTCACCGACAATGGGTCGGCCTTCGGACCGTTGGGCCAGGCGTTCTGATACCGCCAGATCCGTCTCGAACGTATGGAGGTTGCGGTTGTTCACGCCCAGCATCCCGCCCGGCAGTTTCAGGGCGCGTTTCAGCTCGGCTTCGTCGTGCACTTCGATCAGGACATCAAGGTCATATTCCCGCGCCGCGGCGTAAAGCTCCGCCGCCTGTGCATCGGACAGGACGGCCATAATCAGGAGGACTGCATCGGCGCCCCAGCTGCGCGCTTCACCCATCTGATAGGGATCGATCATGAAATCCTTGCGCAGGCATGGCAGGTCGACCGCGGCCCGGGCAGCGATCAGAAAATCCGGGTGCCCCTGAAATGCCGGTGTGTCGGTCAGGATGGACAGGCATGCCGCGCCGCCCTCGGCATAGTCTTCGGCCAGACGCGGCGGATCAAAGTCAGCGCGGATCAGCCCCTTGGACGGGCTCGCCTTCTTGATCTCTGCGATCAGCGCGAACCCCTCCGCCGCCTTGTCATCAAGCGCCGAGGCAAAGCCGCGCACCGGCCCGGTGTCGTGGGCATCCCGATCAATAGAAGCCGGAGAGCGTTCGGCTTTCGCCTTCTGGACCTCAACCTTCTTGTATTCGATGATATCGTCGAGAATGGTCATGAATTTGTGTACTGAATAAGGGCTTCAAGTTTCTTCGCTGCGGCTCCGCTATCGATGGCTTTTTCGGCCCTTCGGGCGGCCTCTTCGATATCGTCTTCCTTGCCAGAGACGATTAAGCCAGCGGCCGTGTTCAGCACCACCGCGTCCCGATAGGCTGACTTCTTGCCCTCGAGAACTTCGCGGAGCGCCTTGGCGTTGGTTGCGGCGTCCCCGCCAGTCAGGGCTTCGCCGGGGTGCCTGTCCAAACCGGCGTCTTCGGGCGTGAGGACCCATTCCTCGATCTTGCCGTCCTTCAGCACACAGACATGCGAGCCGCCGGTGACGGTCAGCTCGTCAAGCCCGTCATCGCCATGCACGACAAAGGCACGCTTGCTGCCGAGCGCCTTCAGCGTTTCAGCGATCGGCCGCACCAGCGCCTCATCATAAACACCCAATAGCTGGCGCCGTGCGCCAGCGGGATTGGTCAGGGGGCCGAGCAGATTGAAGAGCGTGCGAATGCCGAGGGTCGAGCGGATCGGCGCGACGAATTTCATTGCCGGATGATGGTTGCGGGCAAACAGGAAGGCGAGCCCGACCTCTTCGAGGCAGGCTTGGGCTTTCTCTGGTGACAGTTCGATGTTCACGCCAAGTTCTGCGAACACGTCGGCCGTGCCGGTCATGGAGCTTGCCGCCCTGTTGCCGTGCTTGGCCACGGGCACACCGCAGGCCGCGAGGACAAGCGCCACGGCTGTGGAGATGTTGTAGGTGTTGGCCCCGTCGCCGCCAGTGCCGCAGGTGTCGACGGCCCCTTCGACGCCGTCAATCTGAATGGCGGCGGCCCGCATGGCCATTGCCGCTGCCGCGATTTCGCCCGGCGTTTCGCCCCGGACCTTGAGCGCGGTCAGAAACGCACCGGCCTGAACCGGATCGACGCTGCCAGCCAGGAGCTGTTCAAAGGCGCTCGTCATTTCTTCAGGGGTGAGCGCCGTGCCGCTGGCGGCCCGGTGAAGCAGGGGCAGGAAATCTGTCATGCGGCGGCCTTGGCCTCTTTCGCGGCGAGAAGGAAGTTCTCAATCATCTGGGCACCAAATTGCGATGCAATGCTTTCCGGGTGAAACTGAACGCCCCAGATCGGTGCATCGCCCCACCGGACCGCCATGATCTCATCATCATCGTCAGCACGGGCGAGAATTTTAAGTGTGTTCGGCAGCTGAAGCTGTTCTGCCACGAGCGAATGATAGCGGGTGGCGGTGAAGGTGCGCGGGACATTTTCGAAGAAGCGGTCACTGTCATCATGAGTGACCTCGCTGGTCCGTCCATGCATCAGGCGTTTTGCTCGGACGACCTTGCCGCCCGCCGCCTGGGCAATCGTCTGATGTCCAAGGCATACGCCGAGAAGGGGGATCGACCGTTCATAGGCCGCTGTCGCGACGGGTAGGCAGATGCCCGCTTCGTTGGGGGAGCAGGGACCAGGCGACAGGACGATGGCATCCGGTGCCATGGCCAGGGCCTCTTCCGCGGACAGCGCATCGTTCCGTTTCACCACGATATTCGGATCCACACCGCCGATCAGGTGAACCAGATTATAGGTGAAGCTGTCATAGTTATCGATCACAAGAATCATGGCAGTCCTCTTCGCGGGCTCCCTATCACGGCCAGCCTAGGTGGCCAAAGGGCCTTTGTCCCGAGAGATTCTGAATGCAACGCTGGTTCGAGAAGTTCAAGACAACGCGGCACTATACGCGCCTCGGATGGGCTGCGCTGTTCTGCGTAGGCATCCTGTCAGGCATTCTGGTCGGTATGGTGACCGGCGTCCCGCAGACGTCTGAAGCCCTGCCGGAAACGGCGACGGGCCTGCGCGAACGGCCGATGCGGATCGCCGGCGAAGTGATCGCCGAAAGGCCCATTCCGGTGCCGCCCCCACCGATCGGACCAGACCCTGTCGAACCAGAAACACAGTCGATCGTGCCGGCGGCGCGTTTTGATCGCCCCCGTATCGCCGTTGTGGTCGACGATCTGGGGCTCGATCTGAACAGTTTTGTGGCCGCCAACAATCTGCCGGGCCCTGTCACACTGGCCTTTCTGCCTTACGGGGAAGGGGCGCAGGCCATGGTTGACCGGGTCAAGCCGGTCCATGAGGTGATGCTGCATCTGCCCATGGAGCCGACCCGGCGACTGAAGGATGCCGGACCCGATGTGCTGATGACCGGTCAGGACGCCGCGGTTGTGAAGGACCAGCTGGCGATCAATCTGGGCAAGATCAGCGGCTATGCGGGCGTGAATAATCATACGGGCAGCCGCTTCACTGCCGACCCGGATGCCATGTTCGTCGTGCTGGAGGAGCTTGATCGCCGGGGGCTCTATTTTGTTGATTCCATGACGGTGAATGCCCACGTCGCCAGCGCGATTGGCCGACGTCGCGGCTGGCGCGTGGAAGAGCGGGATGTCTTTCTCGACAGTGGCGGCCCGACCGTCAGTGTCGAGAGCGTCAAGGCGCAGCTGGCTGAGGCCGAAGAAATAGCGCGACAGAATGGCCACGCTGTCGTCATCGGGCATCCCTATGACGTGACGATGGATGTCCTGGGACCATGGTTGCTCACAGCTGAAGCCAGAGGCTTTGACCTCGTGACCGTCAGTGAGCTGTTCGTGGTTCCCACCGGCGAAGACGTGGCCGGGATCAGGTAGCCCGAGGCTTTCCGGCCTTCAGGACAGGAGCCGGTCTTTCACCCGTGCCACCAATGCGCGCTGCTGATCTGCCCCATCACTTTCCGGAGCGATCAGTTCGCTGAGCATGTCGATGAGCTCATGGCGCTCCGTGACTGTACAGTTCGCCTGCACCGGCTTGAGAAGCCGGGACAGGTGATTGGCCGCATCATGCTGTTCAAGAGTGGCGTAGATCGCGTAGCTTACGAGTTCTTCTGCCTCTGCATGGGACAGGCCCATTTTCTCGCTCAGAAATCCGGTGAGTTTGGCTCGCTCCGCCGCGTTGATCTCGCCAACATAACGGAGGGATTGCACAAACAGAATGGCGGCGCTTTCGCGCGGATCCTCGATAGCGTCGAGGCGGGATTTGCCCGACCGGTGCTGCCAGGTCAGGCGGCGGGCCGCGCCGCGCGCCTCATGGGCGCCTTCCATCAGATGTTTCACAGCCCACAGCACACCGCCCAAGGCGATGATCAGGCCCATAATAATATGCAAGACCGCGCGCTCCCACCCGATGCCCAGAATCATTTTCCGTACGCAAGCGCATTGTATGGGCGCATTCGATAAATGCAACCATGCTGTACTGAGAGGCTGAACCTGGCCTAGCGATTGCCGCCGCGAAGCGCCGCGCGACGGGCCGCTTCCTTCAGGGCTTCGGACTTGTGATAGCACTCGTCGTTTTCTGATGCCGCCACGCTGTCCGCAACAATCCCTGCGCCAGCCTGAATATGAACCTTGCCGTCTTTCACCACCGCCATGCGCAGGCCGATACAGGTGTCGACCGACCCATCCGCGCCGAAATAGCCGATGCATCCGCCATAGGGGCCGCGGGCGTCGGGCTCGAGCTCATCAATGATCTGCATGGCGCGGACTTTCGGGGCGCCGGTCAGCGTGCCAGCGGGAAAGCCGTTGGCTAGAGCGTCAAGCGGGCCAAGATCGGCGCGCAGCTTGCCAGTCACATTCGAGACGATGTGCATCACGTGGCTATAGCGTTCGATAAAGAACGTGTCCGTCGGCTTCACAGTGCCAATTTCGCAGGACCGGCCGACATCATTCCGGCCAAGGTCCAGAAGCATGAGGTGCTCTGACAGTTCCTTTGGATCGTTCAGCAGTTCTTCTTCCAGCGCTGTGTCTTCCGCCTGGGTCAGACCGCGGCGGCGGGTGCCGGCGATCGGACGGATCGTGACTTCACCGTCACGCACACGGACGAGAATCTCAGGCGACGCCCCAAGAAGGCATACCGGTCTGAAATTGAGGAAGAACAGAAACGGTGAGGGGTTCACCCGGCGCAATTGCCGGTAAATGTGAAACGGGTCGCCAGCATAATCAGCGCTGTATCGCTGGCTAAGCACGACCTGGAAGATGTCGCCTGCGCCTATATACTCCTTCGCCCTGTCGACCATGGATGAATAATCCGCAGGCGTCATGTTGGAGGAGAACTCGCCCAGCTCGACATCGGCGGGCAGATCGGCGACAGGACGGTTCAGATCAGACAGAACATCAGCGAGCCTTTCACAGGCCAGCGAATACGCGGCGCGGGCATCAAGGCCCTCAGACGGACGCACCGGTGTGATGACCACCACTTCGCGCTTCACATTGTCAAAGATGGCGAGGATCGTGGGGCGGACGAAATATCCGTCCGGCACACCGAAAATGTCATCCGGTTTGTTGGGCAGGTGTTCAGTCAGACGGACGAAGTCATAACCGAAATAGCCAAACATCCCCGCGGCCATGGGCGGCAGGCGATGCGCCGTTTCGTCGTCGAGATGGATATGACTTTCCTTGATGACCCGGGTCATCGACGAAATCGTCGATAAGTCATCCGTAGCAAAACCATCCGGATCAGTCTGAGGACGACGATTGATTTCCGCCTTCTGACCAAAGGCGCGCCAGACAAGATCAGGTTTCAGGCCGATTGTCGTGTAGCGCCCGAGCGTGTTTCCGCCCTCGACAGATTCGAGAAGAAAGCTGTCTTCCCGGCCGCCGGCCAGCTTCAGATAGGCGGAGACAGGGGTATCGAGATCCCCCGGGACGCGGCGATAGACGAGCTGCGCCTGACCGTTCTGATATTTGCCAGCGAAGGCCGAAAAGTCGGGCGCTGCAACCCGGTAACCGTCATCCGTCACTCGCCAGCCCCAAAGCGCGCATTGATCGCGGCATCGTTCCGCTGGATGCCGTTGGCGTTGCTCATTGCCGAGAAGAACGCTTCGTAAAGATCACGGCTCATGGACTGCGCGATCTGGCTGTCCATTCGCTGGGCCATGGTTTCCCACTGGCCGTTTGGACCGAATGAAATCGACTCCGTCTGCGCCAAGGTCATGGTTTCACGATCGGGACTGGTTACCTGGACCATCTCGCCAATCGGGGCGTCGAAGATCTCGACGATCAGATCCTGAGACAGGTTTGGCGGCACATTGCTGTTGGACAGGGTGCGGGTCTCAACCTGAGCACCGGCCTGAAGGGCAGCGATCTCGAACGTCTCACCACCAGCCATGGCTGACCGGATCGACGAGCTGGCATTGGCCAGCGAACTTTGCGCCTGCTCGGAAATGTAGTCGATCTTCACTTGATCCTGCACTTCGGCCAGCGGTTTGACGGCGCCGGCCTCGACACTGTCGACTTCGATGAAGCCGTAATTGCCTTCGGGCAGGGTGACTTCCTCGAAAATCTGGTCCGAGCTCATGTCGAATGCCCGCATATGCATGGACAGGGGCACGCGTTCTTCGATCTGACCGTCATCGGTGTTCCGTGTGCGATCCACAGGACCAATCGTCATGACGGGCAGGCCCAGATCACGCGCAGCATCGGCAAGGCTCGACCCGGCATCACCGGATTCCTGAAGCTCGTCGTAGATGGTGTCGATTTCGTCCGCATAGACTTCTTCGAACAGTTCCTGACGAAGCTCATCTGCGACCTCTTCATAGGTGACATCGGTCCCCGGAGTGATGTTGGTCACCTCCGCGACCACCACACCAAAGTCACCGTCGACCGGGCCGACAAGACCCGGTCCGTCGAGGCCAAACACGGCGTCGGCGACGCCGGAATCCACGAGGTCGCCCTTTACTTCGTCGTCAAAACGCGCCGTGGCCACGCCTGCCGTTTCGGCAGCTTCAGCGAAGGACTGGCCATTTGCGACAGCTTCGACGGCGGCATTGGCCGCCTCCATGGACGGGAACTGGGCTTGAACAAATGTCCGGGTCTCCGGCTGGCTCATCGTTGCCTGGCGCGCCTCGAACAGCTTGCGCACATCGGCATCATCGATCTGGATCCGCTCATCAAGGACGTCCGGGGTCAGAAGAACGGCTGTATACGTCCGGCGCTCTGGCGTGCGGTACCGGTCCGCATTGGCAGCATAGAAGGACTGCAGCTGCTCATCGGTCGGCGCGGGAACATCACCGGCGGAAAGACGCGCAATCCGCACGACGCGTTCCTCGGTCTGGCGCAGGGCAATCGTCTTGCCATAAATGGTGGGGGCAGGAACAAGAAGGGCAGCCACTTCGTCGATCTGACGCGTCAGGAGTTCTGTGCGGATGGCCTGCCGGAAATCATTCAGGCTCATGCGGTTGTTCTGCAGAATGGCCTGCAGGGTGGCCTGGTCAAAGGAATCCTTGCCCGGCGCGCGGAAGCGCTCATCCGACTGCAGATAATCCTGGATCATGTCGTCTGTCACCGTCAGGCCGAGCTTTCCGGCTTCGGAAACATAGACGCCGCGAATGGTGAGCGCATTGATCGCCTGACCCAGCATGCCGGCTGCGCGCGCCTCTTCCTGGCTCAACACTTCACCGGTGTCCTGGCGATTGCGTTCCATCACCCGGGCAAATTCATCGTCAATATCATTGACCGAATAGCGCTGGTCGCCCACCTGAAGGGGTGCCTTGCCGCCAAAATTCTCAAGGGCGGGCACGCCGACAAACGCGAAGGCCAGAACGAACAGGGCCACAACAATCCAGGCCATGAAACCTTTGATCGAGTCGCGAAAGCTTTTCAGCATGATGGATATACCCTTTGAGTCTCGTAAGCGCAGAGGGTTTGGCGGCGCTCAACCAACTTGGCAAGGGGCGCGTGCTCAGGCATGTAACAAGTGTAACAATTATAATTGGTGGAGTAGACGCCGTCGTGAAAAGACTGATCGCAGGCAATTGGAAAATGTTCGGCCTGAGAAGTGCCTGCAACGAGCTTGAAAAGCTTCAAAACATGATGACGCCAAGGGACGCTGAGCGTGCAGACGTCCTTATCTGTCCACCACCCACTTTGCTGACGACGCTGACGGACCGCTATGGCGAGGGGCCGATTCTGTTCGGGGGACAGGACTGTCATCCGCTGGAATACGGAGCGTTCACGGGGGATGTCAGCGCCGAACAGCTTAAAGATGCTGGGGCCACCCACTGTATCGTCGGCCACTCCGAGCGTCGTCAGGGGTATAGCGAGACCAACACGCTGGTGCGCCGCAAGGCCGAGGCGGCCCACAGGGCGGGGCTCGTGCCCATCGTGTGCGTCGGGGAGACCCGGGGCGAACGGGTTGTCTGTCAGGCGTCCCAGGTCGTGATCGCGCAGATTGAAGCGTCCATGCCCACCACATCGGGCGAGGTCGTGGTCGCCTATGAGCCGATCTGGGCCGTGGGCACGGGCGTCATTCCTGACAATGAAACGCTCGAAGAAATGCTCTCTGCCATTCGTGAAACGGTTGGAGGCGACCGCAGAATTCTGTACGGGGGGTCGGTGAAACCGCACAACGCGGCCCATATCTTTTCCGTGCCTCAGGTGAACGGTGCCCTGATCGGGGGCGCCAGCCTGAAGGCTGAAGATTTTTACGGGATCATCGCCGCCTGATGGCTTCGAATATTCTTGTTCTCATCGGCCTGTCGGTTTTCTTCGCCGTCATCATCTGGTCGTTCTGGTATGAGTTTTCCGCCAATCGCGCCCTGCCCAAGGCCGGGGAGATGGTGAAGACCACCTATGGCCACATTCACCTGATTTCGCGCGGCCAGCACCGGGAGAAGGGGCGCCAGCCGCTGGTCCTGATCCACGGATCAACCACCAATGCGCTGGACATGGACCTCGAAATCGCTGGCCGTCTGGAAAAAGACCGTCTGGTCCTGATGCCGGACCGCCCTGGGCATGGTTTTTCGCACCGGGCCGAGGACGGTTTTCGGCTGGACGTACAGGCCGCGGCGATCCGCGAAGCCGTGAAGATCAAGACCAAAGAGAAGCCGGTCATCATGGGGCAGAGCTATGGCGCCGCCGTCGCGCTGCGTTACGCCCTCGATTATCCCGATGAAGTGGCGGGCATTGTCCTGATCGCGCCGGTCAGTCACCGCTGGCCGGGCGGCGTGGCCTGGTACAATCGCGTGGCGCTGAATCCGATCTATGGCTGGATCTTTCGCCGGACCTTCATTGCGCTTTACGGCCGGTTCGGCTCCCCCAAGGGCGTGGCGAAAGCCCTGCGCGGCAGCCAGTTCAGCCAGTCCTATCATGCCAGGACGCGCGTACCGCTCACTTTCAGGCCGAGCCGCTTCTACAACAACGCCGAGGATATCGTCCGCCTGTACGAGCAGCTGGCGGCCATGGAGCACCGATACGGCACCATCCGCGTGCCCGTTGAGATCGTCGCGGGTACCCACGACATGACCGTTGTCATCTCTATCCATGCCAGACGTCTTGAAGACCAGATAGAGCAGGCCCAGTTGAGGGTCGTCGATGCCGGCGGTCACGCGCTGCATCACACTCACCCGGAAGAAACGGTGGCCGCGATTGCCCGTGTCGATACACGACTTGCAAATAATGAGCGTTCACCCCTACAAGGCGCGCTCCGGCGGCTGACCTCCGTGTTTCCCCGCTCCGCCTGACGTCTAAGAGAATTTCATGATCGCTGTTCTGCTGACTATTCACACCATTCTGGTCCTTGGCCTTGTCATCGTCGTCCTGCTGCAACGCTCTGAAGGCGGCGGCGCGCTGGGCATGGGTGGCGGCGGTGGCGGGCTGATGTCCGGTCGCGGCGCAGCCAATGTGCTGACGCGCAGCACGACGGTACTCGGTGCCCTGTTCTTCACCACCTCAATGCTGCTCGCCATCACGGCCGATCGCGGCATTACGGAAGAGGAAATCCTGCGTCGGACCCTCGGCGACGATGCGGTCACGCAGCCTGACGGCACGCTGGCGCCGGCATCGGACGAAATTCTGGATATCTTCGGTGATGAAACGGACACGACTGGCAGCGCGGTCGATCTCCCGGCCGCAACCGCCGATGAGCCTGTGGAAGTGCCAGCGCCAACCGATGACGTTGTCACCGAACCCGTCGAAGAATCGCAAGAAGGCAATTGATCTTCCGCGAAAAGCGCGGCATCAGGTCCTTCTTGCTGGCGGCCCGCTAAAGGGCGGCCCTCATGGCAAGGGCGATTAGCTCAGTTGGTAGAGCGCCTCGTTTACACCGAGGATGTCGGGAGTTCGAGTCTCTCATCGCCCACCATTCCCCCTCCATTTCAAGGCTTCTGCAGCGGCCTGACGATCAATCCGGGCAGGGGCTTCTCGGTTCGTCCCTCGGTGCCGATCGGCATGTCCGGCCAGCGCTTTGTCTCGCTCCAAGTCCCGAACAGCCGGTCCCACATCGTCAATATCGTTGAGTAATTGCTGTCGGTATCGCGCCGCACATTGTGGTGGTGCACCCAGTGATGGGAGGGCGTGACGATGACCCGGCGCAAAAGGCGCTCCAGCCGCTCCGGCAGTCGAACATTGCAGTGGTGAAACGCCGCGTTCAGCGTGACCAGGACACTGAAGATCAGGACCGATGACAGGCTGATATCCAGCGCGATAATCACCGCACCTCGCACGATGGCGGACAGGAACAACTCACCGAAGTGAAAGCGCGCCGATGAGGTCACGTCCAGAAATTCGTCCAGATGATGCACTTCGTGAAAGCGCCACAGGAACGGGATTCGATGGTTGGCCCGGTGCCACCAGTAGATCCAGAGATCGAGAATCAGGAGGTCGAGGCCAATCCCAATCCACCCATCCAGCGCGGCTGGGCGCCAGCTGGGGGCCATGGCCGCCGCGGTTGCTGTGATCGGCAGCACAATGAGCGGCGACAGAACCGTGTTGAAACCGCCAAGCGAGATGTTGGAGATCAGGCGCGCGGTTCCGGCCTTGTCTGGACGATGACCGGCCGGACGCAGCCTCTCAGCGATGAAAAGAAGGCCGAAGGTACTGAATATGATAACGGGCTTCAGCCACGCGAGATCATCCATCTGTCTGATCTAGCCTGCGGCTGGACGAAGCGCGAGTTGCTGCGTCGCCGCGCCTAGCTGCGCATCCGGGAGATAAAGGAATTGGCCTCGGCGATCGCTGCGTCCATTTCGGCGAGCAGCGCGTTCACACGTGCTTCGATCTGGATCTGCTCTGCCTCGAGCGAAGCGATCGCCTGAGCGTTGAGATTGTGTTTCAGAAACAGCACCTGATCGTTGAAGATGCCCAGAACCGGGCCCATGCGGTCCTCTGCGCGGTGCATGGCGGTGACCACGTCATTATACTGGGCGCGGGTCTCACGCAGCTGTGCGGCGCTCTGCGCCTTCAGCGTCTGGTCCTGATACTGGTCGAGCTCCGCTTCCCATTCCCGGAAAAGGGCCTTGCCCACATCCTCGATCGAATCGATCCGGTCGCTCACCTTGCCCGCTTCACTCTCCATGCGGTCATAGGCGGACGACAGTTTATTGTATTTGCGTTCAAGATCGCCGCCATCGAAGGCCACAACCGTGCGAAAGCGTTCAAGACCGTTCTTGAACTCCTTCTGCGCATCCGTCTGGGCTTTTCGGCCATCATCGACGCGGTCCACCAGGACGTCGCGTTTTTCAATGCCAACGTTTTCAAGCGCCTCATAATAGACCGTTGAGCACGCTGTTAGCGTCAACACGGCAAAAATGGGCAGGGCGCGGAGCAGTTTCATGGCGATCTTCCGTTTGCGGCATCGGTTTCACCACCATATGGATCATCCTGACGTTCCGGCAACGTGATAAGGTTCGGGGTTTTCGTGGCTGCCAAGCTGTGGTTCTGTCCTGGGAAAGGACAAACAGGGCAACCATGATCGTGTTACCGATAGTGATGGGGGTGATGGCCCTTCTGTCTGCGGACAGCACGCCGCAGGATCAGTACAGGATGTATTTCCATGGCGTCTTCGCCCGTACGGGCCAGTGTGAAAAGCCGGACCAGCTCTGGACGTTTGAGGCGCGGCGGATGAGCAAGGGTCGGTTGACCTGCGCCATCAATAATATCACGGCCACGCGCAACGGTGCGATCCGACTTCAGACCAAAGCGTGCACCACGCAAGGGACGCCGGTTTCAGCAATCACGTTCACCCTTGATCTGGTCTCTGACGAAGTCATTGAGGTTGTCGACGGCACCGGCACATACATGCTGAGGCGGTGCCGCGCCTACTGAAGAACCTTGCCAGGGTTCATCAGGCCTTTCGGGTCGAGAGCGTTCTTCACCGCGCGCATCATCGACATTTCGACATCTGACTTGCGATCTGCCATTTCATCCCGTTTGAGAACGCCGATGCCGTGTTCAGCGGAAATCGATCCGCCAAGATCGGCGACAATGTCGTGCACGGCATGTTCAAGCGTCGTCGCATGCTCCTTCCACGATGCCTTGTCGGCGCCGTCCGGGCCCAGAATATCGTAATGGATGTTGCCGTCGCCCATATGGCCAAACGCCATGATTCGCGCGCCCGGCGTGTCTTTTTCCATCGCCGCATTGGCGCGATCGATAAAGGTTGGCACTTTGTGGATCGGGACGGAGATATCGCACTTCACGCAGTAATAGGGATCGTTCTTCATCGCTTCGGACGCATTGTGACGGAGGGCCCACAGCGCCTCGGACTGGGTACCGCCCGCCGCGATCGTGCCGTCCACCACGATCTCATCTTCAAACGCTTCGGCCAGTAATTCCTCGACCATCGGGGCCAGCTCATCGCGCCGGCCGCTGGAAAATTCCAGCAGAGCGTAATAGGGCGCGTCGGTTTCGACAGGCCGCTGCAGGTCGGGGAAGTGTTTGAGAACCAGCTCGTAGATGCCGCGGTTCATCAGCTCAAACGACGTGATCTGCCCGCCGGACCGGTTCTGAGCCAATGACAGAAGATCGACGGCAGCTTCGGTGGAAGGCAGGGCGAGGAGGGCGGTGACCTGATCGGCCGGCCGCGGATAAAGTTTCAGGACGGCCGCCGTGATAAAGCCTAGCGTGCCTTCTCCGCCCACGAACAGATGTTTCAGGTCATAGCCGGTATTGTTCTTACGCAGGCGGTTCAGCCCGTTCCACATCCGGCCATCCGGCAGGACGACTTCAAGGCCAAGAACCAGATCGCGCGCATTACCGTAGCGGATGACGTTCACACCGCCGGCATTGGTCGAAAGAATACCCCCGATCTGACAGGTCCCTTCAGACCCGATGGAGAGGGGAAAGAGACAGCCTGCTTTCTCAGCCTCATCCTGCGCTTCGGCGAGGGCGACGCCGGCATCCAGCGTCATCGTGAAGTCGCGCGGTGAGACTTCGCGGACGCGGCGCATGCGTTTCAGTGTGATGAGGATTTCACCCGTCGGTACCTGCCCCCCAACAAGGCCCGTATTACCGCCCTGAGGCACGACGGCAATGTCGTGCTCATGACAATAGGCCATGATCTTTGAAAGCTCATCCGTGGAGGAGGGGGCGAGAACGAGCGGCGCCTCACCATGCCAGCGGCCGCGCCATTCCTCGAGATAAGGCGCCTTGTCGTCGCCGTCGATGATGGCGCGCGGACCGGCAATCTCGGAAAGAGCGTTGATATGGGCGGGGTCAATCTGTTGGCGCATGGGCCCTATGTCGGCGCAAATCGCCGATTCGTCCAGTCGCGGACAGCAAAACCCCCGCCGAAGCGGGGGTCCTGTTACTGGCGTCAGTGCTTGACGGCGTCTTTCACGTCGCCCGCGGTCTTGCGGACTTCGCCTTCGGCCTTGTCGCGCTTGCCTTCGGCTTGCAACTTCTCATTGTCAGTTGCTTTGCCGATGGCTTCTTTCGTGTTGCCTTCAACGTTCTTGGCAGCACCTTTGACGTGTTCTTTATCCATTGTGTCCTCCTATAAGTGGCACACCTCATCAACGTACCCGGCCCCTGCCTGTTCCGTTGTGTTTGATTCTTCTTCGAAAATCTATTGCGTCGTGAGCAGACTTATTGCGTCGTGAGCAGACCAAGTTCGGTTCGCAGCTCGGCGATACCGGTGCCTTTTTCACTCGATGTCTGCAGAACAGTGGGATTGGCGGCTGGCCGCTTGGCAATCTGTTCTGCAATCTTCGCCGCTGTCGCATCGGCTTCAGTCGGTTTGATCTTGTCGATCTTTGTCATGACAATCTGGTAAGGCACAGCGGACACATCGAGGATACCCATGGTCTCGAGGTCGACTTCCTTCAGTCCGTGCCGGCTATCGATCAGTACACAGACCCGGCGCAGATTGGCCCGGCCGCGCAGATAGTCTCGGGTCAGCCCCGTCCAGGCGTTGACGTCCTTGCGAGAGGCACGCGCATAGCCATAACCCGGCAGGTCGACGAGCCGCAGCAGACCACCGAGATTGAAGAAGTTCAGCTCTCGTGTCCGGCCGGGGGTGTTCGATACCCGCGCGATGGCCTTCCGATTGGTCAGCGCATTCAGAAGACTCGATTTGCCGACATTGGACCGTCCCGCAAAAGCGACCTCGGGCAGGTCCGGCGGCGGGAGCGTTTCCATCTTCACCACGCCGAGCATGAAGTCACAGGGGCCTGCGAACAGTTTGCGGGCGAATTCGTCGGGCGTGTCGGACATGGTGCGGGGTCTCTCTGGCGGATGCGGATGGCGGGGATGCAACTCCCGGCCCTGTTTACACGTTGGTATGCTGGACACCTCCAACGGAGGCAATGGAGGGATTGTTCATGACCGATTATGTGACGCGAAGCCTTGGCCATGATGAGCATCCGCTAAGGATCGACGGTATTGCGTGGCCCTATCACCTAGGCGCGTGGTTGGCGTTGATCTTTCTGGGTATTCTCGTCATCGGCGTCATTATCTTCCTGCGCATGCATATCTGGATGCTGACCACCAAGTTTGCGGTCACTGACCGCCGGGTGCTCATGAAAACCGGCTGGCTTTCGCTGCACACCCAGGAGCTGGCCCTGACCGCCATCGAGGAAATCGAGATTGATCAGGGCTTTTGGGGACGCCTCTTCAATTTTGGCCGGGTGCGCATTGGCGGGTCCGGTGCCGGGCACATCGTCTCACCGCCGATCAATGATCCCGTCGGTTTCCGAGCGCTGCTTGGGGACGCACGGGACGCCTATTTCGAGCATTCCGACCGGATGGCCGCCCAGCGTCTCTGAACGCCATGCAGGTCGTGGCTGACCGCCCTTATTTGGAATTCTCGTTGGCGGCCTTGGGCTTGTTCAGGCCCAAGGAGTCCTTGATGTTGCCGATCAGGTCCACATCGGCGCCGTTGCGCTTCATGATCGTATACTGCTGCACAACGCCAAGGAACGTGTTCCATGCCCAGTAAAGAACCAGACCGGCGGCGAACGGCGCAAACATGAACAGGAAGATCAGCGGCATGAAGGCAAAGATCTGCGCCTGGGTCTTGTCGGCGGGCGGCGGGTTCAATTTCATTTGAACCCACATGCACGCGCCCATGATCAGGGGCAGCACGCCGATGCCAAGGAACGATCCGATATAGGGAACGGTTGTCGGATCGAATGGCAGGATGCCAAACAGATTGAAGATGGTCGTCGGATCGCGCTGCGACAGATCCTTGATGTACAGGAACGGCTCGTGCCGCATTTCGATCGTCGTAAAGAGTGTTTTGTACAGCGCATAGAAAATCGGCATCTGCGCGAGCATGGGCAGGCACCCGGCCGCCACATTGATGTTGTGCTTCTTGTAAAGCGCCATCATCTCCTGCTGCTGCTTCATCCGGTCGTCGCCATAGCGCTCTCGGATCTTCTGCATCTCAGGCTGGGCTTTCTTCATCCCGGCCATGGATTTGAAGGACATGTTCGCCAGCGGGAACAGGATCGCCTTGATCACTAGCGTGAGAAGAAGAATGGCGATGCCGTAATTTCCAACCAGCCCGTGGAAGAAATGCAGCGTGTTGAAGATGGGACGGGTCAGGAAGAAGAAATTGCCCCAGTCGACGGCCATGTCAAACCGCTGGATCCCAAGCCCGCCATCCTCGATGGGGGCTTCGTAATCGCGCAGGACCTCCACGACCTTTGCGCCGGCAAAGAGGTGCGATGTGATCGTCATCGTCTCGCCCGGGGCGACGGAGATCGGATCGAGCTCATATGTCGAACGGAAGAGAGGCGACGCGCCCTGCTGCACATCCAGCTTGGCGCGGAACGGTCGATCCTGAGGCGGAATAACAGCGCTCAGCCAGTACTTGTCCGTAATACCGACCCAGCCGCCCGTGCCGGACTGCTCAATGCTGCCTTTCTTGAGCATTTGCTTGTATTTGCGGTCGTACAGACGATCTCCGACCACACCCAGCGGACCCTCGAACAGGATCATCATGTTCTGCAGGTCGTCCGGTATATTGCGCTGGTAGGACGCGCCATAGGGCTGCATCACTGCCGCGTCAGAGCCGTTATTGGTGACCTTGTGGTCGACGGCGAACATGAATTTATCATCGACACTGATCCGTACAGCATGTTCGACCGACCCCACCGTTCGTGTCAGGGTGACGGGCGTGGCGGGGGTCAGGGTCTCACCTTCGGCGATCGTCCACTGGGCCTGCCGGTCCGACTGGCCATTAATGGCGAGGCCGGACCGCATATATTGCGCGTGATCGGTCTGCTGCGGTGTCAGAAGGACGACCGCCGATTCGTCGTGCACGGTATCGTCGTAATTCTTGAGCGTGATATCGTCGAAGGTCAGACCCGTCAGGTTGATCGAGCCGGTCAGCTCCGGCGTTTCGATCGGCAGCCGCGCTGCTGAGGAAGCGATGGCGTCTTCTCTGGTGAGCGGGGTGGGTGCAGCGCTCGACAGAAAATCTGTATCCCCTGTGGCGCCTGGATCATCGGTCAGCCCCTGTTCAATCCGCGCCTGTTCGGCGGCGGCGCGCTGTTCGGCGAGGGCTTCCTTCTGTGGCCCAAGGACGAAGAAGTCCCAACCCAGAAAAATGAGACCCGTCATCACGAGGGCGAGGATGAAATTACGATCCATGATATGGTCCTGCGCCGCTTTGGCGGCGCGTTATCGTGCGATTGCAGCAGGGTTGCGGGGGTCTACAAGCGCATGGTGAAGATCGTCAAGGAGACGCTCAAAGCTTCTGGACGCGGCGGCCGGTTTTGCGATCAGGATGTAGTCGGTGCCAGGCTCGCCATGCTGGGCCAGGACGGCGCGGCAGACCTCGCGCAGGCGACGCTTGATGCGATTGCGCATGACGGCGTTGCCGATCTTCTTGGTGACAGTGAAGCCAACACGGATAACAGCGGGATCCGTAGGGCCCGTATTACGCTTCATGCTCACAAGCAAAAAAGCCGGCGTCTGACGGCGCCGGCCTGATCGTAGTCGCAAAAATTCCGACCGCTTCTTGAGGATTTCAAGAGCCATGTGCGTCCAAGGCGCAAATGCGCCTCGACAGTCCTATGCGGACAGCTTGTTACGGCCCTTGGCGCGACGCGCAGCAAGAATCCGGCGTCCACCGACAGTTGATTTGCGAGCGCGGAAGCCGTGGCGGCGCTTACGGACAAGGCGGCTTGGCTGATAAGTACGTTTCATGACACTGACCGGTTCAAATTGAGTGTGTTCCGAATGAACCGCGGCCTATACTGGCTCAGATGAGCGTCGTCAACCGGAGTTAGGCCGCTTGACGCGGTGCCAGCCGATAAAGTGAACGGACTGGCCCGACCGTAAGGCGCGGATGCAATATTCATCCGTCGAGCGACGTTTATCGACAGATATTTTAGCCGTCCAGATCACTTAGGTGATGATCTTGTTTCGCAGGTGCGGCATCAAGCGATGTGTGGGCGAACGGTACAGCGTGGGAGAACGACCCTGATCGAATCCTTTAATATCGCCATCCTGATCGGCGCGGCGCTTATCTGTCTTGCCGCCCTGACGAGCCTTGTCTCCCAGCGATTTGGCGCCCCGCTGCTTCTGATCTTTCTCGCCATCGGTCTTCTGGCCGGGGAAGACGGTATTCTCGGCATTGAGTTCGATAGTGGTGCGACAGCGTATTTCATCGGCTCGCTCGCCCTTGCCATCATCCTGTTTGACAGCGGGTTTGAAACACCATTGCGCAGCTACCGGACCGCGGCCGGACCAGCCCTCAGTCTGGCGACCGTAGGCGTCGTGCTGACGGCAGGCCTGACGGGCCTGATCGTGCATGTCCTGTTCGGTCTGCCGTGGCTCGAGGCGTTTCTTCTCGGCGCGATTATCGCCTCGACCGATGCGGCGGCCGTCTTCTTTCTTCTCAAGACGAGCGGCATTCGCCTGCGGGAAAAGGTGGGCGCGGCGCTGGAAATCGAATCGGGTGCGAACGACCCGATGGCGGTTTTCCTGACGATCCTGCTGGTGGAAACAATCGCCGCCGGGGCCGGTGCAGAAAGCCTGTTCGGGTTTGGACTTCTCGGGATCCTTGCCCAGCAGATGGGTCTGGGGCTCCTGTTCGGGGTGGTTGGCGGCTTCGGGATTTCTTGGATTCTCAACAAGCTCGTCAATCTCGACCCCGGCCTTTATCCGATTACCGGTCTCGCCGCAGCGCTCGTCGTGTTTTCAGCGTGCGCGCTATTGGGCGGCAGCGGTTTTCTCGCCGCCTATGTGGCCGGGACAGTTGCCGGCAATCGCGGTGTGCGGTTCGCCCATCGACTCCGCCGGTTTCAGGTGGGCATGACCTGGCTCGCACAGATCGGGATGTTCCTTGTCCTCGGCCTGCTCGCCACGCCCAGTGAATTTGGCCCCATCCTGTTGCCGGCCCTCGTCATGGCGGCACTTCTGATTTTTGTCGTGCGGCCTCTCGCCGTCTGGCTCTGCCTCTGGCCGTTCGGATATCGCTCGCGTGAGCGGCTGTTTATCGGCTGGGTGGGCCTGCGGGGCGCTGTGTCCATCATGCTGGCCGTACTGCCGGGGCTTTACGGCATGACTAATGGCAGCGCCTATTTCAACATTGTCTTCGTCATGGTGCTCGTCTCGCTGCTGGTGCAGGGCTGGTCGATCCCCGCCGCGGCAAAAGCGCTCGATGTGACCATCCCCGGCGATCTGACCCTTGTCGACCGGGTTGAGCTGGAACTGCGAGGCGGCACGGAGACGGAACTTGTCGGCTACCGCATCCACCCCGAAAGCGCGATCGCGACGGGAGAGCGAATCCCCCGATGGGCGCGCCCGGCCATGGTCCTTCGGGATGGTCATTCCTATTCCATCCACACGATCGGGCCGCTGCGCGCAGACGATCAGGTCTATCTTTTTGCCTCACCGCGCCAGATCCGCATTCTTGACCAAATCTATGGCGGGCCGTCCGAGCGTCAGGACGGTGTATCGGATATCCAGTTCTTCATCCGGGCGTCCACGCGTCTCGCTGACCTCAACCAGCAATATTCGATCACCGGGCTGGATGACGACCCTGAGAAAACGATAGGCGAGCATCTCGATGAGGCGTTTGATGGCTCGCCCGTGGCAGGGGATCGCATCTCGATGCCCGCCGTGGATCTTGTCGTGTCGTCGATCAACGAGGCGGGCAAGATCACCGTTGTCGGGCTTGTCTTTCACGAGGAAGATCCCGGTGCCCGATATCTCATCACTGAACTCCTCCGCCAGGCGTGGATCCGCACGCGTATCATGGGCAGTAAAGCCCGCGGGCTGCTGCCCGTCGGCCAGAACCGCTCCTAGAGTGTAACCTGTCGACGCTGCGTGCCGAAAAAGCCCGAAAGTCGTCCGAACTGACGTACGACCTACAATCGACGTCAACAGGAGACGAGAATGGCGGAACATAATGAGGGGCCCAAGGGCGGTGTGTCCCTGGCCAAGCTGGCACCGATCGGTGTCATTGTCGTTGCCCTCGCAGCCTTTTTCGGTCTGGGATTGCAGCGCTATTTTGACTGGCCGGTCCTGAAGGAAACGGTCGCGGGCTTTCAGGCGCAGATCGAAAACAACATACTCCTCTCGGTTCTTGTCTATCTGGGGATCTATGCCGCGCTGGTGGCCATTTCCTTTCCGGGGGCGACGATCCTGACCATTCTGTCGGGCTTCCTGTTCGGGCAGTGGTGGGGCACGCTGGCCGCTTGGCTCGGCGCCAGCCTCGGAGCCACTGCGATCTTCCTCGCCGTCAAAACCGCGTTTGGCGATGCGATCAGTCGCAGGGCCAGCGGGTTTATTGCCCGCATGGAGAAAGGCTTCCGCGAGGACGAGTTGAGTTACATGTTCCTTCTGCGTGTCGTGCCTGTCTTTCCGTTCTTCGCTGTCAATATTGCCGCTGGGGCATTGGGCGTGAAGTTGCGCAACTTCGCGCTGGGCACGCTGGTCGGCATTCTGCCCGGCTCATTCGTCTACGTCTCTATTGGCAACGCCATCCGGCAGGGGTCGGCCACACTTGATGATGCGGGTATTGGCGCTGTCTTCTCAGAGCCGGCAGTGTTCCTGCCCTTTGTTGGGCTCGCGCTGCTCGGACTTATTCCTATTCTGATCAAGCGCTTTGGGGGCAAGAAAGCGCGCACACTGACTGAAAGTGAACCTTCATGACAGATATCAAATGCGATTTGTGTATTATTGGCGCGGGGTCCGCAGGTCTGTCCATCGCCTCCGGGGCGGCGCAGCTCGGCCGGAAAGTCGTTCTGATTGAGAAAGGCAAAATGGGCGGCGACTGCCTCAACTATGGCTGTGTACCGTCCAAATCGCTGCTCGCCTCTGCAAAGACGGCGCAGGGCTTTCGCACGGCTGAAAAATTCGGGATCGGTGCGGTCGAGCCTGACGTCGACTTTGCCAAGGTCCATGATCATATCCACAGTGTGATCGCCGCGATCGAACCCAATGACAGCCAGGAACGGTTCGAGAAACTTGGCTGTACGGTCCTGCGAGAGGCGGCCCGGTTTATTGGCCCGCGCGAAGTGATGGTGGGCGCGGATAAAGTCCGTGCCAAACATTTTGTCATCGCGACGGGTTCCCGACCGTTCGTCCCGCCTATCGAAGGGCTGGAGAGCGTACCCTATCTGACCAATGAAACCCTGTTTGATCGCACCTCGCCGCCGCGGCATCTTTTGATCATAGGTGGCGGACCGATTGGCCTTGAGATGGCGCAGGCCCACCGCCGCCTTGGCGCTGAGGTGACTGTGATGGAGCGGGGGACCATCATGCCAAAGGACGACCCGGAACTGGTTGAGATCGTCAGACAACGGCTGATCGAAGAGGGCGTGGTGCTGCATGAGCATACGGATATTACGCGGGTCGGCGGACAGGATGGGGCGATAACCGTTCAAGGACAAAAAAGCGGCGGGGCATTCGATGCGTCGGGCAGTCATCTCCTTGTAGCAGTCGGTCGGCGCGCCAATTTCGAGAGCCTCGATCTGGAGAAAGCTGGCGTTGAAACCCATGACAAAGGCATCAAGGTCAATGATCGCCTTCGGACATCCAACAAACGAATCTACGCCATCGGCGATGTGATTGGCGGCAGACAGTTCACACACGTCGCAGGATACCACGCCAACATCGCCGTGCGGAATATTCTGTTCAAAATGCCGACGAAGAATAAGGACGATATCGCACCATGGGTCACATATACCGACCCGGAACTCGCGCATGTCGGCCTGAATGTGGGCATGGCTGACGAAAAACGTGAGAAATACACCGTGGCCGAATGGTCCTATGACGAAAACGACCGCGCGCAGGCGGAGCATGCGAATGCTGGCAGGGCCAAGGTCCTGGTCGGCAAGGGCGGGCATATCCTCGGCTGCACCATCGTTGGCAAGAATGCCGGTGACCTGATCGGCCCCTGGGCCCTGGCGGTGGCCAACAAGCTGAAGATCGGCGCGTTTACAAGCATGATCGCGCCCTATCCGACGCTGACTGAAGTGTCGAAACGGGCAGCCAGCGCGTATTATTCGCCCACGCTGTTCTCTGGAAAGACACGCAAGCTCGTCAGCCTGCTGTCCATTTTCGATTGACAGATCAGCCGGTAATGCGGCGGGGCCAGCGGCGATGGAAAATGAGCCATTGGTCCGGACGATGCAGGATGAAATGGCCGATGGCCTCGTTCATCGCAGCGGACAGACGTTCCGTGTCATCCTTGGTGTTGCCGCTGGTCTTAATTTCAATAGCGGGATGAGCCGTGACTCGAAAGCGCGAGCCGGGCAGGCGCTCGATCTGCAGCGGGATCATCGGCACATTCTGCATCAGCGCCAGACGCGCCGCCGCGGGGGCAGTCATGGCGGGGTGACCCAGAAGCGGCACGGATATGCCATCATTCAGCTTCTGATCCGTCAGCATACAGAGGGAATAGCCATCTTTCAGCACGGTCAGCATGCTGCGCGCACTGCGTTTGTTCTTGGGTAGCTGGTACCGGGTCATGGCACTGGCGCGCCGCTTGATGATGTCCGCGTCGACGATGGGATTATTGGCCGGCCGGTAAACAACAGCGTTCTTCAAACCCATCTGGTAAAGCTTCGCCGGCAGTGCCTCCCAGTTTGCAAAATGTCCGCTGAAAAAAACGGCATTGCCGTGACGGTCGATGACATCCTGGATGATCTTGGCATTCACCACCTCGGTGCGATCCGCCAGTTTGTCGAGATGTGCAAACTCAGCGAAGGTCGCGCCCAGATTATACCATGCCCCGCGCAGGATGGCTGCGCGTTCAGCGGCCGTCATGTCAGGGTAGATGAGACTGAGATTGACATGGCCACGATTATGGATCGGACCGAACATCGGTCCGATTGTCTTCAGGACAAGGCCCATGCGATGGGCGGCCTTCTCCACGCGTTGCGCCCCGCTTATCGCCAAGAGGCCCCGCGCCAACGTCGCTTCCACGCGATGCATGAACGTCGTCCGGCGGTTCTTGCGCGGCTCGGGCAGGGCGATATCGTCGTCCCAGCGTTTGGTCATCGTGTTCATAACAGGTCCGTTCTAGCCCCAATACGTGCCAGAAGGCTATCCAAAAGCGGCAAATCGTAAACGTCGAGCCTGGCGTCGGCGACAGCGATTCCGGTGCGTTGCTCAATCTTCAACCGCGCCAGATCTTTGGCGGTGGTGACGAGAGCCGCGTTTCCGGCCGCCTCATGCAAGGCCTGTATGTCTTCATCGGTATAGGGATGATGATCCGCAAATGAACGCGTACCCGTCAGCGTCACGCCCGCTGCGCGCAGGCCCTCGTAAAACTTCTCCGGCCGACCAATGCCGCAAAAGGCAAAAACAGGCTGATCAACTGGCAGATCCGGCGCGACTGTACGGATGGATGCCCTGATCATCGGTGTTTCGGGCGCAATGGGCAGGTCCGGGGGGACGTCCTCAGCAAGCGGCCCCATGACGATCACGGCATCGGCACGCGTCATGGCAAAATTCGGGCTCTCCCTGAGGGGGCCCGCGGGAAAGACAAGTCCGTTGCCAAGGCCAGCTTTGCCATCGATCATGAGCAACGTCAGGTCCTTGCGCAGGGACGGGTTCTGCATCCCGTCATCCATCACAATAATGTCAGCACCCTGTTCAACGGCGGCGACGGCGCCCATGTCCCGGTCACGGGCGATAATGACGGGCCACCGGCGGGCCTGCATCACGGCCTCATCGCCGACGTCGGCGGCCTGATGCTCACGCTTCACGCGCATCGGACCGGGTTCCTTGCCGCCATATCCCCGCATCAGGATGAAGGGGCGGTGACCCATGGTGCTTAATCGGTCGCACAGAAAATCGGCCATGGGCGTCTTGCCCACACCGCCCATTGAGATGTTCCCCAGACAGATGACCGGGCAGGCCGCCGCCATGGGCATGGCGGTGCGCAATTTTCGTTCTACCGCAATCCGATAAAGCGCACTCAATGGACGCAGCAATATGGCAGCAGGATGATGGGCGCCGGTAGGTGATGTCCAGAAGGCGGGTGGCTTGATCATTGGTCTTGCTGCAAAGCGTTCAGGACAGGACCAATCGCCTGAACGATGTCATCGAGGACTTTGGTGGCGCTCTTTTCGGACCATTCCATCGCATTGTCTGCCATCTGATTGCGCGTGCGCGGATCTTTCAGCAATCGCAGCAGGGATGCACTAAGATCGCGTTCATTGCGTACAAGGGCGAGCGCCCCGCTTTGGCGCATGGACTGAAACGTATCCCGGAAATTGAAAACATGCGGTCCCGTGACGATGGCGCTGCCGAGGCGCGCCGGCTCCATGGGGTTATGGCCGCCAACCTCAACGAGACTTCCGCCGATGAACGCGACATCCGAAAGGCGGTAGAAAATACCGAGTTCCCCAAGAGTATCGGCCAGATAAACCTGCGTTTCCGGCGTCGGTCTGTCGCCGGTGCTGCGTCTCGCTATGGAGAGGCCCGCATCTCGAAACTTTGTATAGACCTCATCGCCGCGTGTCGGGTGGCGCGGTGCAATAACCGTCAGAATGTCTGGAATTTGCGCCGCCAGTTGATGATGGGTCTCGACGACAAAATCCTCCTCGCCGACATGGGTGCTGGCGGCGAGCCATACGGGTCGGTCGCCGACATCGCCGGCCAGTTGCTCCAGGGCTTCAGTGTCGGTCGGCAGAGCGGGTGCAGCCTGTTTCAGGTTGCCAAGCATCGGGACGTCGCGTCCTGCAAGATCCGCCAACCGCTCCGCATTGTCCGTATCTTGCGCAAGAAGTACACGGAACGTGTCAAGCAACTCCCGCGCTGCTCCCTTGCGGGCCGACCAGCTCTTGTAGGATTTGGGCGACAGCCGGCCATTGACCAGCGCCAGCGGGATATCCCGTTTGCCAAGCTCACTCAGCATGACGGGCCAAAGCTCAGATTCGATGAACACGACCGCATCGGGGTGCCAATGCGTCAGAAACTGTCGGACGAAATGGACCTGATCGATGGGCACATATTGGTGAATAGCCTTAGGCGGCAACCGATCGGCCATCAGCTGGGCCGAGGTGATCGTACCGGTCGTCACAAGAAAGTGTGCGTGCGGATATTTCTCTGCCAGATAGTCGATGAGTGGCAGGACGGACAGGCTTTCGCCGACACTGGCGCCGTGTATCCACATCAGCTTGCCCTGTGGCCGGTCAACACTGGCCACACCGCGACGTTCGGCGACGCGCCCCGGGTCTTCCTTGCCAGCCTTCAGACGCCGGCTCAGGGCGTAGTTGGCCACAGGCTTCAGAAAAGCGTTCGCCGCGCGATAGGTGCGAAGGGAAAACGTGCGTTGAGGGGCGGTCATGGTTGGGCTTTCGTGGCGACGGGCTGGAGCGCCACCGGCTCTGGGGGTTCGGACTGATGACCGCACAGGCGATCAGCCGTCTCGGTCACGTCATTCAGCGCTGATTCAATATCCAGCCGTCCCTTCTCCAGCGCATCTTCGCCGCGGCCGACGCGAATGGGCGTGCCATAGACAATCGTGCCGCGGGCAAAGGGGATCGGGAGAGGGAGGACGAACCGGTCCCAGCTGTCAAACGTCTTGGAAAATCGTGTGTTGAACGCGACCGGCAGGACCGGCACATCAGCAAGCCGCGCCAATTGTGCAATCCCGGCCTTGGCCCGTTGTCTTGGGCCTTTGGGGCCGTCGGGGGCCATGCCGATGACGGTGCCGCTACGCGCGTCACGAACCAGTGCCTTGAGCGCTGTTGCGCCCTTTTTGTTTTTGTCCTGCTTGCGCGGATTGAAGCTGGAGCCGCGACGTGTTTCCACGCCAAACCGGCCGACGAGCTCCGCGATCCACTCGCCATCGCGGTGTTCGGAAGCGATTGCTGCTGTCGGCATGTTGTGCGCCTTGGAAATCGGCGGAATCAACAGGATGCGGGAGTGCCAGAAGGCATACACGAAGGGCTTGCTGTCCCGGTACAGCGCCTCGTGGTTGCCCTGTCCGACGTGATCCCAGCGCGTAACGGCCCAGCAGAGCCGGATATAGGCCGCGCCGAGATGGGTCAGGATAAAAAGAAGGATCGGATTGACTGTTTTTTTGCGGGCCACGGCGCACTCGGCTAGATGAACATGATCAATACCCGCCCCCGGCGGCAAAATCAAAACGGTCGTAGGATATCTTGCCCGAAACGCCTGAAAAACCGCTGATCCGTCGTTTGTGGCGGACCTTCCTGGCGCCGTACAAGGGGCGGCTGGCGCTCGCCTTCGCCTTCATGATCGGTCTGGCGGTCGCCGAGGCGGCATTTGTGATTCTGACCGAGTGGATCTTTTCAGGGCTGGATCCCGCACCAGGACGACGTTTTTCCGCCAATGCCGAAACCGTGATGTGGTGGGCGCCGCCGATCGTCGTTGGTCTTGGCATCCTGCAGGCTGCCTTTTTCTATCTGCAATCGGTGACCTCACAGAATGTGGCCGTGCGGACGCTGCGCGATTTGCAGAAGGCGATGTTTCACCGGATCGGCGTTTTTGACCTATCCCAGTCGGCGGATGATGGCAGCGGCCAGCTGGTCTCGCGATTCACCAACGACATGACGATCCTGCGCGAAAGCCTGACCCGCGCGCCGAGTGGGGTGCGAGACATTGTACGCCTCGCCGGTCTTGTGGGGATATTGGCGTATCAGGACTGGGTCCTGTTGCTCTCGGTTGCCGTTATCTACCTGACACTCGGCATGCCGATCTCGTGGTTGGGCAAGAAGGTTCGGACGCTCGGCCGGGACGTCCAGTCCCAGATCGGTGACATGACCGGGCTTCTGACCGAGACGCTGCGCAGCCAGCGAATGGTGAAGACCTATCGCCTCGAAGAGTATGAGCGCGCACGCTTGGGGCAGGCGTTCGACATTCGTTACAGCCTTCTGGACCGGCTGATCCGTATCCGGTCGGCCAATGAACCGATCATTACGGCGGTGGGAGCCGTCGCGATTGGCGCGATCATCGGTATTGCCGCCTTGCGGATCAATGCAGGGCTCCTGACCGGGGCGGAGCTTGTCTCATTCCTCGTGGGGATGGCAATGCTGTCGCAACCCGCGCGGGGTCTGGGGACACTGAACGCTGTCGTCCAAGAAGGGCTGTCCTCCCTTGAGCGGGTGTTCGATGTTCTTGATCGCGAGCCGCGCATTACGGACGGCGCGACAGCGAAAGACTTGAGCCTCGCGCCGGGTGAGGCTGTGCCGATTTCGTTTGAGGGCGTCACATTCGGGTACGATGCCGATCAACCGGTCATTCAGGACCTTAATCTTCAGGTCCCTGCAGGCGCCACGGTGGCGCTTGTCGGGCCTTCGGGTGCGGGCAAGTCCTCCGTCTTCAACCTGCTGCCGCGTCTTTACGATCCGCAAGCGGGGCAGATCCTTATCGCCGGACAATCCGTGCACGAGGCCACGCTGGCCTCATTGCGAGAGGCGATGGCGCTGGTTTCGCAGGACGCCATCCTGTTCGACGATACCATCGAGGCGAATATCCGGTTCGGGCGTCAGGACGCGACCGACGACGAAGTGCGCGCGGCCGCAGAGGCCGCCGCGGCGGCGTCATTTATCGACGATCTGCCGTCAGGGTACCAGACGCGGGTCGGAGAGGCGGGTGGCCTCCTGTCCGGTGGGCAACGCCAGCGCGTGGCCCTGGCCCGGGCCTTCCTGAAGGACGCGCCGATCCTGCTGCTCGACGAAGCGACAGCCGCGCTCGACGCCCAGAGTGAACGCCTGATCGAAGAGGCGCTGGCCCGTCTGTCCAAGGGACGCACAACCCTCGTCATTGCACACCGTCTGTCGACTGTGCGGCACGCCGATCTGATCTGCGTCATGGACAGGGGCCGGGTCGTTGAGACCGGCACCCATGATGAGCTTGTGGCGCAGGACGGGCTCTATGCCCAACTCGTCCGCCTGCAGTTCCGTGAGGGAGCGCCGGCATGACCCCGCAGCATTTCGCCATCCTTCTCCTCGTCTGCATCGCCTGGGGCGGGCACTTCACGGTCATGAAGCTGGCCATGGAGGGGGCGCAGCCTTTCTTCTACGTGACGATGCGGATGGGCCTTGTCGCGCTGATCCTCTCGCCGCGCCTGAAATGGCACGCCGGGAAGATGCCGCAGCTGCTGCTGGGGGGCCTCGCCTTTGGTTGCCTCAACTATCTCTTCTTCTTCAGCGGTATGCGGATGACCCCTGCCAGTGTGGGGGCCGTGACGATCGAGCTTTATATGCCGATTGCCACGATCCTGTCCGTCATCTTTCTGGGGGAGACCATTGGGTGGCGGCGGGGCGTCGGGCTCATTCTGGCCTTTGCGGGCGTGGTGATCGTCGCCCTTTCGGGGCATGAAGTGGCGGCGGATCCCGCGGCGTCGAACAGCGTGCTGTTCGGCGTCCTTCTGATCGTGGGCGGCGCATTCAGCGAAGCGGTGGGCGCCATCACCATCAAGAAGACCACGGGGATCAAGCCGCTGGAAATGCTGGCCTGGTTCGGCGTGGTCGGTGTCGTGGGCGCCGGCGGGATGAGCCTTCTGTTCGAGCGCGACCAGCTTAGCGCATTCGATCCTGAGCATCGTGGCGCAACCCTCGGCACACTGACCTATTCGGTGCTTGTCGCCTCCCTGTTCGGTCACGCCACCTATTACTGGCTGTTGCAGCGGGTGGATGTCAGCATTCTGACCGGGGCGGGTCTGATGACAACGATCATCGGCGTTCTATCGGCCGCCCTGATCCTTGGGGATGAACTGACCGTCTCGTTCCTGATCGGCGGGATGACAGCGCTTGTCGGTGTGGCGATCATCGTCGTGCGGTCCGCCAAGAAGAATGCGGACACTGCGCCGGTCGCGGCGAGCGGCGTCGCGCCTCTGCCTGGGAGCATGGATATATGAAGCCGATCATCGACGCCCCATCGCCCAATTGTGATGAGAGAGCTGAGCCCATCTCCCTCGTCGTGCTGCATTATACGGGCATGGAGAGCGGCAAGGAGGCATTGGACCGCCTGACCGATGCGGCGTCCAAGGTGTCGGCCCATTACCTGATCGAACAGGATGGGCAGGTCTATGCCCTGGTGCCTGAGGAGAAACGCGCATGGCATGCCGGGCTTGGCGGATGGGGCCCCCATGACAATGTCAATCAGGTCTCCATCGGGATCGAGCTGGTCAATCGCGGGCATTTCTGGGGGTATGAGGAATTTCCCGAGGCGCAGATGACCGCGCTGGAAGACCTGTTGGCCGGGATGATGCAGCGCCACGGCCTGAAGCCCCATCAGGTGGTGGGGCATTCGGATATTGCGCCGGAGCGGAAAGAAGACCCGGGCGAGAAATTTCCCTGGGACCGCTTTGCGGCAAAGGGCCTGACCCTCGGCACCTATCAGGGCGGAGCGGATGGTCCGCTGCCGGATTGTGTCGAGGCGATCGAGATGCTGGCCGAGATCGGCTATCGCGTGACGCCGACCCACCCGGTGGCGGCGACACTGGCGTTCCAGCGGCGGTTCTGTCCGCAGGATCTGGGACAGGGCCTCAGCCCCCTGACCCGCGCGGCGATTTCGGCGGTGGCAGGGCGGCTCCGCGTCTAGCGGCGGCGCTGTTCTGCTTCGATGAACCGGTTCAGGGCCGACTGGAGCTGGCAATAGGACGCGCGGGCGGCGCGGCGCCGAGTATGCTCATATTCACGCAAATGACGGCGGCGTTCGCGCTCGGCCTTTGGCATATGGACACGGGGCATCCGCTCGCCCTTTCGTCGAGGTTGCGGGGGATAAGTCCGGGATACCGTGCGCCAGCCCCAGCCAGCGAGGGATCATTTTATATTGTGCTGGCCGGTGAGGGCTTTCCACACCTGGCCGGCGCACGGCGCGCCAACCGCAAGGGGCGTCGTAACGCCCCGACACCCCGGCCTATAAAGCTCACGGAGTGCACACCTGTCATCCTCAGCACCGGGATTGTTGCAGCCCGATCACTGATTGCCGGTTGACCACGGCAGCGGGCGAAGAGGCGAAGGTACCTGTCCGACCCGGACCCACTGCTATGGCGCGATTATAGGGGATGAGGAGAGGGTGGGGATAAGTGTGGGATGGGCGACGAAGGCGGCTTCCATTTGAAGCTAAAGTCGACCATAGTTTACGATAATGCAAGATTAAGGGGCGGCGGCATGCCAGATTTCGTTCTCGGCGAGGCAATAAACTATTTAATTTCGGCAGCGGGGGCTGCCACAGGATTCGGTATATCTTGGTCATGGAAGGCGTGGAATGAAAAAAGAAAACTTGGTAATATTATAGATCGCTCTTTGGGGAGAATAGAAAATACAATAATTAAAATTTATGGCAGTATCGCAGACGACCGTCATGATGTTTCAAAAGAAAATAGAGAGACTATTAACGCAGAGCATAATTTTCTCATTTATAACTTGAGAAATTTCGAATTGCTCTATCGTCTTTCTAATAAAGATACCAAAGCGATAATACTAGCCCAAGACTTGGCTGCAGTTTTTCCGAAGCTCGGAAAGTTCGCGGACCGCTTCACTATTGTCAAATCAAATACAAATCCTTCTAAAGCTGATCAATCGGGGAGTGACGTTAGTAAAGTAATTGGTCCTGTTCCGGGTGAAGGAGCTTCACTGAAAGCACGCAAAGCTCATGAAGGCGATAAAAATATTATTCAAGAGGATCGGCAGGGAAAGAATAGTTACGGAGAAATTTGCGATTATGCTAAAAAAATCGCTTCTCTAGGGGGGGGTGATTGCCAAAGTGTTCCGGAGGTGTTGGAAGAAATTCGGAATTTACTTGGGAATTTGGATAATTCGATTAGTAAAAAAGCTTCAAACAAGCGCGAATTGGTGTCAGCACATGGCCGTGCACTTGAAAAATTAAAGGGTTGTTCCGACAAGTATTTCGTTAATCGAGTCGACAGAGAAAAGCTTTTTTTGCAATCCGATGGCACTGGAAACTGCGAATATATCAAGAGATTTAATTAGCAATTGCCGATGTAGGGGTTGTATTTAAGGTGCACTTTGACTCCGATCCCCGACCGTGCGGCTCTCATCCCGCGGCGGTTCGCGATCATAGTCCAGCGGCGGGGGCGCTTCGTTCGTGTACACCGGTGCGATGACGCGCGGGCCGATAATGCCGTGCCACAGGGCCCAGCCGATCAGCAGAACAAAGAGAATGAAGCCGATTCCAAGCTGGAACCGGCTTTTTTTCGTTGCGGAGGTACCTTCGGCCACAGCGATCAATTGTCCAGGAAGCTGCGCAGTTTGCGCGAGCGGGATGGATGCTTGAGCTTGCGCAGGGCCTTGGCCTCGATCTGGCGGATGCGTTCACGGGTGACCGAGAACTGCTGACCGACCTCTTCGAGGGTATGGTCCGTGTTCATCCCAATACCGAAGCGCATGCGCAGCACGCGTTCCTCACGCGGGGTGAGGGAGGCAAGGACGCGGGTCGTCGTCTCGCGCAGGTTCGACTGGATCGCCGCATCGATGGGCAGAACGGCGTTCTTGTCCTCGATGAAGTCACCCAAATGGCTGTCTTCCTCATCGCCAATCGGCGTTTCGAGGGAGATCGGCTCCTTGGCGATTTTCATCACCTTGCGGACCTTTTCCAGCGGCATGGACAGCTTGGCGGCCAGCTCTTCCGGCGTCGGCTCACGGCCGATCTCGTTCAGTATCTGACGCGAGGTCCGGACGATCTTGTTGATCGTCTCGATCATGTGGACCGGGATACGGATGGTCCGCGCCTGGTCCGCGATGGAGCGGGTGATCGCCTGGCGAATCCACCACGTCGCATAGGTCGAGAACTTGTAACCGCGGCGATATTCGAACTTATCGACCGCCTTCATCAGGCCGATATTGCCTTCCTGAATGAGGTCGAGGAACTGCAGCCCGCGGTTGGTGTATTTCTTGGCGATGGAGATGACGAGGCGAAGGTTCGCTTCGATCATTTCCTTCTTGGCGATGCGCGCCTCGCGCTCGCCCTTCTGCACCGTCTGGACGATGCGGCGGAAATCCTTGACCGTCAGGCCGGTTTCCTGGGCGAGGATGCCGATCTCATCACGCAGCTCGACAATGGAATTGTGGCCCTTGGTCGTGAAGTTCGTCCAGCCACGGCCATCAAGCGCGGAGACGCGGTCGAGCCATTCAGGGTCAAGCTCGTTGCCCAGATACTGGCGCAGGAATTCCTGGCGGTTCACACCATAAGAGTCGGCGAGGCGGACCAGTTTGCCTTCCAGCGCCATGAGCGAGCGGTTGATCGCATAGAGCTGTTCGACCAGCGCTTCGATCCGGTGGTTGTGCAGGCGGACCGAGCGGACGCGCTCGACAATATCCTTCTGCAGCTTTTTCAGGCGCTTGACCTGGCTCTCGGAGAGATCCTCACCGGCCAGCTGCTGCTCGATCTGAATGTCCTGCAGGCGGCGCAGTTTCTTGAAGTCGTCGGCGATGTCCTGGAAGGTCATCATGACGCCTTCGCGCAGCTCAGCCTCCTTGGCCGAGAGCGACAGGTCGCCTTCGTCGATTTCGTCTTCGTCGAGGCCTTGCGCCTCTTTCTCTTCCTGCTCGCGCTGGATCGCCTCGGCCACTTCGGGCTTGGTCATGTCCGGCTTGGATTCAGGGCCGCCATCATAGGTGGCGTCGAGGTCGATAATATCGCGCAGGAGAACGCGGCCTTCCTCAAGCTCCTCACGCCATACGGTGATGGCCTCGAAGGTGAGGGAGCTTTCGCAGAGCGCGCGGATCATCGACTCGCGACCGGCCTCGATGCGCTTGGCGATGGCAATCTCGCCCTCGCGGGACAGAAGCTCGACCTGACCCATCTCGCGCAGATACATGCGCACGGGATCGTCGGTGCGGTCGCTGTCGGCCTTGGTATTGGTGGTGACGGCGGAGGTCGATTCCTTGCGGACGACGGAGGAGCCTGTGTCCTGGCCCTCATCATCATCAGTATCGTCGTCCGAAGAGGAGGAGGCGCTCTTGGCGTTTGAATCCTGATCGTCGTCTTCTTCGTCCGCATCGGTGACGTTGATGCCCATGTCACTGAGCTTCGCCATGATGTCTTCGATCTGCTCGGACGTGTACTCATCCGTCGGCAATGCCGCGTTCAGCTCGTCATAGGTGACGTAGCCGCGCTTGCGAGCCTGATCGATCATCTTCTTGACGGACGCCAGGTTCAGATCGAGGACCGGACGGTCACCATCTTCCTTGACGGGCGCATTCTTGGTCTTGCTCATGCAAAGTTCCTGTGCAGAGGGGGCGTTCCATGGGGCAGTCGGCAGGCGACACTAGGCGCCGGGATCTTTGTCATCTTCGGATCGTTGTGCTGCCAGATTTCTGGCGCGATGGCTAACCGCGTCAAACCAAGTCCTTTCCCGACCGGCGTCTTTATGTGCATCTTCAGCCGCCTCCAGGATTTCCGCTTCCAGATCGCCCTGATAGCGATCAATCGACAGGGTATTAAGCCACCCCGCCTCAGCTGTCATCTCGTCAGCGTCCGGACGCGCAAAACGGGCCAGCCGCACGAGAGGATGAATTATCCATCGCTGATAGGTCTGACCATATTCCGGATTTTTCAGGATGTGTGAATGAAGGGCCTCGAAGTCAAGGTCTGGCGTGCCCATTAGCAGGTCTAAAGTAAACGCAAGGAGTGCACTGAGGCTCCTGTCCTCGATGGTGAGGGCCATCACGGTGTCTTCATGGGACGCAAAGAGCCGCGGATGGTGGATCAGACCGATCACCAGAATTGATTCGCGAATCGTATCGGGGCCGGCAATGCCGCCGCCCTGCTGCAGGCGGGCCTTCAATTCCGCCGAGACGCGGGGGCCTTCCTGCCAGCCCGGCTGCCACTTGCCCCCGCGGGGATTGTTGCGCGGGCGACCCTGAGGACGGGAAGGCCCGTTGGCGGGCCGCGCCTGCCAGCCCGACGGCGCCGGCTCGCCGCGATCTTCGGGCGGATAGTCGGGATAGGGCGCGGCCATGGATGGGGGCGGGCCGTGTTCCTCCCGCACCAGGGGCTCACCGCGCCGGTCGCCGAGCTTGTCGGCGATGAAGTCGCCATAGGCCCGGCGAACATCACCATCGGCGATGGAACGGACAAGATCCCGCAGGTGACGCCGGAACTGGGCATCTTCCTCCGGGGTTGAGCGCGGGTTCTGCTCATTCTCCCGTTCCCACAGGACATCGGCGAGGGGACGGGCCTTTTCCAGCACCGCACGGAAGGCCTCGGGGCCTTCTTTCTTGATGAGATCGTCCGGGTCCATGCCATCCGGCAGGAACATGAATTTCAGGCTCTTGCCCGGCTGCAGCAGCGGCAGGGCGCGATCGATCGCCCTCCATGCGGCCGCTTTGCCCGCGCGGTCACCGTCAAAGCAGAGGATCGGCGTGTCCTGCGCCCGCCACAAAAGGCCAAGCTGATTCTCGGTCAGGGCCGTGCCGAGCGGCGCCACCGACGGCCAGCCAGCCCCGGCAATGGAAATGACATCCATATAGCCCTCGGCCACGATGATCGGCCGGTCGGTCTTGCCCGCCACACGACGGGCCTGGCCCAGATTGTAGAGGGTGTTGCTCTTGTGAAAGAGCGGCGTCTCGGGCGAATTGAGATACTTTGCCTTGGCATCCTTCTGCAGGGCACGGCCACCGAAGGCGATGATCTGGCCCCGTGTCCCGATGATCGGGAACATGACCCGGTCCCTGAACCGGTCATAGGGGGCGCTGCCATCATCCGGCCCGATCAGCAGGCCCGCTTCGACCAGAACCTCTGGTGGATAGTCCTTGTTCAGGAGGTGGTCTTTGAGGGCATTGCGCGACTGGGGCGCATAGCCAAGACCAAAGCTGCGAATGGCCGCCTCCGGCACCTGACGGCGCTGCAGATAGGCCATCGCCTCGCGTCCTTCGGACCGACCAAGCATCGACCGGAAGAATTTGGCCGCGTCCAGCGACGCATCGGCCAGGGTGCGGGATTTTTCCTCCCGCGCCCGGTCCTGCGGCGAATCCTCGGGGATGGGCAAGCCGGCCATTTCCGCGAGCATCATCACGGCGTCCGGGAAGCTCATCTTCTGCACATCCATCAGGAAGGTGATGATGTCGCCGGATTTACCGGCCGAGAAATCGAAATAGCGTCCCTTTTCATCGTTCACGAAAAAACTGGGCGTTTTCTCGGCCGTGAAGGGGGAAAGCCCACGAAATTCGCGTCCCTCTTTCTTGAGGGTCACGACCCGACCGATCACGTCGGAAGCGCGCAGGCGCGAGCGCAACTCGTCCAGATAATCGGGGGAAAAACGGGGCATTGATGGAGAATAGAGCCTCTTCAAGCCCAGCGCGAGAATTAACTCAGTTAAGCGTGAAAAGTGGCAAAATACCCACAACCTTCGCCGAAAATGCCACTGTAGACGGGGAACTGGCCGTAAAAGTCGCGCAAAAATTGACAAATAGCTAAAAATCTCTCTAGCTTTTGCAGCGCATCATTTGTTACGCTGTTGTCACAGAGCGGTCGCTGAAGGGCCGTTCTCAGGGCAAATTCAGAAAGGGGTTTTGAATGGGACGTATCTTCCGAAAGGCGGCCATGGTCTTGCCGGTTGTACTCACGGCGGGTTTTGCCGTGGCGCAAGCGCAGGAAACCGCGCCAGCACCAGACACCACATTTATCTTCAACACGCTGCTGTTCCTCATCATGGGGATGGTGGTCATGTTCATGTCAGCGGGCTTCTGCATGCTCGAAGCGGGTTCTGTCCGCTCCAAGAACGCAGCCGCCATCTGTCTGAAAAACATCACGCTCTACGCGATCGCCGGCATCATGGTCTGGCTCGTCGGCTACAACCTGATCTATGGTGGTGAAGAGGGCGGTTATTACGGCTCACTGGCGATGTGGTCGGCCGATGATTCTGCGGCACTCGACACCGGTTATTCCGCGGGTTCCGACTGGTTCTTCCAGATGGTGTTCGTTGCCACAGCGGCTTCGATCGTGTCGGGGACACTGGCTGAGCGTATTCGCGTGTGGCCGTTCTTCATCTTCACCGCGATCCTGACCGGCTTCATCTACCCGATCCAGGCTTCCTGGGAATGGGGTGCTGGCTGGCTCGACGCCAAGGGCTTCTCGGACTTCGCTGGTTCGACGCTCGTGCACGCCACGGGTGGCTGGGCTGCTCTTGCCGGTGCCATCGCGCTTGGTGCTCGTAAGGGCAAATATGTGGACGGCAAATCCGTGACGATCCTCGGTTCGTCCATGCCGCTTGCCACGCTCGGCACGTTCATCCTGTGGCTCGGCTGGTTCGGCTTTAACGGTGGTTCGCAGCTGGCTCTTGGCTCGCTCGACGACTCCATCGCTGTGTCGAACATCTTCATCAACACCAACATGGCCGCCTGTGCCGGTGTTGTGACGGTGGTCGTCCTGTCGACCCTGCTCAAAGGCAAGATCAACCTGCCGATGGTTCTCAACGGTGCAATCGGTGGTCTGGTGGCCATTACGGCTGAACCACTGATGCCATCGATCTGGCTGGCTGTTGCCATTGGTGCCGCTGGCGGCGCTGTGATCTTCTTCGTCACGCCGCTTCTCGATGCCATGCGTATCGACGACGTGGTTGGCGCGATCCCGGCTCACCTGTGCTGCGGTATCCTCGGCACCATGGTTGTGCCGCTGTCCAACTCCGACGCCACCTTCGCCGTTCAGGCGCTGGGTGTCGGTGCCAACGCGGCCTTCGTGTTCGGCATCAGCATCGTGCTGTGGTTCCTGCTCAAATTTACCATCGGTATCCGCACCTCTGAAGAAGAAGAGGAATTGGGTCTCGACATGGCTGAGCTTGGTGCACCAGGCTATGACTTCCCGGTGAACATCATCGGTAGCCCAACAGTTCCTGCCGAGTAAGCAGAACTGAGCTGAATGAACGGCGGGGCTGGTTTACCGACCCCGCCGTTTTCTTTGCGCAGGGCCCGCAGACTGCTAAACTTGCGGGATAATGGGATGGTGAGGAAGAGTACATGCGGAACGGGGCAGGCCTTGTATGGGGCCGGGTCAGGTCCACTGCCACCGCGATTTGGCACAATCTGACTGGCGATGACTGGACCCGCGGCATGTTGCTGTCCGCACTGGTCCTTCTTTCCTGGTGGTCGACGACCCAGGGGCTGATTGCACTGATCACGGCCAGCAATGGCGCGCCGGGCATGGCGGTCAATGCGACGATCGGTTTTGCCGTCCTCGTCCTGACGGTGCTGATCACCTGGACGCTCACCATGCTGAAAAACGGGCGCACCGGGTTCTGGGCACCGCTATTCGCCGCCGGCTATGTGCTGCTGACCCTCATCTCTGTCGGTTTTGGTTTCGGGTTCTACTGGACCCATATCGAAAGCCGTTCGAGCGCGCTCAGGACGGCGGAAGCCGATACGGAGCGCCTGTCGCGCGCGCTGGGCACGGCCTATGGCCGGCTGAATGAAAGCCTTCTTGCGCTTGATGCGCTGGCCACCATGTCCGAGACCCGCGCCGCCGCCGAGGCAGCTGAGGGTGGGACGTGCGGTACCGGCGGCATGGGCGCAGGACCGGGACCACGGTTCCGCCTGCGGATGAATGATGCCCAGACCATGACGGCGCTGCGCGGACGCATCGCATCACAGGTGGGGACGCGGGGCGATACGGCTGAGCAGTCGACCCTGATGGCCCGCAAGGCCTATCTCGACGAGCATCTCGATGCGCTGACACCGGAGAATTTTGCCGCCCTGAACACGGCCGAGGCGCGCGCACTTCTGACCAGTACCCAGCGCGCACTGGCCGGTACGATCGATCAGTATGAGGCGTTTCGCACAGGCCCGGCGGTAACCGGCGCAGTGACGCTGCTCAATCAGCGACTGGAAGCCGGGCAGGGGCCGATGACCGATGGTGACATCAGCTTTACCTGCAAGGACCCCGGTCTGGATGTGGTGCTGACCCAGGCGGCGCAGTCGCTGGAGCGTTTGCCGGCACTGCCCGATGCGGCGTTGAATGTGTCGCTGGGGGCCGATGCGACGGTCGCGGCCTTCGGCAAGCTTGCCAACACCATGCTGTCGCCGCTGCGCCCCAACCATCCGGGGCCAAAGCTGGCGGGCCGGGACATGGTACCGCTTGGCGTCGCGATCGCGATCGATCTGTTCATTCTGCTTCTGTCCGTGCAGGGAAAAACCCGGCCCGGCGCGCGCGACCCTGATGCCGTGGCGGCGTGGCTGGACCAGCCGGGCGCCATCCGCGATCTGATGGGCCATGGCACGGCGGCGCAAATGCCAAGCCATGGGGATCTGCTCGAACACACCTTCTGGTGGCGGGATGCCTATCATCTTGCGCTGCCCGTGGCCGGTCCCGGGGAGGAGGCTCTGCCGCCGAACCAGCGGGGGCTCAGCCTCATCGCGATGGTGTTGACCGATTCCGGCCTTTTGACGCCCGCCCGCCGGGGGATGTCGTCCCAGGCCATTCGCGCGCGGTTGATGCAGCGCTTTGGCCGGACCCGCACATGGCCCCTGCGCAAGAGCTATGAGCTATATCGGTTCGAGGAAAATGGCCTCGCCAAGATGACCTCCATGCTCATCCCCGATGGACATGGCGCGAAGGTGACGCTGCCGCCGAAGGAAGAACGCGCCACCTCCGACTGGCGGGCCAAGATGCATCCGCTAAAGAAGGAAAAGTTCGCGCGCACGCTCGATGACATGTCGCCGCGACCAAAGGCGGCGGAGAAGGTGGAGCCGCCGAAAAAGCAGGCCGTGAAGCCCTCTGCCCACTGGCGCAGCCTCAAGCCACTGCCGGGCAAGCACGACGATCACGAAGACTAAAAAAAGCCCGCCTGACACCAGGCGGGCTTTTTCTGTTGAATTTGCGTGCTTGAGATCAGGCCGTTGCGAGGCGGCTTTTGACCTTTTCATTAGCCTTGGAGAAATCCATGGCGCCCTGATAGCGCTCTTTCAGCGCCCCCATGCATTTGCCCATGTCCTTCAGGCCACTGGCACCGATATCGGCGATGACTGAATCGACAGCGCTCTGAATTTCGGTTTCGGACAGCTGCTTGGGCAGGTAATCCGAGATGATCGCGATCTCGCGACGTTCCTGTTCGGCCAGTTCGATACGGCCCGCATCCTCATAGGTCTGGGCCGAATCCTCCCGCTGCTTCACCATCTTGGTGAGCACGGCGAGCACTTCGTCGTCTGACAGACCACAGCAACGGTCGTTGGCCCGGGCGGCGATGTCGCGGTCTTTTGCCGCAGCCATCACAAGGCGCAGGGTCGACACGCGCAATTTGTCATCGCGCGCCTTCATCGCTGTCTTCAGGTCGTCATTGATACGCTGCAAAAGAGCGGATGCCATTCTTAACTCCAATAGCGACGTCCCGAAAAAGGGTCCGTAGCGCCACATTGCCAGCAATTGCTGTAAAATTTGTCTCCGGTCTCACCACATCAACGCATAAGAGGACATTTGGTGTCTTCCCACCGGCGCCGGTGCGTTCTAGACCCCGGGCGTTTGCCTGCCCATCTGTGGCACAGCCCCGGTAGCCGTGAGAGATATGATATCATGCGATTAAGTCAAGATGCCCTGAGTACCGTCCGAACTGCCCGCCTCGTCCTGGCCGATGGGACCGTGTTTGAGGGGCAGGGCTTTGGTGCAACAGGTGAGGCCGTGGGCGAGGTCTGCTTCAACACGGCCATGACCGGCTATCAGGAAATCCTGACCGATCCGAGCTATGCGGCACAGATCGTCACTTTCACCTTCCCTCATATAGGTAATGTCGGTGCGAATGACGATGACTGCGAGAACTCGACCGACGCCTCGGCCACGGCCGCGCGGGGGGCGATTGTCCGCGCGGACCTGACCACCGCCTCGAATCACCGCTCCCGCGGGGATCTGGGCCCATGGATGGCGCGGCGCGGCATTATCGGCATCGCAGGCGTGGATACTCGCGCCCTGACCGCTCGGATCCGCGAGAATGGCATGCCCCACGGCGTCATCGCGCATCACACTTCCGGCCTGTTCGATATCGAAGCCCTGATCGCCAAGGCGAAAGGGTTCTCCGGCCTTGAAGGCCGTGACCTCGCCAAGGCCATGACCGATGGCCGCAACTACGCCAATGAAGCGGGCGACTGGGACGGGGAGAGCGGCTTCCTGCCCGGTAAAGCCGGTGGACCGCATGTGGTCGTGATCGACTACGGTGTGAAAAAGAACATTCTGCGCCGTCTCGTCAGCGTTGGGTTCCGGGTGTCGGTTGTGCCGCCCACGGCCAGCGCAGAAACCATCATGGCGCTGTCTCCCGATGGCGTTCTGTTGTCCAACGGCCCGGGCGATCCTGCCGCCACGGGCGAATATGCGGCGCCGGTGATCCGGACCCTGATTGATGCGAAGATCCCGACCTTCGGCATCTGCCTGGGGCACCAGCTTCTGGCCCTCGCCATTGGTGGCCGGACGGTGAAGATGCCCCAAGGGCACCACGGGGCGAACCACCCTGTGCGTGACCACCGCACGGGCAAAGTCGAGATCGTCTCGATGAACCACGGTTTTGCCGTCGATCCTGCATCGCTGCCCGATCGGGTCGAAGCCACGTATACGTCCCTTTTCGACGGCTCGAATGCCGGTATCCGTCTGAAGGATGCGCCTGCGCTGTCGGTTCAGCACCACCCAGAGGCCAGTCCCGGCCCGCAGGACAGCTTTGGTCTGTTCGACGAGTTCGTGGCGATGGTCCGGGCGAACAAGAAAGCCGCCTAGGCGGCTGCCTCACCACGGGACAGGAAGGCGTCGAACATCAGGATCGACCATAGTTCCTGTCCGTGCCGGCCGCGGCCTTCGGCCATGCGGCTGGCGGTGGCCAGCACTTCGTCCACATTGAAGAAGCCGGACTCTTTCCAGCGGTCCGCTGTCCGTACACGGTCCAGAAGCGCGCCGCCTTCGTCACGGAACCAGTGATCGACCGGCGCGCCGAAGCCCTGTTTGGCGCGATAGAGAATGTCATCCGGCAACCGGTCTTCAAGCGCGGTCTTGAATATCCGTTTGCCCGTATTGCCTTTCACCTTGAACTGGCGCGGCAGGCGGGCGGCCCATTCCACGAGGCGATAGTCGAGTAGCGGCGGGCGGACCTCCAGACCATTGGCCATGGCGGCGCGGTCAACTTTCACCAGCATGCGGCCCGGCAGCCAGGTGGCAAAGTCCGCCGCCTGCGCCTGCAGCACCGGATCATCCGTGCCCGAGCGTGAAATGACGTCCTCGACGATACTCTGTGCACGGTAGTGGTTCAAATCAGCGGACAGGAGCGCCTCGCACCGGTCAGGCAGGACCGCGGACACGGCGCGGGCATAGCCTGCGGCCTGGGTCTCGCCCACTGCCTGCAGTGCCGTCTTCAGTCGGAGGGGCGAGGGGGCATTCGGCAATGACGGATACATCCGCCCGGCGCGAGCGACCAGATTGGAGCGGGCCGTGGCGGGCAAAACGCGGCGTAACCGGGCCTCGCGCAGGACGCCCTGATAACGGTTATATCCTGCAAAGACCTCATCACCGCCATCGCCGCTCAACGCGACGGTCGCATGATGCCGCGCCAGTTTGCACAGCATGAAAGTGGGCAGGGCGGATGTGTCGGCGAACGGTTCGCCGTAAACCTGCGCGATTGTTGGAATGAGGTCGGTCGCGTTGACGTCGGCCAATTCCTCCTTGTGCTGTGTGCCGAGGTGAGCGGCCACGCGGCGCGCCGGGCTGCGCTCATCAAAGCTCGGGTCATCAAATCCCATGGCGCAGGTCGTCACCTCGCCTTCGCCACCGCGCGTCATGGCACTGACGATTGCGCTCGAATCCACCCCGCCGGAAAGAAAGGCGGCGATCGGCACGTCCGAGACCATCTGGTCCTGCACGACCCGATCAAGCAGCGGCAGAACCGCCGCCTCCGCCTCTTCAAACGTCATGGTCTCGTCCGGCCGCATGCTGAGGGACCACCAGGACTGAGGCGCGGGCAGGGGACGGCCGCGGCGATAGGTGATGGAGTGCCCGGGGGGCAGCTTGGCGATGCCGCGATAGATCGTCTTTGGATCCGGGACGTAACCATACATCATATAGTCAGAGACGGCCGTCTCATCGATAAGATCGGCGACCAGATTGCTGGCCAGTATGCCTGCGATCTCTGAGGCAAACAGAAGAAAGCCATCTGCCGTGATCGCATAATAGAGCGGTTTTTCGCCGAGCCGGTCACGGGCGAGGAGGAAGGTCTGGTCCCGCGGGCTCCACGCGCCAAAGGCGAACATGCCATTGAGAGATGGAAGGGCATCTGCCCCGCGCATGTCGACAAGCTCGGCCAGAACCTCCGTATCCGAACGGGTTTTCAGGACACGGCTTTTCTGGCGCACTTCCAGCATCAGGTCGCGATAATTGTAGATCTCGCCGTTAAACGTCACCACGGTCTTGCCCGTCGACGAGATGAAGGGCTGATGCCCGCCTTCAATATCGATGATGGCAAGCCGGCGATGGGCAAGGCCGACGCCCGGCTCGATATGATAGCCATGCCCGTCCGGGCCGCGATGAGCCAGTGCGTCAGCCATGCGGACCAGCGCATCGCGATTGATTTCACGTGTCCCCCGGATATCGATAATGCCTGCAATGCCGCACATGATCAGAATAGTCCTGCAATGATGAAGATCGCTGCGGGAGCGATCAGTATAGGGAGGGAAATGGCTGCCGAATTGGCGAGCGGCGGATCAGGTCGGACAGGCGCGTCATCATCGGCCCAAAGATAGCCGATGCCGAACAGCAGCGCGACCACGATCAGATAGAGAACCATGCCGTAGAAAATATGCCCACCGTGAGCGCCGATCTGCATATCCGACCATGTCCCGATCAGGACGGTCCCACTCGCCCGAAGGATATTCGCGATGACGGGAACAATGGTCGCCGCCACCATGAACAGGGCCTGTTTGCGGCGGCCGGAATAGACGAGGTGAGAAAAAACCGCACCGCTGACGATCGTGGCCACGAGAAGTTTCAGCCCTGCACAGGCCTCGATCACCTCAAAATCGCCAGCCTCTGTCCGGATCAAGGTGTCGAAGCGAACGGCAGGGACATTGAAGGGGCCTATAACGAGCATGATGCCCCGCGCCGTCATCTGCTGGAGGATCGGCAGAAGGCCATCGCCGATCGGCACCATGAAAAGGAGGAACAGAAGGGCGAACCGGTGATGCAGGCTGAATGAGTGTCCCAATGTCCCCGCCAGCACACTGATGATACTGACCGCGATGCCGGCATGCTGGAACAGACGCAGCTCCACCGCCGCGCCAGTGGCGTACAGAAGGGCCCCGCCCACCAAGCCGGTGAAGGCCAGCGGCCACGGCGCGAAGGTCTCTCCCCGTCGCCACCCAAGCGCGATCAGCGCCGCAGACGTCGGTACGATGAAATAGCTGTAGGTGTAGAAGGCGGAGGATTGCCAGACGCCGAGCATATGGCGGACACCATCCAGCCACGCGACGAGCAGGACCACGACGAGCATCGCCGCCGCCGCCAAAGGAGGCACGGTGATTGTCGATGCCGCGGTGCTGTCCCGATGGGCTGACACAGCCTACTCCCTCTGCGCGTGGCCCCACGCCGGATCGGCTTTAGCGGTCCAGCATGAAATTCCCCACCCATTGTTCGCAGCGGTTAGTAATCTTTCTTATAATTTGCAGAGACGTTTTGCGCGCCATTGGGCTTTAGCGTCGATTCTACCGTCACTTTGTCATTCACCTCATAGGTGACCGTGATTTCCGTCCCGGCCTGGCCCGCCGACTGGCGCGCGGCGACGTAGATGTCGTCGGAGATGTATTTGCCGACTTCCACCGCCGCCCGGCCCGTATCCGGATCAACGCCCAGTGACAGGGCGTCGAGCCCGATGCTGGAGCGCAGGGTATTGGAGAACCCGCCACTGCCGCCACCGCCAACGCCACTCAGTTGTGCCACGGCGCTGGCGATCTGCAGGCTTTCAACGGCAGAGAGCTGGGTTGGCTCCTTGCCGAACAGGATCAGTGACATCACGTCTTCGTCCGGCAGGGGCGGATTGGACGACAGGCCGATCTTGGGATCGTCTGCCGTGCCGGAGACGGACAGAATGGCCGTGACATCTGTCGTCTCATATTCGGCCCTGAGGTCAAGACGGGGGATCAGCGCGGAATCGCGCGTAAAGGCGATGCGGCCTTCGGTAATGTCGAACTCACGGCCGGCAAATTTGAACGTGCCCTCGCGGGAGGTCACAGTGCCTGTGATTTCGGGTGCCGCCGTCGTGCCGCCAATGTCGAGATTGGTGGCCCATTCACTCGTCAGGCCACGGCCGCGAATAAAGATCTGGTTGTTGCCGCGGATCTGGAGATCAAGCGCGATGGCGGGCGCGGACTTCTCCTCCACATCCAGTTCGGGCACTTCGGGCTGGGGCCCGTCCACGCGCCGGACATTAACCGGCGTATAGCTCTTTGTGCCGTTGCCTTCGACAGAAGGGATCTGAGCATCCAGCTTGACAATATTGATCCGGCCCGCGAGCAGAAGCTCTTCGAGCGTGCCTTTGAGGGCGAGATTGGCCTGGGTGACGAGTGTCAGCTCCGGCGAGGTAATCAGCTCGGCATTGTTGAGGTCAAGCTTGGCGTCCACATTGGTGGCCTCGGGCGTCATCGTGGCGCCGCCGCTCAGTCGGATGGCGTCAGGCTTGGTCCCGGCGCCAGCAGACGTGATGGTCCAAGTCGCTTCACCCGAGCCGTTGCCGTACTGCATGTCCACGTCACCGGTAATGGCGGACAGGGTCACGCCAACACTGTCATCCTCAACACGGCCGTTCCGCAGGCGGATCGTCCCGTTGGCGAGGGGCGCAGTGGGTTTACCCTTCACATCAATATCGGCGGACAGATCGCCCGACGCATAGATCGTCAGGTCAGGCACAAAGGCAAAAAACACTTCAAGCGGACCATCGACATTCACTTTGGCGGCAAAGCCGTCCTCAGGCATCTCAACGCCAAGCGTCCCGCCTTTCCGTGTCAGGACGAGGGGGTAGGTGACATCGGCTGTGGCCAGGGCGCCCTTGCCTTCAGGGTTCAGATTGGCGCGCAGATTGACGGTCTCACCGGTCCACTGCCCGTCGGCGACAAGGTCGAAGCTTTCCTCGTCCTCGGTCGTCGCCTTGGCATAGATACGGAAGGTTGCCGGTGTCGCTTCGCGGCTGTCCACATGCAGTTCAATAGAGGCGGGGACAGAGAAGTTCGGGATGGCCAGCTTGCTGGCGGTGACGTCGGCGACCCACAGGTCCGAGCCGTAGCGAATATCGGCGGCCACCGTACCATCGCCGAGCCAGTCCAGCCTGATGTCCTCAGCCCGGATTGTGTCACCGATGACGATATCCGCTGGATTGACCAGGCTGATGCGCGTTTCCTCTGTGTCGGCATCAATCGCGACCTGCATCTGGTTCAGATGCACAACCTTGCTGTCATCGCTGATGCTGACATAACCGTCGCTGCGCACAGCCGCGAGATACACACCCGGTACGTCGGCCTCATCCACCACAATGTCATAGGTAATCCGGTCAAAGCCGCCATTGGCGGTGATGCGCGCGGTCTTGATGGTGTTGTCGTTGAAGGACAGTCCATCGGCCGTCACGGTCGCCTGTACGGTCCTGGCGGTGCCGTCGATGGTGGCATCAATCAGCGCCGAGCCGCCAACCGTCTGGCCCGTGATGAGTTGAGTGCCATCATCAGCATTCAGCGTGGCCTTCGCCGTCGCTGAGCCGGTCGACGTGTCGTAGCGGCCATTGCCGGACAGGGTCAGGCCCTTGGTGGTGAAGGACAGCGCGGGTACGACAATCGCGCTTTGTTCAGCCTGCAGACGGACATTGCCTTTATAGCTGTTGTCGGTGGCGGCGAGGGAGAGCGACCCGGCGGGCCGCATGGGCAGGCCAGTCATTTGAGCCTCGAGCCGGCCACCCGCAAAGCTTTCCTCACCCATCTGGCCGTTGGGCAGGTCCGCCGTGACGTTGGCGGACAGGTCGTCGGTCGTGCCTTTGACGGCGAAGCGCGCGGACACCGTACCGCTAAACTGGGCCGCCGTGGTCAGCTGGTTGAGCAGCGCAGGCGCACCTTTGAGCGTGCCGGAAACGTCGACGGCACCGGTTTCGACGGCATACTGACCATCGCCGGTCACGACGAGCGTGTCGTTGCTGCCCAGCCGCGCGTCCAGCTTGCGGAAGGTGATCAGCATGTCGTCCGAGACGACAAGAGAGGTCGTGGCGCTGCCGCCTTCCTGCAGCGTATCGGTCAGGGGGCCAGCTTCGAAGGGAATTGTCCGGGCCACGAGGTCCACATCACCGCGGAGGAGCGGGGCGCCGCCGGCATAGCCGTTCTGAACGATTGCCGTGGCAATCGGGGTCTGGAGCCGCATATCGAACGCTGTACCGGTCTCGCCCTCTGGCGCGAACGTACCGGTCAGGGCGACATCGCCTGCCGCCAGTTCAGCGCCGTAATCGGCGAGAAATTCGTCCGTCAGCGAACCGGCGATATCGACAGAGCCCGCTTTCCAGCTGGTCGTGTCAACGACCACGTCGCCGTTCAGATAGCCGAACCGGCCCGCCAGATTGCCAATATCAACGGACAGTTCATCGCCGTTGCGATTGGCCGTCGCGCGAAGATCGACCGCGTCACCGGTAATGCCCAGCACCGACTCTGGCAGCTTGCTGCCGGGCAGGACACGCAAGTTCAGTACCGCCCTTTCGAGGGTTTCGAGATTGCCGGAGACCTCGCCGCCGACCGCGCCATAAGCGCCAAACTCACCTTCCAGCATGCCTTCCCAGCGGGCCAGCTTGCCGTCGCCCTCAAGGGTCATCCAGATCGCGCCATCGGCCTGCGCAAGTCGGGAGATAAGACCCGTCGGCTGGCTCATTAGCTGCAGGTCGAGGGTCAGGGACTTGCCGTTGAGCAGGACTTTGACATCGGCAAGATCGGAGCCCGACATGGCATCCAGTTTCAGGTTCACGTCGATCCGGCGCCCCTGCATTGTGGCGTCACCGTCAAGGTCCAGGGCGTAACGCTCGCCGAATACAGGCTCAGCCACGACAAAATTGTCGATGGTCAGATTGCCGACGCGCAGATTGGGCAGGGACAGGCCATCGGATGGCGGCTTTTCTTCCTTGGGCGGCTGTTCTGGAAATTCCGGCACCGGGCGCAGGAGCGACGCATCAGTGATCGTGATGTCGTCGACATTGATTCGCCCTCTGATCGCCGAAAGGGGGTGCCATTTCAGGCGGGCCTGGCCCAGGCTGGCCCATGGACCATCGTCGTTCGACAGCACCACGTCGGTCAGGATCAGCTCCCCCGGCAGGGCCCCGCGCGGGGTATCATATGTGATCTGGCTGCCCAGCTGGGACTGCACCACATCTTCGATGATGGGCCGCGTAAAGCGGTCGATCAGCGCCTGACCCGGCCCTGTCTTGGGAAGAATGAAGACGATGGCCAGCAGCAGCAGAATGAGGGCCAGCAGCACGAGCCCGGCGATCTTGAGAAATTTTTTCATCAGAACGGCTGCCCCAATGCGATGTAGACGTGGATGGGGTCATCCCGAAACGCCGTGGTGAGTGCCGGTGAGCCGTCCTCATTGAATTCTGGCATGCCGTCCTCACCGGTGCGCTGCACGCGGATGGGATCACGCGGCGTCAGCGGTGTTGCGATGTCGAGCCGGAGCGGACCGATCGGCGTGAAGTAGCGGACGCCAAGGCCCGCACCGATCAGAAAGTCGCCGGAGAAGTCCGGGGTTTCGCTGGCATAGACACTGCCCGCATCGACGAAGGCGGCGATCTGAATGTTCTCGCGCACGAGCGCCCGCGCCTCGACATTGATCTCCGACAGGGACGCCCCGCCAAGCGGTGCCCCCTTGTCGTCAAGCGGTCCGACCTCCTGATACCCGTAGCCGCGGACCGAGCCGCCGCCACCTGCATAGAACCGCTCCGTCGCCGGAATGTCTGTACGACTGGCCCCGTAGCTGGCGCCCAGGGTCGCGCGTCCGGCAAGCATGAACTTGTCGCGCGGACCAAAACCGATCCGGCTGGCGCCGCCGATCTGCACCTTGTTGAACTGCACATCGCCAAAAAACGGGGTGACGAGCAGACGCGCCCGATAGCCGGATGTCGGGTTGAGCGGATCGTTCTCGTTATTGTAGATCGCGGAAAGCGGCAATGACGCAGACGAGAATGTCGATTTGGTCCCGTCATTGTCGAGAATGTCAGAGTACTGATATTGGATGCCAGCTGACAGTTCGAGGTCGCGATTCCAGCGATATTGCGTGATCCCGAAGCCCAGCGTCGATGTCTTGGCCGAGAAGGCGTCCGTGTCCTCATTCTCGAGCAGCAGGGAGGTGTTCCAGTTGCCGGGCAGGAGGGGCAATGGCTTGGTGAAGGTCAGCTCGGCCCCCTGTTTGGGTCCGGCAAAATCGAGCTCCGCATAGAGCCGTTCGCCCTTGCCCAGCAGGTTGCGGTGTTCCCAGAACACGTTCGCGCCGACCCCGACATCGGTGCCGAAGGAGAGGCCGGTGCCCACCGTGCGATGCTTGCGCTCCTGCACAGTGACGATCAGGTCGGTGATCCCGTCGGCCAGGGGCGGGGCCGGTTCAATCGTGATTTCCGAGAACAGGCCGGTCTCGGCGATGAGTGTCCGATATTCATCGACATCCTCACGCTGGTAAATATCACCGCGCTTGAACGGCCGCAGCTTGGAGACATATGTCGCGGCGACCCTCTCCGTGCCCGCAACACGGATGTCGCCGAAATAGGAAAGAGGTCCGGTCCGCACGGGGAAAACGGCGACAGCTTCGCCGGTCTCGAACTTCGCGTCGACATGACGACCCAGGGACTCTGCGGCCGGGAAACCATTGTTCCAGAGATATTGAAGCAGACGCTGTTCGATGGATTCGAGTGCATCGCCGGTGGGGACCTGGCGCGGCCGGATATCGGCAGCGTTCAGGGTCTGGGGCCGGTCGGCGCTGATCTCGTCCTCGTAGCGGATCTGATAGTCGGTGATCTTGAACAGCGGACCGCGGTCGACCGTGAATGTGACGATGACGTTCAGTTCTTCGCGCGAGACATCCGGCGAGACGGTCGCGGCGTAATATCCCTTGGACAGGAGCGCCTGCATGATGAGGCCGGCATCGGCTTCCGCCTGCCGCCGGATCGGCGCTAGCGAGGAAAAACCGTCGGGTTTCTGCGCTAGACCGGAGACGGCGCGCATCTCCTTGCGCAGGTCGCCATCGGACAGTCCCTCGATCCGTGTCTCAAGCTTGAGATCACGGGCTGCCGCCGCCTGAGGCAGGGCCGCGGTCACAAGAGCAACCGCAAACGACAGGAAGAAATACCGCACGAACTCGAACATAGGGTCCCATAACAGATGGCCCACCCCACGCTTCATGACAAAGCGGGCAGATGGTCCTTGACGGGCACACCGATCCCGCAGAAGCACCATTCCGTTATGGCCGAAACTCTCAAAGAAAAGATTATTAACCGTGCTGCCGCGGTTGATGATGCTCTCACCTCGATCCTGTCCGTACCGCTGGATGACCCGGCGCTGATCCGGCTGCAGGAGGCATCGCGCCACGGCGCGCTGGGCGGCGGCAAACGCCTGCGCCCGTTCCTCGTCATAGAAGGGGCGATCCTCACCGGCGCGAGCATGGAGGCGGCCATGCCCGCTGCCTGCGCCATCGAGATGGTCCACAGTTACAGCCTTGTCCATGACGATCTGCCGGCCATGGATGACGCGGATCTGCGGCGCGGACAGCCTTCTGTGCACAAGGCGTATGATGAGGCGATTGCGGTGCTGGTCGGCGATGCGCTGCTCACCGATGCCTTCACGGTTCTGACCGATGGCGCCTATGCGCCGGAAACGGCCACCACGCTGGTACAGGTCCTGTCGCGGGCCGCTGGCTCCGCGGGCATGGTCGGCGGTCAGATGATGGACCTCTATCCGGTCGGCCTCGACGAGGATGAGATCATCGGCATTCAGCGGCGCAAGACAGGGGCGCTGATCGTCGCTGCTGCTGAAATGGGCGGCATTGTCGGTGGCGCCGATCCGGCAGCCCGACAGGCCCTGAAAGACTATGCTGCGGCAATCGGTCTTGCATTCCAGATCGTCGATGACATTCTCGATGTGACCCAGGACGCGGCCACCCTGGGCAAGCCGGCAGGCGCCGACGAGGCCGCGGGCAAGGCAACCTTCGTGTCTCTGCTCGGGCTTGAGGGCGCGCGGGCGCGGGTTGCGGATCTGACCGTCGCGGCCAAGACGGCACTGGCGCCTTTTGGTGATCGCGCGGAGGTGCTGGCCGCCCTGGCCGAGGATCTCTCCGCTCGGACGGCCTGATCGCCTCGCAGAAGCGCTTGAAAACGCGAATGCTTCTGCGTTTCAGTGCGACCAATAAGCTTTGACCTGCAGGGGCGGGCGGCTTACTTCATCGTCATGCACGGCAGTTTCAACACCACCCGCCATGGCACTTCCCGCTGGCCGCAGATCGCCACCACACTGTCCGTGGGCGTCGCTGCCACCTTGGCGGTGATCAAGGGAATTGTGTGGATCGAAAGCGGTTCGGTCGCCATTCTGGGGTCGCTGGCGGATAGCCTTCTTGATCTTGTGGCCAGCGTCATCGCCTTTTTCGGGGTGCGGATGGCGGCGCAGCCCCCCGACCACAATCACCGGTTCGGTCACGGGAAAGCGGAAGCCATCTCCAGCTTGGTGCAGCTTGTCCTGCTGACGGGCGTGGCGGTGTTTGTCTTTATCGAAGCGGTCCAAGCGGTAATGAACCCTGAGCCGATCCAGCAGGCCGGTGCGGCGAAGGCTGTCATGATCGTCTCTATCGTGCTGACGGCGATTCTCGTATCGGTGCAGACCTACGCCGTTCGGCAGTCGGCCTCGATGGCGACCGAGAGTGATCGTGCGCACTATGTAGGCGACTTCCTCGGCAATGCAGGGATCCTGCTGGCTGTCATCCTCAGCGCCAACTTCGGCATTCTGTGGGCGGATGGTGCGGCCGGTCTCGCCGCTGCGCTCTTCCTTGGTTACTCGGTGATCGACATTGGCCGCCGGGCCCTGCCGCAATTGATGGATGAAGAACTGGACGCGGATGAACGACAGCGCATTCAGGAAATCGTTCAGGGCGACCCCGATGTGCAGGGCGCGCACGCCCTTCGGACGCGCCAAGCGGGCAATGTGCGGTACATCCAGATGCATGTTGAGCTTGATCCCGATCTCAGCCTGCGGGTGGCGCACAAGATCAGTGATCGCCTGGAAGCAAAGCTGCTGATGGCGTTCCCCGGTGCCGATGTCATCCTGCACGCTGACCCGCACGGGCATGTGGAACCGCATGATGTCTATGGGCAGCGCCTGACCGTCACGCCCGCGGCCAGCGCAGGCTGATCAGCGGCGCGGGTGGGCCGCAGCGTGTGCCTGCAGCAGGCGCTCAGTTTCAACATCCGTATAGCGCTGGGTCGACGCCAGGGAGGCGTGGCCCATCAATTCCTGAATGGCGCGCAGATCAGCACCGGCGCTCAACAGATGCGTAGCGAAGGCGTGGCGCAGGGCATGGGGCGTTGCGGTGTCGTCGAGCCCCAGCGCGGGCCGTAACTGGCGCATGGTCTTCTGGGCGACGCCTGCGGATAATCGGCCGCCGCGCGCACCGACAAAGAGCGGTGCATCCGGTCCGTCGTTCAGCTGGAGGGGGCTGTCATCCAGTGCGGTCAGATAGGCCTGGAGCGTATCGGTGACCGCCGGGAGGAGTGGCACGTCGCGGGTCTTGCCGCCCTTGCCGAGGACCCGCAGTGGCTGACCCGGCGGGGGCACGTCGTCGCGATCCAGATCAAGGGCTTCAGCAATCCGCAATCCAGCGCCATAGAGAAGACAGAAAAGCGCCTGGTCCCGCGCCTGCTGCCAAGGAGCAGCGCGCTCAATACGTGCCGCGCCGGAGGACAGCTTGCCAGCGGCCACGGCCGGGACGGGTCGGGGCAGGCGTTTTGGCAGTTTGGGGGATTTGAGCGCGCTCAGCGGTGCCATGGAGACACCGGCTTCGCGCCAGAGATAGCGATAGAAGGTCCGAAGCGCCGAGAGGTCGAGCCGGACCGTGGCGATGCCCACGCCATCCTTGCGCCGATGGGCCAGGAACGCCCGGAAATCCGCGGTCTTCAGCTGGCCCAGGGTCTGCAGGGTCGGTCGGGCATCGGTATGCGCTTTCAGAAAGGCGCTGAATTCATCGAGCGTATGCTGATAATTCCGGACGGTATGGGGGCTGAGGCGCCGCTCATCGATCAGGGTGCGCATGAAACGCTGGCGCCAGCTGTCGAGATGGTGGGCGTCGTCCGTCACTACCGCTTTTTCTTGTTCTCTTTTTCGTCCTTGTCGCCGCCGCCGGGCAGGACCGCCCCAGCCACCTTGCCGGTCGTCTTGACCGTCCCAATCGTCACATTGGCGGCCCCTTCGACCACGTCACCGGTCAGGCGCGCGGCGCTGACGGCGACGCAGCCGGGCAGCACGAACAGGCTGGCCAGAAGAGAGATGAGGATCAGTTTCGGCTTCACGACAGAGGCTCCAGCCCACCATACGGGGCAGGGTTCTAGTCTTTGGGGTGCAGCTGCAACCTGTCAATGCGCTGCTTGATGAATGCCCGATCTTTCTTGAAGGTCTGGATCGCCTCATCGACCTTGGCGAAGGCATCATCCAGCGATCGGAGCGTTGTCGCGACCTCACGATGCGAGGCAAATGCGCCATTGGGCGGCGCCACGTTCAGGCCGATTTCGCCGGGATTGGCGATAAAGGGGGCAATGAAATACTGTCCGCCGGTTTTGAGCGCGACGCGGATCGGCTCGCCCGGCGCGGTCAGCAATCCTTTGACAGGATCGGGCATGTCCGCCAGTAGACGGTCATACTGGTCACGCAGATCATCGAAGTCTTCGGCCATTAGCGCGCGCAGACCAAGGTCCGGCTCGGCCGACGCGGCAATGGAGGTTTCCGCCATTTTGCCCAGTTGCGCACGCAGATCGCTCAGCGTGCTGACAACAACAGACAGGGTTTCAATCGCCTCGACCATGCCATCAAGGCACGGATCGGTGCCTTTGACATTATCCCGGGGTGCCTGACGCAGGGCACGGGCGATCGAGCTCGGTTCAACTTTAGTGTCTGTTGAGGATCTGGATCCTCGGCTTGCGAAAACCATGCAATGCTTCCCTGTAGCAAACCACCCGTACCCGGATGCTGTGTTTGCACAGGCGCGCTAATCAGCCGTTAACGCGCGCGGCCGGGGCGGGACTCGGCAATCCATGCACCAAGGGCGCACCCGGCGATCAGGAAAGCCCACAGCCAGGCAGGAAAAAGCGGTTTGATTCTAAGGGCTTCCACGTCTTTTATATCGCGCCGGATGAGGCCTGCCATGGTCTGGCTGGCGGTCACCCGACCCGCTGACACGCGCCGCAGATCAGGCAAGCGCGCCGCCGGGGAGCGCATCAGAAAGACGCCGCCGCCGGTGGCGCTGGACACCGGCTCGAGCACCTCCGTCGTGGTTTCCACAGCGTCCAGCTCACGCACCGGCTCATCGCCTGAAGTGGCCAAGGCGTAGAGTGTCGTGCCATCGGCAGAGGCCGTCGAGAGACGGTACAGACCGGGCACAGGCGCAGGCAGACTGGCGGTGAACCGGCCGGGGCCGGTGGGCAGCAGGCCGATGGTCTGGACCTCCCCCTCGGGATCTTCGATCGTTACGGGCAGGACGGAATCGGCCAGCGTCCGGCGGGTGACTGACAGCTGGCCATCTGCGGAGACAGCGCCGCTCAGATGTTCTTCCTCAAGCTCTGGCTCCTGCATCAGCCAATGAACCAGTCGGCGCAGCATCTCCTGATGGGGTCCGCCGCCGTCAAAACCGCGCGCCCAGAGCCAGACGTGATCGGACATGAGGACGGCAATGCGTCCCTGCTGTACCCGGTCGACCACGAGCAGGGGCTCACCGCCCGGTGCTTCGAGCAGCACCTCGCCACCGCGGGCAAAGCCGGGAATATAGCGCAGCCAGCGGCCCCATTCTGCCGGGGCTTCAAGATCCGATGTGATGGGATGACGCTCACCCAGCGTCGACCGCGCGGGCACGAATTCACCCTCGCGGGCCTGACCGGCCGGCAGGATCGGGAGAATGTAGGCAAGGTTCGGACGGCTCGCGAGGCTCGTCCGCTCGGTCATCTCCGGACCGGCGGCGATCAGCACCGCGCCGCCCCGCTCCACATACCGGGCGATTTCCTCAAACTCATAGGACTGCAGGACGCCGCGATAGGTATAGCGGTCGAAGATCACAACATCGAAAGAGGACAGCTTTTCAAGGAAAAGCTCCTCATGCGGAAATTCGATTAGGTTGAGGTCTTCGCGCCGCGCGGTCACAGCCTTCTCGGCAGGCTTGAGGATCGTGAAGTGCACAAGGTCGACCGCCGGGTCGCTCTTCAGAATATTCCGCCAGACCCGCTCACCAGCATGGGGCTCGCCGGACACGAGCAGGACACGCAGCCGGTCGCGGACGGCGGTCAGGGCCGCGACACCGCGATTGTTCAGGCGCGTCAGTTCACCGGGTGCCGGGTCCACATCCAGTTCGACGATGGTTTCACCAGGCTCCCGAAGGCCCACGGACAATGTGATAGGCTCGCCGATCGGCACGTTGGGCGTCGAGTAGACCTCGCCGTTCACCAGCAGCGTGGCGGGCAGTTCCCCGCTTTCGTTGAGAGACGTGACGCGCAGCGTCAACTCCACGGTCTCGCCCACCACGCCAAAGCGGGGGGCGCGGACGACCTCGACCCGCCGGTCGATTTCAGTGTCGGGATTGCCGGTAATAAAACTGTGCAACGGAACGTCCAGCCCATCCGATATACGGCTAAGGTCGCCTTGGATCTGGCCGTCGGTGACCGCAAAGACGGCCGACAGACGACGACGCGGGACGTCGGCCAGATGGGTCGACAGGGCATCATCGAGGTCCGTGGACAGCCGGTCACCGAAGCGTTCACGGCGGACATCGAGCCCCTGATTTTCAAGTGTCTGCACAAGCCGGTCAGTGACATCGGTGACGATGGCGCGCCGGTCACCAAAGGTCGTGCTGCGGCTCATGTCCTCCATGACGACGGCGATATCCGGCAGGACATCGCCCTCGGTCTGGCGCTGCTCGGGGCCGGACAGGAACAGGCCGATCAGCGCAATCGTCAGCAGGCGCAACAGCGCGCCCGCTACCGAATGCCGGATACGAAGCAGCGCGGCGATGACAGCAATGGCCAGCATCGCAGCCAGAAGATAGCCAGGCAGGAGCGGGTTGAAGACGATGGTGGTGCTCATGGGCCGGTCCCCAACTGGTCGAGGAGTTCCTGCACGTGCACCTGATCCGCCTTGTAGTTTCCGGTCAGCGCCACCATCGCCATGTTGATACCGGTCCTGAGCGCCATCTCGCGCTGATAGATGCCGCCGGCGCCGGAGGGACGAAGCGGCGTGCCATTGGCATCGACCGCCCAGGCCGACGCCCAGTCACGCCCGCCGATAACAAGGGAGGGCACACCGTCAGTACTCTCCCGCAGGGCCGTGACAGCTTCGACCCAGACCGGCCCGCCCGTATTGCGTCCCACAAGATCATCGAGGCGATAGAAGGATTTGGTCAGGATGTGATCGTCGGGCAGGGGCTCCAGCGGCGGAATATTCATGCGCAGCAGAATACGGCGGAGATTGTCGCCTGCGGGGCTGGTATCGGCGGCGGTCTGGCGTTCGCCATCCATCGTGTCGATCAGAAGAAGGCCGCCGCCCGCCATGAAGGCTTCAAGCCGTGAGAGGGCATCGTCCGAGGGCGCGCGGGTGGACGCCGTTACCGGCCAGTAGATGAGCGGGTACACGGACAGATCATCGCGCTCGATATCGACGCCGACCGGATCATCAGGTTCAAGGGCCGTGCGGCGGGTCGCCTCCTGGGAAATGCCAACGAGGCCTGCGCGGGAGATGCGGTCGACCTCAAGATTCCCCGTCAGCACAAAGGCAAGGCGGACATCCACCGTGGCTTCAATCGCCTTGGGATCAAGATCCGGGCGCAGCGAAAGGTCCTGTGCCCGGGCATCGTGCGGCAGCACGGTGACGGCGATCAGGCCCACAAGACCGGCGGCCACGGCGCTGCCTGCGCGGCCATCCTGCCAGCGCCGCCAGAAGAGCGCGATGCCGTCCAGCGCGAGAAGGACAAGCGCGAGGGTCATCAGGAGCGGCACCAGATCGCGTGCGCGTTCACTGTCGGGGCCGCGAATGATGAAAGTCGGCGGGATGATCGCTGCTGACATCCGGTCGAGGGTCGGACTCTCGCTGGTATAGGTGTTGACTGCATAGAGACCCTCATCATTGCCATAGAGGCCGGGCGGCAGGGTGCCGGTCGCCATCTCCTGCGCTGTGGCCATGCGAGCCCCGGCTGGTGGGTCCGTGTACTGCCCAAATCCGTTGAGCAGCCTGTAAGGGGCAACCGGACGGACAAGCTGCGTCGGCGCGGCGCCCGAGGCGAGGCGGGACAGACGCTCAAGCATTTGCGGGAAGAGACCCGACAGGGGCAGATCGGACCATGTGGGCGTAGAGGTCACATGGAACAGCACCAGGGTACCGCGACCATCGGGGCGGGCCGTGACGAGCGGCGTGCCATCGGCGAGACTGGCCCAGACCACTGAGCCCGGCTCGTTGCCGGCGCGGGTGAGCACCTGGCGCCGTACGGGCACGGGGTCGGCGATCGTCAGGTCCCCAAATGGACCGTCCACTGCAAAATCGCTGATCTCCTGGGGCTCAGCCCAGCTTAGGGCCCCGCCAAACGACCGCTCCGTATCGCGCAACACCACGGGATAGGTCGGCGCGCGGGTACTGGCCCCGGCACTGATGGCGTTGGCCGTATTGGGCCCGGCAAAGCGGACGAGGATGCCGCCGTCCTGTACCCATTGGGACAGCGTGGCCTCGTCGCTGGCGCGCAGTGTACCCACATCGTCGAGAATGATGAGACCCGTGTCGGCGGTGGCCAGCTGGGTGATCGTGCCGTCGGTGATGACGGCATGGGGGGCCAATGCTTCGGTAATGTAGAAGCCGCCATCGAGAAGGGAGCTCATCCGTTCCGTGACGATGCCCGCCCTGATACGCCGTGCGCCACCATCCACCAGCCATGTGGCCCCGGCACTCTGCACCCCGGCGATACTGATCCTTGCGATCTCGTTCCGCAGGGTCAGCGGCAGTTCTATCGGCACATCGACGGTGGCCTGATCGGCCCCCAGATCAAAAGGCACCTCGGACAGCGTGCGGCCATCGCGGCTGGTGGCCACCAACATTGTCGATACGGCGCCATTTCCGATGCGCTGCACCGTGGCGGTCAGGGCCGGGCCAGACGGCTCAAGCGCAGTGATCGCCATCGGGAGCTCGGACGGGATGCGGTAAAGCGTTGTGGAGCGCGACCGGGACATGGTGCGCAGGAAGCTGCGGTCAGCATTGCGGCGGCCGATTGTACCGTCATTGAGCCAGAAGACATCGGTCTGGGCCTGATCGAGATCCTCGATCAGATCGAGCGCCCGGGCCCGGTCCGGTAACAGGGCTTTGGGCAGGAGCCCGCCAATATATTCTGCCGCTTCGTGCAGGGGCATCGGATCGCTCAGCTCCGGCTCCCCGGCCGTGGTCAGGATGCGGGTCGGCCGGTTGGCTGCCGCAGGCTGCAGGGCAAGCGCTTCAATGGCGTTCTGGCGTTCACGCCAATAGGGCGCTGCCGGCCAGCTGTCATCGACAACAATGAGAAGTGGTCCATCGCCAATGGCGTCGTCGGCTGCATTCAGAACGGGGCCGGACAGGCCGAGGATGACGAAAGCCACGGCCAGCAATCGCAGCAGCAGGAGCCACCATGGTGTGCGGGCGGGCGTGTCCTTCTCGTTCTGAACATTTTCAAGAAAGATATGACCGCCAAAGACTTTCCGTACCGGGACGGGCGGTGTCGCGCGGAGCAACCACCAGATCACCGGCAGGGCAAGAAGCCCCAGCAGGACAAAGGGGGCGGCGAAGGTCAGCCCGGTCATGCGCGCTCTCCTGCAACAGCCTGATGCAGGGCGCCGAGGGTGGTCGTGGCCGGGTGAGCGGTGACGTGGCTGAGGCGCGCAAAGCCGTAGCGGCGGCAGGCATCGGCGAAAGTGCCGCGATGGGCCTCGCGTGCCTGCTGATAGGCTGACCGAATGGAGGCGGCATCACCGAACAGGCGACCGGTTCCCGTCTGGCCCGGCTTCTGAAACAGGGTCCGGCCGGTAAAGGGAAAGGTCTCTTCGCTGTCATCAGCGATTTCGACGAAATGAGAAGGGACGCCGGTGGCCGCGATAGCGCCAATGGATGCGACCAGATCGTTCGTCTTCTCATAGAAGTCACTGAAATAGATCGTCTGCGTCGTACCGCGCGGGGGTAGCGGGGGCAGTGTGTTGGTCGCAGACGACCGGAGCAGGTATTCGGCGATGTCGGTGACTGCCCGCTGACCGCCGCGCGCCGGTGTCATGGGATCGAGCAGGGCGACTTTTTCCCCGGCCCGGATCAGGAGGAGGGCGGTGGCCGTCGCCAGCGTCATGGCGCGCCACGCCTTGGTCGGCGCATTGCCAGAGCGATAATTCATGGACGGCGCAGGACTGACCCACAATCTGATGGTGGCAGCGGTTTCCCATTCGGTTTCGCGCACATAGAGCCGGTTGGGCGAGCGCGCAGACTGCCGCCAGTCGATCATCGAGGCGGAATCCTCGGTCGCGTAATCTCGATACTGCCAGAATGTCTCTCCCGTGCCTGACCGGCGTCGGCCGTGCGAACCCGCCTGCAGGCTGGCAGCCAGGCTTTGCGCATCGGCGAGCAGCGCCGGCAGGGCCCGCGCCAGATCGGCACTGTCATGTTCGAGAGAAAGGAGGTCCGCCATCAATACTGTCTCAGGGGCCGGGTCAGACCATCTGCTCCAGCAGGCCGGCAATGACGCTGTCGGTGGTCATGCCATCAGCACGCGCAGCAAAGGTCAGTGCCATGCGGTGGCGCAGAACGGATGGTGCCAGCGCGATCAGATCAGCCCGTCCCGGCGCAGTGCGGCCATCGAGGAATGCCCGTGCACGGACGGTCAGACTGAGCGCCTGTGATGCCCGCGGCCCAGGCCCCCACAACAGATTGTCGGCAGCAACACCGCCGGGTCGGGCGGTGTTCACGAGGGCCAGAATGTTGTCGACGAGCCCATCACCCATGGGCATGGCGCGGACGATCCGTTGCGCCGCCATCACATCGTCAGCACTCAGCACGGTTGTTGGCGTCTGTTCGTGATTGCCGGTGGTGGCGGCCAGCATGCGCCGTTCGCTGTCGAGATCGGGGTAGTCGATATTGGTCTGCAGCAGGAAACGGTCGAGCTGGGCTTCGGGCAGGGGATAGGTGCCCTCCTGCTCGATCGGGTTCTGGGTGGCGAGCACATGGAACGGCGCCGGCAGGGGGCGGCGTTCGCCCGCGACCGTGACCTGGCGCTCCTGCATGGCCTCAAGCAGCGCACTCTGGGTCCGCGGACTTGCGCGGTTGATCTCGTCAGCCATGAGAAGCTGGCAGAAGACCGGGCCTTCGATGAACCGGAAAGCGCGTTTGCCGTCGCCCGTCTCTTCAAGAATTTCTGTGCCCAGAATATCGGTCGGCATCAGATCGGGTGTGAACTGCACCCGCTTGCCTGACAGGCCCAAAATCTGGCTCATGGCGGTGACGAGGCGCGTCTTGGCAAGACCTGGTGCCCCAACGAGAAGATTGTGCCCGCCTGCAAGAATGGTGGCGAGCACCTCGGCAACGACCGCCTCCTGGCCGAACACCACCTCATTCAGCTGATCCTGCGCCTGGCGGAAAAGGCCTGAAAGCCGGTCAAAGTCCTGCAAATTCGGGGTATCGCTCACGGTTTTGTCCACGCCGGTCCTGTCCATTCAAGTTGCCTGTCCCTCAGGGGCGTATGGCATGACGCCATTCGGGACAAATGGACAATCGGCAACATGTGAAAACTTGGCGAATGGTCACAGCCTATTGAGTATTTACCGATAAACGTGATGTGTTAAACGTGAGTCCAGCGTTGGAGGGTATTTCGAATGGAACATGAGCGCAGCCGGATGACCGTTTGGTCGTTCCTCAAAGGACTTTTCAAGGTCGTCATCGGCTTTTCCCTGTTGGTACAGTCGCTTCTGTTCCTCTTTATCCTCATCCTCGTCGCCGGTGTGCTGGGCAGTGTTTCCAGCTCCCTGTCAGGCAAAAACCCTGAGGGCCCTTCGATCACCGTGCCCGATGGCGGCGCTCTGGTGCTCAATCCTGAAGGCGTGCTGGTCGAACTGGCCCCGCCACAGGATCCGTTCGAATCGATCATCAATGAAGCCTTTGGCGGCTCTTCTGATGCGCAGATTTCGGTCCATGAGCTGGTCCGGGTGATTCGTGCCGCCGAAGAGGACAAGCGGATCCAGGCCATGGTGCTGGACCTGCAGGGCCTCTACATTCCGAGCATCTCGGCGTCGAAAGCCTATTATCTGGCCGACGCCGTTCAGTCCTTCCGGGACAGCGGCAAACGCGTGATCGCGGTGGGCGACGGCTACAGCCAAGAGCAGTATATCATCGCCTCCAAGGCGGACACGATCCTGATGCATGATTTCGGTTCGCTGATGATCGACGGCTATGGCAGCTATCGCCAGTTCTACAAATCCGCCCTCGACAAGCTGGAAGTGACCGCCAACGTGTTCCGCGTCGGCACCTTCAAATCCGCCATCGAACCCTACATTCGCGATGACATGTCCGAGCCCGCCAAGGAAGCCAACCGCGCCTTTCTCGGCTCGCTGTGGGAAGATTACACAACGGCGATCGACACAAATCGTGGCCTGACGGCCGGGTCGACCGAACGGCTCGTGAACAACGCCCCGGCGCAGGTTCGCCAGGCCGGCGGCAGCATCGCCCAGATGGCGCTCGATAATGGTCTGGTCGACAAGCTGATGGATCGCGGTGCGCAGATCGATTTCATCGCGGGCATCGTTGGCCGTGATGCTGACGACCAGGCGGGCTTCCGCGGCATTGGTTACCGGTCTTACCGTCTGGCCATGCAGGGCCCGCATGATCGCGATAAAATCGGCAATATCGCTGTGGTCACGGTCGCTGGCGCGATTGTTGACGGCGAGGAGCAGTTCGGTGCCGCCGGCGGCGACTTTATTGCCAGCCAGCTGCGCGATGCCCGTACACGGGATGACGTGAAAGCCGTCGTTCTGCGCGTCGACAGCCCCGGTGGGTCGGCCTTTGCGTCCGAGATCATCCGCGACGAGCTTCTGAAAGTGAAGGAAGCCGGCAAGCCGGTTGTCGTCTCCATGGGCTCTCTGGCTGCGTCCGGCGGGTACTGGATCTCCGCCAGCGCCGATGAGATCTGGGCGTCACCGTCCACGGTCACAGGCTCTATCGGCGTGTTCGGGTTTATTCCGACCTTCGAGAAAACACTCGAGAAGGTGGGCGTCTACACCGATGGCGTCGGCACGACGCCGCTCGCCCCGATCACCTCCGTCGGTCCAGCCGCTGTGCCGGAAGCCTATGCCGAGATTATCCAGGCCAATGTGGAAGACATCTACAAGCACTTCCTGCAAATCGTGGCTGAAGGTCGCGGCATGACAACGGTCGGGGTCGATGAAATCGGCCAGGGCCGGGTGTGGATTGGCGAAACGGCCAGCCAGATCGGTCTCGTGGACAAGCTTGGTGACATTGACGACGCCATCGCGTCGGCAGCGGCCCGGGCGAGCCTCGAAGATTACGACGTGGTCGGCCTGACGCGCGAGAAGACCCGCTTCGAGACCCTGCTTGAGCAGCTCGCCCAGGCGGAAACTGACGCTTCCGCCGGTCAGGCCAGCTTGGCGGACGAGATCTTCGCCGGGGAAACCCAGCGTCGTCTGGACGCGGCACGGATCGTCAAAGCCGTGAAGGATGAGGCCGATTTCTTTGCCAGCTTCAATGATCCTTCCTCGATCTATGTCCGGTGCATGGAGTGCCCCGGCCAGTAAGGGCGCTTGACGTCACGCGAAAAACGGTCACCTAAGAAGGGTGACCGATTTTCTCTCCATCGCTGCCGACCTGTCGGCTGACAGCCCCGATGCGGCGCTTCCCGTGGAAGGGTGGCACCCGGACCATTGCGGGATGATGGACCTTGTCATCAAATCCGATGGCATGTGGATCCACGAGGGCTCGCCCATCGGACGGCCCGCCCTGATCCGCCTGTTTTCCCGCGTCCTGCGGAAAGATGACGACGGCTACGTTCTCGTCACGCCGGCCGAAAAACTGACGATTGCGGTTGAAGATGTGCCGTTCCTCATTGTCGATGTGGAACGCGATGATGCCGGATGTCTGCAGGTACGCACCAATGTCGGCGACATGTTCACAATCGGTGAGGCGCATCCGATCAGCGTGCGGCCGGGCCCGGACGGGACCGCTGTGCCCTATGCGATCGTCCGTGGACGGCTTGAAGCACGGTTCAACCGGACCGCCTATTATCAACTTGTCGAAATGGCAGAGCAGAATGGCGATGAACTGGTCGTTCACAGTGGCTCTTCGCGCTTTTCGCTGGGGGATTTTCAGTGAACGACCTGCCAGCCGACTGGCTCGACCGATTGCGGCGAATGGACAGGTCGCCCACCGCGCTGGCCGAGCGGAAGCTGTTTCAGGAGTTGAACCCCGATCTGGCGCATACGCCGATTCTCAGCCAGCCGCCGTCAAAGCCCCGACCGGCATCTGTTCTGATCCCCATTCTCAATCGATCCGAAGGGCCGACGATCCTCTTTACCGTCCGCGCACCGACCATGCCGTCCCACGCGGGACAGATCAGCCTGCCCGGCGGCGGACCGAAACCGCCGGATGCGACGCCGGTCGATACCGCCCTGCGTGAAGCGTCGGAGGAGGTTGGCCTCTCTGCCGCTCATGTAGAAGTGGTCGCACAGTTCGCGCCGCATCATGGCGGGCTTGGCTATCGGGTCACGCCAGTGGTGGGTTGGGTCGCCGATGTGCCAGATCTGATCGCCTGTGACCGCGAAGTGTCCGCCATGTTCGAGGTGCCGCTCCTGCACATCCTCAACCGGGAGCAGCATATCGTCGAGACGCGGAATGCGGCGGGGACGGATTATCAGATGTATGCGGTGCCCTACGATACGGGCGAGGAAGTGCATCACATCTGGGGCCTGACCGCAGGCATCCTGCACACGCTGGCCTTGGCGTTTGAGGAAGAAGCCGATGGATAGCCGCTTTGACTGGATCAAGACGCCCGGCACATCACGGCTGATGGGCGTCCTGAATGAGATTGGCGAGGCCCGCTTCGTGGGCGGCTGCGTGCGCGACAGCCTGCTGGGGGTCCCGCCGGGGCATGCCGGGCGTACCGACATCGATATCGCCACGACGACAGAACCCGGTGTCGTGATGAAGGCGCTGGAGAAGGCGCGAATCCGCGTTATCCCCACGGGAATTGAGCACGGCACGGTGACGGCGATCATCGACCGGGTGCCCTATGAGATCACGACCTTGCGCTCTGACGTCACGACCGATGGTCGGCGGGCCATTGTTGCCTTTACCACCGACTGGCGTGCCGATGCCCTGCGACGGGATTTCACGATCAATGCGCTTTACCTGTCCGTTGACGGAACGGTTTACGATGATGTCGGTGGGCAGACGGACCTGGCCGCGGGTGTCGTGCGGTTCATCGGCGTCGCGGAAGACCGTTTGCGCGAAGATTTTTTGCGCATTCTGCGGTTCCTGCGCTTTACGGCGCGGTTCTCGGACCAGCTTGATGAGACAGGGTGGGCGGCCTGCGTCGCCTGTCGCGACGGTCTCGACCGTCTGTCCAAAGAGCGGATCTGGTCGGAAATCTCGAAACTGTTTGCGACCGCCCGAGCGCCAATGGTGCTGCAGGCGGCCATCGCTGATGGCGTGCTCAGCCATGTCGTTGAGCAGAAGGGACATGTCGACCATTTCAGGCGTGTGCACGCGGCCGTTGATGGGCGGGTGAGCCCCGGGCTGGGGGTTGCCGCGCTGTGGCAGGGGCTGCCGCGCCGCGCCCTTCAGGCCGCCTTCAAACCATCGAATGAGCTTTTGGACCAGGTGGCGTCCATCGAGATGGCGGCTGGGGAACTGGCGCGCTCAATGCCAGTTCGGCACGTGCTCTATCGCCATGGTCGCGATGTGACGCGGGACGCCGCGCTCGTTCAGTCGGCCCGAACCGGTCAGCCTACCGACGCACAGGTCGCCCGTGAGATCGAGAAATGGCCGATCCCCGCGCTGCCGCTGAGCGGTAAGGATTTTGTGGCCGCCGGGCTGGCGCCGGGGCCACTCGTCGGTCAGGCGGTCAGCCAGTTCGAAAGGGACTGGATTGCCGCCGATTTTCCTTCGGAACCTGATACGATCAGTCGTCTAATGAATAGCGTGATCCGCCGATTGGCCTGAAATGCGCTGCCCGCCGGAAGGGGGCAATGGGAGACCAGCAGATCGCTTTGGCAATGTCGATGATCCGCACACTGCGCCGTGACAGTACCTCACCGCGTTGGCGCCAGACCGACGCAATGCCGCCATAGCCTGCCAGCATTCCCTTGAGATAGGCGTTGCCGTGCCCCAGCATGTAAGATCGCACGAGGAAGCCCAAGGTGAAGAAGATGTTCAGTGGCACAACAATGGGCAGAAGGGCCAGCGGCGTGTTCTTGATAACCGTCCACTGACGGTTCCGGATGCCGTGATAGACGGTAAAGTCACTGTACCGCCCCGTGATGCCGGACCCCTCATGGGCGACAATCGCATCGTGAACGAGAACCGCCCGACCGCCGTAGAGGCGATGGCGATAGCCGAAATCCACATCCTCGTGGTAGCAGAAAAACGAAGTGTCCAGACCACCGTGCAGCAGGAATGTCTCACGATGGACCATGGTCGCCGCGAAACACGCACAGAAAATTTCCACATCCTCGGTCGGCGCAGTCAGCGCAGACTGGTCGAAACCGCCACGCCACGCCACGCCTGAGATATGATAGACATCGCCGAGGCCATCCAGCTTCGCCGGGTTGTCGGCAATCGTCTGTACCGAGCCGAGAACGGTTTCCTGCCCGTAGAGCTCGGTTGCCCTGAACAGCGTCGCGAGCCAGTCGGGGGCGGGATAGGCATCGGGGTTGAGAATGGCGAGCCATTCCGCCTTGGTTTCAGAAACCGCGGCCATGATGCCGCCGGCAAAGCCGAGATTTTCAGGGCACCGATAAATGGAGACGTTCAGTGATGACGGCACGGGAATGCTCGCGCTGCCATCCGTAGACGCATTGTCCCAGACGATAACGTCAAAGCCCTGCGTCGACTGGGACTGCAGCGCGGCATAGATCGTCGACAGGCGGTCGCCGCTATTGAAGTTGATGATGATGACGGTGGCGCGAGGCGTGTTTTCGTTCTCGGCGTCCCGCGAAGGCGACTGGATCAATTTGTTTTTTTCTTGTTGCCGAAGAGGGAGTTGAGGCCCTGTTCGATCAGTTCGTCCTTGGCGGATTTTTCGTCAGCCTCAGCCTCAGTATCCTCGGCGGCAGCATCAGGATCAGCATCTTCGCCGGTGGCTTCATCGACAGTATCGCCGTCTTCCACGGTTTCTTTCTTGCCGCCGAGAAGCCGTCCGAGTTCCTCGCGTCCCTTGTTGCGCAGGGCGTCCTCGACCGTTTCGTCTTCGCCGACACCGATGCCACCCTTGTTCAGCAACTGCTTTACCTGACCGCTTGCCACGCCCTTGATCAGCGGTGCCGCATCAACGCCGACTTTCGGGCTGTTGAAGCTGCCGGAAATCTGAATGGGCACGGGCAGGGCGCGCAGCGCCTCCCCATCGACGGCGGAAACTGTCGGTGTCAGGCGCATCTCGACCGATTGTGCCGGCAGGTTGATGACGGCATCACCGGCCACTTCAAAATACGGACCAACGAGGCGCAGGGTCTTCGACGTCACAATGCCATTGGCAATACCGACATCCACCAGCAGATCGGAGAAATCCGTTTCCTCCGCCGGGCCCCGTGCGGTCGAGCCGATATTGGCAAAGGTCGAGGTCAGGGTGGCTGCGTTCAGGCCGCCATCGCGCAATGACGTGTACGCCTGCATCGCCGATCGGGCGACTTTGCCCAGATTGAAACCCTGGATCTGGCCATCTGCAAGATCCGTGGTCAGCGTGCCCGACAGATTGTTGACCCACTCTGCCTGACTGCGGCCTTGGGTCTTCACATCGATATTGACGCCACCGGTCGCGTTCAGGCGGCTGACCGCCAGCAACTCCTTGGCCAGTGTCCCGACATTCACGTCGGTCAGATTGAACTTCGCCCCCAGCGACGGACGTGTTGCGGCGAAATTCGCCGTCATCGTCCCCGTGCCGGTCCCGCCATAGAGGACCATCTGGTCGATATTGGCGAGCAGATTGCCGTTCTGCAGTTTCACGCGCAGCTGGCTGTTGTCCACCTGCACACTGGGCAGGATGATCTGATCAGCGATGAAGGACAGTTGGGCATCGATCGCCGTCAGGGCGCTGAAGTCCATTGGCTCCGTGGACCATTCAGGGAAAGCGCCGCCTTCCTTGGCGTCCTTCATGCCTTCCGGCTCAGCGGGAAGATAAGGCGTCAGGTCGAGCGTTCCGACCGTCAGCTCGCCGGTCACCGCAGGTCGCTCACCGGCGAGGTCAATCGACACACTGCCGGTGCCCTTGATGTCATCAAAGGTCAGTTCTGTGCCGGTCCCGAACAGCACTTTTTCTGACGTGCCCTGAACCGGGCCTTTCAACCGCAGTTTTTCAAAACCATTATCGGTGTCAATCGACGCGCCAACGAGCTGCATCAGGGCGCGCAGGGCAGGGACGTCGACGTCGAGGTCGCCATTGAAAGCGAGGGTGTCGGACAGGTTCAGTCGCGTGTCGACGGTGTTCGGGCCCAGCTTCATGTCGAGGTCGAGGGTCGCCTCGCCCTGATCCGTGAACTGGCGCGGGGTTGTGAAGATGGCTTTGACGCTGGAGGCTTCGCCCTGAACGTCCATCGTCCCGTCGATGCTCAGGGGCTCATCCAAGCTTTCCATGGTGATCTGGATGTCGGCGTTTTCGGCCTGATAGGTCTCGCCCGTGCCGCCATCGTAGGCGATCCGGCCATTGTTGATGTTGATGGTGCCAAGCTGCACATCGTTCAGGCCACTGCCGTCACTCTCCTCGGCCGGGGCGCTTTCGCCACTGCCCAGCATCCAGTTTGCGTTACCCGCTGCATCGGACTGCAGGTTCACGTCCGGCGAATCGAGGTCGAACTGTGTGATCTCAACCCGGCTGCTGAATAGCGGAAAGAGCTTCACGCCGATCCGGGCCTCGTCGACCTTGACGAGATAGGGCGCAGAAAAGCCCTCCGCATTGGCGACGGTCAGGCCGCGCACGGTCAGCTTGGTGGGCAGGATCGAGATCTTGGGGGCCCCGTCAATTGTCACTTCGCGTCCCAGAGCCGCGCTTGCCTTCGCCTCGACCTGCGCTTCCAGCTTATCGGCCGGGATAAAGACGGGCAGCAGGAAGACGAGGGCAACGAGCAGGACAACAACGCCTGCAAGAATGATGAGAAGGCGGCGCATGGCTTGTCCTAGCTGGCGTTCAGGCGGGCAGCGGTCGCCGCGGCGACCAGCTCCTCGGCAATGGCTTCGGCATCGTCGGGTTCAAAATCGAGAGGCAGATCAACAGTCTCCGACGAAATATAGATACGGACCATGCCCCGATCGGTTGCCCCGATCTGGATGTCAGCTTCTTCATCGGATGGCGTGTTCAGCCCCATGTGATCGTACTCCGGCGTCTTTGTGTAATGCGCTCCATATAGCGTGGTTTGGCGCGGACGCACGTCCAGATCGGCAGAAATATGATAGGGTAAAGAAACTTCGGCCGTGACGGGGCCCATCCTTATTCATGCCAAGATTTTCACGTAAGGAACGCTTGTCCCCGACGGGAAAACCCTGCGATAACGGCGCAAATGACGAGAACTGTGTAGCTCATGTCTGATCAGAACAACGAAACACCTCGCTATGTCCTTGGCGGCGCCGATCCCCTGGTAAAGGATCCTGACGACCATCAGGAAAAATCGGGCGGTTTCCCTTGGGGCATTATCTGGAAGTCCATGGCCGCGCTGACGGTTCTGGGGCTGGTCGTTGCCGTGGCCGGGGCGATCTACGCGTTCAACTACATGAACAGTCTCAAGCCGGACCTGCCGGACTACACGGTGCTGGAGGAATACCAGCCGGCCGTGACCACCCGGGTCCATGCCGGTGACGGGACGCTGGTCGCTGAATTTGCGCGCGAACGGCGCCTGTTCGTGCCGATCGAAACGATCCCGGATTCCGTCAAGCAGGCATTCATCTCTGCGGAAGACAAGAATTTCTACGAGCATCACGGCCTTGATTATCGCGGCATCATCCGCGCCGGGAGGAACAACATCATCGACAAGCTGCGCGGGCGCAGCGGGCCCATGGAAGGCGCGTCGACCATCACCCAGCAGGTGGCGAAGAACTTCCTTCTGACATCGGACCAGAAGTTCGAGCGGAAGGCGAAAGAAGCCCTGATCGCCATGCGGATGGAGAAGGCCTTTACCAAGGACCACATCCTCGAGCTGTATCTGAACGAAATTTATCTCGGCAACCGCTCCTATGGTGTGGCAGCCGCGGCGCTGAACTACTTCGGCAAGCCGTTGACGGAACTCGAACCCAATGAGGCCGCCTATCTCGCCGTGCTGCCCAAGGCGCCGAGCAATTATCACCCGATCCGGAATCACGACCGTGCCCTGGCGCGTCGGAACTGGATCCTGAACCGGATGTTCGAAGACGGGTTCCTGTCCGAAGAGCAGCTTGCCACGGAGCAGGCCAAGCCGCTGAACGCGCAGATCGCACCACCGCTGGGCGCACGGTCATCGGATTCCCGTTATTTTGCTGAGGAAGTGCGTCGTCAGATCGCCGTTCTTTATGGCGTTGAGGCTCTTTACGATGGCGGCCTGTCGGTACGGACAACCCTCGACCCGAAACTGCAGGAAGTCGCGCAGTTCGCCTTCCGCAAATGGCTGGCAGAATATGACCGGCGTCATGGCTGGCGCGGGGCGCTGGCCAATATTCCGCTGCCGTCGGATCTGAATGCCCGTGTCGACAGTGACAGCCGCGGTGAAGAAGAACCGCCCTATGTCTGGCAGGATGCGCTGCAGGCGCAGATGCGGACGCTTTATGATGAGCGCAAGGCATCCGATGACCTTGAGCCCTGGATCCCGGCCTTGGTGCTGGGCGTCGAGGATGAGCGTGCGCAGGTCGGCCTGATCGACGGCCGGACCGTGATCGTGCCTCTGGCGCAGATGGAATGGGCGCGCGAATATGGCGATGCCGACCATATGGGCCCTGAGATCACGACCGCGAAGCAGGTTCTCGGCACGGGCGATGTGATCTATGTCGAAGAGCTGGGCGGCGAAGAGAACAAGACGTTCGCGCTGCGCCAGATCCCGGCGGTGAATGGCGCCTTCGTCGCGATTGATCCGCATACGGGCCGCGTGCTGGCCATGGTGGGCGGTTTCTCGTTCGGCATGAACGAATATAACCGCGCTACGCAAGCCTGGCGCCAGCCGGGCTCGACGTTCAAGCCGTTCGTCTACGCCGCTGCCCTTGATGCGGGCTACACGCCGTCTTCGATCGTGCTCGACGCCCCCTTTGTTGCGCCGGGCCTGAACGGTGAATGGTGGAAGCCAGGCAACTATGTGCAGGGGCGCTTCTACGGCGAATCGACGCTGCGCCTCGGGATCGAGAAATCCCGGAACACCATGACCGCGCGTCTGGCCCAGGATATCGGTATCGGCCGGATCATTGACTATGCCGAACGGTTCGGTGTGTCCGAAACCCTGCCCCGAGAACTGGCTATCAGCCTCGGCGCCGGGGAGACGACCCTCATGCGTCTGACCACGGCCTATGCCCAGTTCGTGAACGGCGGCAAACGGATTGAGCCCTTCGTGATTGACCGTGTTCAGGACCGCTCAGGCGATACGATCTACGCCCGCGACGACCGCATGTGTTACGACTGTAACGTCGATGAATGGGATGAGCAGTCCGAGCCTCGTCTTGCCGATGAGCGCGAAAATGTCATTGATGCGCGTACGGCCTATCAGATGGTGTCGATTCTTGAGGGCGTCATCGATCGTGGGACGGGCTCCAAAATCAACCAGCTTGCGGATCCCAGTCTGCCGCTAGCGGGTAAAACGGGGACGACGGATGATTACCGTGACGCCTGGTTCGTCGGGTTCTCCCCCGACCTCGCTGCGGGCGTCTATGTGGGCTTCGACACGCCATCGACGCTGGGTGGCGGTGAGGGCGGCGGCAATGTCGCCGCGCCGATCTTTGGCGAGTTCATGGGCCGCGTCCTGCCGGGCCGTGATGTGGTGCCATTCCGCGCACCATCGGGGATCCGTCTTGTCCGTGTGAACTCCAAAACCGGCAAGCCGACGACACCGGGCGATCCAAACGTCATCCTGGAAGCCTTTAAAGCGGAAGACGATATTTACGGCTCCAACCGGTTCTCGACCGACGCCTCCCCTAGCAATGCAGGCCGCGGCGATGAAGGCATTGCCGACGATCTGGGCGGTATCTACTAGGGCGTGACACCATATATTGGCTGCGCGGGGCCGATGGCATTGCGCGGTCAAGTTCATCGCCCCACAGGAACCTCTTAGTGTCGTCCGCATCCGCCATAATCGACGAGTTGAAGGCCGCTTTTCCTGCCATTCGAGAGCGGCGCTTTGAGCCTCTAGTAAATAGTCTTCAGGGTGATGAACCGGCGCAGGTCGAAGCAGATTTCTCTGACAAAGATGACTGGACCAAATTGTCGCCCAGCTGGTTGGATAGGGTGCCAGATGGACTTGGGTCCGCGCTGAGCTTTCTCAGCAATGAGGCAATTCGCTTCTACATTCCGGCCTTCATGGCCGCAGACTTGGCCGGTGCACTACATCGTGTCGACCCGGCTTTCCACCTCGTCCACGGCTTTGACGACAAATCTCGCCGTCGGAAAATTCGGGCCGATAAAAGAGAGACGTGGGGAGACGTTGCATGCGCTTGTTGGGATCGTCTTGCGCAGGATCAGGTGTGTGCCATCGTGCACTACCTCGAATGGCGGGTGGAGAGAGACGGCACAGATATCGAGCACCGCGTCGTCGAGGCACTGGCAGCCTATTGGTATCCCCGTGCCGCGGGCCATTGGCCAGATTTTTCAGATTCGTGTGTCATTCATTGAGATCGACACAAGCCGATGTCACCCGACGAACTTGAAACGCGTGTCATCGAGTTATTCTTAGAATAGCTGAGGGCCATCCGCCGTGTCGTTATCGTGTGCGGTAGATCAGGGACAGTTGGCGGGCTTTTATGCCTCCCGTTTCAGCCGCTGGAGAACCTCATCCAACGCAGAGAGAAAGCGCGACCGGTCTTCCTTGCGGAAGGGCGGCGGACCCCCAAGCTGATCACCGCCGCCGCGCAGATCGGCCATGATCGCGCGGGTAGCAAGCGCGGTGCCGATCGTATCGGTAGTGAAGGGCTTTCCATTAGGGGCCAGGACGGCAGCAGCATTCGCCTTCAGGCATCGATCCGCCAGCGGAATATCGGACGTGATCACCACATCGGCCGGGGTGACCAGGTCGGCAATCCGGTCGTCGGCAGCATCAAACCCGTCACTGACCACCTCAATCGACACAAGACCGCCGGTGGGGATGCGCATCCATGAATTGCTGACCAGTTTGACCGGCACCCCAAGCCGCGTCGCCACGCGGTAGATTTCGTCCTTCACCGGACACGCATCGGCATCAACGAGAATCAAGGGCATTCCTCCGTCACGGCGCATTGGGGGGCGGCCTAGACGCTGGGGGCAATAAGCTCAATGACCCCGCTGGCACCCTTGCCTTGGCGCGGGAAAATGCCTAATCCACGCGCTTCCCCAAGGAGAGCTTGATGAGAGCAGAAATTCTTCATGACGCTGAGCAGGTGAGGCAATCGCTGTCCCTGCTGAGGAGGCGTCTTTGACTGGGACGTCGCAAACGCCCGTCTTCAGGAACTGAACGAAAAAGCAGAGGATCCAAACCTCTGGAACGACCCCCAGGCCGCCCAGAAGCTGATGCAGGAGCGGACCTATCTCGATGGCCAGATCAAGGCGCTGACCGGCATCCAGAGTGAGCTGGATGATGCCCTAGAGCTCGGTGAGATGGCTGAAGAAGAAGGGGACAACGACACTATCGACGATATTCAGGCGACCATGGCGGAGCTGCGCGAGCGCGCGGGCCGTGCGGAGCTTGAAGCGCTGCTGTCCGGCGAGGCCGATGGCAATGACACCTATGTCGAGATCCATTCCGGCGCTGGCGGGACAGAGAGTAACGACTGGGCGTCGATGCTGCTGCGCATGTACACCCGCTGGGCCCAGAAGAGCGGCTACAAGGTCGAGGTAATCGAAGAGCAGTCAGGTGACGAAGCGGGCATCAAATCCGCCACGCTGCTGATCAAGGGCCAGAACGCCTATGGCTGGCTGAAGACCGAGGCGGGCGTGCATCGCCTGGTGCGGATCAGCCCGTTCGATTCCAATGCCAAGCGGCACACGTCGTTTTCGTCCGTCTGGATCTATCCCGTTATCGACGATCAGATCGAGATCGAGATCGATGAGAGCGATTGTCGGGTGGATACCTTCCGCGCGTCGGGCGCCGGCGGTCAGCACGTGAATACGACGGACAGTGCCGTGCGCATCACGCACCAGCCCACGGGTATCGTGGTGCAGTGCCAGTCCGAACGCTCCCAGCACAAGAACCGCGCGACCGCATGGAACATGCTGCGTGCGCGTCTGTACGAGCTGGAACTGCAAAAGCGGGAGGAAGAGGCGAATGCCGCCGCGGCCTCCAAGACAGATATCGGCTGGGGCCACCAGATTCGCTCCTACGTCCTGCAGCCCTATCAGATGGTCAAGGACCTGCGCACCGGTGTTGAAAGCCCGTCTCCGGATGTCGTGCTGGATGGCGGACTGGACGAGTTCATGGGCGCGGCCCTGGCGCAGCGGGTTGGTGGCGGGGACTAGTGCAGTTGCCGCTCGACGGCGCTGCCCATCATTGTCACGGTGATACGCAATTCAACAGGAGAGAGCGATGCATTCTGGAAGCTGCCATTGCGGTGCCGTCAAGTTCAAGGTCGATGCCGCGTTCGACAGTGCCATCACTTGCAACTGTTCCATCTGCGACAGGAAAGGGACGGTGCTGGCCTTTATCCCGGGTAACGCGTTTACACTGGTGTCAGGCGATGGCGCCCTGACGGACTAACAGTTCGGCAAGAAGCACATTCACCACACGTTCTGTTCGACATGCGGTGTGACGGCGTTCGGTCATGGGGCGGCCCCCGACGGTTCAGAGATGTATGCTGTCAATCTTCGCTGTGTCGAGGATCTGGACTGGCGGAATGTTCCGACCCAGGAATATGACGGGAAAAGCCTTTAGATAGACGGGTTCAGCCCGGCGCACTTCGGCGTGTGAACTTGCAGATAAAGTCTCATCCTGCAGGCTGCCACCAGCGTCTTCGGCAACAAAGGCCACCAGAAACAAAAAAGCCGCCGGGGTGACCCAGCGGCTTTTTCGATTCAGTTGAATGAGCGCTTAGCGCTCTTCCTCGTCATTGCCGCCGCCACCGACGACGCTGGAGAAGTCATCATCTTCTTCATCATCATCGTCGAGCAGCGAATCATCGTCGTCGAGATCCACGTCGATATCGTCGATGTCGCTCAGATCATCTTCGTCCTCGGTGTCATCATCGTCATCTTCATCCGCATCTTCGTCGCTGTCGTCAGCGGCTTTCTTGCGCTTGGACTTCGCAGGCGTGTTCTCTTCATCGGCCGCATCGAGGCTGGTCGCGAGATCATCCTCGTCGTCCAGTTCGTCCTCGTCATCATCCAGCTCGTCAGGCTCTGCCTTCTTGGCCGGTTTAGCGGTTTCCTCATCGGCGCGGCTGCGGCGCGGCTTCAGAATCACTTCCGGCGTGAATTCATGGGCGCATTTGGGGCAGACCGCGGGGTCTTTCTTCAGATCGTAGAATCGCGCGCCGCAATTGGGGCAGTCGCGTTTTATGCCTAGCTCTTCGTTTGCCACAGATTATCTCGTGTTTGGTTTGGGGGAAAAGATGAGGGAGGGCCCATCTGACCCGAAAGAAGCGGTGTTGCCAGAGCAAAACGGTGCTGTCAAAACGCCGCGCCCAATAAAATCAGCGGAGCGCCCATGTCAGTCCCTCTTATCGCCCGGCCATCAAGCCGTTTGAACGGCAATATCACAGTCCCCGGCGATAAGTCGATTTCTCACCGCGCGCTGATTTTCGGCGCTCTGGCTGAGGGGACGACGACCATTTCCGGTCTTCTTGAAGCCGATGACGTTCTGCGGACCGCAGCTGCCGTCCGGGCGCTGGGCGCCAGTGTTGAGCGCGAGGGCGAGGGATGGGTTGTGACGGGGAAGCCATGGAGCACGCCCGAGCGCGATATTTATTGCGGCAATGCCGGGACCGGCGTTCGCCTGCTCATGGGCGCTGTCGGCGGGCAGGGGGTCGCAGCCAGTTTTGATGGCGACCGTTCCTTGCGGGGTCGGCCCATGGGCCGCATTCTCGACCCCCTTGCAGAGATGGGCGTCGCATCGGAGTCCAACGACGGCTTCCTGCCGGTCTCGCTCAAGGCAGGTGCCGTGAAGGCGATTCGCTATCGGCTGCCCAAACCGTCCGCCCAGATCAAATCCGCCGTCATGCTGGCCGCTCTCGGCGCAGATGGCGAGACCGTGATCGAGGAGCCGGTCCTGTCGCGCGATCACACGGAACGCATGCTGCCCGCCTTCGGTGTCCCTGTTGGCATTCGCGAGGTGGATGCCGGGCGGGAGCTGTCCATCAAGGGCCCCGTCAAGCTCAAGGCCACCCATGTGGCCGTGCCAGCGGATCCGTCCTCGGCAGCCTTTCCGATCGCTGCGGCACTCGTCACCAAAGAGTCGGACGTCACGATCAGCGGTGTGCTGATGAATCCGCAGCGTGATGGTCTGGTCGTCACCCTTCTGGAGATGGGCGCAGATATCACGATCACCAACAAGCGTGAGGCGGGCGGCGAGCCTGTTGCCGACCTCGTGGTGAAATCGGGCAGCCTGAAAGGCGTCAACGTGCCCTCCTTGCGTGCGCCATCAATGATCGACGAATACCCGATCCTGGCGGTCGTGGCGGCGTTCGCCGAGGGCACAACCCGGATGGAAGGCCTCGGTGAACTGCGGGTCAAGGAAAGCGATCGCCTCGCGGCGACGGAGGCTTTGCTGAAAGCCAATGGCGTCACCTGCCGGTCGGGTGCCGACTGGCTCGAGGTGGATGGCGGACCTGTCCCTGGCGGCGGGGTCGTGATGACTCATGATGATCACCGCATCGCGATGTCAGCGCTTGTCCTCGGTCTCGGCGCCGATGTCCCCGTGCAGATCGACGATGGCGAGATGATCGGCACGTCCTTCACCGGTTTCACGGATCTGATGAAGTCGATCGGGGCGAATGTATCGCAGGCCCTTTAGCCGCCGTGGCTATTTGAACGTTGGTAGTTGGGCGGGAACCCTGTAAGACAGACAGGTGGCCAGCCCTGTCGATAACAGCTTCCTCCTCCAGGCAACGATTTATCTCGGGGCCACGGCGATTGCCGTGCCGATTTTCAAGAAGCTGAAGCTGGGAACGATCCTCGGGTTTCTCGCCGCCGGTATCCTCATGGGGCCGTCGGGCCTGAACTGGCTGCGACAGGAAGACGAGGTCTTTCACGTGGCGGAACTGGGCGTCGTCCTGTTCCTGTTTGTCATCGGATTGGAACTGAGCTTCCGGCGCCTCTGGTCACTGCGCCGAACCATCTTTGGCCTTGGCCTGTTACAGATGGCGGTGACCGGCCTCGCAATCGCCGTGGGTTTTGAATACTTCGGGCTGATGTCGCGGGGACCGGCGCTGGTGGCCGGCTTTGCGCTCGCCTGTTCCTCCACGGCATTTGCCCTCAGCCTGCTGGAGGAGCGCCGTGAGCTGAATACAGCCTACGGAACAAAAGCGTTCTCTGTCCTGCTGTTTCAGGATCTGGCCGTCATTCCGCTTCTGGCGGCGGTGCCATTGGTCGCCCGCATGTCGGCCGGGGCCGAAGAAGCGGTCCAGTTTGAATGGGAAGCGATCGCTGCCGCTGCCGGCTGCATCATTGCCATTGTGGTTCTCGGCCGATTTGTCCTGAACTGGTTCTTCCGCCTGGTCGCGGTGTCCGGTTCACGGGAAGCCTTTACGGCCGCTGCGCTCTTCGTGGTGGCGGGCACTTCGATCCTGATGGTCGAGGTCGGCCTGTCCATGGCGCTCGGCGCATTCCTCGCCGGTGTTCTGCTGGCAGAAAGCGCGTTCCGGCACCAGATCGAGGCGGATATTGAACCCTTCCGCGAATTGCTCCTAGGGCTCTTCTTCATCGGCGTGGGGATGCAACTCGACCTCGACGTCGTGTGGCAATATTGGTGGATTGTTCTTGCCGGGGCGGGCGGTCTGATCCTGCTTAAGATGGCGATCATCTACGGGCTGGCCCGACTGTTCCGGTCAAACCATTCCAATGCGCTGAAAGCGGCCGCTTTTCTGTGCCAGGGCGGTGAGTTCGGCTTCGTGGTCTTCAGTCTTGGGGTCGGGCGGGGCATTTTCGAGACCGAAGTGGCCACCGTCATGTCCGGTATTATCACCCTGTCCATGATGGTCACGCCCGTCATCGTCATTCTTGCCCAGCGCATGGTCGGGCGAGAGAAGGCAGGCGCCGTGCCCGGCATCGAGGATATCGATCAGGACGGATCGGTGCTGATCGTCGGCTTCGGGCGGATTGGCCAGATGGTGAACCAGATCCTGCACAGCTCCAACGTGGCGGTAACAGCCATCGACAATAATCCACGGCGCATCGAAATCGCCGCGCAGTTCGGCAACAGAGTCTATTTCGGCGATGGCAGTGACGTGAACCTGCTCGTGCAGGCAGGCGCCACCAAGGTGGACGCGGTCGTGTTCTGCATCAGCGCGCGGGACAAACTCAAACCGACGATCCAGGCCCTGCGTGAGCGCTGTCCGAAAGTCCGTATCCTGACCCGGGTGCATGACCGGATCCATGAGATGGAGCTCATGGATGTCGAAGTGGACTACGTTGTCCGCGAGATGCTGGAATCGAGTATCGTCCTGGCGCAGAAGACCCTGAGCTATCTTGGCTTCTCCGATCACATGATCTCCGAAATCACGGCCGAATATCGTGAAAGGGACCGCGACCGCCTGCTCGCCCAGCGCGCCGAAGGCATACACGCGAAGAAGGAAATCATCACCAAGCCGTTCAAGGCCGTTGATCGCAAGAGCGACGAGGCGGAAGCCTGATGGCCAGTTTCGCCCTGACCTATATCGGCCTGCTTGGCATCATTCTGTTCCGCTACGTGCTGGTGGCCGGACTGTTCTGGAAGGCCGTCTGGGGACGTCCGGCGCACAAGGTCGGCGGCACGCAGCTCGCCAAGGCCGCGCCGACGGGGCAGACCATGTGGCGCGAGGCCCGTACCTCCATGGCCGTATCGCTCATCTACGCCCTGCCAGCGGCGATCCTGATCGAAAGCTGGAAGCGGGGCGGAACGGCGATTTACGAGGGCGTGCCGGGCCTTGTCGACTGGCTGTGGATGCCTGTCAGCGTGCTGATCTATCTGGTCCTGCACGACGCCTATTTTTACTGGACGCACCGGATGATGCATCATCCACGGCTCTACAAGGCGACGCACCACACCCACCATCTGTCGAAACAGCCAACGCCGTGGGCCGCATTCGCCTTCAGCCCATGGGAGGCGGCGATTTCCGCGCCCTTCATTCCGCTGCTGGCATTTATCATCCCGATCCATATCGGCGCGTTCCTGTTCCTGCTGACGCTGATGACGTTCAATTCCGTCGCCAACCATTCAGGGTGGGAAATCTTGCCGCGGCGGTTTCTTGATGGCCCGGTCGGGCGGCATTTGATTACGGCGCGGCATCACAACCTCCACCACACCCGGTTCAAGCGGAATTATGGCCTCTATTTCCGCTGGTGGGACCACTGGATGGGCACCGATGACATGTCGGGCGATCCGATGGGGAGGTCGGCCTCTTAGTGAAATTGATATGCTTCCTATTTCTCCTCATCAATCTGACGAGCCAGGGCGCTATGGCTAGACAAAAGGAATTGTCACCTGAAGAGGCCGCAGTCCGGCTGCGTCAGATCGAATACGAGGTGCGTGACGCTCTTCATGTCGCCTACGCCAGTGCATATTGGGAACTGGCCGGTAGAATCAGAGAATTTCCACCCGATTTGATCAGGCAGTTCTGGGACGCTGCAGAGCGCGAGTTAAACAAACTTCCTGCTGATTTGAAGAATCTTTCAGAAGTGCTCGAGGTCCTAGATCGACAGCGCGACGGCGAGATCGTCTACTTGCATTCCCTGCCGGGAAACTGGCTTTTGCAGCCTCGTGTTTATAAGGCTGTTGATGTGCTGAAGGCACCGACACTCGGTGTTGATCGCCGTCAATGCAGATCCGTTGCCGCAATTCTGTTCGACCGCGGTATTAAGGCCGCTGAGCGATTGAAGGTTAGTCCTGACGAAGAGAATTACTGGGACTGGAAAGTGACGACGAAAGCGATGTCAAACGCGGCACTCGCTTGTCCCGGCTCGGAATTTTCGGGTGAGCCCTTGCTCAGAAAACTGATCAAGGCGGGCTTGGACCTTGATTCAATTGATGCGCCAGATTTGAAGCCGCAATACCAGCCACCACCGTCAAAACACTCTGCGCCGCCCACTGCAGGACAACCACCACTCGTCACTTTCGATATTCGTCCGGTCGGTCCGCCTAAGGCTAAACGAACTCTGACGAGTCTCAGCCAAGAACGCGATGTCCTCGTCAAACGAGTGATTGAGTACTGGGATAGGGGGCCAGACGGTTTGATCCGCCGCAAGTGGAACAGAATAGTCGAGTATTGGGAGACGCGCTGAGTACTGAACGCAGCGCCTGAGAAAGCGGCCGGCCCTGTTGCCAAACCAGCGCAAATGGGGTAGCCGCCACGACTTCGTGGGAGAATTCGGCCTTTAAGTCCTGGTCGGTTCGCACCACGACCCTTCGCCAATTCAGGAAGGTACATCATGGCAAAGAAAATCAGCGGTTACCTGAAACTTCAGGTCCCTGCGGGCTCGGCAACGCCGTCCCCACCCATCGGTCCGGCTCTCGGTCAGCGCGGTCTGAACATCATGGAATTCTGTAAGTCGTTCAACGCGGCGACCCAGGAAATGGAAAAGGGGATGCCTATCCCCACGATCATCACCATTTTCTCGGACAAGTCATTCACCTTCGCAACGAAGACGCCTCCTGCGTCCTACCTGCTGAAGAAAGCGGCGAAAATCTCCTCTGGCGGCAAGACGCCAGGTCGCGAGACCGCAGGCACCGTCACGACGGCCCAGCTGCGTGAAATCGCCGAAGCGAAAATGAAAGATCTGAACGCAAACGATCTCGACCAGGCGACCAAAATCATCGCCGGTTCAGCGCGGGCCATGGGCCTGAAAGTGGAGGGCTGAGATCATGGCTAAAGTCGGAAAACGTCTTCGCGCTGCGAAAGAGAATTTTGATTCCAACGAAGCCCGCTCAGTCGCTGACGCGGTTGCTGCCGTCAAGGAAAAGGCCAACGCCAAATTCGACGAGACGATCGAAGTGGCCATGAACCTGGGCGTTGACCCTCGCCACGCTGACCAGATGGTCCGCGGCGTTGTCAGCCTGCCCAACGGTACGGGCCGTTCGGTCCGCGTCGCCGTGTTCGCCAAGGACGCGAAAGCGGACGAAGCGCGCCAAGCCGGTGCAGAAATCGTCGGCGCCGAGGATCTCGTTGAGCAGATCACAGGCGGCATGATGGATTTCGATCGCGTCATCGCCACCCCTGACATGATGCCGCTGGTCGGCCGTCTGGGTAAGCAGCTGGGTCCTCGCGGCCTGATGCCGAACCCGAAAGTCGGCACTGTGACGCCAAACGTTGCCCAGGCTGTCAAAGACGCCAAGGGCGGTGCGGTGCAGTTCCGCGTCGACAAGACCGGGATCATCCACGCTGGCGTCGGCAAGGCGAGCTTTGATGCGGACAAGCTGGTTGAGAACGTCAAGGCGTTCATCACAGCTGTGAACCGTGCCAAACCGTCGGGCGCCAAAGGCATCTACGTCAAGCGCATCGCGCTGAGCTCGACCATGGGCCCAGGTGTGCGGATCGACACGACAGACGCACTGTCTGCCTAAGACGCGGATAGCGTTTCAAAATAATCAGGGCGGATCTTCGGATCCGCCCTTTTTCATGGGCTGGTCTTCAGCGATTTCAGCGCCGGCAGCAGCGCCTTGTGAAAACGGTCCGCGGCTTCGATATGCGGGCTGTGGCCAAGATCCTTGAAGGTGATGAGACGGGCATCGGGAATTGCCGCCTCTGTCTCCGTGGCGAGGACGCTGTAATTGCCAAGCCGATCTCGCAGGGAGGCGGGGGCGCGAGCCTTGCCCAGCGCCGTATTGTCCTGCTCGCCGATCAGGAGCAGCGTCGGCACTCTGAGCGAGGGAAACTCGTGTACCACCGGCTGATTGAAGATCATGTCGGCCGTCAGCGCCTGGTGCCAGGCCACGATGTCGCCGCCGGCGCCCTGATACATCGACCAGAGCATATCGACCCATTCATCATAGCCGGGCTGCCATGTGCCCACATAATAGGTCGATTGTTGATAGGCCTTGATGCTGTCTCGCGTCGTTTTCTTCTGTGCAGCGTAGAGGTTGTCGACCGTTGCATTGGGGACGCCCTTGGCGCGCCAATCCTCAAGGCCTATCGGATTGACCATCACCAGCGCGCCGGTGCTGTCGGGGTACTGAAGGGCATAGCGCGCTGCCAGCATGCCGCCCATGGAATGGCCCATGATGATGGGGCGCTCAATCTCCAGCGCGTTCAGCAGGGCATTGGTATTGGCGGCCAGCGTATGCAGGCCGTATTGATAGCCGGGCGGCTTTGAGGATTTGCAGAAGCCGATCTGATCCGGGGCGATGACCCGGTAGCCCGCCTTGCGAAGAGCCTCCGTCGTGTCGCGCCACGTGGCCGCGCAGAAATTCTTGCCGTGGAGCAGGACAACAGTGCCCTGCAGCTGTCCGCGCGGGGCGAGGTCAAGATAGGCCATGTCCAGCGCCTGACCCTGTGACACCAGGCTGAAATGCTGGACGGGTTCGCCATAATCAAAGTCAGCGAGCAGGGGATCGGCGAGGGCGCTGGTACTGACGAGCATAACAGTGGCCGTCAGGCGGGCAAAAAGGCGTCGGACAGACAATCGGATCGGCATGAGAGAGGGCTTTCAGTCGACTATTGTCGTCATATTGGTCGAACCGAAACAAAAACAGCTCCCCGAGGGGAGCTGTCTGCAAATTTCCAGTGAGGCGAAGGAGCCTAGTTGGCCCGAGGCTGGTTGATCGCCCAGCCGCCCCGCTTCGGTGACCGCTTGTTGGCGGCCACATCGTTGATGATCGTAGGAACCGTGTCGAGGTGACCGACAGTGGAGATTTCAGCCCCCATATTGCCGTCAATATCGTTATCCTCGATCAAACCGCCGGAGCTGAACACCTTGATGCCGTCGCCCTTGTTCGACCAGATCTGATTCAGACGGACCAGCACCTGATGCGCATCCTGATCAAGCAGGAGACCATGGCTCTGGTTGTTCAGGATCTTGTTGCCGACGAGCGTTGCGGCGCCGCGACCATTATAGACGAGACCCCGGCCATTGGCGTTGATCAGGTTGCCGGTCGCCAGCATGGACGACACGCCTTCCAGATGGACACCTTCAACGAGGTTGTTCGATACGATGTTGTCGATCAGCAGCGCGCGATCCCACAGGGCGTGGTTCTGGCTGACCGAAATACCGCGACGACCGCCGGTGAACTGGTTTTTCTCAAGGGTGGCGGTGCCGCCCGAGATGTGAACGAGGTCACCACGGTGCGCACCGGCACCATCGACGGTCGATTCGACCATGGTGAAGATGCCGCCGGTCACGTCAACGCAGGGCTTGGCATCCATGCTGCCATTCACCGATGCGTTGATGTCGCCATTGATCGATGCGGTCTGTTTGGACAGACGCGCGCCTGGACGGAACGTGATGTTCGAGACCATGGCGTGGTCGTTGAAATGCGTCGGCAGGAAGGAGAGGCAAGGGGCCTCACCGCTGGCGGGAATGATTTCAACGCCGGCGCCAGCACCGCGGTCGCCCTGCAGGCTGACCGAGCGGCTAAGCACCACGTTCTCTTCATAGATGCCGGGCATCACCACCACGACACCGCCCCAGGCCACCGCATCAACGGCCGACTGGATCGTGTCATAGCTTTGACGCTGCTGGCCACCGCCCGGTCCGCCCTTGTCGACGACGACATAGGATGGACGCTCCTGGCGAACCGTATCGCGACCGCGATCGGAATCAGCGGCACGGCGGGCACGATCAGCCTGCGCCTGCGGTGTCACCGTCGGCAGACCACCGAAACTTTGCGCCTGTGCGGCACTTACCGTGGTCAGGGCCGCCAAAGCCGACACTGCCAGGACAGAAATCTTCAGAGTCTTGGTCATCCTCTCACCCCTCCGATCAATCTTGCGTGTAATTGAATTCATAGTTCAACTCGACGAGCTCTTTCTGGGCCTGATCGAGGCCGAGAGCTGCCGCCTGACCGAGGTGATAGCTCGCCTCGGCCTTGCTGGGTTGAACCGGATTGTCACCGAAGATGCCGTCCCGATAATATTTACCGAGGGCATAGTGAGCGAGCGGATAGCCAAAGCCAGCTGATTTCTTCAGCCATTTGACCGCTTCCGCGCCATCGACAGGAACGCCGATCCCTTCAGCATTCATGATGCCGTAAATGTACTGTGACTGTGGATGGTCGACTCTGGCAGCGCGTTTCAACAGCGCCACTTTCTGCATGACCGTCAGCGTCCCCGTGGCAACGTCGGCCTTTTCCTCAACGGACAGGCTCTCGTCCTTCTCCACAAGAATGTACTGGAACTTCTTGATCGCATTGCGTGTTTCGGGACCGGTCTTGCCGTCAATATCACCGAGATAAAGCCCTAGAGCCGCCAGGGCGTTCTGGATCAGGTGATCATTGCCCTTGAACTCCTGCTCGAGGTCGGCGATCGCGAGGGCCGCCTGACGCTCGCCCAGAAGGCGCAGCTGGTTCTCAAGCTCGATGGTGCGTGGCGACTTCGTGGTCAGGGCATCCGGCAGTGGCGGCTCCCATTCCATCGCCAGATTTTCTGACTTCTTGATGTCTTCCTTCGTCATGATGGTCAGAAGGAAGTTCGCCGCTTTGGCCGCGCTCTGATTGGAATTGCGCGCCCGGTTGGTGGCGAGCTTATAGTATTTCAGCGCCTCGACATTGTCCTTGGGCAGACCGTTACCGGACTGGTACATCGCCCCAAGGCGGTAGAGGTCAAATTCGGACTGGCTGGCCAGAACGTTGACGACCTGCGCTTCGGCGGCCTGCACCTGCTCGGTGGTCATGACAGCTTTCAGTTCAGGGATCCGATCCTGGGCCCGGATGCGCGCGTTGATCTGACGGAAATCAGGCTGCTGACTGTAATCGTCGAAATCGTGAGTAGCCGCGATGATGTACCAGGCCAGAGCCTTCACATTGTCCTGGGCGATCACGCCGGTCTCTTCAGGCAGCGGAACGCCATAGGCACCCCCGCTGACCGGCTGGGTGAACACCGGCTGGTTCGAGTACAGATCACCTAGGATCTGACGCGACAGCACGTCCCCCGCAACGGCGTATTTGTGCCAGAGGTCCAGTGCCTCCGCCACTTTGGCCTGATCAATTTGACCATTTGACCGCATTGAATATGCGCGCAACGCATCATCAAAGTCGGCAAAAGCTATGCCATTCAGACTGAGTGCTGACAGTGCCAGACAGGACACTGCCGTCAGCCGCTTGGCTACTTTCGAAAACCGCTTCGAGCCCATTCCCGTGCTCCCCATGTTCGACGTCCCTCGATCCCCAACGGGTAGGACGCAAATCGAGTCCTGCATTATTGTTAACACCACTTTAGGGATTGAACATCCCCCCAAGCGGGTATTTCCGTCTTAAGGCCCGCGTGTGACCTCGAAGACGCATAGTTTATCGTCTTCCGAAGGCAGTCTAAGGCAGGTGTGGCCACCCTGTCGCGCAAAATGAGGGATATCAATCGCGGCAATGGGGTCATCGGCCATGATCCTCACGCGGGCGCCTTCCGCCATGCGCCGCAGCCTGGTTTCGAGCCGAATCACGGGCAGGGGACAGCGAAGGCCGCGCGTGTCGAGCATGTCGGGCGCACTGCTCATGCGTGCCTCTCAAGCATATCGCGCCGTATCGGAGCGGACCGGTGCCTGCAGCGCAGGGTCGGGCGCCCATTCAACAGGCCTGCTCGCTGCGGGCGCGAGAAGATCCTGCACTTCGTCAATGGAACGGGCGAGGTCCCGCACATACCAGGTGACGCGTCGGCGTTGAATGTCGCCGTTGACGGCGAACAGCCGGGAGGCCGCGATAGCGCCATCGGGGATTGGGCGGTCGACGGGTTCGGCCTGCTCAAGGCGCGCGGTCCCGGCGGCCACGGCCAGGGCGTCGAGCAGGACCCGCGAGGGGGACGCACCGCGATGCCGCACAAAGCCGCCTGCGCGTTCAATGCTCCAGCTGGCCTCCATGAGGGCCACCCGCCTAGTCAGTCGGGGACCAGCAAAGCCCAGGCGCAGGACCGCATAGTCAAGATCCTCTGGCCCCATACCGGCGCGCCACAGCCCTGCCGCCTTCAAGACGCCAGCATCGATCGCCGGCACCGTCTCAGCAACAAACGGCTCATACCGCTGCACCACCCGCTCCAGCATCGCCTCAGCGACGGCACGGTCCCGGAACACCCAGCTGCGCGCCATCAGGCCGACACTGCGGGGCGGTAGGGTGATCAGCGCCTTGGCCGCAGCCCCGGGGCGACCCTCAAAGTGCATATGCCGCCACGTGCCTGCACGGGCCGCTTCCATGGGCGTGGCAAAGAGGTCAGGCAGACCTGTCGCCAGACTGAGCCGCGCTTCGGCTGCCGCAATGGCCAGCGCTTCCCAGGGGGTGCTGCTGGTGATTGAGAAACTGTTCGGTTGATCGGGCACTGGGGCCGGTGTGCCAGGCGGGATCAGGGCGATCTGACGCGGGCCGGGCGTTCGGCTGAACCCCATCGCCATGACTTCGGACAGGGCCTCGTCCATGGTTTCGCGGTCTCGGGGTGTCAGGGCGAGGGCGGTCGCCGGTGCCTTTCCCTCCAGCTGCGCAATAAAGCTTTCAAGGCGGGTGCGCCCCTCGGCCCAGTCCCGGTCGGCGCCGCGCCGTGAGATCGTGCCAATGGGCAGCGCTTTTTCAAGATCCTTCAGGTCGGCCTGAGCTGCTTCGTCGAGGTCATCCGCGCGGGGCCCGTCATAGACCGTCGACAGCACCATGCGCGACGAAAACACGCCGGAGAGATAGCGGCTGACATTGCTCAGCGCCCGCTGGTCAACACTGGTGACCAAGGCCAGCGCATCTCCTCCAAGGGCAGTGGCGCGAGATGAAAGGCGGCGGGACATGAGCTAGCAAGGTCCTGTGCTCGCGCCTTAAGTCAAGACCCTATTTCTTAAGCGTTTCGGGCTAGTACAGCCTAAGATCGCGTTTTGCTTTCAACAATCTCGCCCCGCTTGTATCGCCTGCCTTCAAATGGGCGCATAGCTGTTTTAAGATCCGCTACGTCAAAATGAATTCTGTACCCATGGCCTCCAAAAAAGCCGCAGATATCGTCGAACTGGACGAAGAACGCCGTCGCCGGGCGCAGGAAAACCTGCCCGAGGACGACACCGTTTCTGCCGAATCAGCCGCCGATGAGACAGATGAGAACGCGGCCGAGGCAGCAGACGTCGAGAATTCAGAGACAGAGGCCGAGATCGTGAACGAGCAGGCGGCGCCATCCGCGTCTGCCGCGCCGGTTGAGGAAACGGTCGTCGCTGAGCCATCCGACGCGGCAGACGATACACCGCCCGAAGAATTCGAGACCGCAGGCGCCATGCTGGCCGCTGCGCGGCACGCTCTTGGCTATTCGCTGCAAGACGTGTCCGCCCGCACCAACCTGACCGTGGAGCGTCTGCGCGCGCTCGAAGCCATGGAGATCAGCGCACTGCCGACCGCGCCGTTCACGCTGGGATTTGTACGGACCTACGCGCAGGTCCTCAATCTGCCGGCGGAACCCATGATGGCGCGGTTCAGGGCGGAAGCGAATTTCGGTGAGCGGGGCCGAACGCCGGTTCTGAACCCCAAGCTGCAGAACGATCTGGGGCCAAGACCTCAGATCAGCCTGCTGGCCGTGATTGTGGTCATCGGCTTCATGCTGTGGATTGGGTGGCGGATGATCGAGGCCCTAGCCCCCGAACAGACCGTGCCCATGGCGCAATTCCCCCTGGAGCCCGGTGTGGTTGCCCCAGAGCAGGAAAGCTATGAGGTGGGCACCTCGCTTGAAGATTCGGTACCCATGGTGCCGGACAGCGACCCGACGCAGATCAGCCTGCCGCAGGTTATCGATACGGTCGGTCCATCGAACGACCCGATCGTCATCACCCGCGAGGAAGTTGCAAGCGATGATCCGCTGGCCATCCTGTCGGACAGTGAAGAAGACGCCAGTGCTGCTGCGCCGAGCGACACCGACGGCACAGAACTCGACGCAGGCGAGCCAGTGACCACCGTAGAGACGCCCGAACCGGCCACCCCGGCCCCGACGCCTTCGACGGCTGAACAGCTGACCCGCTCACGGAACAGTGAGGACGGCCCAGCGATTGAGGGCGGCGTCGTAGGGCAGCCGGCGGAAGGCCTCGTGACCGTCGAGGAAGACGCCGGCCAAGATACAGAGCCCGCTTTGACGGAAGAGGCCGAAACGGCTGAGCGCCGGACGCCAGTCGTCACGAAACCTGTCCTGCGCGTGGCGGTGGAGCCCGTCTATCCCGTGCGTTGCCAGACCGGCGCGGCAGACCGCGAGATCGTGACAATAGCCTTTACCGTGTCCCGCTACGGCAAGGTGACAAACTCGCAGGTCCAGGACTCGACCAATAGCTGCTTCAACCGTTCAGCGTTGAGTGCCATCGCCCGATGGGATTTTGAGCCCGCCACATCCGATGGACGTGCCGTCGCCTCTGAGGTGCGCACCACCCGCGTCATCTTCCAGCATCCCTGATCTGGGCGTTGAGAACATGGCGCAGGCAGCCTATGTGAAGCGTATTGCAACGGGCCCGTCGGCCCCCGGAGCTTCAAGATGAGCGTTCGTCCCTGGCGAGATATCGACCGTCGTCAATCCCGCATGATCATGGTGGGCAATGTCCCCGTGGGCGGTGATGCGCCGATTGCCGTGCAGTCCATGACGAACACCGACACCGCCGACGCAAAGGCGACACTGGAACAGATTGAGCGCATCACGGAAGCGGGCGCGGATATCGTTCGCGTCAGTTGCCCCAATGAAGCGTCCACTGCGGCGATGAAGGAAATCTGTCAGCACTCACCGATCCCCGTCGTGGCGGATATTCACTTCCACTACAAACGCGGCATCGAGGCAGCGGAGGCGGGCGCTGCATGCCTGCGCATCAATCCAGGCAATATCGGGTCGGCGGACCGCGTGCGTGAAGTGATCAGTGCTGCCCGCAATAATGGCTGTTCAATCCGCATCGGTGTGAATGGCGGCTCACTTGAGAAGCACCTGCTTGAGAAATATGGCGAGCCCTGTCCGGAGGCGATGGTTGAAAGCGCGCTTGATCATGCGCGTATTCTTCAGGACTATGATTTTCACGAATACAAAATCTCGGTGAAAGCCTCCGACGTTTTTCTGACGATGGCTGCCTACCATGCCCTTGCTGACGCCACCGATGCGCCGCTGCATCTGGGTGTGACCGAAGCCGGGGGTACACGGATCGGCACGGTCAAGTCGTCCATCGGCCTTGGCAGCCTGCTTTGGGCCGGTATCGGCGACACCATCCGCGTCAGCCTCTCTGCCGAGCCGGAGGAAGAGGTGAAGGTCGGCTTCGACATCCTGAAATCCCTCGGTCTGCGGCATCGCGGCGTGAATGTCATTTCCTGCCCGTCCTGCGCACGGCAGGGATTTGATGTCATCCGTACCGTGGAGAAACTGGAAGCGCGCCTTGCACATATCTCAACGCCGATGAGCCTGTCGGTTATTGGCTGTGTGGTGAACGGGCCGGGCGAGGCCAAGGAAACCGATCTGGGCTTCACCGGTGGCGGCGCCCAGGCGGGCATGGTCTATCTGGGCGGTGTCCCTGCCTACAAGTTGAAGAACGAGGAGATGGTCGATCGCCTCGTCGAGTTGTGTGAGCAGAAAGCTTCAGAGATTGAGGCTGCCAAAACCGCAGAGATGCAGGCCGCCGAGTAAGGCGGCCTAGCCGACAAATTCCATCATGCGGCGATAGTGCTGGTGCGCCATGCGGTTGAGGCCGAGGCGCGCCATGATCGCTGATGGCAGGATGTAGCGGCCGTAGAGCTGTTTCCAGACGCGGGGCGCATCAGGACGGGTGCTGATTTTTCTGACAATGTCAGGAGCCGTTGCATAGTAAGTGGCGATATCGCCCGAGCCTTCCGTTGCGTTCGCCATATAGTCGTCACGGAAACGCCGGAGGGTCCGCAGCTCCCAGCAATCATCATCAAGGCCCAGCGTATCGCAGGCGGCCGTCGTCATGAAGCAGTCGACATTGGGCGTGCCCGGCTCACACGCGCCAGTCCGTGCCTCATCTCGCAACGCGGCGAGATTCCTGTCGCCACTGGCGATCGCGGCTTTCAAGGCCTCACGTTCGATAATCGCACTGATCAGATAATCGGGGTCGTGATCCGGCGCGATACTGATCTTGAAAGGCGCATCGGATTTTTCGCTTGTCAACGCCTCTGCGAGCCGGTGGTCAAACTCACTCTCACCGATTGTCTCGTCATTCCGCCGGACAATGACAAATTCCCGTGTAGGCTTCTCGCCATTGACTGCCTCCGCAGAGTCATCCGTCAACGAATAGAAACCGCCATGGAGCAGTGTGTCTCCCAGATAGACATAGAGCGCGATCCGGCGCGCCGGGGTCTGGTCGGGTTCCTTGAGGATCCGCGGCAGAAACAGCTTCCATTCCTTCCAGGCGAGCGGGCCGGTCGGAAACTCGTGAGAGGGATCGGCTTGCCGCGTCTTGTTGATCTGCAGGAGGAAGCCATTGGTGGTGGGGGCGAAAGACGTCTTGGTGTCAAACCGCAGTTTGGGCTTGAGAAAAATCTCGGCATATTCGTTTTGTCCGGCGGCTCTATTCCCGGCCTCATCAGCACGCCACAGATCGATGTGGGAAACGGCACGATCAAACTGGGCATCGGGGGCGCCGCGCGTCTCCTCAACGCAGGGGGCAGGGTCATCCTGTGCGCCGACCATCGTCGGCATCGCAAGACCCATGCTGACGACAATAGCTGACAGACGTGAGGATGAATGGCCCAGAAATCGGCGGTACGCAGATGATGACATGATATTGATGTTCTCCCTCGCGCCGATGCGCGATCCCAGTCCCGGAGGCTAGCGTGACGCCTGTCCAGGGTAAAGGTTTGGCGGCCGATTTTTCATCCGGACAAGGATGACAGCAGGACCGAAAGTATCAAGCCCAGTGAGACAGCAATCCCGGTCATGTGATGGTCTTCACGAAAGGCTTGGGGAAAGACTTCGGTGGCCAGTGAGGCGACGACGGCCCCGGCAGCGATGCAGCGGATAACCCCCAGTGCCTCGTCCGGTGCGCCTTCGAGGAGCAGATTGCCCCCGATCGCCGCGACGGACAGGATCCCGGCCGTGGCGGACCACAACAGCAGGATCTTCTTTTTCGACATGTCGCCATCGCGCATCTGCTTTGCGCCCCCCGCTGCCTCGGGGAGGTTTGACAGAAGGATGGAGCCGGCAAGGGCGGCGACTTCCTTCGGACCGGCGCCGATCAGTGCAACGCCAAGCGCGAGATTTTCGGGGATGCCATCGAGCGAGATCGCCGCCAGGAGGCCACCGCCGGAGCTCGAATTCCATTTCTCATCGATGAGATAATCAACGCCTGTGAAGACGGCTGCACCAATGCCGACGCCCAGGACCGCCCATAGAAGCCCGGCCTCCTCAATCGATGGTGTGACCAGCTCACTCATCACTGACGCAATGAGCGCACCGCCGGCCAGCGCGATGATGAAGCCTTCCACCTGTTTGGGGAGCTTGCCGTACACACCCCAGACCGCGCCGACGATGAGGGCAGCGGAAACGATCACGGACACAATGATGAGGGTCAGCATGTTGGCATGGGTCCCGCGGCAGAAGAACGGACTGTTCTTCATTTATCTCCCGCCCGTCGCCCGGCCAGTGCGGATTGGCGGCTTGCCCCATAAGCGGCCTTCATGGCAGAAGCCCGGCTCCTGATGAAAGCTCTGCAAAAGGCGTCCTTACTTGATCCCGCAACAAAAACTTGATGCCATCCGCTCACGGCTGCAGGCCGTGGAAAAGGAGATGTCGACCGTCACCGACGCTGCCGACATCGTTCGCCTTTCCAAGGAGCACGCCGAGCTCAAGCCCATCGCCGATGCTGCGATTCTACTGACGACAGCGCGGGAGGACATGGCGACGGCGGAGGAGATGCTGAAAAGCGGCGATGCTGATATGGCGGAGATGGCGCGCGAGGAAATCGACACGCTGAAAGTCAGCGTGCCCGACCTGGAGCATAAGCTTCAGCTCATGCTGCTGCCAAAGGACAAGGCGGACAATTCCTCAGTCATTCTCGAGGTTCGCGCAGGTACAGGGGGCGATGAGGCGGCGCTGTTCGCGGGCGACCTGTTCCGCATGTATCAGCGCTACGCCACGATCCGCGGCTGGCGGCTCGAGCCGCTCACGGCCTCTGAAAGCGAGATGGGCGGCTACAAGGAAATTCAGGCCACCGTGTCTGGCGACAATGTTTATGGGCGGTTGAAGTTTGAAAGCGGCGTCCACCGGGTGCAGCGTGTGCCCGAAACCGAGACGCAAGGGCGAATCCACACTTCTGCCGCGACGGTCGCTGTCCTGCCCGAACCTGAGGATGTGGATATCGAGATCAACGAGGCCGATCTGCGGATCGACGTCTTCCGGGCCTCCGGGCCGGGAGGCCAGTCGGTCAACACGACCGATTCGGCGGTTCGCATCACGCACCTTCCCACCGGTCTCGTGGTCAGCCAGCAGGATGAAAAGTCCCAGCACAAGAACCGCGCCAAGGCGATGAAGGTGCTGCGCGCACGGCTCTATGACGCGGAACGGGCGCGTCTCGACGCAGAGCGCTCGGCGAATCGCAAGGGGCAGGTGGGCACCGGCGACCGGTCAGAGCGCATCCGCACCTATAACTTCCCCCAGAGCCGGGTGACGGACCACCGTATCAATCTCACGCTCTACAAGCTCGACAAGATGCTGGAGGGCGAGGCCGTGGACGAGATGATCGACGCGCTTGTCCTGCAGGACCAGTCCGACCGTCTGGCGGACCTGCAGGAAACCAGCGAATAGGCATGGCGACCTATGGGCAGTCGCTGCGACAGGCGGCGCAGGGATTGTCGGCCTCGCCGACGCCAGCGCTCGATGCGCGGCTTCTTCTCTTGGCGGCGTCGGGACTTGATCATGCCGGGCTGATTGCGGCTGACCGTGATCCGGTCGACCCGGCGGTGGAAGGGACGTTTTCCGCGCTGGTCGCTCGGCGGATGGGTGGCGAGCCGATCGCTTACATCCTCGGTGAGCAGGAATTTTACGGGCGCCGCTTTCGTGTCGGTCCGGACGTTCTCATTCCGCGCCCCGAAACGGAAATGCTGATCGACGCGGCCCTGCGCGTGGCGGTATCCAAACCGCGCATTGCGGATCTGGGACTGGGGTCGGGCTGCATTCTGGGCACGCTGCTCGCAGAAATACCGGAGGCTACGGGCTTGGGCGTCGACCTGTCGCCAGCGGCTCTCGGGGTGGCGGCGGCCAACCTTACGCAACTGGCGGTGCGGTCGCGGGCCGCTCTGGCGGTGCGCAGTTTCGAGGTTGCGCTACCGGGTGTCTTCGACCTCATTGTCTCAAACCCGCCCTATATTGAGGCGGCGGCGGTGCTGCCCGTCTCCGTAGCCGAGCATGAGCCGGCCATGGCGCTCTTTGCGGGGCAGGACGGGCTCGACGCCTATCGCGCGCTCGCGCCGATTATTGCCGGGGCGCTTGCGCCGGACGGGCATGCTTTCCTGGAAATCGGTGACGGTCAGGGGGCTGCCGTCAGCCAGTTGATGCAGGCCGTGATGCCGGATCGGCCGGTCACTCTCAACCCTGATCTGGCCGGTCGGGAACGGCTCGTCTCCATTGCGGCAAAAGCGTGATCGCGGATGTGTTGCCGAATGGGAACGCTTCGGTCTATAGCCCCGCCTCAACACAGGTTACAAACGACCGATTGGCTTCCTATCTGAGCCGCGGCATTCAAAATTTTTAAGGAGCGAAGATGTTCTTCTCCCAAGCCATGGCCCAGACGACCGACGCTGCCCCGGGACCCAGCGGTCTGTCGACCCTGATCCCGTTCGTTCTCATGTTTGTCGTGTTCTATTTCCTGCTGATCCGTCCGCAGCAGAATGCGCGCAAGAAACACATGGAAATGGTCAAGGGCGTGCAGCGCGGTGATCAGGTCGTCACCTCGGGCGGTATTCTTGGCAAAGTCGTGCGCGCGAGCGATGGCGATGAGATCGTCGTCGAAATCGCCGAGGGCGTCCAAGTGACCGTTGTCAAACAAACCCTGACCGACGTCCGTTCGCGGACACAGCCAGCCGAGAAAAAATAAGGCGCATTTTTTATGCTGCAGTTCAATCGCTGGCAGACCGGCGCGATCATCGTGCTGATCCTGCTGGGAGCCTACTTCACGATTCCCAACTTCCTGCCTAAGGACCACAAGGTCCCGGGCCTGCCGCATACTGCGGTGACCCTTGGCCTCGACCTGCAGGGCGGTTCATACCTCCTGCTTGAAGTCGATACGGAAAAGGTCCTGCGCGACCGCGTCATCAGCATGCAGTCTGATGTGCGCAGCGTGCTGCGCCGGGCCGAAGGGGGGCGAATCGCGTTCCGGCGATTGGAGGTGACACCGCGCTCGATTACCGTGCCGATCACCAGTGTGGCTGACCTAGAAAAGGCTGAGAACCTGTTGCGCCGTGAAATGGCCCGCCCTCTCGGGGGGCTGCTGGCCGGTGGCGGGCGCGAGTTCCGAGTGGAGAAAGGCGAGGGCAGCTCTGTCCGCCTGACCCTGACGCCGGAGGCTGAAGCCTATTTTGCCGACGAGGCTGTGACCCAATCCATTACCGTCATTCGTCGCCGGATCGACAGCCTTGGGACCACCGAGCCGCTGATCCAGCGACAGGGGGAGAATCGCCTCGTCATCCAGGTGCCTGGGGCGAGCGATTCAGAAGCCCTGAAAAGCGTGATTAACCGGACCGGTCAGCTGACCTTCCACATGGTCGACATGGCCGCCGATGCGAACGCGCCGGTGCCGCCGCGTCGCCTGCGCCTGCCGCTGGCTGATGGCACCGGCTTCCTGGTCATCATGGAGAACCCTGATGTGACCGGCGACATGGTCACCGATGCCAGCGCGTCCCCCAACAGCGATGGCGCCGGCTTCCAGGTCAACTTCGCCTTTGACAGTCGCGGTGCGCGGAAGTTCCGGGAAATCACGACCGAAAATCTGGGCCGCAATTTTGCCATCGTACTCGACAACGAGATCATCTCCGCACCGACCATCCAGTCGCCGATCACCGGCGGTTCAGGCCGGATTACCGGCAACTTCTCGCCTGAGGAGGCCACGGAGCTTTCAGTCTTGATTAAATCGGGTGCGCTGCCGGCCTCGCTGACAACAATTGAACAGCGGACGGTTGGCGCCGATCTTGGGGCGGACTCGGTCCGGGCCGGGACACTGGCCCTGATCATCGGTTTTGTGGCGGTGATCGTCTTCATCGTCGTCACCTATGGCCGGTTTGGTCTTTATGCTGACATTGCACTTCTTGCGAACGTCCTGCTCATCGCCGGGTCGCTGTCGCTGCTGGGCGCGACGCTGACCTTGCCCGGGATCGCCGGTATCGTTCTGACCATCGGCATGGCAGTCGACGCCAACGTCCTGATCTTTGAGCGTATCCGCGAAGAGCTGGATGCCGGGAAGGGGCCGGTGGCGGCTGTCGAGGCGGGCTATCGCCACGCCTGGTCGGCTATCTTTGACGCCAACCTGACCACGCTGATTGCGTGTCTGATCATGTTCTATCTTGGCTCCGGCCCTGTGCGGGGCTTCGCTGTCACGCTCGGCATCGGTGTCATCACATCCGTATTCACCGCATACGTCCTGACGCGCTTGATGGCAGGGGGCTATGTCCTCTCCAAGCGTCCCAAGACGTTGTCGCTTTAGGAGGTCGTCATGGGTCTGAAACTGATACCGAACGACTTGCATGTTCCCTTCGCGAAATTCCGCGATGTGGCCCTGGCCATTTCCGCCGCCGCGATGCTGGCCTCTATCGGGGCACTGTTTGTCTTGGGTTTGAACCTCGGCATCGACTTCCGTGGTGGGGTCACGGTCGAAGTCGGACCAGCAGACGGGCAAATTTTTGAGCAGAGCGATCTGGGCGCCGTCCGTGAAGCGGTCGGCCAACTCGGCCTCGGCGAAGTGGGAACAAAGGAAATCGGCGGCGTCGCCGGTGCGCCCGGTGGCATCGCCGTAACGGTCGAGCTGCAGGATGTGCCTGACTCTGCGCCGGAGGTTGATGCAGAGACAGGCGAAGCCATATCTGTCGATCAGGCTGCGGAACGTCGGCAGATGCAGATCGCCGAGACGATGACCGACGTCTTGAAAGAAACGCTTGGCGACGACATCCATGTCCGCCGCATCGACGTCGTCGGACCGACCGTGTCCGGTGAGTTGCTGCGCAATGGTCTGACCGGCCTTGGCGTCGCCATTTTCATGATGCTGCTCTACATCTGGTTCCGGTTCGAATGGCAGTTCAGCCTTGGGGCCATCTTCGCGCTGGTGCATGACGTGACCCTCACGCTTGGCCTGTTTGCCATCACCCAATTCGAGTTCACGCTGTCTATCATCGCGGCGCTGTTGACCATCATCGGTTATTCGATGAACGACACGGTCATCGTCTATGACCGGATCCGCGAGAACTTGCGACGGTACAAACAGATGCCGCTGTCGCAGCTCATCGACATGTCGATCAATAACACGCTTTCGAGGACATTGATGACCTCCGGCACGACGCTGATCGCGCTGCTGGCGTTGTTCTTCCTCGGCGGTGAAGTGTTACGCGGTTTCAGCTTTGCGCTGATCTGGGGCATCGTGATCGGGACCTATTCCTCGATCTTTATCGCCTCGCCGTTCCTGCTGAAGACCGGCGTCAAGCGCGACTGGTCCAACATGCCAGCGGATACAAAAGCGGCCCGTGCACCCTGAGCGGTTTGCACCGATAAATATGGAAACGGCCGCGGAACTTCTCGCGGCTGTTTCGCTTGCCGAGCCTGACCACGCCGCAGCGCTCGCCTATTACCCTGATGACAAGCGGGCCGCTGGCCTCGCGCTGATGGCGTTCGCTGCCGAGATGCGCAGCGTCCCCTTGCGCGTGTCCGAGCCTATGCTGGGGGCCATTCGCCTGCAATGGTGGCGCGAAGCCCTGGACGAGGTGTTCGGTGAAGGCCGTGTCCGCGCTCATCCGCTTGTCTCGGCGTTAGCGGTGACCCTGCGCGAGGCGGCGCATCTCAACCCCCCCATGCTGATGATGATTGACGGCACGGAGACGTTCTTCAGTCACGCGGACGTCACCGGCGCCAAAGCGGCGCTGGACGTCGCGGCGGTGCATGATGGGGGCCTTGCCGGTGGTCTCGTAGCGCTGTTGGACCCGACAGCCGAGCTTGAGGGCTGGCACAAGGCAGGGGCCGCCTATGGCGCGCTGCGGGCGCTCGTCCGGGCCGAGCCCGGGGGACGGACCGATATCGAGACGCCCACCGCCCGGATTGCCCGCGCGCCGCATGCTGAACAACTGCGACGGGAGTTGCTGGCGGCGTTCAATGCTGCCTGGACGGCGATCACACCTGCCGATCAGGCGGTTGCGCCGGTTGCGGCAGCTCTGAAGTCGGCGCGGACTCTGGGGCAGGGGCGACGCCCCGGCATGCTGGCCCGCCGGCTCATGCAGTTCGGCACGATTGCTCGCGGCAAATAGCGTTTTTGTTGAGTTTTGAGGTTGACCCGCGGGGCCGTCGCCGTTATTTCCGCCCTTCGGTCGGGCCCGTAGCTCAGTTGGTAGAGCAGCTGACTTTTAATCAGCGGGTCACAGGTTCGAATCCTGTCGGGCTCACCATTTATTCCATTTCATGCACATCATGCTGAGGGGATGCGACACTGAAGGTCGTACCCTTGTGGTGCGGTATTGTTTTTCATCCTTACAATGAAAAAACCCCCGCCGAGAAGGCGAGGGCTTTGGTGTTCTACTTGGGCATGGCCCGCATCTTGACGAAACTGTCTCGGAGTTCCTGAGACCACGCTTCGGACAGGGCGCGGAAGTTCGGGTCTTCGGCTTCAATCCGGCGATATTCTGACAGCTCGTATTTGCTGGTCGGGATCACGCAGAGATCAAGCGGCATGCCCACGGCCAGATTTGATCGCAGTGTGCTGTCCATGGACAGCATGGCGGCGGTCTTGCCGTCCTCGAGCGAGGTTTCCTCGGTCACCACGCGGTCGAGAATCGGCTTGCCGTATTTGAAGCCGCCGATCTGGAAGAAGGGCGTATCTTCGGATGCTTCAATGAAATTGCCTGCCGAATAGATCATATAGAGCCGCAATTTGCCGCCCTTGCGCTGACCGGCAAGAATAATGCTGGCGCCGGAATTCTCGCCTGCGGAATTGATGCCTTCGGCGTATTTCGCCATGACGTCGCGCATCGCTTGCGCCAGGATTTCGGCCGCCCGGTACAGGCTTGGGGCCGTCAGCATGGTGTCACCGACAAAGTTCGGATCGTCGATCTGTTCCTGCAGTGTGGTGATGACCGACTGGGTGATGGAGAGGTTGCCGGCCGTCATGAGGCACAGGGCTCTTTCTCCGGGCACGCACCAAGTAAACATTTTTCTGAATTTTGAAACGCTGTCGATACCGGCATTGGTGCGGGTATCGGACAGCATGACAAGTCCGGCCTTGAGCCGGAGGGCAACACAATAGGTCACGGGATCCTCAGTGGGGTTATATCGAAACCGCTATCTAGACCGCAGGCAAGCGCAAGACCACTACTGTTTGCAATAAATGATTTGTTTCACTTGTCAGTATCTGACGTCTCGTTGACGGGCTCGAAGTAAAAATCGCGAGAGATGTCCTGCGCCAGCGAATTGTTGGCGCGCATGAACGCACCGAGATAGTCGTGCAGGCCACCAATAATGATGTCATCGACCGACCGTTCCACGAATTCATCGCGTATGGTGCTTGCTGCCGACATGGCGCCAAGTTGCCGGTCATACAGATCAGACAGGTGCGAGAGGTGGTCACAGATCTGGCTGATGCAGAAGACGAGCGACCGCGCGCAGTCATCGTTCTTGATCAGGAGGTCGGACACAGTTTCTGCGCGCAGATCTGTCCCGTAAATGCGGCGGAACAGGCGGCGGGTGCTGGTCGCTGTCAGAAGCGTCATCCACTGATAGGAATCGAGAGCGCCTTCGATCGGTTCACCCGGCGGCAGCAGGCTGAAATATTTCACGTCGAGAATACGCGCCGTGCTGTCAGCCCGTTCAGAGAACGTTCCCAGACGGACGAAGTGATAGGTTTCATTGCGCAGGACGGTGGACTCAATTGAGCCATTGACTGTCATGCAACCATATTTCGTTGTTTCGATGATATCCGGGAGGCTGGCATCCGACAGCTCCATCGGCGTCAGGTCCTTGAACTCAAGCCAAAGATTGTTGAGCGTGTGCCAGCATTCCCACGACAGACCTTCGCGGATCGACCGGGCGTTGTTGCGCGCCTTCTGCAGGCTCGAATAGATCGACGACGGATTGGATGGCGCCAGGACCAGATGATAGACGACGTCGGTCGGGTCATTCTTGTTCCCGGTCTCGGGGAAGCAGTAATCACTGCCCGAGCTCGCCAGAACGGATTCCCATTCATTGTGATGGCCGTCAGGCCCCGGAAGGGCCGCCATGCGACGCGCTGTATCAAGAAGGCGTGCCGTATTCTCGGCCCGCTCCAGATAGCGGCCGATCCAGTAAAGGTTCGAAGCAACCCGCGCGAGCATGCTCATTGGCTCTGCCTCTGAATTTGTGATTGTCCGTAGTCGTCATCGACGACCCAAGTGTCCTTGACGCCGCCGCCTTGGCTGGAGTTCACGACGAGCGAGCCCTCGGGCAGCGCGACCCGCGTCAGGCCGCCCTTGCTGAGATGGCTGACGCCGTTGCCGGTCAGGCAGAACGGGCGAAGGTCGACGTGGCGCGGTGCAACCCCATCCTCCACCAGTGTGGGACAAGTCGACAGCGACAGCGTCGGCTGGGCGATATAGTTGGATGGATGCTTTTTGAGCTTCTCGCGGAATGTCTCGATTTCCTCGCGGCTCGCGCGGGGGCCGATCAACATGCCGTACCCGCCGGAGCCGTGGACTTCCTTGACCACCAGCTGATCGAGATTGTCGAGGACATAAGCCAGACTGTCGGGATCAGCACACCGATGAGTTTCGACATTCGGCAGGATCGCCTCTTCGCCGAGGTAGAATTTGATCATGTCCGGGACGAAGCAATAGATTGCCTTGTCATCAGCGACACCGGCGCCCGGCGCGTTCACCAGGGTCACGCCGCCATTCAGATAGGCATCCATCAGGCCAGGGACGCCGAGCATGGAATCCTTGCGGAACACGAGGGGATCCAGAAACGCGTCATCGAGGCGGCGGTAAATCACGTCGACCTGCTGGCGTCCTTCCGTGGTCCGCACATAGACCCGCTGGTCTTCGACCATGAGATCTGCGCCCTCGACAAGGGGAATGCCCATCTCGTCGGCCAGGAAAGAATGCTCGTAATAGGCGCTGTTGAAGTGGCCGGGCGTCAGGACAACGGCACGCGGATTGGCGGGGGCATGGGGACCGGCTACCGACTTCATCATGCGAAGCAGGGCTTCGCTGTAGTCGTCGACGGGCAGTACCCGGTTCTCGGCAAAGAGCTCGGGGAACATGCGGACCATGCTCTCACGGGTTTCCAGCATGTAGGAGACGCCGGAGGGCACGCGGCAATTGTCTTCCAGGACGAAGAAATCATTCTCCCCCGTGCGGACAATGTCTGTACCGATAATATGGCTGTAGATCCCGTGGGGTGGTTTGAAGCCGACCATGACAGGCTCAAACGCTTCGTTATTTTCGACCAGGCTGCGCGGAATGATCCCGGCCTTGATGATCTCCTGCTCGCCATAGATGTCGCGCAGGAAAGCGTTCAGCGCATTGGCGCGCTGTTTGACGCCGTTGTCGATCGTTCGCCACTCTGACGAGGAGAACACGCGCGGAATGACGTCGAAAGGAATGAGCCGTTCAGGATCACCTTTCTCAGTATACACTTGGAACGTGATGCCGGCTTTGCGAAACAGCTTCTTAGCCAACGCCTGATGGTGTGAGAGCTTGTCGTGCCCGGTTCGATCCAGCCATTGACTGACGCGAGCATACGGAGCCCGGGATTCGCCGTCGGTGATCATTTCATCGTAAGACACGTATTGCTTCACTCCATCTTTATAGTGTGGATATAAGCCACAAGCTATTAAGGCAAGCTGAGCGCAGGTTGTTGCGTCGCGTCAATAGCTGGCAAAAAATTCTAATCGCCCCCATATAGGGGGTGAAAAGGGACGTTTATGAGCACCTCTGCCGCTATATTTCACCTGACGCGTTATGATTATGATCGCCGGGTCCAGCTATTTCCGCAAATTGTCCGTCTGCGGCCCGCACCCCATACGCGAACCAGTATTTTGAGTTACTCGCTGAAGGTGTTTCCCGAGCAGCACTTCATCAATTGGCAACAGGATCCTTTCGGCAATTACCTGGCCCGACTGGTCTTTCCGGAGAAGACCGACCGGTTCGAGGTGCAGGTCGATCTGGTCGCCGACCTTGAGGCAATCAACCCGTTCGACTTCTTTCTCGATGAGAGCGCGTTCAACTCGCCGTTCTCCTACGACAAGGAGCTGAAGGAAGAACTCGAGCCGTATCTGCAGCGCGTCGAGGGCGGCAGTAAATTCGCGGAACTTGTCCGCTGGGCCAAGGATCGCTTTACCTCGACAGCGGGTGTCCAGAGAGAAGAAGACCGTCTGCAGACGATTGATTTCCTTGTCGAGATCAACCAGCGGATCAATGCGGAAGTGGGCTATACCGTTCGCATGGAACCGGGCGTGCAGACCCCTGAGGAGACGCTGTCCATCGGGACCGGCTCGTGCCGCGATTCCGGGTGGCTGCTCGTGGCCGTGTTGCGCGAGCTTGGCCTCGCCGCCCGTTTCGTCTCCGGCTATCTGATCCAGCTGAAAGCCGACCGGAAGAGCCTCGAAGGCCCATCAGGCCCCGAAGAAGATTTCACCGATCTGCATGCCTGGGCCGAAGTCTACGCACCGGGTGCAGGCTGGATCGGTCTCGACCCGACGTCAGGCCTGTTCGCCAGTGAGGGGCATATTCCGCTGGCGGCCACGCCAAAACCGTCAAGTGCCGCGCCGATCAGTGGCGCTACAGAAAAGGCCGAGGCGAAACTTCACTTCGACATGAAAGTGTCGCGGGTTCTCGAAACACCGCGGGTCACCAAGCCGCTTGATGAAGGGCAGGTCGAAGCCGTCATCAACGCAGGCGCCGCGATTGACGAGATACTGAACCGCGAAGACGTCCGTCTCACCCTGGGCGGCGAGCCCACTTTCGTGGCCACCACCGACCGGGATGCCGGCGAGTGGAATATCGACGCGGTTGGCCCCACGAAACGAGCGTTTGCCGACAGATATCTGCGCCGCCTGCAGGAGCGATTTGCACCGAATGGATTCCTGCATCACGGGCAGGGCAAATGGTATCCCGGCGAAAGCCTGCCCCGCTGGGCCTTTGCACTGTACTGGCGCACTGATGGAGAGCCGACCTGGGAAGCGCCCGAGATGATCGCGCGTGAGGACCAGCCAAAGAACGCAACAATCGATCAGGCGCAGCTGTTTGCCGAAGGTCTGGCTGAAAGCCTCGGGCTGGAAGCGGATTACGCCACGCCAGCCTTTGAAGATCCTGCCGAGTTCATGTTGCGCGAGCAGAAGCTCGCGCCAAATGTCGATCCTATCGACAACAAGCTCGACGACGTTGAAACGCGTACCCGGTTGGCGCGCGTCTTCGATCGCGGTCTCGAGAGCCCAGCCGCCTTTATCCTGCCATTGCAGCTGGCCCAGGCCCCGGCGCGGGCATCCAAAGAGATGAAACAGCTCGCCCGTAAACGGAAATTCCGCTGGCAGAGTGAAAAATGGCAGACCCGTCGCCAGCGTCTCTTCCTGATGCCCGGTGACAGTCCCGCCGGTTTCCGTTTGCCGCTCCAGTCTCTTGCGCATCTGCCGAAAAATCAGCGGCCGGAAATCATCCCGCTTGACCCGTTTGCACCGCGTGAACAGCTGCCGACGAAGATCCACCATTGGGAAGACCGGCCCATCTCAAACGCACAGGCCGGTGAGTTCGACATTCCGCTGGTGCCCATCGAGGAGCCGGGCGTGAACACCAACGCCGCCTTGCCCGGCGGACCGTTCTCGGCGGGTCCCGCTGTGCGCACGGCCCTGACGGTCGAGCCGCGCAATGGTATTCTGTGTGCGTTCATGCCGCCAACGGCGACTGCCGATGAGTATATTGATATTGTCAACGCGCTTGAAGAAACCGCGTTGCGGACCGGCATCGCGATTCAGATCGAAGGCTATCCGCCGCCCGACGACCCGCGTCTGAACGTCATCAAGGTGACACCGGATCCCGGCGTGATCGAGGTGAATATTCAGCCTGCCCACAATTGGGCTGAACAGGTGGATATCACCCGGGCTGTCTATGAAGAGGCTGAAAAATGCGGCCTTGAGGCATCGAAATTCATGCTCGATGGTCGCCCGACAGGCTCTGGCGGCGGGGCGCACGTGGTTGTCGGCGGCGCAACGCCCAGCGACAGCCCGTTCCTGCGCCGGCCGGACGTGCTCGGATCCCTGATCCGATACTGGCAGAACCATCCGTCCCTGTCCTATTTCTTCTCGGGCATGTTTATCGGCCCGACGAGCCAGGCACCGCGTGTCGATGAGGGACGTGAGAGCGCACTCTACGACCTTGATATTGCGCTCAGCAAACTGCCGCATCCCGAAAAGGCGATGGGCGGTGAATGCCCGCCATGGCTGGTCGACCGTCTGTTCCGGAACCTGCTGGTGGATGTTGCTGGCAACACGCACCGCGCGGAAATCTGTATCGACAAATTGTACAGCCCGGATGGTCCTACAGGCCGTCTCGGCCTGGTCGAATTCCGGGCATTTGAGATGCCGCCGCATGAGGACATGAACCTCGCGCAGCAGCTGATCCTGCGGGCACTGATCGCCTGGTTCTGGAAAAATCCGTACACCCGGCCACTCAATCGGTTCGGCACGGCACTGCATGACCGGTTCATGCTGCCCTATTATCTCCGGGCAGATCTGAATGCGGTGCTGGACGAAGTGTCGACCGGGCTTGGCGTTCGTCTTGATCCGTCCTGGTATGATGCGCAGTTCGAATTCCGCTTCCCTCATTACGGCACGATCCGCCATGGCGGTGTCGATCTCGAATTGCGGGCGGGTCTCGAATGCTGGCCTGTTCTTGGCGAGGAGGGGTCGGCCACCGGTACGGCACGGTTTGTCGACAGTTCTGTCGAAAGACTGCAGGTCAAGGTGACGGGTGATTTCGCTGACCGATTCGATGTGTCCTGCAACGGATACCGCGTGCCGCTGCATGACACGGAGCGGTCCGATCAGCGTGTCGCGGGGGTCCGCTTCCGCACCTGGCTGCCATCATCGGCGCTGCACCCCACGATCCAACCGCACGCGCCACTGATCTTTGACATTGTCGATCGGGCTGCTGGTCGTTCCGTCGGAGGCTGTACCTACCACGCGACCCACCCGGGTGGCCGGAATTTCGAATTCCGTCCGGTCAATTCGCTGGAAGCTGAAGGTCGTCGTCGCGCCCGGTTCGAAAGAATAGGGCACACGCCGGGGCCGTTCCATATCTACGAACCGATCCGTAGCGAAGAATACCCCACCACGCTGGACCTCATGCGCCAGTAGGTTTCGTGAAAAAGGCGCCTGCGGATCAAGCAGGCGCCTTTCTTCTTTGTATGCTGGATCAGGCCTCCAGGGCGATGAGGCGTCGCGGCGTGTCCGCCAGCACCACCCGGTCCCTGCCGGCGCGTTTGGCCTCGTACAAAGCCTTGTCGGCGCGCTCGAGTGACGGATCTATATCGGTCTCATTGATGGCAGGTTCACTGATCCCGATACTGACGGAAATGGAGAAATTGCCGCCATCGCCGTTGAAGCGCATGGCCTTCACGTTGTTTCGGATACGGTCGGCGAGGGCGCCAGCGCGCTCCTTGCTGGTCTCAGGAATGACGATGGCAAATTCCTCACCACCAAGACGTCCCACCAGGTCCTCGTCCCGGACGGTGTCGATCAGCGTCTTGACGAATTTACTCAACACCATGTCGCCGGCATTGTGGCCGTGCACGTCATTGACCTTCTTGAAAAAGTCGATGTCCAGCATCATCACGCACATGTCGAGATTATACCGACGTGTCCGGCTCATCTCGCGTTCGCTGAAGCGGAAGAACGCACGGCGATTAAGGGCGCCGGTAAGTGAATCCGTCATGGCGAGGCCGTACAGATCACTTTTGTCTTTTTCCGTTTCGATCAGATCCGCCAAAGCGTAACGACCAGCACTGCGCAGGCAGATATCCTGTGACAACATGGCCGCAAAACTGTTCAGAATGTTCATCTGCATCGCGTCGAGCGTGCGGGGACGCTGATCAATCAGGCAGAGTGTCCCGAACCGAATTCCGTCCGGATTGCGCAGCGGGGCGCCAGCGAAAAAGACGACATTAGGGTCGCCCTGGACGGCCTCTTCGCGAGCAAAATATTCTTCATCGCGTGCATCTTCGACGCAAAACGCCGCGTCCGACAACTGAGCGTGGGCACAGAACCCTTGCAGAATGTCGTGCTGTTCGTCGGTCATGTTGCAGGATGACTTGAACCACTTCCGGTAGCGCTCATTCAGCGCGACAATGACCATGGGCATGTCGAATACGAGGGATACCGTCCGTGGTATGTGGCTGGTGTCGTATTCTTTCGATCCATCAAGGATCTTGTAGCGTTGTAGAACTTCGATTTTCTGCTGTTCAAACCGTGGCATTGGATACGTAATCACAAAGCCGCTCCCCATTCCTCTTCAATACAAACGGTCTACCGCACGTGTCTTGAAGTCTGGTTATATTGTAGGATTAATGCGACTTAAGCTTTGGCGCCGGGCCTTGCCGTCAACCACGTCTTTAATACGGCTTCTGGTTCGCCGGTTGAGGAGGTCGTTGCGGAGGCGGGCGCTATAAGCCATTGATGTATATTGACAAAGTCGTTTTTCGGGTGTGAGGAGACTCTTGCTACCTTATCCTGTCGCGTCACGTGACGCACGCATTTGGCGCAAAGCGGAGCCCACTCGTGTTAACGTTGAGGCCAAGTTCCCGTATCTGGTGCACTTTTTCGAAAATTCTGCTTCAGTCGGCGCGCGGATTGCACCAGAGGGCAATAGGCTAGGGCAGAGGGACAGCATTCGGTGGCTGCAGCAAAGACATCAATCGCGGCGCCTGTAATTGCGGCGACCTTTACGGTGGAGCCGGTGCTCGAGGCGATCGATTTCTGGCGACGCAAACTGGTGCTGCCCGATGGCGCGATCGCTGTGCCCTATGGTCAGTTGCTGGCCGATGGGCTGAACCCGCAGGGCCTGCTCGCGCAACATGCGGGCCCGCGCGTCGTGCTCGTGCGGCTCTCCGACATTGGGAATGATCGCGACGTATTGTATTCCGTCCTGTCGAACGTCGGCCAGGAAAAGCCCCTTGCCCTTCTCCTGTGTCCTGAAGCCGATGGAAGCATGCCCGATATTGAGGCTTGGCCAGACGGCGTTGAGGCGATCAATGTGGCGGAGCTGATGACGGCTTACGGTGTCGATCAGGTAGCAGACCCGATGGCTGATGAGGCTGGGCATGTCCCCTACACCCCGGAGGCAATGGCGGTCCTCGGGACCGGCATTGCGCGCTGGCTCGATCGGTTGCGGCGTCCGCCGTTGAAGATGATCGCAGTGGATGCCGACCAGACCCTCTGGCGAGGTGTGCTTGGTGAGGATGGGGCCAACGGCGTGCGTTTGTCGCCACAGGATTCAGCGCTGCAGAGCACATTGCGGGAAAACGCGGCGCAGGGCCGCATCCTGTCGCTGTGTACGAAGAACGATCGTTCTGACATCGACGACATCTTCCGTCAGCGTACGGATTTCGCTCTTCGCAGCGACGATTTTCTTGATATCCGCGCAGACTGGCAGGCCAAGCCGGATAATCTGGCCGAAGGCCTGAGCCGGTTTGGTGTGGGTCAGGATGCGGTCCTGTTTCTCGACGACAATCCGGTAGAAATCGCTGCCATGCGGGCCGCTTTGCCCGGTGTGATGAGTGTCACCGTGCCAGAAGGAGAGCCCGCCTTTGCGCGGCATGTGTGGCCACTCGATCCCGTCCCCGTCACGGAAGAAGATGAGCGGCGAACCGATCGCTACAGGCAGGAGACCAAGCGACAGGCGGCAATGACCGCCGCGCCGTCACTATCAGATTTTTTTGAGACGCTTGAGCTCGATATTATCATTGAACCGGCGATGGCCACCGATTGCCCTCGCATCGCGCAACTTACGGAACGGACGAACCAGTTCAACGCCAGCCTGATCCGGTGCAGTGAAGCGGACATTTCTTCCCGCCAGGCCAGCAATACTGATTTTCTGTACACGGTCACGGTCCGCGACCGGTTCGGCGACTACGGACTTGTCGGTGTGGTCGGCGGTCGGGCCAAGCAGGACAGTTTTCTATGTGACCTGTTCCTGCTGAGCTGTCGTGCTCTTGGGCGCGGTGTTGAACACCAGATGCTGACCCTGTTGGGCCAGTGTGCTGCTGACGCCGGTCTGAACGAGATCGTCATTGTCGCCGTCGAGGGCCCGCGCAACACGCCGGTTCGCCGCTTTTTGGCGGCCTGGTCCAATAGCAGCGCAGAGGATCAATACAGTCTGTCACAGGAGATGGCTTTGGACTGCCGGTTTGAGCCGGGGCAGGCGGTGCCGGTGACGGACATGAGCGCGCCAATCTATGAAGGCGGGGCGCCCCCTGATATTTACGACTGGATCGCCAATGAGATGACCACCGGTCATGCGATCGTTGAGGCCATGGCCGCCGCTTATCGTCCCCGACCAACTTTTCAGCACGGCTATGTCGCTCCGGGGCCAGGTGCCATGTCGGTTGTCACCGCGATCTGGGAGGATGTGCTGCGTATACGGCCAATCGGTGTGCGGGATTCTTTCACGGAACTTGGCGGACGGTCTATCCAGCTGCTCCAAGTCCAGGCGGGCCTCGTCAAATGGTTGGGCCGGCCTGTCGAAATTACCAGCCTGTTCCGCTATTCCACCGTCGAAGAATTGGTCAATGCGCTGACCCAGGGCGGGCATCCGGAACAACCGGCAAGCCACCGGGCTGAACGCGTCAGGCAATCGACCAGCCGCCTTGCGGCACGGCGTCGAACCCTGCGGGAGGTGTCATGACGGATACAGCACAGAGCGGCATTGCCATTGTGGGCATGGCGGGCCGGTTTCCCGGTGCGCAGGACGTGGCGACGTTCTGGGAAAACATCAAAGCCGGTAAGGATACGATCAGCCATTTCGAGCCCGAGGAGCTGGAGATTCCGCAGCCCGCTGGTGAGGGGGATGGACAGTTTGTCCGTGCCAAGGGGGTGCTCGACGACATCGACAAGTTCGATGCGCGTTTCTTTGGCTATCTGCCGCGCGAAGCGGAAGTCATGGATCCCCAGCATCGCGTCTTCCTCGAAATCTGCTGGGAGGCGATGGAGCATGCGGGTCATGACGCCGCGCGCTATGATGGTGCTGTCGGTGTCTATGCCGGCTGTTACATGGACACCTATCTCATCAACAATCTGTGTGCCGATGAAAAATTCAGGCGGGACCTGATCGACAATATCCAGGTGGGCACGCTGCAGACCGAACTGGGCAACGACAAGGACTATCTCGCCACTCGGGTCGCATTCAAAATGGGCCTCCGCGGCCCTGCCATGACGATACAGACGGCCTGTTCGACATCGCTGGTGGCAATTGCCTCCGCCTGTCAGGCGCTCGACACCTATGGCTGCGACATGGCGCTCGCGGGGGGCGTAACGATCGTACTGCCCCAGAAGCGAGGCTATTTCTACAAGGAGGGCGGCATGCTCTCCCCCGATGGGACGTGCCGCACATTTTCAAGCGATGCCGCAGGGACGGTCTTCAGCAATGGTGCGGCGGTTCTTCTGCTCAAGCGGGTTGAAGACGCGATCGCCGACGGCAACACCATCTACGCTGTCATTCGCGGCTATGGCACCAATAATGATGGCGGCACGAAGGTCAGTTATACTGCACCCAGCGTCGAGGGGCAGGCAGAGGTCATTTCGCTGGCCATGGGGCTGGGCGAGATCGATGCCCGATCCATTGGCTATGTCGAGGCGCACGGCACGGCGACCCCATTGGGCGACCCCATCGAGATCGCCGGGCTGACGACTGCTTATCGGCGGGATACGGACGACCGGCAATATTGCGCCATCGGATCGGTGAAGGCCAATCTGGGTCATCTTGATGCAGCGTCCGGCGCCATCGGCCTGATCAAAACCAGCCTCAGCGTCCATGAAGGCGTGCTGCCGCCGCAAATCCATTATGCAGGGCCGAACCCGAATATCGATTTTGAGGCAACGCCCTTTTACGTCAACACCGCGCTGAACCCTTGGCCGGCGGCGCAGGAGCCGCGTCGCGCCGCCGTCTCGTCCTTCGGGGTTGGCGGCACCAACGCCCATGTCGTGATTGAGAGTGCGCCAACGGCCGCCGAGAGGGCCGTGCGCGAGGAGCCGCAGATTCTCGTTCTGTCCGCGCGGACGGATACGGCGCTGGCCCAACAGAAATTACGTCTGGCTGCGTATCTGGAAGCAAATCCGCAGCTTCGTCTCGACGACGTCTCACACACCTTGCAGGTTGGCCGCCGGCAATTTGAACAGCGCACGGCCATCGTCGCCAGATCACCTGCCGAAGCAATAGAACGCCTACGGATGGAGACGCCGATACACAAGCCCGTCGCCAGTTCTCCCGGCTTGTTGTTCCAGTTTCCGGGGCAGGGGGTGCAGTACCCTGGCATGGCTCGGCAGCACTATGCAGCGGATGCAGTGTTCAAGGCGACGATCGACAATGTCATCGGCAGCCTGTCCGGCAAGGATCAACAGGGAAAGGCGTTGAAAGGCCTTCTCCTTTGGGACGAAACGAGCCCACTTTCTGGTGAGGCGGCGGCGGCTCAGCTGGCGCAGACCAGCCTGGCGCAGCCCGCCATCTTCGCCATGGAGATCGCGCTTGCCCACAGCATGCGTGCCCGCGGTATCGTGCCGGACGCTGTCATCGGCCACAGTATCGGCGAATTTGCGGCCGCCGTGCTGGCAAATGTCATGGATCTGGACGTTGCGGCAAGGCTCGTTGCTCTCCGCGGACGCCTGATGCAACAGATGCCAGCAGGGAAAATGCTGGCTGTCCGCCTCTCGGCGGATGAAGCAACATCTTATATTTCCGGCGAAATTGACCTGGCGGCGATAAACAGTCCATCCCTCTGTGTGCTGAGCGGTCCCACCGATGCGATGGACGCTCTCACCGAACGCCTGACCTCGGACGAGGTGGCTTTCTCGGTTTTGAAGACGTCACATGCATTTCACTCGGCGATGATGGCGCCGGCGCGCGAGAGCTTTGAAGAGGCTGTGGCCGCGCTTGACCTGCGGCCTGCCCAACTTCCCGTTTTCTCCACCGTGACGGGCATGCAGCTTTCCGATAAGGATATGATGGACCCGGCCTATTGGGGACAGCAAATCACATCACCGGTTCGGTATGTCGACGCCATCAGGCTGGCGACGGCGGAAGCCAGCACAATCGTGGTTGAGGTCGGTCCGGGGCAGACGCTGTCAACCCTGGCGCGTCAGTCGGTCCGGCGCCCCGGTTTCTCGCCCGTATCGGTTCTCGGACCTGTGCAGGAGCCGGGCGATGACGAAGCGCATCTGCTGGCGGCGTTGGGGGCTTTGTGGGGGCAGGGTGTGGCTCTTCACTGGTCCGACCTGCGCACGGCGCCCTGCCAGCGGATACCGCTGCCGACCTATCCGTTTGAGCGGCAACGCCACTGGGTGGATCCGCCCGCGCGTCAGCCCGTACAAGAAGCTGTACCGCCGACAATGCCCGCTCCGGCAAATGCCGCACCCGACGGCTCAATCGAACAGCTTGTCGAGACTCAATTGCGAATAATCGCCGCGCAGCTCGCGGCCCTGAAATCGTGACCATGATTCACGGAGACCAACCATGACGCGTAAGGATGATCTGATTGCACAACTGACGGCGACAGCGTCGGACCTGTCAGGCGTGCCGGTTGGCGAGTTAGCACCGAATGTCCCGTTTCTGTCGCTGGGGTTCGACAGCCTGTTTCTGACCCAGTTGGCTGCCGCCTATCAGAAAGCCGTGGGCACCAAGGTGACATTTCGTCAGTTGATTGACACGGCGCCAACCATCGCGTCGCTCGCCGACCATCTCGACAGCGTTCTGCCAGCCCCAGCGCCAGCCCCAGTGGTTCAGGCCGCGACATCGCAAGCCGAAACGCCGCCCCGACCTCTGCCGCCAGCCCCATCTGCGCCGATCACAGAAGGATCCAGAGAAGCCATGGCGGCGCTGTTCCGGTCGCAACTTGAGCTGATGCAGGAACAGATCCGCCTTCTCTCAGGACATAAGTCGTCAGCGCCGGTGCCACGTGTCGCGCCGTCGGTTGCGCCAGCGGCCGATCGGACAAGAGAGGCGGTACCGGCTCCTGTCCTGCCCAAAGGGTTCGGTCCGTCGCTCAATGACGATGGTGAAGACCTGAGCCCTGTGCAGCGCGCTCATGTGGATCGCCTGACAAAACGCTACAACGCGAAGACCAAAGGATCGAAGGAGCGGACCCAGCGGGATCGTCAGTACCACGCCGATCCGCGCACAGCGTCGGGCTTCAACAGTCGCTGGAAAGAAATCGTCTATCCCATCGTTGTCGAGCGGTCGTTGGGTGCGCGTCTGTGGGATGTCGACGGAAATGAGTATGTGGACTTGCTCAACGGCTTCGGCCCAAACTTCTTCGGTCACCGCGCGCCGTTCATCATAGACGCGCTGAAGGGACAGTTGGACGACGGGTTTGAGGTCGGACCCCAGACACCCAAGGCGGGCGAGGCCGCAAGACTGCTCTGTGAACTGACAGGAATGGACCGTGTGTCTTGGGTCAGCACCGGATCCGAAGCCGTGCAGGCCGCCATGCGGATCAGCCGGACGGTGACAGGGCGCGACAAGATCGTGGTGTTCTCGGGCGATTATCACGGCAATTTCGATGAGGTGCTGGTCCGGGGCGTGGGCACGGGCGGGACCAAAAAGACCTTGCCGCTCGCGCCGGGCATTCCTTTCGGGTCCGTCGACAATATCATTGTGTGCGACTACGGCGAGGACAGCGCGCTTGAACGCATCGCAGCCGAGGCTGACGATATCGCTGCTGTTCTAGTCGAACCCGTGCAGAGCCGACGACCCGAATTTCAGCCTCGCGAGTTTCTGCATAAGCTCCGGGATCTGACGAAAGAGCGGGGCATCGTGCTCGTTTTTGACGAGGTGATCACAGGGTTCCGGACCTGTCCGGGCGGGGCGCAGGAATATTACGGTGTGAAGGCCGACCTTGCGACCTATGGCAAGATCATCGGCGGCGGTATGCCCATTGGCGTTGTTGCGGGGCGTTCTGAATTCATGGACACGTTCGATGGCGGCATGTGGCAATATGGCGATGACAGTAAACCGACCGCCGGTGTCACGTTCTTTGCCGGGACGTTTGTCCGTCATCCCATGACGATTGCCGCCGTCCACGCGTCTCTGAGCTATCTGAAGGCGGCCGGGCCAGCGTTGCAACAGGGGGTCAACGCCAAGGCGAAATACCTCGCTGATACGCTCAATGCCTTCTTTGAAGAACGGGGTGTCAAAATCTTTGTCGCTCAGTTCGCGTCACAAATGTTCTTCCGCGTGTCCGAAGAGAGCGAGCTAGCAACGCTCTTCTTCTATCACCTGCGTGACCGAGGCGTGCATATTCTCGAGGGCTTCCCCAGCTATATGACGGCGGCTCACACCGATGAAGATGTGGCGCTGGTCATCGCGGCGGTAAAGGCTGCCATCCTGGAGATGCAGGCGGACGATATCCTTCCGCTGCGTCCCGGCGTTTCTCCAGTGGCCGATGAACGGCCGTTTCCCCTGACGCCCGGGCAGCAGGAAATGTGGGTGACGGCGCAGCTGAGTGACGAGGCCAATTGCGCCTTCAACGAATCCGACCGTCTGTCGATTGAGGGCCCGCTGGATGCGGAGCGTTTTCGGCAGGCGGCAGAACAGGCCCTCAACGCGGCCGATGCGCTGCGTCTGACGATTGATCCTGAAGGCACGTCGCAGTCGGTGAAGGCGGATTCTGCGATTGACGTTGAGCTGCTCGACTGGAGTGCGATGTCGCCGGATGAGCAGGAAGACCGCTGGCGCGAATTGACGAGACGACAAGCCTCGACACCTTTTGATCTTGAAAACAGCCCTCTCGCGCGGGCCTTCCTCGTCCGCCGCGCAAAAGATCGCCACGATTTTCTGCTGTATGCGCACCATATTGCTTTTGATGGTTATGCCGCTGACCTGTTGATGCAGCACATCGCTGCACTCTATCGTGGAGATGAACCCGCGGCGCTGGTCCCATTCCGCCAGTACGCCCTTGCTGACGCTGATGCCGAGGCGGAAACGACCGCGTATTGGCTGTCGCAGCTGCAGGGCGATACGCCCGCAGCGTTGCACCTGCCCACGGATCGGCCTTTTCCGGTTATGCCGCAATTTTCCGGGGCGACATGCCATCGTCGCCTGGATCCGGGCTTGCTCCCACAGATCAAGGCCGCCGCACGAGAACTGGGCGTCAGTGCCAACACGATTCTTTTCTCCGCATACGCTATTCTTCTGTCCCGCCTAACCGGTCAGGAGGACCTTGTCATCGGTGTTCCCGTGGCTGGACAGGCAGTCCGGCAGATGGAGTCGATCGGTTATGGCGTCGAGATGATGCCGTTGCGATTGCAGCCATCGGCAGGCCGGTCGGTTGAGGACTTTGTTACGGCGGTCCGCCGCTGTGTGATGGACGGGACCGATCATGCAGGTCCCGCGTTGATGGATCTGATCGCCGCGCTCGACCTGCCACGGGAGCCTGGGCGCCCGACGCTGGTCCAAGCGGTCTTCAACAATAGTGGTTTCCTGCGGGATCTTGATCTTGGAGACTGCCGCGTCCGGCCGATGGAAAACCCGCGGCAGGCTGTGTTCTATGAGCTGTTCATGAATGTCAGCGAAACGGACGGAGGCTATATCGTCGACTGGGATTATTCGACGGCTCTGTTCGACGATGGCACGATATCGAGCTGGATTGATCTGTATCAGGCCATTCTGACGGCGCTCGTCGCGGCCCCGCAATCGCAATTGTCAGACCTGACCTGGATGACGTCCGACGCGGCAGACAAAGCCTATCATCTTCTGCGCGGTCCGTCGGATGAAGAAGCGCTGCAGACGGATATTACCGACTGTATTGCTGGGGTGGCCGGGTCTCGTCAGGCCCTGGCGTGGGGCGATCGCACCATGACATATGCGCAATTGCGTAGCGCCGTTGACGCGGCTGCCGCCGGACTGACCGAGCAGGGGGTAGGGCCGGGCGATGTCGTCGGTGTCCTGATGGAGCGCTCGGGTGATGTCGTGATCGCAATGCTTGCGATCTGGCGTTGCGGAGGGATCTATCTGCCGCTTGACCCCAGCTATCCGGCCGTCCGGCTCGATCACATGGTCGCGGACTCCGGCGCGCGCCTGATCGTCTGCAATGACGCCAGCCGGGCCGGTCTGTTGAACGTTGCGACAATTCTTCTGTCCGAACTGAACGGGGCCAAGGCACCGGCGCAACAGGCCATGGTGGCAGACCAATCTGCCTATCTGATCTACACCTCCGGGTCGACGGGCGTACCGAAGGGCGTAAATGTCAGTCACCTGTCGCTCAGGGCTTATCTGAATGCCGTGGTCAAACGGATTGACCTGAAGGCGGCAGATCACTTCCTGTCGGTCACGACCCCAAGCTTTGACATCTCGCTGCTGGAGATGCTCGGTCCGCTGATGGTCGGCGCTAAGGTGACCTTCGCCAACGATGACGACGTGGCTGATGGTGAGGTATTGGGGGCGCTGGTCGACCGCACTGACGCCACGATGATGCAGGCAACGCCGTCCCTCTGGCGCCTTCTTGTCGACGCAGGCTGGACCGGAAAAAGCGATCTGACGGTCCTCTCTGGTGGAGAGGCCCTGAGCGCCGAACTGGCCAAAGCGCTGCTCGCCCGGTCTCGCGTGGTGTGGAATGAGTATGGTCCGACGGAGACGACAGTCTTTTCGACCTATAAAAAAATAACGAATGCGGAGGACATTTCGGCGGGCACACCCCTACCCAACGTACAGGTCTATGTTGTGGATGGTGATGGCCAACTTTGCCCCGCCGGTGTGCGCGGTGAAATTCTGATCGGCGGACCGGTGGTTGCGAAGGGCTACTGGAATCGCGAGGCCCAGACGGCGGAGCGTTTCGTGCCTGACCGTTACAGCGGGCAGGCTGGCGCGCGCCTCTATCGCACCGGCGACATTGGCTACGTGCGCGCCGATGGAGAACTGGCGGTGCTGGGGCGCAACGATGGACAGGTCAAACTTCGCGGCTTCCGCGTTGAGTTGGGCGAAATTGAAAGCGCGCTTGAAGCCTGCGACGTGGTTTCCAATGCGGCCGTCGTCGTCCGTCCCGATGCGGCCGGTGAGCCCATGTTGATCGCGTACACGGTCTATCGCGATGGGCAGTCGGCCACCAGTAGTGAATTGCGCCGCGCACTTCGTCGTCGCCTTCCCAATTACATGCTGCCGCAACTGTTCGTTGAGCTGAACAACATGCCGTTGACGGCCAATGGCAAGATCGATCGCAGTTCACTGCCGCAGCCGTCGGGCGCAGCCAACGATCACAAGATGGCGGTACCGCCGCGCAGTGACCTTGAGCGGGCCATCGCAGATATTTGGGCCGAGATGCTGGCCGTTGAGGCGATCTCGGTCACAGATAATTTCTTTGAGCTTGGGGGGCAGTCCCTGCAGGCCGCGCAGATGGTCGTTCGTGTGCGTCGGCAGTTGGGTTGCCACATCGCGCCCCGGGCCGTCATCTTTGAAACGCTGGAACAGTTGGCGGCGGGGGCCGAGAGTGCGGCCGCAGCCAGCTAAGGCTGCGTACGGATCTGTAACTCGATCAGTCGGCAGATGGCTTCTGACTGCTGGTCGAGCATGTAGTGGCCGCCATTCAGCGGTTCCGCCGCAAACGCCCCTGACGTCTCCTTGGCCCATCCGGCAACGCTGCTCTTGGACAGGGACGGATCCTGCTGGCCGTAAAATGCTGTGACGGGTCCGGTCAGCACGGGATCGGACTGCCACCGATAATTGTGCAGCAGCTGGAGGTCGGCCCGCAGTGTGGGCATCACAATGTCTCTTATCTCTAGGTCACGCAGGGAGTCGGGCAGGGGGCCGAACCGTTCGGTGAGCTCTTCAAGGACATCATCATCGCTCATGACATCGACGGCGATCGGTGACCGCACATCGTTATGAAATCCAGGCCACGGGCGACCACTGACCGCGAGATGGCGCTGTGCTTCACCCCTTTTTGTCATCGACCGTGCGACGTCGAGCGCCAGCAGAGCCCCAAGACTGTGCCCGAACAGGCGATAATTGCCCCAAGGCATGTCGATCAGCGCATCCGCGATACTGGCCACGACCAGATCCCACTCGGTCATTGGCGGCTCGCTCAACCGGTTCTCACGGCCCGGCAGCTGCACGGCGAACAGTTCAACATTGGGCGGCAGAAGTGACGCCCATCGCCGATAAACACTCGCGCCAGCCCCGGCAAAGGGGATGCAGACGAGGCGCGTGCTGGCCATGGGGCGGGGCGACAGGCAAATAAGCGGCGTTGTCACCGATCTTGCATCCTTCTTCTCTGACGATCGTTCTTCGGCGCTTGGGATCGCCCCGACAATGGGGTAGTGCGCGACGAACGACCTCCCATGTGCTGTTGCATGATACACAGGAATGCTGATCGCCGTGACACCGTTTCAATTCGGGTCAAGCCTGTCACCTCTTTACGGGGCGTACCACCCGCCGATGCGTCGTGTGAGCGGGGCAAAGGGCGTGGTCATCTGTCCGCCGTGGGGGGAAGAGGGGATCCGCTCTGCCCGTCTACTGCGCGTCCTGGCTGAACGTCTGGCCGCTCAAGGGTCGCCCACCTTGCGATTTGATTATCCCTGCAGCGGTGAGTCAGCCGGGGATTGCGAGGATTTCAGCCTCGCCAACGCGGTGCAATCCGTCGCCGACGCCCATATCGAGCTTGAAGACATGAGCGGGCAGTCGCGCAACATCTGGCTCGGGCTCAGATTCGGCGCGCTCGCCGCGATGAAAGCGCTCAAGCTGGAACGGCCCATAGGCCTCCTGCTATGGGATCCCGTTGTCAGTGGCCCTGACTATCTGGCGGAGATGCAAGCGGCTCATGCCCGTGCGATCAGTGGTATGATGGGTCGACCGCCAGCAAGCGAAGAGGAAGTGTTGGGCTTTGGCCTTTCAGCTTCGTTCAGATCCGAGCTTGAGAAGACGGATCTGTCATCCGTCACCGGCAAGACGCGTCCCAAAACACTGGCCATCCGACGGCGCGACGTCCCCGGCTTGGCCGCTTGGGCAGATAGTGCGTCTGCTTCGTTCGATGAGATCCTCGATCCGACCGAGCAGGACTGGAACTCCGACGAGGCGATGAACGCCCATCTTGTTCCCATGCAGACGATCGAAGAAATCTGTCGACAGGTGGCTGAATGGTGAGGGAAAAAATCGTCACCTTTGGCCCTGATGCCCGGCTGGTCGGCACGATGACAATGCCCGATGGTCCAATGGTCGGCCGACTTTTGCTGATCAATGCCGGCATTGTCGGGCGCGGCGGCCCCCACCGGCTGCACGTCAAACTAGCGCGAGCGGCGTCCGAAATTGGCTTTGCCAGTATCAGGCTGGATTTGTCCGGCCTCGGCGACACCGCTCCGGCCGCCCCGGGCCTCGGCCACGAGCAGCAGGCGGTCGCAGACATCACCCAGGCGATCGATGACTGGAATCGTCAGACCAGCGCTGAGGGCTTGCCGCTCATTGTCTACGGCATGTGCTCTGGCGCGGATCACGCCTATGAAGCGATCGCCGCGGACGATCGGATAACCGGGCTCGCCCTGATTGATCCGTATGCCTATGGCTCTGTTCGCGCCCGCCTCGATAAAATAGCCAGCAAGGCGACCGATACCGACCGCTGGGGGCGAGCCATCGGCAGGGTGATCGGCGTGACGCCGCCGCCGGAAAACGCGCCAACGGTGGATTCGGAAGACAATGATCGCGTCCACCCGCCAGTAGAAGAATTTGGCGAACGGCTGTCGGCCTTCGCGCAGCGCGGCGGTCGGTTGTTCATTCGTTATACCAATTACGTGCAGGAAGACCTGACGAAGCCCGAGCATTTCTTTGCCAATTTTCGCGAGGACGGCTTTGCGGGGCGACTGACCCTGTCGGTAGGTATGGACGTGGACCACACGCACACAGAGCGGGCAGCGCAGCAGCAGCTCATCGGTCAGCTTTGTGATTGGCTGGCCCAGGTCGCGAAAGGTAACGCGCCGTGACCGACCTGCCGCCCGAACCACCGGTTCGTCCAGACATCACCGACACCCGGGCGGACGATCAGATGAGCCGCCGCGTTGCCAAGGGCGCTGCCTGGATCGCCTCGTCGCGCATTATCATGCGGCTCGTCGGGTTCGTGAACACACTGGTGCTGGCGCGCCTTCTCGTGCCCGAGGATTTCGGGGTGGTGGCGATCGGCGTGGCCATCATGCAGCTGTTGCAGAATGTGTCGGATGTCGGTGTATCGCAGGCAGTCATCCGGTTCGGGAACGCTGAGCGCCGTCACCTCGACACGCTGTTCACGATGTCGTTTATTCGGGGGCTGATTATTCTGACCCTGCTGTGTGGCCTCGCGCCATTCGCGGGGCATTTCTATGATGATGATCGGGTTGCGCCAATCTTCGTCTCGCTCGGCATCATCGCGCTGATGTTCTCGTCACTGAACCCGAAGTTTTTCGAGTTCGAGCGCGATCTTGATTTCTCCCGCGAGTTCTTCATCTCCATCATGAATAAGGGCATGAGCGTCGCGGTCTCTGTCGCCGTCGCTTATTTCTATCGCAGCTATTGGGCCATTGTCCTTGGTCTTGGGGCGGGCGCGCTGACCCAGCTGACACTGTCCTATGTCTTGATGCCATATCGGCCCCGGCTCACATTCTCCGCCTTCAATGAAATGCTGGATTTCACGGGATGGCTGCTCGGGGTCAGTGCCCTGGCGGCCCTGAACAACAAGACAGAGACCCTCTTCCTTGGCCGTTTTGTCGGCAAGGACGGCATCGGCAATTACTACATGGGCCAGCAGTTGGCGATTCTGCCGACAATCGAAGTGGCAACGCCGGCAGCGCGGGCCATCTATCCTGGCCTCAACCAGATGCAGTCGGATCTGGGGCGCATGCGGCTTGCCTTCCTCCGCGGCGCAGAGGCTCTCGCAATGCTCGCCATTCCAGCGGCAGTGGGGACCGCATTCATCGCCGATGACATCATCCACCTTGTGCTGGGGCAGAAATGGGAAGACGCCATCCCCGTATTGCGGTTGATGGCCCCGGTGAACGGGCTGTTGTCCATCTATTTGTCGATACAGGCATTTGCCATGGCGCGGGGAATGACAAAGCCCGTCTTTTTCCGGGAGCTGATTTTCTTTCTCATCAAGACACCGGTGTTTGTGTGGGCCGCCATTGAATATGGCCTGATCGGCGCGATCTGGGTCAGTGCGATCAGTGGTCTGCTCTATGTACTGCTGCAGGCGCGTCTTTATCGTGTAATCAGCGGCGGTCGGGGGTGGGAGCCCTTATGGGCGGGGCGGCGCAGCTTTGTCGGCGCGGCCGGTATTTCACTCTATTTCGTGGCGATCGAACCGTTCATTCCTGGACTGGCCAGCACACCGCTGGTGATCAATGTCGGGATCAACCTCGTTGGGGCAGGGCTGGCCTATGTTGCAGGCGTTGGCGCCGCCTGGATGATCGAGGGGCAGCCAGATGGCGTCGAACGCCAGCTTCTGTCGCTTGCCGGAATTCGCGGGAAGGGGGCCAAAAATGACGCCTGACCCCGCCATTGCCCGACGCGCACTGCACGTCTTTCCGACCTTCGCAATGGGGGGCGCGCAGCGGCGCTTTCTTCAGCTCGTCAACGGCCTGCCCGAGTGGGAGCATGTTGTTGTGGCGCTGGACGGCAATCAGCAAGCCGCTGAAGCCCTGCCGCTTCAGGCATCAGTGACGCTTGATGAGGTTGCCTTGGACAAGGCATCGGTCCTGTCCCTGCGCAATCTGCGGACGCTGCGTGCGCTGTTCCGTCGTGCTGAAGCCGATCTTCTGTGTACCTATAACTGGGGAAGTATCGAGGCCGCCTTGGCCAATCGCCTTACGGCCCGCCTGCCGCATGTACATTTCGAGGACGGCTTCGGCCCTGAGGAAGCCGGCGGTACCATCGCCCGGCGGGATCAGTTCCGTCGGTTTGTACTGGGCGGCCGCAGTCATATTGTCGTTCCGTCCAATGGCCTTGCCGGTATTGCAGCGGATCGTTGGAAGATACCGGCCTCGCGTCTGCACCTGATGCGCAATGGCGTCGATCTTCAGCGGTTCCAGCCCGCCGCAGCACCAGATCGCCCGGTGACCATCGGCTCGGTAGGTGCGCTGCGGCCGGAGAAAAACATGGGCAGGCTGTTGCGGGCCGTATCCGCAATGGAGACGCCTGCTGCTGTGGTTCTCGTCGGTGAGGGAGCGGAGCGCGCGAGCCTTGAGACACTCACCGCTGATCTCAATCTCAACTGTCACTTCACTGGCAACCTGCCCGATCCGTCGGGTGCGTATCATGAGTTTGATATCTTCGCTCTGACGTCGGATACGGAGCAGATGCCGCTGACCGTGCTCGAGGCAATGGCCTGTGCCCTGCCCATCGTGGCGACAGATGTCGGCGACGTTGCCGATATGGTGTCCGAGCAGAACCGGCCCTTCATCGTGCCACGCCATGACGAGGCGGCGTTGACCGACGCGCTCAGTCAACTGTCCAGCGACGCGAGCCTGCGCGCGGCGTTGGGCGCGGCCAACCGCCAACGCGCCGAAGAGGTGTTCGGTGAGAACGTCATGGTCGACGCCTATCGCAATCTGTTCGCGCGCACGGTTGCTCAGCGCGTCTGAGGAGCCATGGCCTGGCCCTTTACAGCGTTGCGAATTTTGACCAAGTTTCAAGGCTTGAAGGCTGCACGACAGCCGGTCGCGGGGGCGCGCATGCGGGACTTTAGATCGATCGCCGGAGCCTTGATGGCGGTCCTGCTGCTGTCCGCCTGCACCAGCACGAAGACCCTCAAGACCACAAACGAATTCAAACGCATTGACGGCGAGGCTACGCTCCTGCTGCTGGAGCCTGATGTCGAGCTGCGGTTCGTCAAGGCATCGGAAGTCAGGGAAACCCGCGCTGACTGGACCGAAGCGGCGGAGTTGATGCTGCTGTCCGAGCTCGAGAAGCAGTTGAAGGCACGGAACATCAGCATGACCCAGTTCGAACTGGGCGAGGCGACCCCGCGAGAGATCCAGCTGATCAAGCTGCACGAGGCCGTCGGCACGACCATCGTGCTGCATCGCTATGCGAATCTGCCGCTACCTTCCAAGAAGGACACCTTCGACTGGTCACTTGGGCCGGGCGTTCAGGAAATGGCGCGGAACAATGATGCGGACTACGCCCTCCTGCTTTATGCCCGCGGCGAATATGCAAGCGCCGGCAAGCAGGTGGCCAACATCCTCATGGGCGCCGCCTTTGGTGTCACGGGATCCATGGGCGGGCAACAGGCCTTTGCGTCGCTGATCGACCTTCGAACCGGTGACATTGTCTGGTTCAACGTGGCGCAGACAGGCGTTGGCTCTGACATGCGAGATGCCGACGGGGCCGAGCACATGATCACCAACCTGCTCAAGAAGTTTCCGCTATGATGTGGCGCGGCGTTCTTCTCGGTATAGGCGTCTTGTTCCTGGCGGCGTGCGAGACCACGAAAGTGGCTCCCATCGATGCGGGCGTTACGCCGGAGATGGACACGGACGAAGCGGGCCTGTGGTATCAGGTCGACAAGGCTGAGGAACAGCTCAAGACAGCCGCTGTGGTCGTTCGCGATGAAGCGCTGAACGACTATGTCCGCGGCGTGGCCTGCCGTGTGACGGGCCCTGATTATTGCGACGACATGCGCGTCTACATTATCGAGGCACCATATCTTAACGCCTCCATGGCGCCAAACGGGCTGATGCAGGTGTGGACAGGGCTCCTCCTGCGTGCCGAAAACGAGGCACAGCTGGCTTTCGTTCTCGGTCACGAATTTATTCATTACAAGGAACGTCATAGCCTTGAGCAGTTCCGCTCGTATAAGAACGCTGCCAACATGTCGATGGTCCTGAGCCTCGGCGCGGCCGTTGGCCGTGTGCCAGAGGCCGCTCAGATCGGCTCGATCGTCCTGACGGGGCGACTCTACGGTTTTGGCCGGGACAAGGAGCGTGAGGCCGATGAGGGCGGCTTCCGCGCCGCCGTCGATGCCGGCTATTCACCGGATCAGGGTGCAGCCCTGTGGGATTATGTCATCGATGAGGTCGAAGCATCATCGTCTCGCCGTCGGCAGCGGCAGGTGGCGCGCGCGTCGATCTTCAGTACCCATCCCCTGACGCAGGAACGGGTGACAACCTTGCGGGACTTTGCCCGTGCGCAGGGAGAGGGCGGCTATCTGGGGCAGGCGGAGCACCGTGCCGCGATCTCGCCCTATCTGAATGAATGGCTCAATGATGATATTGCTCGCCGTGATCTGGGCGCGCATCTCTATCTGATCAACCATCTGCTGGCCGCCGGTGGTGACGAGGGCGTTCTCTATTTCCGCCAGGGCGAGGCCTATCGCGTGCGGCGCGAGGAGGGGGATCAGGCCTTGGCCCTCGCCGCCTATCAGCGCGCCACGACCTATGCCGATGCGCCGCCCGCGGCGTGGCGCGAGATCGGCAACGTACAACGGCGGCAGGGGGATACGATTGCGGCTGGGGCCGCGTACTCAACCTATCTGGTCCAAGCACCGGACGCGACGGATCGGGCGCTGGTGGAATCGTATCTGAAACGCTGGTCGATGCCGATCCCAGAGCGCACTGTGCCCGCTACTTTCCCGGCCCTGTCTGAAGAGGAAGCGGACGATGATGCGTCCTGATCTGAAACGTCTGTCCGCCATGGCTGCCGTCCTGTGTGTGTCCGCCTGTACCGGCGTGAATCTGGTGCCACCCGGGACCTATGTGCCGAACAAGGATTATCAGCTGACCATGGGCAAGGCGTGGACGGCCTATCCAGTCAACCGGCGGACCCAGACCCGTACGCTGACCATCGACGGCACGATGCTCAACGAATTGCTTCTCGCTTCGTCCATCAAGGACGGCGCGACGCTGATCGAGCTACCTTACGGTGACCGGGAGCGGCTCGCGCCGACATTCCGCGCGGATATGGGTGAGTTCGAGATTGCCGAGTTCGTCGCCGACAGCCTGATCTTTGCCGGCATGGCCAATGTCGAGACCTATGACCTGAGGCCGGCAGACTTTGGCACACTGTCAGGTGTCCGGTTTGACTTCACCGGCGCCCACACATCGGGGCTGGAATATAGCGGGACCGCAAAGGCCGCGGTGGAAGAGGGGGCGCTGCACCTCATCCTGTTCTATGCGCCAACGGAGTATTATTTCGGCCTGCACGCCGATGAGGTGGAGAACATCATGGCATCGGTGACGTTGCGGTAGGGGATGCGTATGTGAAGACTGATATCTCCGACTGCGGACTGAAACACGTAATCCGTACCATTTAATCGGTGTAGAGCACCTGAATATCGCCGAATACCGTTTCCTGCTTAAACACACGCGCTTCCGGGTCGAGCGAAACGATCAGCGTAGTTTCGTCCTGCCATCTCATGATGATTGACGGCCCGTGATATGTTTCGGAGCCGCTTGGCCCGTTCTTCCGCTCCGCAATCAATACGTTACCGGCGCCGTTTGGGGTCGAGCCTGAGCCTACAATAGAGACGTGGCCGCTAAAGCCCGTTGTCGCGCCGCAACCGCGCTCGAACAGGAATGCGGTGTGCCGACTGCCTGGACTGGCCAAACGTTGGACAATCGTATTTTCACACGGAAACGAAAAACGGCTCATTTGGGTGATAACGAGCGCTAAGCTAACGGTCAGCATCATCCCGACCGCCAGCAATAAGTAATTTGGTCGCATTTGGCCCCCTAAGTCTCGACGACTTCGCCATTTTGACGGCAGACGCGTCACTGATGGAAGTATTGTTCGCTCACTGCCATCAATACCATGGCCGAAATTTCCGACGCAACGAGAGGCGGAGACTGACATATCTACTTTGATATCCGGCAACAATTTGGCCGCGCGCCTTTGTAGGTATAATGCGCACAATTGATATTGTCGCAAATAATCTGGGAGATTCAAGTTGTTGATAAATATAGGGAAAGCACAGTGGGGAATTTAGACTTGGCTAAAATAATTAGCCTTAATTTGAGGCAAAAAGTCTTGACGATCGGACCAAATCACACCGGGGAAATTTATGCAACACACAGAAGCGGCCAAGCATAGAGCCAATAGAAACCGCAGCATTATGCGGGCATGGCGACGCGGCGTGACGAACGCCGAGAATGCCGAGCTGCACAATGTCAGCCTTGCAACGATCAAGAACGTCATTCGCGCGCTACGGGCTCCAGAGCGCCACCAGCAAGCCGAGATCGAGGCTGCGGTCATCCGCACCCTTGCCCGCGAGATCACGCGCCGGACGCTCTACAGTGAAGGTTTTGAGCATGGGCAGGCCGCTGCCGTGGACCGGCTTGCAAAAGAAGGCCGTCTTCTGGTCGATGTCGCGCCCGTGGACCCGCCCAGCTCCGTGGCCGACGGGATCGGTTGGCAAGATGCGCAGCGCCGGTGGTTCTATCGTCGACAAGGTTAAGGGCGTGTCGTACCGTCGGGCACGCGGTCGACCTCGCTCGGCCTTGGAGAGCGGGGCGTTAAATGAGCAATCAGACCTATCAAACCCGCACTGCGCTAGGAATTAGCGCCAGCGCATTGATCATTTTTTCGATATGCGGATATGTCGGGCAGAATGTGGCAATGCCAGGTAGCTATTTTCAGTTTTCTGGAAGTGCGGTTCTACCGCTTTTGGCGCTCAGCACGATATATTTCATGGTGTCATTCGGGCTCGCAATTTATTCGCACCCTCCAGAAAATGAACACAAAGCTCTTCTTCAATCCATGCGGAAGAATTTGAATGCTTTGCTGAAATTTTGTGAGCACCTACGTAGGTATCAAGAGCATACGATCTCCACAAAGGAAGAACAGGACGAATTCGAGCGAAGAACAAACGATATACTGGAGACTATACATCTGTCGAAAACGTCTGAAAAGTTTAGCAAAGAAATGAGGGATTTTTATCAAATAATTGTGGAGAACCACAACTTCATAACTTACAACTTTTTTCAAAGTGTCGATGTTGAGGAAATTAATGTTCTCGATCGTAATTTACAGGAGATCGAAAAATATCGAGGCACCGCGGGTGATCTTAAAGAGCGACACTTAGACCGATGGTCCGTGTTCTGGTACGGTGCTCTGGCGCTTTTAATTGCGGCATACAATGCATCGTATAACTATGGAAGGACCGGCGAAATATGCGCAGCTTTACGCACTTGCATAGTTATCGACGCTCACCCCGCCCCCGACAATACCTCTGCAAATGAAAAAAGCCCCGGCGATCACGCCAGGGCAGTTGAGAGGAAGCCTTAAGCGTGGGGCTATTCTCTCGCCCTGTCCGGGACTTTGCCGCGTTCCGGCATGAAGACCGCCGCCAGAGCAAACCCTGCCGCGATCACATCGGCCATGGAATTGAAGATCACGAGGATATGCTCCTCCGCCCCCTTCGCATCAGGGAAAAACAGCGCGATCACGACCGCAATCGCGGCATGGGTCGAGGGTTCCAAAATCCGCTTACGGAATAAGTCTTTTATCTTGTTGAGCATGGGCCGGGTTCCTTTCGCTAGCCATGGTGAAAATACGGGCTTCGAGCGCATCCACGCGCCCGCTTGCCCGGTCGATCCTGCGCTCCAGCCGGACAATGTCGTCCGTCTGCGCAATGTTCTCGGTCGCGATTTTCAGGCCGTCCACGGCCTCGGTGATCTTGCCCACCCAAATCAGCGTGATGGCCACCTGAGTGACCATGGCCACCAAAATCCCCATGGTCGCCAGAGACAGGCTCTTGCGCGGCTCGTCGCGCTCGCTCACTTTGTCAGGACCTTGTAAGCGACGAAGGCCGCCAGAGAGATGGCGACCGCATTGCCGATGCCATTGGCGGCCTTGGCTGCGCCCTCGCCGACCGCTTCGACGCCATCGCCAGCGGCCTCCAAGCCCTCGCCTGCATCCTTCACAAACCGGCCCGCCACCCACACGCCGACGCCGGTCAGGACCCACTTGCCCGCTTCAAAGACGATTTTTCCCATTATGCCACTCCCGTATAGAACGTATGCTGACCGATTTTCTGGCGGGTCTCGGCGGTCTGTATCCACTCCCACGCCGCCGATGATGACGGGATGATCGATTCATTGGCGTAATGCACCGCGCCGCCCGTCGGGTCCGGAGTCGCGCCCGACAGGACCAATTGCGCGATGGACTGCGCGCGCCGGAATTGGCTGTCCGATTCCGTCACGGCCAGCATCTTGGCGCGGTTTGGATCGGTCGCGTTCCATGTGGAGAACTGCCATGCCTGTGTGACAACGCCCTTGATGGACGACGGAAACCGGCCACTGTCCCGGCGATTGCGGATGACCCACGCGACGGCCTTCATGCCCGCATCATCCTCGCCGCGCGCCTCGCCCCAAAGCGTTCGCGCCATATAATCGACGTCTTCCGCCGTGTAGGTTGCCCCTGACCCGTAGGAGTAATCATCCTCATAGGTGATGACGACGTTCGGCCTGGTCGGTTCAGGTGCAGCGTTTGGCGCCTGGACACCCGGCACGGCAACGTCGATGCGCGAACGATAGAGCGCGACGCCAGCCGCGCCCAACGCCAGAAGGATGAGAATTTCCATCAGTTGTTGATCCACATGATCGAGCCGCGCATGACGAGATGCACCCGCCAGCCCGAGCGGTCCGCTTCGCTCGCCGTGGTGGACAGGCGCGGCCCGAAGACATTTCCATCATCGCCGAAAATCCCCTCGACGACGCGCGGGTTGATGATAGACCCGGCCCCCTGTGCCACAATCTCGTTGCCCTCGGCGAAGGCGACGACGCCCAATCCCGACACCCGATCGACCGCGACCTGATAGTCGGACATCGCCCCGCCATTGTCCGCACCCTTCATTTTGCCGGAGACCGACCGCCGCGCGCTGTCCCCCTTTTCAATCATGCAGATGAACTCAGCATCCACGCGCCAAGGGGCCGTGATGAGCGGGCAGATGATCGCCGACCCGTCCGCAATCGTCACATCGTATTTTTCAACGATGATTTCCTTTGCAAACACTTCCTGATGCACGCTGTTCGTCTTGATGAGCGCATCGGACCCGCCGCCATTGCGCGCTTCCACCGTGCCGATGATGCCCGCCTTGGTGAAGTAGCAGCCGACGAGCGTGCCCTCGTCAATAATGACGTGTTCGAACGATTGGCTAGGGTTGCGGGCATGAAGGCCGAAATTACAGTTTTTGAAGCGATCCCCGCGAACGAAAATCGTCTCGGTATCCTTGCCCAGCGCCAAGCCCCGGTCAAAGCCGTCCCAGAAATTGCCTTCGATGACCGCATCTTTCAGCGTGGCCACCCCTACGCCGTCATAGGTGGCCATGAGGCCATGACAATTCGTGTTGGTTTCGCCAGTGAAGGTTGCGCGGTTGTTCCGCACCGTGACAGTATGGGAAGCCAGATACTCGCCGCCCACATTGTTATCCTTGAACTCGATGACGCCGCCCGCGCGCATGTCGCCGACCAGCGTGCAGTCCTCAACAATAATGTCGTGTGCGCCCTCTTCGGAGTGGAAGATCGGCCCGCAAATGCCGGTTACGCGGATATTGCGGAACCGACCGCCCGACACGTTCTGGCCCGTGAAGGCAATCGCGTGCTGATACCCACTTGGGTTCCGCATATCGTGGAAGCTGTCACCATCAACAATCACGTCGGTGATCGACGCCGAAGGGTGCGGCGCATTGAAGCACAGCGGCAACGCGCCAATGTCCGACCACTGATTGTCATAGAAACGGATATGTGCGCTTTGACATTGCGCCTCATTGGTCGAAATAAAGCCCCATTTGATCCGCTCAATGATATTCCGCTCAACGATCAGGCCCGACCGCAACGCCGTGCCTTCGGTGCAGTCAATCACTTGCGTGTTATAGCTGATATTGCCCGGCGCATCGAAGGTCGCATTGGTCCGGATACGGTTGTTCAGGATTTCAAGCCGCGTCATCCCCGGCATCCACCTGAACAGGCGGAAGACCTGCTCGCTGTCAGGGTCATCCACCTCGATTGAGATATCCAGACCAGCCACATGGAACGACGTGACCGCCACCCCAAAATCAAAAATGTCCTTGACGAAGCTTGTTGCGGAGCCGGTATAGGCCAGCGTCAACTTGGTGTTTTCACGGCCTGCGCCGATCAGCCCGCCATTCGCGGCGAAGGGCAAAACGCTGTCGCCCGCGCCGATCAGCACGCGATATTCGCCCGGTTCCAGCGCAAGAAGCTTGCCGGGGTTCGCCGCGTTCATTGCGATCAGCGTTGCCGTCACATCGCCTGTACCGTCCTTGGGCACGCCGGTGACGCCGATCCGGTCAATCCCGATCACTTCGCCCGCATCGCCCTTGGCCCCCTTCAAGCTGGCCAACCATGCGGCCTTGGTCGAATAGGGCGTCTGTCCCGCGTCTGTGACGAGGCGCACGTGCAATTCATATGCGCTTTCGCCCTGCGGCCCCACGAGGGAGTCCCGCCATGCGCTTTCGCTCCCGACAAAACCGCCATCGACGGCAAGTTCGTATGCGGATTTACCGTCCACGCCATCGAAAGAGGACAGCCAGCTTTCCAGCGTGCCGACATAGCCATTTTCAACGGCCAATTCGTAGGCGGATTTACCGGGATCACCCTTGCCGCCGAGCGAGCGTTGCAGGTCGATCCATGCCGTTGCCGTGGCCTTTTCATACAGCCGCGAATTATTGTCGAGGTCAACGTAAAGATCACCGATCAGCCCTTGCGCGCCGGTCGGCGAGCCATTGCCTGCAATGATCTGATTGGCCCCGATATAGTCGCCCGTCTCGATCCACGTATCAGCCGACTTGATATAGATCAGTCCGCGATTGTCACGATCCGCATACGCATCACCGTTGATCCCAAGAACATCGTTTGGCGCGCCGTTCCCGGTCCGGAAGGAAAAACCGCCCGGTGAACCCGGTTCGCCCTGGTCCCCCTTGTTCGAGAGAAAATAATCGGTAAGCGTGCCGGTGTTCCCTGCATCAAGCCAAAGCTGAAAGGCTGACTTGCCGTCGGCCCCTTGTGGCCCTGAAATGTTCTGTCCCGTGAGCGTCCATGTCTCGGCGGCCTTCACGTAAAGATCACCGGTCAGACGGTTCAATCCCGTGTCACCGTTCTTGCCCACTTCGTCGGTGGGCACGCCTGCGAATGAGCGGAACTCGCGGCCATTGGCCGGGCCGGTCGGTCCAGCAGGACCCACAAGGCTTGACACTTGCGACCATGCGCCCGCGTCTTTCTCGTACACCGAACCCGTGTTCGTGTTGAGCCATGTGGCCCCGTCGTAACCGTCTTCCGTGGTCGGATTGCGCGTGTCGAACAGCAGCCCCCCGCCGCCGAACGGTTGAAAGGCGTCCCATTCGTCGTTTTCGTCATCAAAGGCGTAAGCCGTCCCCGTCGCCAAGTCGAGATAATTGGCCCCCTCTTCCAGCGTGACAACTTCCTCCGTCACCGGATGAGTGAATGTCGAGACGCCTTCGGCGGTTGCGATGTTGGGGACCCCGACGCCCGCCAGCCAGATTGACGCGAGAACGCCGGTCAAATTGTTGCCGCCCGTGCCGCCCGAACCGGAGCCAGACCCAGAGCTGCCAGACCCAGACCCATATCCTGAAAATGTGAACTTTGGCATTCTATTGCTCCTTATGCGGTTGCCGCGCCGTACTCGGTCAGGGCGGTCACAAAACTGTTTTTAAACGCGTTCTGAACGTCCCCATGCGTGAGGATATCGCGCAGCGCTTGGGCGGTGTCGGCGTGTACATTGGCCTGGAGGATGGCCGCCAGCGCGCGCGTCGTAATCGCTTCACCGATGGCCGTCAGGCTGGACGCATCAAGGCCAACGACTTTCAAAGCCGCGATGGTCGAAGCATCCAGCACCAGCGAACCGGCGGTTTTTGAAGTCTGGCGGAGGTCCATGTTCAGGCCAATGAACAAGCGTTCTTCGGACGAGGATTTGATCTCAGGCGAGATGATCCGTTCATTGAGGGTTGCGTTTTCCTGCAACAGAATAGGTTTGGTGTTCTGCCCCTTGACCCAGACTTCCCCCAGCCCCTTTTGCAAGGTGATGTTGTCGCATTGGGCCGTCTCCACGTCCTGCCAGACGCCCGCGCTCACAATCTGGATAACCTTGGTTTCAATCAATGCCATGGGATCAGTCCTTGAAGATTTTGGGCAAGATGATGACGCCGCCGATGATGAAACCGAGTGTCACCAGTAGCGATGACAGGTCCGTGAACAATTGCTCCGTCTGCGTCCGGTCCGCTTCCGCAAACGCCTTGAATGCCTGCGCCTGCGCCTGATTGGACGCCTCGAACGCCTGCCCCACAGTTGACGTTGCCAGCTCGTTGGCGTCGTCGGAGACGGTCGCGGCCAGCGCGATGGCATTCATCACGGAATCATGGTCCGTGCTTTCGATCGTCACGTCCCCTTGGGTCGAAACACTGGCCCCCGCTCCGTAGACGGATTGATTGGTCGTTTCGCTCAGGCTTGTGTTTTCGGTGATGGATGTTTTCTTGGACGACAGGAGCCCCATTTCAGCGCCTCCCCATCACGAGAAACAGCACCAGCGCCCCGGCTGCGATCATGCCCCATGGAACGCCCGCCTGTGACGGCGCGCCATATTGCGGGGCAAAGACCCATGACTGCCCGTTGTCCTGACCGCCAAAGCCGGAGCCGAGTTTATCGCTTGACGCGAGGGTCAGGGACGGAAGCGAAACAGCCATCGGATCACGTCCTATTTCTTCATGACGACGAAAAGAGCGGCAATGGCGAGCGCACCGCCCGCCAAAATCATGGCGTTATTCCCGCCCGCGCCGCTTGCACTGCCGGAGGTCGAGACGGGCACTTGTCCGCCCGTCGCACCCGCCCCGGCGCTGTTGATCTGCTGTGCCTCCGGCGGTCCATAACCCAGCCAGCCGGAAATAATGCCCGGTGTCAGGGTTTCCAGTGTGTCCGTCGCGGCCTCTAGGATGCCGCCGAAGATCGACTGTTTGGCCGGTTCCGCCATCAGGAGAGACCCTTGACTGACCTGCGTCGGCACGCGGGTCAGCCCGCCATTGCCGTAGTCGCGCGTGACCGTTTCCTTGGCCGTGGTCACGAGACTGTTAATTCCGCTGAAAATGCTCATGTGAGACTCCGTAGCCGGACGAAAAAAAGGGGGCGAGGTCGATCACCCGCCCCCGCATGAATGTATCAGGCACCGCCTATAGGGCTTGCCTAGTGCAGCGCGCCGGTCAGGTGTGCCGTGTAGATCAGATTGGCCGGCAGCGGATAAGCGCCGCTCTCCTGCAACGTGACCTGCACAACCAGATTTTCAAACGCCATGACGCGATAGGCACCGATCCGGCTCCGCAGCACCTTGTCAATGATCTGCCGTGTCGGGATGAAATAGCGCCCGGCTGCGGCCTGGTCGCGGTTCAGCCGCACGGGGTCCAGCGTGTCGATGGTCTGTTCGCCGTCAAGAATCTCGATTTTTGCGATATTCTGATATGGCAGGTCGAAGACCAGCTTTTCCAGCATCCGCTTCTTGCTGTCCGCGCCGACGCGCGCCGGTACGATCTTGTCGAGCCGGATGGGCGTGTTGACTTCGATCCCCTGCACCGATCCGGAAATGACGCGGGGGATACTGCCTGCCCCGGCAATAACCCGGCCTTCCGCATCGACGGGCAACGGTCCCACCTGTGACTTGACCGTCAGCTTGCCTGCGGCTGGGGCCGCGTCGTCAATCTCGAACTGCACTTCCAGCGTGCCGACGCCTGCGCCATTGCCAACCGGAATGGCGGTTCGTGTCGCCTCGACAGGATCGGGCAACATCGGATTGGCGAAATCAAGTGTGGCCGTGCCCGTCACTGCCGGGTCCCAATCGTCCTTGTACACATTGAAAATATCGGCAAGATATGTGCCGCTCATTTTCATGATAACTTGGCTGTCCAGCAGCACGGTCAGGCCGGTGATATGGCTGGGGAGAAGCCCGCCATGGAACCGAAATTCCAGACTGTGCACAAGGGCGCGGTCACTGATTTTGAGGATGCCGGTACCGCCCGGCACAATGCCGGTGATATTTGGCTCGGGGCGCATTCGGTCAAAACTTGGGGCCATCACCGCAATGGCGGCAGCGGCGGTATTTCCGGCTTTTTGGGTCTCGCTCATGTCAACTGCTCCGTTAACGTATTGTTGAAAGGGGTGGTAAGCGATCAGCCGAACATGCCGAACAGGCCATCACCCTTGGCCTTGCCGTCGAGGCCGTCGGACGCCTGTTTGAAGACCGGATATTTGCCGAGATAGTAGAGCGCGGCACCAGCGATGATGACGCCCAGAGCGGTCATAGCGACCGTTTTAACGTTGGTTTTGGAAACGATCCCAGAGACCTTGGACATGGTAGAACCTCACACGGTTTGAGTTGGTGAGGCTGTCCCGGTCGTCGATTTTTTCGACGCCATCGGACGAATGACAAACTCGAAAATGCACATGGCCGAAAGGGTCACGAATGTACCCACCACGATGGATTTTGCGGTTTTTGGCATTGGTCGGGCCTCATAGTTCACTGCTCGATTGCAGGTTCTATAGGCCGGGCGTTTTCTTCATCCGTAAAGGGACAAAAGGGAGCCGTCCTTAAGCCCCCTGAACAAATTGTAAGAAAGGGGCTTAAGCCCCCTTCCCTATTTTTTCGTTTTCAGCATGTCACAGGAATGATCCGTGATGCGGATATAGTGATAGTTCGGCATCGTATCGTAGGCGGACTTAAGTGCCGGGTCCTTGATGAGGGCCTTAACGTCCGTCACGGATTTGGCGTCCGATATGCCGAGCGCGAAAAGATACACTTCGGCGCAATTGGCGCGATAGTCGCGATTCACGGTGCCGGGGCTTTGAGTGATCCCGATCATGTTCACGCCCCAGTCGCGCCCCATGCGGATCATGGATTGCACCGGCGCATAGGCTTCCGGAGAAACGACGCCCTGACGGTAGGAAAAGGACATCTCCTCCATGACGAGCGTGATTTGTCGGTCGTCCTGCCTCTCATGGTACGGCTTCTGGACCTTGAACAGCAGCTTGCAGGTCTCGATCAGGTCCTGCGCCGGGCTACCGCCATCCGGGGGCGGAACAAGGGCGATCTTAAACCCCTTCTGCCAGTGGGTTCTTAAGGTCCGCAACAGCGCGAGAGGCCAGCCCGGCGCGGTGACAATAGCCTTGAATCCGCGTTCGTGCTGCCAGTCGCCCTTAGGATCACAGACAATGACCCGCGCCCCTGCCCCGCGAAACATCGACCGCGCGAGGGTCGATTTACCGGACCCTGTGCGCCCGGCAATGAAGATCCGTTTGGCATTCTCACGCGTCATCGGCGTCACCCTCCTGTGCCTCGTCGGACGCCGTTGCCGCGGCGTGCGCCCGCGCTGTCAGCTCCGCCTTGATCGCCATCAGCTTCAGCCCGCCAAAGGTCGCAATGGCGATGATCCGCGGCATCCATTCCCCGCCAGGCTGAATGATGAAATGCAGGGCGGGTATGGCCACAATCGTGTCATAGAGGGCATCAGACGCGCCTTGCGCGGCCTCCTGTTCATGGGGCGCGATGGGGAGGCTCGCCAAGGGGAGCGGTCCCGTGTTCACCCTCGCCATGCGCAGACCCGCCGCCACCTGATTGGGCAGGGCAAACGCTGCGCAGAACATCATGAAGAACGCCTCTTTGCCCATGAAGCTGTCCTTCATGGTCGCAATAGCGGTTTCCTGCGCTTCTGCGGCCTCCTCGTTCGCCATATCCTCAATCATGGTGTCGAGATGCGAAGTGTCAGCACCGCCCTCCTGCGCGCGCTCAATACCAGAGGTCGATTCCGTCGTCGCGCCGCTCGCCTCGTTCGTCGGCCACTGGTCGCTCTTCGGTTCGTCCGTCGGTTCGGGTGTCATCTGGGGTTGTTTTGACGGGTTCGGCATGGCCTTGCTCCTTCGGTTCGGTTTGGTTGCGATAGGTATTGATGAGAGATGCGGATTTACGGCTGTCATAGACCTGCCGGTGCAGACACCGTTCGGCCCGCTCGCCCGGCGCCGGGGTATTCAGTGCCCGGCTGCAATTCGCATAGACGCTCATGTTCTGGTTGACCTTGAGGGGAAGCCCTTCCCGCGCGCATGAAGGGCAGGTGATATGCCCGATGGTTTCATAGTGCAGGTCATGCTTTTTAATCAGTTTGCGTGGCATCGTCTCCGGCTCCGTTCACGAATTTGTATCTTTCACTTGCGGCTTTCTCCTTCTTCTTCGCCTCCGGATCATTTTTCATGATCTCGACAACGCGCTTGACGACGGCTTCAACCCCGCCGTCGCTCACTTCATTGGCCTGCAAAATGGAATAGCTGCGGATTGTCCCGGCCATCTGCGCGGCCATCTGGTCGAGAAGGCACGCGCGCTTTCCCGTCACATATCGGCCAACCTTGATCTGTTCTGACACGTCGCAATTCCGGATTGCTTCGGACCAGAACGGGTTTACCGGCCGTCTGTCCTTATTGCTGTCCTCGCCCGGCTCCACGACCCTGATATTCGCCAACGCCCCGGCCACCGTTTCAGCGCGATGGTCGATCACTTCCGCCCGTGTGCGAATGTTCCGGTTCTTGAAGGCCTCCTTGCCTAGTCGAACTTCCAGCCGGTAGACGTCTTTAGGCTCATCGGGAAAGACAATTTCGCCATCATTGGCGACGGCCCAGACGTCGTAGAACCATTCCTTGCCCGGCTTATCCTTAAGCTCTTTCGTCTTATTGTAGAGCGTTAGCTGTCTGTTTCCGAGCGCCCCGACAAGAAAGGTTTCATCGTGGACGGATGTTCCGTGAATGTGAAACTTTACGCTTGAGTGAGCGACCAAATTTTTGCGCATCTGGAACGCGTCAAATTTGTATCCCGGCGCGTAGAAGTCGAAACACCAGTCCGCCCGGCTCACCCTCACCGGAATAACCGGTGGACAGGAAAACAGACGCCTTACAATGGCCTCCGCCTCGACCTGCAACGCCTCCCAACCGTCGAGCCATAGACCTGCCGACAGGTAGCGTACCAGTACACCAAACGCCTGCCCCTGCCCCCGTATCAGGAGCATGATTTTGCCATTATCAATGACATACCGGATCCCGCCCATCGCCCCCGCCGACGACACGCGCCACGGCTCCCCGTCGATCTCGAGGACGGCCACGCCCTCGCCGCCTTCGCGGTTCTCTTGCGCCCGCTTCTTGGCGACTTCCAAGACGGCGTACCAAGGACCGCCCGGTTGAATGTCCCAGCTTTCCTGAATGGTATCCCAGCCGACCGATAAGAGCCGGTGCCCTTGGGGCAAGGGGGTCAGGGTCAGTGAAGGGAGGCTCTCGAACCGGATCAGGGGATTAGATGAGGTGCCACCCCCCCCTGTTAGAGGGTGGGGGGGGGTATTCGGCGAAGGCATCGGCATCGCCCTCGTGATCGTCGTCGCCCATTTCGGACGCGAGCCATTTGGCAAAGTCGTCGCCGATATAAGCAAAATTATCCTGTATATTCAGTGTAAAGAACTGTTTCAGGTGTTCGGTCCCGAACAGTGAAAATTCGTGTTGACAGGCCGCGCCATACATCATCGCCTTGAGGGTCGTTCTCTGGCTGTTGGTGTATTCTTCGCCGCCATGGGTCAGGCCGACCAGCTCGATAGCCTGCGCCAGTGACGATAGAGCGACCGTGACCGCATAGGCAGGATCGTTATATTGCCGGGTTGATGGTTCAAAAGCGTTCAGTACCCAGTCCATATGACGGGCCCGTTCGTCCAGCATCTCGCGCTTGAACCGTTCAGGGGTCACATCATCGGCGCTGCCGTGCTGACGCTTGCACCATGTCGCAAATTTCATCGCCAAGGGTGTGTTGGCCGTCTCGGTCATGCGTCGCCGCCTTTCAGGGCCAGCCCGAAGGCCGCCAACGCGTCGGCAATCTCCGCCCTTGACATGCCAGTAATTTCCTGAATGTCCGCAAGCGGAAAATCGCGCGTCAGGAGCGTAATGATATGAAGCCGATAGTCATTCGTCTGCATATCATCGCGCTCGTCTGGGGTCAGGGCCGCAATGCGCAAATGGTGCAATGTAACCTGCCCACGCGACAATTCGATGATCTCCTGAAACGTGAGGCCAGCAATATAGGCGCGCTCAGCAATCGCCATGCGCCGCCGGTGAGGCGTAGACGGATCAACCCCGGCCACATGCCTGCCGATTGTGTAGCGAGAACGGCCAAACTGATAGGCGATTTCCTCCAGCTTGGCCCCATTCGCCCGCGCCCGTCGCATAGCAAAAGCCTCTTGCGCGCTGACATGAGCGCGAGGTGATGAAATGGACGGGCACGGAGTAGAAGTCATGACGACAAGCTATCCGCGAGGGGATGTTTGGAGGACTTGGCATATTCGACCAGCTCATCGAGATTGGCCTGCAAGCTAGCGAGCAATTGGTCTATGCCGTCCAAAAAGATGAAGTAGTCGTGTATGCCAGCCCCCTTGACCAGTGACCCGTTTGCCAATCGCTCAGCATCAATCAGCGTACGAAGTTGCGTGCCCACGACGGTCGTGTCATCAATGAAACGGCGAAAGGTCACGAGCATTGACGCCGTTGTTGCCAGTCCGATGGACTTCAAGTCGTTAAGGGCCTTCGCCTCGTCCTCGGTGATGGTGTACATAATTTGCCTTTCCATCACTCGCCCCCTTTGTCCTGATTTCGGGAGCGGTCGAACATGATCGCCAGCGGCTTGGAATTGTCCGGAGACGTTGCATAGGCGGGCAGGTTTTGCGCCCAATCCGGGAAGTCCGGGTCCTCGAACCGTAGCGAGAACATGACCGCGCCTGCATTGTCGCCGCGCTTTTGCGCATTTTGCCATGCCGCGCCGATGGGAACGGCCTCGCCGCCATCATAGACAACGATATGATGCGAGGGGGCCTTATCGCCCTGCCGTTCGACGGGCAGAAGGTCAAAAGACGCCCGCATGTGCATTGTCCGAATGCGGCCCTTGCCATAAAAGCCGTCCGCCGTTTTCTCGATAATCAGTTCGCCGATCTTGGCCATTTGTCTGTATTCCTCATTGATTTTTTGAAAGGGTGCGCTGACGCGCCGTCAGTGATCGGGGCCAAAGGCGGCGGGGTCCGGTGGGGAAGTCAACAGCATGGTTGAACAGACCAGACCCCGCTTGCGGTTCAAAAAACCGCCTTCGGCCCCCTGCGGGTCACTACTCCGCAGGGCCTCGGAGCACCGCGACAGGGGGGCGGGTGCAATTCTCAAGATAAAGTCCGTAGGCGGTCAATTCGACCTTGTACGCCATAAGACCTGCCATGGCGTTCACGAGGCGGATTTCCGCCGTGGGGCCGTCGGGGAGCATCGACAGGAAGCCGTCATACTCGATCCGGTCCACGATCCGGGGCCAGCCGTTCGGGACAGGTTCGGCGCTGTACGATGCGCAGAACGCGGACAGGTCATAGCGCTGGCCCATGTCTTCGGGGACCAGATTCACGGTCTGGGGGATCGGACAGCGCGCGCCGGTCTCGGTCAGCTCCGCGCCCTCGCACGTGATTTCAATGAATTGTGGTGGGGGTAGATCAATCATCGGCTTGACTTTCTGAAAGACTCTTAAAAAGCTGCCGGTTGCTGTATCCGCAGCAACCGGCCCTTCGGGGCACAACCGCATGAAACAAGGAATAAAATCATGCCCCAAACCAATACACAGTTAGTCCTTGTGCTGACGGGAAGCGCAATCGCATTGCTTTTCGCTGGCTACTGTATGAGCGCCGACGCCCATGCGCGCGGCTTCTCCATGGGCGTAAATCCAACGCTCCATCATCTGGCGATAGCGGATGAGTTCAATCAGCTTCAAAATGCCCAGACTGGCAAACAGTGCTACTGTGCAAGCAACCCCAACGGTGCTGAAGGCACAGCCCGCTGGTCCCCCCTGCTGGCCGATTTGAGCACCATTTGCGCCAACACCTCCGCCCTGATTGGGCACTTGTCCTGAACTACTCAGCATAGATCGGTCCTTTCGGATTGATGTGGCTCTCGCGCGCCACCTGAAACATTGTCCGTGTCATCACTCATTCGGACATCATCGCGAGACGCAGGGCTTTGCAGTTGCCCCTGACCCCCTTCGGCCCCCATCATCACCATTCGAATTTTCATGAGACGCCCTCTCATCGCCCGGTTCTGTGATACGCTCGCGGACCGCGAAGAGGTCTGTTTCCAGGGCGTCGAACAGGGACGCGGCCCGCGAGGTTCGGGGAATTTGCAGTTGCCCCTTTGCCTGTTAGCCAACGACTAAAGGCAAGGTCATAGGGGTGTGATTTTCTGGCCTTGGCAATGCCCCCCGGCCCCGCCTATGCTCTCAATGCAGTTGCTACCTATTGGGGTGTATGTGTCTCAAGACAAGACAATCACTTGGCTAATACAGTGCGCCATGGACCGCAGCGGGAACCCCTCGCTGAACAAGCTGGCGCGCGCTATCGAAATCTCTACGGGATCTCTTTCTCTTCTATTTCGTGGCCGAAACGTCCCCGATGACAGCACAATAAGCCGACTGTGCGAAGCCGCTAACGAGCCCGTCGAAGAATGGCTGTTGCGCGCCCATGCGGCCCGCCATGACGGCGAAATGTCAGAAATTTGGCTATCTATACTTGATCGGCTACAGTCTAGTGACCCCTCCCCTAAAACGAGCAAAGCGGCCTAAGACATAACAGGAACAAAGGCTTACGCGCTTTGTGGTGTTGATATTGTCGCAAATATCCAAATGCCTCAAATATGAACGATCGGGGGGTGGGCCTCATTTCTGAGGTTACATTTCGGCCATTTCACCGTTAAGATTTGGCTGATCGACTGATGGGAAGTCTTGGGGGTCTGATATGCGCGGTGTTCTGGTTGTTGTCGGTGTGGTCGCTGTCGCGGCGGCAGCGACGTATTATGTCATGCAGAATGTCGACGACAATCTGCTTGATGACGAGATTTCTTATGCGGCCGACATTGCTGCGCTCAAGGCTGTGTCGTCGATCGCGCCCACGGCACCGCGCAGCACGCCCGACGTCTTCGAGCTGATGCGCGACGCGGACTGGCCGGTCGCCATCGCCTATGACAGCCTCATCGATGCGGATGGCGGCGTCTACGCCCAGAATGTGACACTGACGGTCGACGCGTTGCCAGACGTCGGCGTTAACATCGACGAACTGCACCTTTGGGACGTGACCGTGGACGAGATCATGGAGTTCGTTGGTGGTGACGACCCGTCTGCGCTGTTAACGATTGGCCGTGTCGAAGCCGTCGGCATGGCGCCGTTCGGCATAACCGAACTGATGAACGGCGCCATGAATGAAATGATCATGGAGGCCCTGCCCGCCAATCTTCTGTCTGAAGATGAAATGGCCGCGATGGCGCCCGCCGCCGCCAATGCTCTGGATCTCAATATTGGTCGTATCCTGATCGACGGGCTGAGCATTGGTCTGCCGGACACTGAACAGTCAGAGCCGCTTCTGGCTTATATGTCGCTGTTCAAGAATGTCAGCTACGATGCCGTCATTGTCGAAGATTATGTCTATGATATGGATATGGTCGATGATGGCCTCATCATGGATATGTCCATGCGGATGGATTTCGCTGGCTACAAGGACGTCAGCGGTTGGAATTACGGCTTTGGATTTGCCGACGGCACCTCTTTCACCATGGACATGAAAGCTGATCCGGAAGGCCCAATGGCCGAAGCAATGGCGGATTTTGCCATGTCCATCGACTATTCGCTCAACAGGCTGACCCTGGCTGATCTCCGCCTGAATGCGATATTCGACATGTTAGCAGATGGCGTGCCGGAAATGACGCAGACCGATGTCTTAAGTCTCGGGCGCTGGACCGTGAGCGGTCTGAGCTATGATCTCAATGGCAAGCCATTTGTGTCACAGGACCTCATGGTGCTTGATGCTCGCGATTTCCATTGGCTGCTGCCGACGCATATCGAGCTGCGTACGGAGAACACCGTCTATCACGTCACTTCCATGATTGACATGGTGGACGAGCAGATGAAGGCGATGTCCGGGCCGGCAATAGATGTGTTGTCCGACATGGACGAAGACATGGAAGCCGACATGGCAGCGGCCGATCCGTCTGCGTCGGACATGGCTCAGCTGCAGCAGGTCAAGGCGATGCTCGAAGCGAATGACCTCGACGTTGTAGCCTTCGATAGCCTTTTCACGTTTGACTGGTCACCACAGGACGGCGCCACCGGTCTGAACTATCTGTTGTCCTTGCGGGATAATGGGTCGATGGCTCTCTCCGTTGACGGACAAATGCCGGATTATGCCGCCCTCTCCGCCCTCGATCTAAACGAGGCCGAGAGCTGGTCATCGCCAGCGCTGGCCGGCACATTTGCTCAGCAGGCGGCGATTATTCGTGGCCAGCTGGACCTGACGGATAAAGGTGGCCTTGATCGTGCATTCTCAACGATGATTGCCTTCCTGGACATGATGCCTGAGGATCAAATGGCACCGCAACTGGCAGCGTTCAAAGGCGCTGACCCGACACAGATGCGCAATGGTGTGGCGGGTATGCTCAGCCTGGCCAGCGGTTCGGTCACGCAAGTCTATCCGTCGGCGGCAGGCTATATTCGCGCGTTCTCGTCCTTCCTGACCTCTGGCGGTACACTGACCGCGGTCGTCGCTCCGGAGGAGCCGCTGACGGCGGCATCGTTTGCGCAAATGCAACAGGGCGAAGAGCCGCTGACGCCTGAAATGGTTGATGCAATGCTTGGCCTCGACGTCACCTGGTCTGAGGCGGCGGCTGATTAATCAGCAGTCACCTCGATCAGTCGGCCATCATAGGCCGGCGTGACGTGATCAGGCGTGCTGTTCATCACCGCATCGTAGTCAATATCGACGTGCATATTGGTCAGGATGCCGCGCGTGGCGCCAGACCGGTTGATCCAGTCGACGGCCTTGTCCACATGGGCATGGCTGACGTGTGAGGAATAACGCAACGCATCGACGATCCACACTTCCGGCTGTCCGACGGTCGCGAACGCTGTGTCGTCAAGCTCATTCACGTCGGGAGAGTAAACCAGCCCCCCTCTCCGCCCGAAGCGAAAGCCCAGTGACTGGACCGCGCCGTGCTGCTGCAGAAACGACGTGAGCGGAATGGGGCCTGTCGGACCCTCAATATCGAGCCATTCGCCGACCGTCGGCATGACGCGCGCATCGAGAATGGCGGGGTAGCCGGTCTTCGGATTGTCCTGAAAGCAGTAGGCGAACCGGGTCATGAGGTTTGGCGAGGTCAGCTCATCAATGTAGACCGGAATACGCTGGCGGCTGTTCAACGCCAGAACACGCAGGTCATCAATGCCGTGGCATTGATCAGCATGGTCGTGACTGTAGAAGACGGCATCCACATGAGCCTGCTCTGTAGCCAGCATCTGGCTGCGTAAATCCGGCGACGTGTCGATGAGGACCGTCGTGAAGCGGTCGGCAGACCATCCCAGTCGGTCGTCCGCCCGCTGAACAAGGATCGAGCACCGTGAGCGACGGTTTCGCGGATTGGTGGGATCGCATGCGCCCCAGTCTCCTGCGCCATCGGCACCGCCGAGACGGGGTACGCCCTGTGATGAGCCGCAGCCCAGGATGACGGCGCGCAGTTTCATGTGGGTCGTTCAGCGCGCGTGAACAGGTTGAAGAAGGCGTCGGTCGTCGTGCGGTCAATCTCGTCACGACTGACGCCTTTGATCTCTGCGAGGCAGTCTGCGACATGCGGCAGGTAGGCTGGCTCGTTCCGCCGCCCGCGATGGGGTATTGGCGCGAGGAACGGGCAATCGGTCTCAACGAGAATGCGGTCGATGGGTACCATTGCAGCCACGGCGCGGACGTCGTCCGCCTTTTTGAAGGTGATGATGCCTGAAAATGCGACGTACCCGCCCATGTTCAAGGCAACGGTCGCCAGTTCCGGCCCCCCGGTATAGCAATGCAGCAAAGGCACAAACGGGCCTTTTGCATATTCTTCCTGCAGAATACTGGCCATTACATCATCCGCGTTGCGGGAATGGATGATCAGCGGCAGCCCCGTTTCCCGGGCCGCGGCAATATGCGCCCGAAACACAGGCTCCTGCAGTTCGCGCTCGGAGTACTCATAGTGGAAATCGAGACCGCATTCGCCAATACCAACGACTTTCGGATCTTCCGCCAGCTTGATCAGCGTTTCGGCGCTCAGGTCTGCATAGTCTTTGGCGTGGTGGGGGTGAACACCGACAGATCGCCAAATATTCGGGCGATCGCCGACAATGGCGCGGATTTCGTCCGTTGAGGCCAGCTCATCTGAAATGGCGAGCATCGCGGTAACGCCGGCGCTCTCCGCCCGCGACAGGACGTCGTCGAGATCGTCCGCGTACCGCTCACCATGTAGATTGACGTGGCTATCGACCAGCATGAGACCCTCTTGCGGCTTCTCGCGTTTTCAGCCCCATCATCAGGGCTGTCTGCGTGCGGTCGCTGTTCAGCGCATCGGCGCGCCGAGTCAAGGCGGTCAGGTTTTCATGCAGATCGAGCAAGGCCGGCACATCGGCTTCAGCCAGCTCCGTACGCAAGGGTGTTTCCCCTCGTCCGCGACAGACGATCGCGTCGCCGATGTCATCGAGTATCAATTGACGCACTTCCGGCCAAAGCTCATCGGCGGTCTTTGAGGCCATCGCCGTCGCGGCGGCAATCAGGTCGCCGCGCGGCGACAGCGCTGACCAGAAGCCTTGCACCAGCTTTCGGGCTTCCGCCCCCTCCCCCGATGCGAGGTCAAGCGCCCGTCCTGGCCGCCCCCCAGCTAACCGAACGATATCCGCTGCCTCCTGGCCCCGCAGGCCACGATTTTTCTCGAGGAATGGCAGCAGTTCCTCATCTTTCAGCGGCGCCAGAGAGAGCTTTCGGCAGCGGGACTTGATGGTGGGCAGGAGCCGACCCGGTGCCGATGAGAGGAGAAGCAGAAGCGTCCCCTGTGGCGGCTCCTCAAGCATTTTCAAAAGGGCATTGGCCGCCTGCCGGTTCAGGTCGTCTGCCGTGTCGACAATCACGACGCGATGGCCCGTCGTTGATGTGCGGTGCAGGCCGTTGATGACACCCCGAATGTCGTCAACGACGATTTCACTGCGCATCCGCCCCGTCTTTTCGTGGGCCTGGCGTTCAACCACAAACAGATCGGGATGGCTGCCATTGTGGATCAGGGGCGCAACTTGAGGATTGGTGGCACCGAGATGGTCGGTCTGACCAATCACCCATTGCGCAATGGCGTAGGCCAAGGTGGCCTTGCCGATTTGCCTCGGACCCGCCAGCAACCACCCCCCAACCAGCGCGCCAGCCCGGTTTGCGCTTTCGAGCCGCTGGCGGACGGAAGGTGAGATCAGGGCGTCGGCCGAAAAACGCGGATCATCCGTGTTGAGCTCATTATCGCTCATGGCGCCGTGCCAATCACCGGATCGACGGCGTCGCGGATGCGCGCGGACACCGTGTCCACTGTCCCCGCTGCATCAATCAAATGGCAATTCGGTTCATCAGCCATGGCGCGGAATGCTGCGGCAACGCGGCTGTGATAGTCTGGGCCTTTGGCTTCGAACCGGTCGGCGCGCCCGCGGGCCGCGGCCCGGGCCAGGCCCTCTTCCGGCGACAGGTCAAATAGAAGGATGAGGTCGGGCATCCGCGTACAGACGGCTTTTTCGATCGACTTCAGGAGTGCCAGGTCCACATCACCGCCGCCGCCCTGATAGGCACGGGTTGAATGACAGAAGCGGTCGCACAGCACAGTCTGACCTGCCTCCAGGGCGGGCACAATCACCTGCCGCATATGCGCGTCCCGCGCGGCATTCATCAGGAGCGCCTCCGCGAGCGGCGACCAGTCCTGATCGGGATCGAGGAGCACTGAGCGCAGGCTTTCACCCGCCGATGTGCCGCCTGGTTCGCGGGTGAGGACGACATCATGGCCGGCGGCCCGCAAATGCGCTGCAAGAATGCTGATCTGCGTGGACTTGCCCGCGCCTTCGGGGCCTTCAAAACTGATGAACAGACCCGTCATAGCTGGTCAATTTCACTGGGCGGTGTGAACAGAATTTCCAGACCCAGCTTGATCTTGGCCATGGCGCTTAATCCCCGTACCGGCTCTGCGGTGTACAGCGGATATTCGCGTGTCTGATGGTCAGGCATGGAGAGTTGCAAGACGGCGACGCGTTCATTTGCCCGCAGGGGCGCTGTCAGAGGACCCTCATAAACGATCTTGGCCTCAGCACCGTCCAGTATACGCTTGTGCAGCGTGAAGGTGATCGGCACGTCTATGCGCAGCGGTACCGCCGGTGCCCGGCCGCCAAACACCTCGGCCTCGCCCACCAGATCGCCGGGGTTAAAGAAGGTACGCTTTGCAAATTCGGTGAAGGCCAGCCCCATCATGCGGTCGGCTTCGCGGGCGCGTTCCTGTTCGGACTCCATGCCGGCGAGGACGATGAAGCGTCGGGCGCCATCGCGTTCTGCTGTGCCGACAAGACCGTAGCCCGCCTCGTCCGTGTACCCGGTTTTCATCCCGTCGGCACCAGCGAAGGTGGCGAGCAGGGGGTTTCGGTTGCGCTGCGTAATCTTGGACCAGGTGAATTCGTTGATGCTGAACAGATAGTGATAGTCGGGATAGCGCCGCCAGATCAGCCGGGCGAGACGCGCAAGATCCAGCGTACTCATCACCTGCCCTTCACCCGCTTCGCCTGTCGGATTGACGAAATGAGAGCTCTTAAGCCCCCAGGCCTTGGCCCGCTCATTCATCAGATTGGCGAATTCAGCCTCTGACCCGGCGATATTCTCGGCAAGGACGATTGTCGCGTCATTGCCGCTTACGGCCATGGCCCCGCGCAGCAGGTCTTCAACACTGATCTCAGTGTCGACCAGCACGAACATCTTGGAGCCGCCCGTCCGCCAGGCTTTTTCCGATACCATGAACGGCGTGTCGAGGGTCAGCTCCCCCTTCTCGATCAGGTCAAGAACAACCGCCACGGTCATCAGCTTGCTCATGGAGGCTGGCGGTATGGGGATGTCGGCATCCTTGGCGTAGAGGATGTTGCCCGTGGCTTCATCCATGATGACCGCGTGCGGGGCCTTGGTCGAAAATGGCTGTTGCGCCACCGCCGTGCCCCACGCAGCCAGTCCCGACACTGCGACGATGCAGGCGCGGGTAATCCATCGCTGAACAAGGGCAAAAAATAAGGTCATGGCGTGCTGAAAAGCTTACTCAGCTTCCAACTCCTGAACAATACGGGCATCAACAAAGCCGCGCTCTACGGCCACTTTTGCGGCTTCTTCGGCGGCAAATTCGTGGGTGTAGGGGCCCAGCCGGACAAGATGCATTGCGGACGGCGTCGTGCTGACATGAACAGGAATCACCTCAGGCAGCCGGGCTCTCGCCGCGTCGACATTGTCGCGTGAGGTGAAGGCGCCGATCTGCACGAAATAGGCCTGAGAGCGTACCGCGGGCGATGTCGTTGGAGCGGCTGCAACCAGGGTCGGCTCGCGGACGACAGCGATCGGCTCTTCAAAACGCGGGGCGACGGTGGGGAGTGGCGGAAGCCGGACCGGCGCGGCCTCGGCATAGGTCATGGTTGGCTGCGGCGCCGGGGCCGATATGACTGGCGCTTGAAGTGCCGCGTAATTTTCAGGTTCACCCACGCGAACGATCGCATCGCTAAGATTGGCGGGGCCCAGATATTCGACCTGAACGCGCGCCAGGCCTTTCTCCCGCATGCCCAGCTTTTCTGCGGCGCCTTTGGACAGATCGATTTCCCGCTCATGGGCGTAAGGTCCGCGATCATTCAGCCGAAGAACGGCCGAGCGGCCATTTTCAAGATTGGTGACACGAACGAGGGATGGGAGCGGCAGTGTCTTGTGCGCGGCGGACAGGCGGTCCTGGTCGAACAGCTCCCCATTGGCTGTCAGGCGACCATGGAATTTTGGCCCGTACCACGACGCTGTACCCTGACTGACCGTCCCGATCGGCACGGCCTTGGGATAATATGTGCGCCCGGCAATGACGTATGGCGTGCCAACTTTAACGTGAGGATTGGGCGTCACATTTGGCTGGCCAAAAGGTCCCGGCATTTTCGAGCCGGTGCTCGAACACGCGGCGAGCCCCAGAAGGAGCAGCACGGCACAAAGACGACGGAAGCTGGGGTGGACCATGACAGAGTTGCCCCTCAAGACTGGCACAAACGCCGTATTTGCGACGATCAGCCTTAATCACTGGTTAAGTGATCGCAGGAGGGGGCGTAAAGCCCCCTCTTCCCTGTCTTACTGAATGTCCATCTCGAATGGCGCCGTCGGTAGGTCCGCGTCATTGTACAGATTGCAGACCGGTGAATCGGCCCAGCAGAAGCGGATCTTGTCCGGCGTCACATCCGTCGGCACGTCGAGCACCACGCCGTCGACCGAGACCGTCGCATCAGTGTACTGACAGTTGTTTTCTGCGCAGACTTCAAAGCCGATGGCCTTGTTAAAGCCGTAGGTGGCCAATGGTCCCTCGGTGAAATCGACAACAACCTTGCCGTCTGCGAGCGTCGCGGACACGGGCATCGGGCCGCTGGCCTGCAGGTCCTGGCCAAGCAGCATTTTCTTGGCGATCAGCGCCAGGCGCTCAGCGACCACCCGCTTTTGCGTTGGGTGGATGTCATAGCGATCGCCAATGTCGTGGGTTACGGCCATGCCAACCCACTCATCGCTTGCCGCCACCTCGTTCTGGGCCTGCCGCAGTTCGGCCCAGGCGCTCTCAGTGGGTTCGTTCTTCGCCACTGGCCCAAAATCTGCCAGCTGGACGAAGAAGAACGGCAGGTCGTCCGCCCGGAAGGTGTCGCGCCAGTCAGCAATCCACTGTTTCATCAGATCGGCATACTCGCTGGCATTGTTCACATTGGACTCGCCCTGATACCAGAGCACGCCGTTCAGCGTGTACGGCGCCAGCGGCGCGATCATACCATTATAAAGAACCGTGTAGGCATTCGGACCACCAACCGGTGACGTGGGCGCTGCCCCCAGGCCACGGATGGGCGCAGAAATCTTCACGATCCAGTTATCGGCGAGGGATTTGCTGGTGCCGTCGGCGAAGGTCAGCGTCTTGCTTTCGGCAGGGCCCCACAGGCCGCCGCCACCGCCCGTGTCCAAAACCCCGATGGCGATGACATTATCGCCCTCGGTCAGGGTGCCGGCGGGGATGGTGTAGGTGCGCGGGCTGTCCCAGCCATCGGTCGCCCCGATGGACTCGCCGTTCACGAATGTCATATCGACATCGTCAATCGGCCCGAGGGTCATCGTCGCCTCTTGGGCAGCCTCTTCAGCCGTCAGGACGACGTGATTGCGGTACCAGGCAAGACCATCGAATTGGGCCAGCTGGCGAATGCCGGCAAATTCCCAGAAATTGTCAGTCGCGATGGGCTTCCAATCGGAATCTTTCAGATCGGCCGCATACCAGGCCGGGCTGGCCGTCATCGCGGGGTCGGTCTTATACCACCATTCAAGAAGGCTTTTCTTGTATTGAGCCTTGGCCTCGTCCTGGTTTTCGCGGGCCAGACGCTGCAGCTCGACCTTGTCCGCCAGTGACGGCATCTCGCCGAGGGACTCGTCGCTGATCCACGCCTCAATGATGGTACCGCCCCAGGACGAGGCGATCAGACCGACCGGCACGTCCGCGGCCGTCTGCATCTGCTGACCGAAGAAATAACAGACGGCTGAAAAATCCGCGACCGAGCTTGCCGTGGCGACCATCCAGCCTGGTTCTTCTTCAAAGCCTTTGGCGGGTGAAAGCGAGATGCGACGCGGCACGGTGAACAGCCGCAGCGAATCGTTGCCAGCCGCATTCATCACAGAATAGGCGTTGGTCGCATACCGCGTCTGGAATTCCATGTTCGACTGGCCGGAGCACAGATAGACGTCACCCACCATGATGTCCGTCAGGCTTTGCTCACCGTTTTTCGATTTCGCGGTCAGTTTGTAAGGGCCACCGGCGCCTTTCAGTTTCAGCGTTGCTTCCCACTCACCATCGGCATTTGTCTTGACGTTCTTGCGCATTGACCGCGCCTCGCCGAGGCTCACAGTGACCTCTTCGCCCGGATCTGCCGTGCCCCAGATCACCACCTCACCGTCGCGTTGCAGGACGGCATGGTCGGTGAACACGGGCGCGAATGCAGGCGATGCCGCGGCTGACGCGACAAGGGCCGCGCAGCTCGAGAATGCGAGTGTGGCTGTAATTGACTTCAGCAAAGCGGACATTTGAACTTTCCTCCGGTATTGCAGCGGTTCTTGGGCGAAAACACTTTCATGGGCAAGGCAGCGCGGGGTCTGCAGCCCATCGGCCACAAAAAAGCCGAGCTTCGATATGAAGCTCGGCAGATTCTGAAACATCTGGCGAAAAGTCAGGCGGCGGCTTTTTTCCGTCGCCGAAGGGCCCCCGCGACCCCGAGGCCTGACGCAAAGAGAAGCGCCCCCGCCGGGATCGGGACCGGACTGCCGTCATCAAAGACCGCCAGGCTGGTGAACACATTGGTGAAACTGCCGAAAGAACCAAGGAACGTTGTTTCGAGCCAGCCATCGGCGTTGGCGGTCAGCGCGAAGGTGAACAGGCCAATGCCGCCACCGGTGGTCAAAAGTGCGTAGGCGGTATTGTCGCCTTCCGAATATGACAGGATATCGAATCCGCCATTATCGGTGAAATCGAGCGTCGTCATGCCATCCAGCGTCAGGCGGCCGACGGTTGTCAGGTGGCCGCTATTATTGTTGATCTGCACCAGAGAGTTGGTCTGGGAATCAAGGCCGAACTGACGGGTCGTGCTCGTCATCGGGACGGCGTTTGTATACGCATTGGCGAAGATTGACGGGTCTGCCCCCTCATTGACGTCGCCTGGGGCGTAGAAGAGGTCTGTAAACCGGGTGACGTTTGCCGGCGAGTTATTCGGGAAAAACACGATATTCATGTCGTCGGTCGTCACGATGCGCGCTGCATCGATGGCGTTGTTGAAGTCGAAGCCGACTGTTGCCACCACCGTGGCTTCGGGGGTCCCGGATGCCGTTGTCACAATGGGGGTTACGACGCCTGTCGACAGATCAACAAGGCCGACGCGGTTCAGCGTGTCGTCATAGGCGTAGAGCTGCCCGGTACGGGGGCGATAAGCCAAAGAGTCGTAGCTCACCGGCTGACCCATCGCATCGGTCAGCGCCATGTTCGTCCCACTACCGGGATTGTTGAAGTCCGTAATTTTATAAAGCTGGGTGCCGTCGCCCCCGAGCGTATAGGCAACCGGCGCGGCCATCGCAGGGCTCGCAAGCACAAGGGCCGATGCTGCACCGATCCACATCATCTTATGGGTCATTATCTGTCTTTCCTCTCCAAAACCTGCCGTTCGCCCATGGTGGGCGGGAGACGTGGAAAGGTACGATGGCGCGGGGTCAGAAGTTTCAAACAGGGTTAAGAAATTGAAGTTGTCGTCGAGAAATAATCGTCTCGCTGCATCAAATCGGACCCGTTTGCCGGGAGCAAGGCCTGTCGGGTGCAGCCCTGAGGTACCGATCCGCAGCAGTTATTCCGCGGTTTATGTCCAGCTGTACGGCCCTCCCGCCCTTGCTCCGGCCCGGCGGAGTGGTATAGCGCCAGCCAAACACCCCACTTTGAAGTAGAGGAACCATTCAATGGCGAAGATCAAGGTCGCAAAACCGGTCGTCGAGCTCGACGGCGACGAGATGACGCGGATCATCTGGCAGCTTATCAAGGACAAGCTGATTCACCCGTATCTCGATCTGGATCTGCACTACTACGATCTGGGCATGGAGCACCGCGACGCGACGGACGACCAGGTCACCATCGACGCAGCGAATGCCATCAAAGAGCACGGCGTTGGCGTCAAATGCGCCACCATCACGCCCGATGAAGCCCGTGTCGAAGAATTCGGCCTGAAGAAAATGTGGCGTTCGCCCAACGGCACCATCCGCAACATTCTCGGCGGCGTCGTCTTCCGCGAGCCGATCATCATCTCCAACGTTCCTCGCCTCGTCCCCGGCTGGACGAAGCCGATCATCATCGGCCGTCACGCCTTTGGCGACCAGTATCGCGCCACGGACTTCATCTTCCCCGGCAAGGGCAAGATCTCGATCAAGTGGGAAGGCGAAACCGGCGAGATCCAGGAATATGACGTCTATGACGCACCGGGCGCCGGTGTTTCCATGGCGATGTACAACCTTGATGAGTCGATCCGCGATTTTGCCCGCGCGACCTTCAACTACGGTCTGCAGCGGAACTACCCGGTCTACCTGTCCACCAAGAACACCATCATGAAAAAGTATGATGGCCGGTTCAAAGACATCTTCCAGGAGATCTACGAGACCGAGTTCAAGGATGCGTTCGAAGCCAACAAGCAATGGTATGAGCACCGTCTGATCGACGACATGGTCGCGTCCTGCATGAAATGGTCGGGCGGCTATGTCTGGGCCTGTAAGAACTATGACGGCGATGTGCAGTCCGACACCGTTGCCCAGGGCTTTGGCTCCCTCGGCCTGATGACGTCGGTCCTCCTGACGCCGGACGGGAAGACGGCTGAAGCCGAAGCGGCCCACGGTACCGTGACCCGTCACTATCGCGCTCACCAGAAGGGTGAAGAGACGTCGACCAACTCGATCGCGTCGATCTACGCCTGGACCCGTGGCCTCGCTCACCGCGCGAAACTGGACGACAATGCCGAGCTCGCCAAGTTTGCGACCACTCTTGAGGACACCGTCGTGAAGACGGTCGAGAACGGCCACATGACCAAGGACCTCGCCCTCCTGATCGGCGCGGACCAGGGCTGGCTCACCACAACCGGCTTCCTCGACAAGGTCGACGAGAATTTCCAGAAAGCTATGGGCTGAGGACTACCTCCCCCCTGGAAGAAATGGGCGCCCCCGGGCGCCCTTTTTTATTGGCCGCTCTCATGGGCGTTCTGTGTTCTCTTGGTGGGCAAGGACGGCAAGACCGGGCGGCTCAGCCATATCAGCAGGCGCGACATTTTGGCCCCGGTGAATTCCCGCAGCGCTCAATACGACCAGACCGCCTAATTTCTGAAGGTGACCATTTGGTCATGTGAAGACGCAGACGCAGTGTTGAGCGACACTCGCGTCGCCAGAACCAACGCATTGTCAGCGTGGGCACTAGCTGGAGACCGAGCTATCGCACATGTCCGGACAAAGACAAAATTTGCGTTTTAATGGGAACAATTATCAGGTGTCAGCGTTGCGGAAAAATTTTCGTTTCGCCTAGAAAATCATCTGCGCAAGGAGCACGGAACAATCTAAATGTAAAGATCGTTAATGGGGCAGATGACAGGAAAGAGGTGCCCCATGCTTCGTGATAGTAATTCTCTGTACCCCATGATGAAACGCGGTTCAATCGTTGCAGCCGGGTTGATGCTGACAGCGTGCGCGTCACCCTATTACGACCGTGACGGATATTACGACTATTCCGACGGTCGTTATTATTCCACCAGCTCCTATCAGACCGCTGACGGCCAGATCTACGATCGCCGCTATTATCGCGATGCATCGTACACGCCAGATCAGTATGGCGCCAACCCACCGGGCGTGCCGACACATTATGACGGTAACCGTGCCGATCGCGATCAGTTCCGCGGTATCGATGGCGCGCGGGCTGCCCATATTCGGTACTCGGATGGCTATGCGGAACAAGTCGATGGTGACTGCGAGCGCGTTGTCACTGTTCAAACTGGCGATACGCTGAGCGACATTGCTGAGTATTGCGATGTGCCAGTGACCGCCCTGATGGATGCCAATCCGAAGATCTATAACCCTCATCGCCTGACGCGCGGTGAGCGCCTTGAGATCCCACCAGTGAAAGGCAACGTCTATGCCGGTACCTCGCTGGCGCGGTCACAGCCGGTCAGTTACCGTACGGATTACGTATCCAACCGTTACGCAGATGAATATGACACCGATGGCTATCGTGTCCGCAGAGGCGATACGATCGCAAAGATCTCGGATCGTTATAATGTTTCGACCCGCACGCTTCTCCGCCTGAATCCCGGCGTGGATCCCTACCGTCTGCGGGTCGGCGAATATATCCAAATCCCTGACCATGACGACTATCGCGCCGTCCGTCGCGGTGATCATGATGGTCAGACCGTGACAGTTGTCAGCGAAGACCGTGCCGGCAATTATGAGCCTATCGTCTCGATCACGCCTCGCCGTGGTCTCGTGGACAAGGACATTCAACTCGTGGCCAAGGGCTTCCCTCCCCACGCAGACGTCCTGCTCTATGCCGGTCGTGATGACGGCAACATGCGCCAGATCCGCGATTTGCAGGCCGACCGTTATGGTCGCATCAACACCACGGTCCGTCTGTCGAATGACTATGGTTATCCGTCAGCACGCATCGCGCTTGCGACAAGTGACGATCGGTATCGTGCCTCGTCGCAGGAATATGTCGTGATACAGCCGCGTGACTATCGCGCGTCGTACAACTCAAGCGACCGATACAATCGCAGCTATTAATCAGTGGGGGCGGCCTACGGGCCGCTTTTCCCGTTTCTACAATAACCTAAAAAAGGAGGTCACCATGAATCTCGTCGATACAATGTGGGTTGCCGTCGCTGACGGTGAGAAAGCTCTTATTCTTCGTAATGATGATACGGACAGCCAACCGTTCCTGAACGTTGTGTCGAAGGAAGAAATCGACAATCCTGCCCGCCGGGACCAGGCCGCCAACCGCCGTGGCCGCGTGAACAATTCAAACCCGGACAGCGCGCACCGCTCGGCCTATTCCGACACCGACTGGCATGAGCTGGGCAAGGAGCGGTTTGCGAAGGACTTTGCCGCGACCCTGAACAAGGCGGCGCTCAATAACGCGTTCGACCGGCTGATCCTGATTGCCTCCCCATCGGCCCTGGGTAATCTCCGGCCCGAGCTGCACGACGAAGTGCAGAAGCGCATTGTGGCCGAGGTCGACAGCGACCTGACCAACCATCCGGTGGACGATATCGAGAACAAGGTTGCTGAGCTCTGCGGTAAGGGCGAGCCTGATTTTGAAGCCGATCTGCGCCGGTCTTCTTGAGATCTTAACATCCGTCAAACACCATCTTCAGGCGGTGCGTCACAGGGCGCACCGCCTTTTTGTTGTCGGATCGCAAGTGGTTGCGTCATCGCCCGGTGCAAGCCACACTGCAGGTCTGAGTGGGGAGGCCAGAACTCCCTTAGTGACCGGGCAAGACGAGAACCTCATGGTGCAGACAGACACGGCTGATCCCTCCCCCGGCGAGCAGCCCGAGGCCGAACTGGTTCTAAAGGGCGTCACCAAACAATATGGCAGCTTTACCGCGGTCAACGATTTGTCGTTCTCGGTCCGTCCCGGTGAAATTTACGGCTTCCTCGGCCAGAACGGCGCGGGCAAGACCACCACCCTGCGCATGATCATGGATATCGTCCCGCCCACCGGCGGCGAGATCAGCGTGCTCGGCTCTACCCGGCCGCGTTCCGTCAAACGTCGCGTTGGCTATCTGCCTGAAGAGCGCGGGCTTTATCGCAAGATGAAGTGTCGCGACACGATTGCCTATTTTGCGCGCCTGAAAGGGGTGCCGGGCCATCTGGCACGCCGCCGCGCCGACGAGCTGCTCGACCGGTTCGGGCTGGGGCAGTTTGCGAAAGCCAAGATCGAGACTCTGTCCAAGGGCATGGCGCAAAAGGTCCAGCTCCTCAGCTGTATTGCCCATGAGCCCGAGCTATTGATCCTGGACGAGCCGTTTTCCGGCCTCGATCCGGTCAACCAGCAGGTGCTGGAGGATATGATCCGAAACCTGCGCGAAGAGGGCCGGACCATCATCTTCTCGACCCATGTCATGGAACATGCCGAGCGGCTGTGTGACCGCTTCCTGATGATCCGCAAAGGGACAAAGGTCTTTGAAGGCACGTTGGAAGACGCGCGCGCCACCGATGAACCAACACTTATCTTACAGACCCCCGATGACCCCCTGCCCCTCATGGAGGTGCCCGGCATCATCGACATCATGGCGCAGGACCAGGGCCGCTATAAGCTTGTGGTGACCGACAAGGTCGATCGTCAGGAAATCCTGAAGGCCTGCATCCGTGAGAACATCCGGGTGGAGTTCTTCGGCCGGGCCCACAGCTCACTTCACGATATTTTCTTCCGCCTCGCCGGGGCCGACCCGATTTCAGGACAGGCCACATGAACACGCTGTTTCAACTGATTTCCCACGAATACCGCAAATACGTCTTCACGCGCGGTTTTCTGCTGTTCCTGCTGATCCTGCCCGCCACCGCTGCGTTCGGTATTTTTGCCGTGGTGATCAGCGACCGAGCCGCGCCTATCCGTTCCTTCGCCCTTGTGGACGAAACCGGTCAGTATGCGGCGGTGATCGACCGCGCCTTGGCGGACCGGATGATCGATGACGAGATACAGCTGTTCGATGCGTGGGCCTACGTCGCCGTCAGGCCGGCCGAGGATGGCAGCGCGCCGCTCGAATTTCCCTACAGACCCGGCGACGACAGTGATGCCCGCCGATCTGCATTTTCTGATCAGGGTGGCCTGGCAGCGGCCATCGCCGCGGCGCGCCCCTATGTCAGAGACGAAGCTCCCGACCCGCCGGTGCTGCGCCCGTCATTTGAGCGGGTGAACGTGCCGCCTGCCGCGCGCAAGGCGACAGGCGAGGAAACGGTACAGGCGCTGTTGCCCTATCTCTCAGGCGATGAACTGCTTGACCACAATGGCCAGCCTCTCTTTGCCGTCGTATTCATCCCTGAAGATTTTGCTGAAGGCGCCGGTGAGGTGCAGTTCTGGACCAACAATCTGGTGGATGAAGACCTGCGCTGGTTCATCGACCGCACGCTGACCGACGCAGTTCGGTCGACGGCTTATGAAGCCGCAGGCGTCACCCGCACGGAAATCCGCCGGATTGAAAACATTGATGTTGCTGTCACGCAGTTCAAGGCGGGCAGTGAGGGCGACGGGCGCGTGGGCATTGCGGAACGGGCCCAGACCTTCATCCCTCTCGGCCTTGCCTATGCGCTCCTGCTGATGATCACGACCGTCGGCGGCATGCTGCTGACCAGCACGGTCGAGGAAAAATCCAACAAGATTGTCGAGGTCCTGCTCTCTTCCGTGTCCGCAACACAGCTCATGGTGGGCAAGCTGGTTGGGCTGGCGCTGGTGGGCATGACCTTGCCGGCCCTGGCCCTGCTTGGCGGTTTTGCAGCCCTTCATCTGTTGCTGGATGGCGTGGCGGCGGAGGCGATCCGCTCGACCCTGTTCGGCTCACCTCTCGTGCCGCTGTTCTTCTTCTACTTCATCGCTGCATATCTGTTCTATGCGTCGATCTATCTGGCGGTGGGGGCGTTGAGCGCGTCCATTCAGGATGCCCAGAGCTTTGTCGGTCCACTGACGATCATGCTGTTTTTGCCCTTCCCATTCCTGCGGCTTATTGTGGAAGACCCTAACGGCATCGTCGCGCGGATCTTCACCTGGATTCCGATCTACACGCCCTATGCGATCATGATCCGCATCAGCGCTGATCCCCCGCAGTGGGAGCTGATCGCGGCCACAGCGCTATTTGTCGCCGTGGTTGTCTATGTGGTCGGCACCATGGGCCGGATCTATCGCAATGGTGTCCTGTCGTCTGGCGGCGCGCCGACACTGAAGCAGATCCGCTCACTGGCAAAACAGCGCGCCTAGAGGCAACCATCCCGCGCCATTGGCGTTCAATCCTTAACCTGCTGCGCCCGCTGCAGCGACGAGGAAGGGGATTTGATGCCGGAATCGACAACGACCTCAATGATCGAGCCCAACGACAGTCGGGACACGATCGCGAGAAAGCTTGAACGATCACGCGCATTAAGCCTGGCACTTGATACGCGGTTCCGCGTCTTCGGGTTCTCATTCGGCTGGGATGCGATTATCGGCCTGATCCCCGGCGTGGGCGATGCCATTACTGGCATCATGTCCAGCTATATCGTTGCGGAAGCGTGGCGCGCAGGGGCCCCCTTCTCCCTATTGCTCCGTATGGCGTTCAACATCGCGCTCGATACCATTGTCGGGGTGGTCCCGATCCTCGGCGGGATTTTCGATATCTGGTTCAAGGCGAATGTGAAAAACACACGGCTCTTTCACCGCTATCTTGAGCGGCAGCTGGAAGCTCATGAGAGCGATGGCAAAGTGCGTCCCGTCCGCCATGCGCGCCGCATCGAGAGCTCTTCCAGCCGCCAGCAGATTGACGCGTCACTGCGCTAAGCATCAGTGCGTCGTGGCGCACGATCAGATCGTTTCGGGCTTCAGTGTACGAACTTCGTAAACCGGTGCATCGGTGCTCAGGGTCTGGAACTGAACCTTGATCGTTTTCTTGCCGCGGGTCAGCCGTTCCGGCACGTCATAGTCGACATAGACGAAGGAGCGCGACGGCGGCATTTTCCGGCGTTCGCGCGCGATCACTTCGCCCTCGACCATGACCTGGAAGTCCTTGCCGGTTTCCTCCCCCCAATACATGGCCCGCAAGATGACGGGTCCTTCGCTGACGGCGAGATCGAAAGCGATGAAGTTGCCCTCGCCCCACCATGCGGTGCGGCCTGTCCGGCCGCCATTGGCGATCACATCCGATTGGTTCGTTGAAAAATTGTGATCCCGTTCAGGCTGCATCTCACCAAGATAGATGACGTCCAGTGTCCGTTTCTTGAGCGCTTGCAGGGCTGCCTGATCGTCCCGATAGGACTGCTCTTTCTCGGCCCATGCGGCCTGTGTAAATCGAGGAAAATAGACGGCTGTCCGGTTGTCGTACTGGTCGTAGAATGGCTCGAGCGTCAGTGGCGCAGGCACGGCATCCGCGATATGATAGGCCGCGTACTGATCGCTGACCGGTGTCGCCGCATTTTTCACATCCGCCGTCACGAGGGCTGGCGGGATGACACCCTCCCGCTCCTCGTCGGTGCCCAGATTAGCCGCCAGGACCAGAGGACCGTGACGGAAGGTCACGAGGGCCTCATCGTCCGGGGCGGATTCGACCGTGAGATGCATCGGCAGGTGGATGGCGACTTCGTCGCCAGCTTTCCACTTGCGTTCGATTGTTGCATATCCCGGTCCCGGTTCCGCCTTGACCTGTTTGCCATTGACGGTGATGGACGGAGCCGCGCTCCAGCCCGGCAGGCGAAGGGCGAGCGTTCTCGTCTTATTACCGGCTGAATTGATTTTGATACGGATATGTTCTTCCTCAGGGAATATCGTATCAATAGACAGGCTTATCTCGCCCGCGCGCCAATCGACGTCAGCGGCCATGTAGAGATTGACGAACAGCGTATCGCCACCGCTCTGCCAGAAGGCGCTGTCGCCATGTTTGGCGTGGCTCTCCATGCCCGACCCCATGCAGCACCAGAAGCTGTCTTCCAGCGTCGAGTAGGTACGGCGAGAGCCTGAGCGCAACGGCATGAAGTAGACATACATGCCAGTATCGGGGTGCTGATGGGCCAGAATGTGGTTGATGTATGTTCGTTCGTACTCGTCAAAATAGGCGGCATCAGGCTGCCAGGCCCAGAGGTGGCGCGTCAGCTTGAGCATGTTGTAGCTGTTGCAGGCCTCGCACGTGCGGTCGCTCAAGGTCGGCGCCACAACATCGGGGGAAGAGAAATGTTCTCGCTCGGAATTGCCGCCGATCACGTAGCTGTGGTGGTCCGTCACCGTACGATAGAAGAATTCTGACGTACTGGCGTAGCTTGCATTGGCGGTCAGCTCATGGAGGCGCGCCAGGCCGATGACTTTCGGGATCTGTGTGTTGGCGTGCAGGCCAGGCAGATTGTCCTTGCCTTCAGCCAGTGGGTTCAGCACCGCCTCATGGCGGATCCGCTCTGCCAGCTTGAGCCAGCGGACATTGCCCGTGATAGCGTAAAGCTCAGCATAGGACTCATTCAGCCCCCCATGCTCTGCCGCCAGGACTTTCTGCATCTGGTCGTGGTCGAGTGTATCCAGTACATCACCGAGGTAGGTGGACATGCCCACAAGCACCGGCAGCGCATCAGGAATATCGGCTTGCCGGTAGGCGTCGATCAGGCCCGCCTGCACCTTGTGCCAAGTATAAAGCGGTACCCAGCCGCCATTGATGTCAAAACCTGAGGTCGAAATCTGCCCGTTCCGCAATTCCTCAAAGACGATTTTTCCGTCCACAATCTGACCGTCGCGATCCACGGTCGTGCCGCCCACATATCCGTCATCATGGGCGTCCTGGCAGGCCTGGAGTTCCGACACGATATATCGCGCGCGCTCACGGGCACCCTCGTCGCCACGCTGGGCCATGATGGACAAAGCTGTGAGGTAATGCCCCAGGCTGTGACCAGCGATGCCGCGCTTCTCCCAGCCGCCGTAAACGGGCGCTTTGGGCTCCAGCCCTGCGGACCAGCGAAAGTTGTGAAGAAGACGATCCGGTTCCAGATCAAACAGCACCTTGCGATTGGTGTCGACGGATGTTCTGAAAACAGAGGGTTTCAGCCTGATATCGGCGAGCGGCACCGATGTAGGTTGCGTCGTCCCTGATACCCTGGCCAAGGCCGGGCCGGTCAGCGCAGCGGCGGATACGGAGACAAGAAACAGGCGACGGTTGATCGCAAACTGACCTTGGGAGACCTGGCCCATTGAGTGGCATCCTCTTTGTTATTCGGCTCGGAAGATAACAAATAGCGGGACGGGGAACAGAGTCTTCCCGCCCGCAAACGTTGCCATAGGTAAAATGCCCAGCCTTTTAGGGCTCCAGCTCGCTGTCCCAGTAAAGATAGTCATGCCAGCTGTCGTGCAGATAGTTGGGCGGGAACGCCCGCCCCTTCTCGTTCAGCTCGTACATATTGGGCTGGTGCGGCGGATGGCGAGGGAACATGCGGACGTCTCGCGGCATCTTGTTCCCCTTGCGCAGATTGCACGGGCTGCAGGCGGCGACAATGTTGGTCCAGGTGGTCTTGCCGCCGCGTGACCGTGGAACGACGTGATCGAAGGTAAGACCGTCGCGGTTCTCATTGCCGCAGTACTGGCACGCAAAGCCATCGCGCAGGAAAACGTTGAACCGCGTGAAGGCGGGGCGTCGGGCGTGATTGACGTAGGTTTTGAGCGAAACAACGGAAGGCAGCCGCATTGAGAATGTGGGGCTTTTCACCTCCGTCTCATATTCGGCGACGACATCGACCCTTTCCAGAAACACGGCTTTCAGCGTGTCCTGCCATGACCACAGGGAGAGCGGGAAATAGCTCAGGGGCCGAAAATCTGCGTTCAGCACGAGAGCGGGACACCCGTCCGGGACATGGCGCTGGGTCTGCATCCTACCGCCTCCTCTTTCTGGAATGCGAAGAATGCTGCGACCCGACACCACCGCGGGTGAAGGGACTTATTCGGCTGCAGGTCTGCTGCCGAACCTTGGCTTCGGTATGTAAGGTAGCGTCAGTGAACGCGCCGTACTCCCTGCTGTCGGGGCGCTGATCGCCCATCGGTGAGAACCCTAACTGATTCTCCGTGACAGTTTCTTGTCGTTGGAAATTAATGCCAAGGTGGATGACCAATCAAGAGCTTAGAGCGAAATAAGGTTGACGCCGTCTGCGGTGTTTAAGCGCATGAGAGGCAGGTCAGGTATCAGTGGCGATTGTGGCCCGGACAGTCCCATGGAGGTCTCAGTTGGGCGCCCGGCCCTTCAGCTTGCCATAATAGGTCCAGAGGCAGTGCGCGGCGATACCGCGATAGGGCGAGAACCGTGCCGCGCCCTCGTCAAACTGCTTCATCGGCGGCTTCACAGTCATGCCGCTCGCCGCGCAATACGCGGCCAGAAGCGCCACATCGCCGCTGGGCCAGATATCCGGTCGCCCATCACAGAACAGAAGATAGATACCCGCCGTCCACGGACCAACCCCCTTGATTGCCGTCAAGTGGGCAGCTGCATCCCGATCGTTCAGGGATTTCAGCGTCGCGAGGTTCAATTGACCCGACTGTTCGGCTTCTGCGACAGCTCTTACATAACGGATCTTTGGACCGGAAAGGCCGCATTTGCGCAGGTCCTCCTCCGTCAGATCAAGGACCTGTTGGCTCTTCAACGATGATCCAAGACGCGTGTCGCAGCGGGTCATGATCGACCGCGCACTGGCAACCGAGACCTGTTGTTCGACGATGATGCGAAACAGGCCAGCATATCCCGGTGGGCGGTGCCGGATCACGGGTGTGCCAATGGCGTCGATAGCCCGCGCCATAATGGGATCTGCCTGGCGGAGTGCGGCAAGCGCCTCCGTCAGGTCATCAGAAAGCATGACGTTTGAAGATCGGTCGCAAGTCGCCATCAGCGGCGGCAAACTCTTCCAGCATCGTGCAGGCGAAGCTTTTGCCCGTGCGCGCAATCTCCTGGATCGGGGCCAGAAAGCCGCTCTCATCCATACCGCTGCGATCCAGATGGCCGCGTCGACGCAGGCCCTCCGCAGAGAGGCGCAGAACCTCCCCCGCCAGCTCGGTCAGCTTCATACCCGCGACTTCAGCCTGCATACCATGACGCGCGGCATCGATGCGGAACTGGGCGCGGGTTTCTGGTGTCCAGTCTTTCACGAGGTCCCAGGCGGCTGCGAGGGATTGCTCATCATACAGAAGACCGACCCAGAAAGCAGGAAGGGCACAGATCCGGCCCCAACTGCCTGAATCCGCACCGCGCATCTCGAGAAACGTCTTGAGCCGGACCTCCGGGAAGGCGGTCGAGAGGTGGTCCGTCCAGTCTTCAATCGTTGGCAAAACGCCCGGCGCTGCGGGCAGCTTGCCATCGAGAAAATCACGAAACGACAGGCCCGCCGCGTCGGTGTAGGCCCCGTCGCGCCAGACGAAATACATCGGCACGTCCAGCATATATTCTGCGTACCGCTCAAATCCGAAGCCCTCTTCGAACACGAAATCAAGCATGCCCGTGCGGTTCGGGTCGGTGTCGGTCCAGATATGGGCGCGCCATGACTTGAACCCGTTCGGCTTGCCTTCGGTCAGCGGCGAATTCGCAAACAGCGCTGTGGCGAGGGGTTGCAGCGCCAGAGACGTGCGGAACTTGGCCACCATGTCGGCTTCGGTGGAGAAGTCGAGGTTTACCTGCACGGTGGCGGTCCGGTGCATCATGTCGAGGCCCAGATTGCCGACTTTCGGCATATACTCCCGCATGATCGTGTACCGACCTTTCGGCACCTTTGGCATGTCGGCGCGGGTCCAGTCCGGTGCGGCCCCAAGGCCGATGAATGCCGCGCCCATTGGTTCGCACACGGCTTTGACTTCAGCCAGATGGGTGTGCACCTCGTTGCAGGTCTCGTGGATTGTCTCGAGCGGCGCGCCGGACAACTCAAACTGTCCGCCCGGCTCCAGCGTGATGGAGGCGCCAGCCTTTTTGAGGGCGACGAGATGATCGCCCTCATAAAGCGGCTGCCAGCCGAACTGGTCGGACAGTCCATGGAGGATGGCTTCGATTGACCGTTCACCAGCAAACGGCAACGGCTTGAGGCTGTCCCAGAGAAAGCCAAACTTCTCGTGCTCAGTCCCAATCCGCCACTGATCCGACGGTTTGCACCCAGAGGCCAGATATTCCGCCAATTCTGCGCGGTTCTCGATGGGGGGCAGGTTCGCCCGCGTGCTGGCATCTAGTTGGGTCATTCGCCCCTCCGATTGGTCTTATAGTGCGCCGGGACTAGGCCGAACTGACCATCATACCAAGCCAAAACTATGCCGGGTGGGTATCAGCGTCCCTGTGGCACAGGCGCGATAGAATTATGGACGCGCATGTCCACAGACCGCCTGCCATAGCGCCACGGCCGTAATCGCCGCAGTTTCTGCTTTGAGGATGAGCGCGCCGAGAGAGATGGCGGTGCTGTTCTCTGACTGGCGAACAAGCGCGCGTTCTTCGGGCGTGAACCCGCCTTCAGGGCCAATGAGGATGATCGCAGGTCCTGGCGGAGCGGCTTGCAGGGCCAGCAGTGCAGCTTGCCCGCGTCCACCAGCCCCGCCCCACCGTTCTTCCGGATCATCACCCGCCTCATCACAGAAGATGAGATGCGCACCATCCCGTTCGGCCAGCGCTTTTGCCAAGGGCAAAGGGTCTCGGATATCTGGGAGGTCGAGCCGCTCGGACTGCTCGGCGGCTTCTGTCGCGATGGTGTGGGCGCGGTCGGTCTTGAACCGATCAGAATTGGTGCGCGCTGTGATCACAGGCTGGATTGTGGTGACCCCCAGTTCCGTCGCCTTCTGAACGACAAGGTCCGTGGGACCTTTTTTCAGGGGCGCAAACCAGAGCGAAATCGCTGGTAGATCTGTCTGGGTCCTCGTCCGGTTCAGCAGCGCCGCCTCTCCGCCCTTGCGACCAAGCTGGCCTATCGACGCCCGCCACTCACCGTCGCGACCATTGAACAGGAGAATATCCGACCCCTCGACCAGGCGCAGGACGGTGCCAAGATAGTGAGCATGCTCTTTGGAGAGAGGAAGCTGAATCCCCTCTCTCAGATCGTCGCCAACAAATAGCCGAGGCGGCGGTTTCGCCACAGGATCAGATCCTTAGAACGGGATTTCGTCATCCAGCTCGAACTTCGAGCCGCGATCTTCATAACCCGGATTACTGCCGCCACCGGATGACGCGCCGCCCGAAATCTGTTGGCCATAGCCGCCGCCGGCATTGTCGCCGCGGCCGTCGAGCATGGTCAGCTCAGAGCGATAAGGGCGCAGCACAACCTCAGTCGTGTACCGGTCCTGACCATCCTTATCCTGCCATTTGCGAGTCTCAAGCTGGCCCTCGATATAGACTTTCGAGCCTTTTTTCAGATAGTTCTGCGCCACGCGGACGAGCGGTTCGGACATGATCGAGACACGGTGCCACTCGGTGCGCTCGCGGCGCTCACCGGTGCTCTTGTCCTTCCAGCTTTCGGATGTGGCGATGGACAGGTTGCAGACTTGGCCGCCATTGCTGAATGCACGCACTTCAGGATCCTGGCCCAGATTGCCAATCAGAATGACCTTGTTCACACTACCTGCCATACCCGGCTCCTATTCTTCAGAATTCGTTAATTTGCCGGACCGTAGTCGCGGACCCTCGCTGCGCCTAGTGCCGGCGCTGCGGTTTCTTTCCACAACGTTCTAGGATTGTTCTCGTGTAAGTGCAAGAACGGACCGCTGCAAAAATCGTTTCGCAACTGCGTGCTGCGTGATAAGGTATCATCATGCGCGTTCTTCTCGCCCTCGCTGTCTTTGTGACGCTGAGCCTGAAAATGGTGTCGGCGGTGCATGCGACGTCCTATGGCGATGGCCCGCACGATCACGATGGCGTGCCCTGCGTCATGGCGCATTGGGGCAGTCATCAGGACGATGACTGGCTGGTAACAGACGATGCGGTTCTGATCGAGCCTGTCGTCTTCGCACAGATCAGTGAATTCCTGGCGCGCAGCCTGATCGTGCCGACGGTCCGGATCCTGCCGCCGGGACGAGCGCCGCCCCACGCCTGAATTTCTCTTGTGACATCCGACAGGCGAATTGCGTCGTCTGTCGCCCATTCTCTATGAAATTCAGGTATTTCCATGAAACAGAAACTTGTTCTGTCGACGGCTGCGTGTGCAGTCGCAGTCCTCCTCACCCCTGCCCTTGCCCAATCCGATGAAGACACGATCGTTGTAACGGGCTCGCCTCTTGAACGGTCTACCAGTGACGCTGTGGTCGGCGTCTCGGTCCTCGAAGACGAGGCGCTCGGCCGCCGGATGTCCGGGACGCTCGGCGAAACGCTGCAACAGGTCCCCGGCATTTCAGCAACGTCATTTGGTGCTGGCGCCTCTCGTCCGATCATCCGGGGCCAGGGCGGTGACCGGATCCGTATCCTCGACAATGGTATCGGCTCTATCGACGCGTCTTCCGCCAGTCCCGACCATGCGGTCGCTGTAACCCCGGCCATGGCTGAGCGGATCGAAATCATCCGCGGCACGGCGCTTTTGCGCTATGGCAGTTCGGGTGCGGGCGGTGTCGTCAACGTTATCGACGGCCGCCTGCCGTCGCGCGTGCCTGAAGATGGACTGGAAGGCGCGGTTCGCCTCGGCCTGAGTACGGTGAATGAGGGCCGCGAGGCGGCGGGAGCCGTCACCGGTACGATAGCTGAGCTTGGTGGGGTAACCGTCGTTGGCCATCTCGACGGCAATTGGCGCGAAGCCGAAGACTACGACATTCCGGGCACCGCGGAATCAGTACGGCAGTTGATGGCCGAAGGCGAAGATATTGATGAGGCCGAGCGCGGGACGGTCGAGAACTCATTCGCCGATGCTGATGCCTATGCCGGATCGCTGTCTTTCATCGGAGATCGGGGCTTCCTCGCATTTGGCGTGAAGCAGTCGAACACGACCTATGGCGTGCCCGGCCATGAACATGAACATGGCGATGAGCACAGCGAAGAAGGCGATGGTGTCTTTATCGAGCTGGATCAGACCCGCTACGACCTGAATGGCCGACTTGATCTTGATGGCCCGTTCGAGGCCATCAAGCTCTTTGCGGGCTATGCAGACTATACCCACACGGAGTTCGAGGCTCCCGGTGAGCCCGGCACCGTCTTCACCAATGAAGGCTACGAAGCACGTCTGGAACTGATCCAGCGTCAACGCGGCGGCTGGCGCGGGGCGTCCGGCTACCAGGTTCAACACCGGGATTTTGCGGCGATTGGTGATGAGGCCTTCGTGCCCCCGACCACATCGGACCAATGGGGCGTCTACAGCTTCCAGGAATATGCGATCGGCGATGTCAGTCTGGAGGCCGCTGCCCGGTTTGAACGCACAGACCACGACGCCAAAGGCCTCGCCCAAAATCGCGGGTTTGACGGGATCAGCGGTTCGGTTGGTGCCATCTGGCAGGCCAGCGACCTGCTTTCAGTCGGCGGCACACTCTTCCGCACCGAGCGCGCGCCGACCACCGAGGAGCTTTACTCCGGCGGGCCACATCTGGCGACCAGTCAGTTCGAGCTGGGGGACCCGACGCTGGATGAAGAAATTTCCCGGGGCGTTGAGGCTATTTTCCGGCTTGGCAACAATGTCAGCCACGCGACCGTGAACCTGTTCTACACGGAATATGACGGCTACATCTACGAGGCTTACACAGGTGGCGAAGAAGATGGCCTGCCTGTCTATCAGTTCACGGCCGCCGATGCCGTCTTCCAAGGGGCCGAGTTTGAGGGCCATCTGCATTTCGGTGAGTGGGGCGCGTTCGAGTTGAGCACGGATCTGGTCGCGGATATCGTTGATGCCGATCTGGAGGGCGCGGGCGATGATATTCTGCCGCGTATACCGCCATTCTCAGCAACTCTCGGCCTGAATGCGGAAGCGGAGCAATGGCAGTTGCGGGCCGAGCTCGAGCATGCTGCTGACCGGTCTGACGTGACCGAGCTGGAACTGCCGACCGATGGATATTCGGTCGTCAATGTGTTTGCTGACTGGTCGCCCAGTGCCCTGCCCGACGGCCTGACCCTCAGCGCGGCGCTGATGAACGCGACCGACGAAGAGGTTCGGCTGCACACTTCGTTCCTCAAGGACATCGCACCACAGCCCGGTCGTAATCTGAGACTGTCAGTCCGCTACGCGTTCTGATGATAAAAACTGGCGAGCGGCTCGGTCTGGGCCGTCCGCTCCATCCCGGCGATCATCGGTTTGGCCTGCGCGATGGCGTGCTGAACAGCAGGCAGCTGCAGCGACGCGGCGTGGCTTTCTTTGGTATCCCAGGTTTCGGTGATCCAGATGACATCCCCGTTCTGCGCATCCTTTGCGATGACGTAGCTGAGGCAGCCGGGCATGTCCTTTGTGCCGTTCAACAGGACAGCGATCAGGTCATCGCGTCTGCCTGGAGCGGCGGTGAATTTTCCAATCTGTCCGTACATCGTTTCCCTCCGACTATTTGCGACCTTGTACCACACCACTGGATGTTCGTCACTTGTTCTGGGCGACACATGTGGTTAAGGGCCTATGTCCTGACCTTCCCAGTGCCCTCGGAGACAGCCCTTGTCCTTGAAATCCATCAGCGTCGTTGGCGCCCGCGAACATAATCTCAAGAACATCTCGGTTGAGCTGCCGCGCGATTCGCTGGTGGTGGTCACCGGCCTGTCGGGCTCGGGCAAGTCCTCCCTCGCCTTTGATACGATCTATGCGGAGGGGCAGCGGCGCTATGTGGAAAGCCTGTCGGCCTATGCGCGCCAGTTCCTCGAGCTGATGCAGAAGCCCGATGTGGACCAGATCGATGGACTGTCACCGGCAATCGCGATCGAACAGAAGACCACGTCCAAGAACCCGCGTTCCACCGTCGCCACGGTGACGGAGATTTACGACTATATGCGCCTCCTCTGGGCGCGAGTCGGGGTCCCCTACTCACCGACGACCGGCCTGCCCATCACGTCCCAGACGGTTTCCGAGATGGTCGACCGGCTGATGACAGAGCCCGAGGGCGCGCGGTTTTATCTGCTCGCCCCGATGATCCGGGGGCGGAAGGGTGAATATCGCAAGGAATTCGCCGAGCTGCTGAAGAAAGGCTTCCAGCGCGTGCGCGTGGATGGAACCTTTCACGATATAGCGGACGTCCCTGCCCTTGATAAAAAGCTGAAGCACGACATCGACGTGGTCGTCGACCGGATCGTCGTAAAGGAAGGGATCGAGCAGCGTCTGGCTGAAAGCTTCGAGACGGCGCTGGACCTGGCTGACGGCATTGCGGTGGCGGAGAGTGCGGACAAGGGCAAGGAAGATCACAAGATCACCTTCTCCGCCAAATTCGCCTGCCCCGTATCTGGCTTCACCATCGACGAGATCGAGCCGCGGCTATTCTCCTTCAACTCGCCCCAAGGGGCCTGCCCGGTCTGCGATGGCCTCGGCACGAAGATGGAATTTGATCCCGCACTGGTCGTGCCGGATCCGCACCTGTCCTTGCGTAATGGCGCCATTGCGGCGTGGTCCAAGACCCAGAGCCCCTATTACACCCAGACGCTTGCAGCATTGGGCAAGAAATACGGCTTCTCCGTTGAGGACAAATGGAAAGACCTGACCGCTGCGCAGAAGAACAAGATCCTGCTTGGGACCAAGGGGGAGAAGGTCCAGTTCGTGTACGATGATGGCATTCGCCGTTATGATACGACGAAGACATTCGAAGGTGTTCTGCCCAATCTCGAACGGCGTTGGCGGGAAACGGATTCCTCATGGGTGCGCGAGGATATGGAGAAGTACCAGTCGGTCTCTCCCTGCGACGCCTGCGATGGCCAGCGCCTGCGGCCCGAAGCCCTGGCCGTGAAGGTCGGTGAGCGGAACATTTCAGAGGTCACATCCAAATCCATCCGGGATGCCGACGCGTGGTTTGCGGATATCGACAAGAGTTTTACGCCCAAGCAGAAAAGTATTGCCGTACGCATCCTGAAGGAAATTCGGGACCGGCTGCACTTCCTCAATTCTGTTGGCCTCGACTATCTTGGCCTGGCCCGCGCGTCCGGCACTCTGTCCGGCGGGGAGAGTCAGCGGATCAGACTGGCCTCCCAGATTGGTTCGGGGCTGACCGGCGTTCTTTATGTGCTGGATGAGCCGTCGATTGGCCTGCACCAGCGTGACAATGACCGACTGCTCGATACCCTCCGTCGACTGAAGGGTCTGGGCAATACGGTGATCGTGGTTGAGCATGACGAAGACGCGATCCGGACCGCCGACTACGTGCTCGACATCGGACCCGGCGCAGGGGTGCATGGCGGAAATGTCGTGGCTGCCGGCACGCCCGCCGAAATCGAGGCGAACGAAAATTCCATTACCGGTGCCTATCTGTCCGGCCGGATGGAAGTACCCGTCCCGGCCGAACGTCGGGTGTTCGACCCGAAGCGGGTCATCACGGTGATCGGCGCGAGCTCAAACAATCTGCAGAACGTGACGGCTGAGTTTCCGATCGGACTTCTGACCTGTGTCACCGGCGTCTCGGGCGGCGGGAAATCCACCCTGACGATTGAGACCCTGTACAAATCAGCTGCGCGCAAGCTGATGAAGGCGAAGACCGTGCCGGGGATGCATGACCGCATTGACGGTCTCGAGCAGCTCGACAAGGTTATCGATATCGATCAGTCGCCAATCGGCCGTACACCGCGATCCAATCCGGCCACCTATACCGGCGCGTTCGGGCCGATCCGTGACTGGTTTTCAGAGCTGCCTGAATCGAAAGCCCGGGGCTACAAGCCGGGCCGTTTCTCCTTCAATGTGAAGGGTGGTCGGTGCGAGGCCTGCCAGGGTGACGGCGTCATCAAGATCGAGATGCACTTCCTGCCCGACGTGTACGTCACGTGCGATACCTGCAAGGGCAAGCGCTATAACCGCGAAACGCTCGAGGTGCAGTTCAAGGGCAAGTCGATTGCCGATGTGCTCGACATGACCGTTGAGGAAGGCGCGAAATTTTTCTCCGCCGTGCCGTCCATCCGCAACAAGCTGGCCACGCTCAATCGCGTGGGCCTCGGCTATGTGAAGATCGGACAGCAGGCGACGACCCTGTCTGGTGGTGAGGCGCAACGGGTCAAGCTGGCCAAGGAGTTGAGCAAGGTGGCCACGGGCCGCACGCTTTATATTCTTGATGAACCAACCACGGGCCTGCATTTCGAAGATGTCCGTAAGCTGATGGAAGTGATTCAGGAACTCGTCGACACCGGCAACACGGTCGTCATCATCGAACACAATCTCGATGTCATCAAGCAGGCGGACTGGCTCATCGATATCGGTCCTGAGGGCGGTGACGGCGGCGGTGAGATCGTGGCGGCGGGCACGCCGGAAGACGTCGCAGACGAAATGCGCAGCCATACTGGTCGCTTCCTCAAGCCTATGCTGGAGCGGTCAGCAAAGCCGCGTCAGCCGGCGCGCAAAGCTGCGACGAAAAAGACCGCGGCCAAAAAGGCGACGGCGAAAAAGCCACCAAGAAGACGGCAAAGAAAATGAGCCGGAAGTCATCAGCCGCGTAAGGCGCGATGTACCAGTGCACCGCCGAGCCCGGCATTCAGAGCAGCGGTGAACCCGGCCGCGCCAATCACCAGCATCCCCATGATGACGGACATCAGGCCCCGCAGGACCGGGCCCATGGACCAGTCGGGCAGCATGGCATCAAAGCTGAAGATCAGGGTTTCAGTGCCGATCGACAGGGCGCTGAAGATCTGAAACGCCAGCCAGAGCAGCGCCAGAAACGCCACATGGATCAGGACGAAAAGAATGAGCACCAGCACCATGGGGAAGATATTCCAGCCAGCCGTCAGGCGCAGGGCGCCGCGCACACTGTCATACGAGTCCCCCGGCTCCCGCCCCGCCGCCAGAAACGGCAGCGGGAAGAGGCGGATAATCGCGTAAAGCGCCAAGATCAGCACTGGCAACAAGACCACGGTATCCAGCGTGTCCACGTTGATCCCGATGCGCATGAGGTAGGCATCAATCTGTAAAAGAACGGCATTCACGCTGTCATAGGTCGGTACGGTCTCGATCGAATGCAGGCTACCCTCTGCAAAGACGGCATGCTCGGCTTGGAGCATATTGCCCACGGTACCGTCCATCGCCTGCATGCCGAAATGAGCGAGAAACCGCGCGCCGAAGATCACACCTGCAAAACTGACCGCACAGGCCAGGACATATTTCAGGTGCCGCGGGCCGAAGGACAGATGCACCGTGCGGTGATGGGGCACGATGTTGTGGCTGGCGTAGCGGATCAACGGCACCGCGTAGCTCGCCTGCAGGATCACGGCGACACCCATCAGGCCGATATAAACGGGATTCAGGATCAATAGCGCCTGAACGAATTTGAAGGTGTAACCCGGGTCGAGCCGGAGGCTGGTCGCAATGCCTGCATAGGGGGATCGCATTCCCAGCTTGGCGCCAACTGCCTCAAGGACCAGAAGAAGAACAAGGGGAAGCCACGCCACGCGCAGGACCGTGGCAAATTTTGACACCGCGAATCCCAGCGATTCATAGATCACGCCAAAGGCGGAAATCCGCGGTTTTCCCATCTCGCCCTGCCCCACAACAACTCAACGTGCGTGAACGCTACGGTGTGGCGCAGCGTCTGTCCATATCAGCGCCTCCCGTCCTGCTGGCGATCCGGACATGACCGTGCCACACTGTGGTCAAAAGGAAACGCTTCGCGCGGGGGAAATCATGAAACACTTGGCATCAATGGTTCTGGGCGCTGTCTTGCTGGTAGCGCCGGGGCCTGGCGTGGCGGCAGAACCTCCCGAATACCCTTTCACCCCGGATTCGCTTGTACAGGATAACGTCGCGAAAGGTGACCTGAAGGGCCCCTTCGAATTCCATAGCGAGGTGTTTGACGGCACTGTCCGGCAGTACTGGATCTATGTGCCTCAGGGATATGACGCGGTGTCACCGCCTGATCTTCTCGTGTTTCAGGATGGCCAGCGTGCGACGAATCTTAATGGCTCGCTGCGCATCCCGACCGTCCTCGACAATCTCATTGCCAAGGGTGACATCCCCCCGACGCTCGGCGTTTTCATCACGCCCGGCCATCTGAGCGAGCATTATCCGGATGATCTGGGCATGAGCAATCCAGACCATCGCTGGCAGGAATATGACCAGCTGGACGACGACTACGCGACAATGCTGATTGATGAGCTGTTGCCCGTTGTGGCGGAGGATTACAGCTTTTCCGATGACCCCGCTGATCGCATCATCGGCGGCACCAGCAGCGGGGCGATTGCGGCCTTCACCGTGGGCTGGCACCGTCCGAACCAGTTTGGCAAGGTCATCAGCTTTATCGGCAGCTACACGTCCATTGCCTATCGGCCCGAGCTGGACGTGCCGCTGGAGCGTGGCGGCGATGCCTACCCCGCCATGATCCGCAAACTGCCGATCCGCCCCCTGAAGATTTTCCTGCAGGACGGCTCCAACGATATCGACAATGAGCATGGCAACTGGTTCCTCGCCAATCAGCAGATGCTGGCCGCGCTCAACTACGCCAATCGCGCGGCCGATGAGCGGGGCGATGACGGCCCCCGTTACGTCATCGACCACGTGTGGGGCGAAGGCGGACATTCGGATCAGCATGGCGGGGCCATCCTGCCCGATGTCCTGCGCTGGATGGCGGCGGACTGAGCCGTCAGAAATGCGGGCCCCACATGAACAGGGTGGCACCGAAAATGCCCATTGCCATGATTAGCGTGCCAAGGATGAGGCCGCCGCCCATGATGTATTTGGGCGCGGCGCTCCTGCTGTCCTGCGCCGCAAAGTAAAGCTGCAGCACGGCAACAGGCAGAAAAAAGGCGGCGAAGGATATCGCGACACCGGCTGGCCCCTCCAGCCCGTCACCGAGCCAGCGGGGGCTCTGGTTGATGATGATCCACGCCATCACAAAGACGCGAATAAACCACACGCCATTGGCCGCCAGAAACAGTCGCATTGCCCATTTGCGATGCTCATTGATGCGGCGCCGCATGGCGAGGCGAAGGGCGATCGTAGCAAAGAGGATGATGCACAGCGCATTGCCCGTGATGCCGACCGCACCGGCCATGGAGGTGTAGCTCCCCCTGACCCACACCATCATCAGGCCGCCAAGGGCCATCATGTAGGCCATGAGCATGAAGATCCGCCCGTTCCACCGGTGAAAAGCGGGAGCATACCGCCTGATGGCGGGGATGAGCTGCAAAAGGCCGCCAAGGGTGATGACCGCCGCACCCAGCGCGTGGGTGATGAACAGGAAATTCCCGGTCTCATCCCCATCGACGATGCCGGTGATGACGTCCTTCTCGTTAAGCGAGCCAAGATCATTCTGGACGGTCGCTTCACCGTAAAAGGCGAAGATGTAGTAGATGAAGATTGCCTGCCCTATCGCCGCGACGATATACCAGAAAATGCCGGTGCCTTTCAGAAACAGATCGGCGCGTCGGGTTTGTGGGTGGCGTTCGGTCATGGCGGTCAGTCCTTGCAGATGAATCAGACCTGCCTTCAAGGCGGCAGGCTGGTCCTGCGTAGGAACGGACGGCCCGCCAACTCTCGCCGATTTGCCAATTCGGTCAGTTTCGTTGAAAATTTCCGGAGATTTGCATAGTCTGACCCCTGGGGCGGAAGGCGAACATCATGACATTCGGGGCAATGAACCTCTTTGTGCTGACCTCGACGGCGACGGTCACCCTCGCCCTCTGGTTCGTCGTAGATCAGTTGCGCCGGAAACCGCTTTGCCAGCTCAATGTCGTGGCGGCGTTCTTCGCGGTTGCGATCGGCAGTTTTATCTTCAGCGCGGTGTACGGCGACAGATTGGGGCCGCTGCTGCCTGTGTTTGGCTTTCTTTGTGTAGCGGGATGTGGCTGGTCGTGGCTCCTGTCGCGGTCCCTGTTTGACCCGGCGCGGGCGGGCGAACGATGGCCGTTCGCTCTGGTGGCACTGTTGAGCCTTAGCGGGTTTGGCGGTCAGTTCCTTCCTGATGGCTGGGCGTGGAGCGGCGCGTTCCGTCAGGTCACGGGGATGATGAGCTCAACTGTTCTTCTCATGTCATTGTTTGAGGCCTGGAGGGGGATTGGTCTTGCCATGTCGCGCGCCGAGGGGCGTTTCCGGGTGACCTTCATCATCGGCTATCTGTGCCTTCTGCTTTTCGCCGTAATCATCGTGGACAATGCGCCGGCAGGCTCGTTCTTCGCGCGCGAAGCGGAAACGGTTCGCGTGCTGATGGCGATGGCCGCCCTGGCGGGGGGCATCGCGGCCGTGCGGTACCGCCAACGCCACCCGGTGACGGCGCAGCGCAAGGCGCGCAAATCTGAGCCCGTGGCCGGCGCTGGTCTCGATCGTCTGGCGCTGAAGGTCGGGCGCACCCTGTCCGCCGAGGATGTCTTTACGACCCCTAATCTGAAAATCGGCGATCTGGCCCAGATTTTGGGTGAGCCAGACTATAAGGTGACGCAGGCGATTACGACCGGTCTAGGCTTTGCCAACTTCAATCGCTGTCTCAACAGCTACCGGGTCGACATGGCCAAACGCCTGCTGGTCGATCCGGCGCATCGGAACACCTCCATCCTGGACATCGCCATGAGCTGCGGCTTTGGCTCCATCGGCCCGTTCAACCGCGCGTTCAAGGAAGACACCGGCCAGACGCCGCGCGCCTTTCGACGGGGTGACCGTTGCGACGTAATATCGAATGAACAGGGTCAGGCTTGTGACCGCTGACGCTGGTCGCACAGCCAAAGAAGTGTTTCTGAAAGCGGACTTCCAGTCCCTCGGCTCTCAGCATATCAGCAAAGGCCGCAGCGTTGCCAAAATTGGCCGTGTACGTCCCTATCATGGCAAAATCTTGTGCGCCTTTCAGGAAGAACCGTTCGATGAGCGGCAGGACCGTGTGCAGATGAAAATTGTAGAGGGGCCGAAGAAACCAGCCCTTTGGGTCCGACGCTTCTATCAGGCTGAAACTGCCGCCTGATTTCAGGACACGGGCAAGCAGCTTGGCCAGTTTTGCATGTTGCTCTCTATTGAACGTTTTGAGCCCAAAGGTTGAAACGACAAAATCAGCGCCTGAATCTGGCAGATCGCTGGCCAAAACATCATCTTCGATAAAATCAATCCGGTGGGCCCTGTGGGTGTGCAGTCGTTCGATGGCGCGTCTGTGCATGCCCGATGACAGGTCAATGGCCGTGATGCTGCCTAAATCCGGATATTTTTTTAGAAGGTGGGGCCATACCTCCCCCGTTCCTGCCATTAGATCATAGGCAATCGGTGATGGCGATGTCGTCTTGTCGAGCTTGGCCACGCACTGCCTGCGCCAGCGCTCAGTAAAACCCAGTGATGCCACGTAGCTGAAGGCTATGTATTTTTCCGAACAGCGATCGAAGACGCTTTTCACGAAGGCCGGGTCGTAAACGTCTGTTTCCTGCATGGCGCCTCGCTTTTGTCATTTCGATGATTATCTGATTTTGAGCGCCCGACCAGCCCCCCTTTCGCCGCAGGCGCGTGACCGCTAAAGCCCGCCGCTATGGCAGATATTACAATCATTGGCGGGGGTCTTGCAGGCTCCGAAGCCGCCTTTCAGGCTGCAGAGGCCGGGGCGAGCGTTGACCTTTTCGAAATGCGCCCGGTCCGCAAGACCGAAGCCCATGAGACGGACAATTTTGCGGAGCTTGTGTGCTCCAACTCCTTCCGCTCGGATGACGCGGAGTATAACGCGGTTGGTCTGCTGCACGAGGAGATGCGCCGCTGCAACTCGCTCATCCTGCGCTGCGCCGATGCCAACCAGGTGCCCGCGGGTGGCGCGCTGGCCGTGGATCGCGACGGTTTCGCCAGTGCAGTGACAGCTGCGATCGAGGCGCATCCCAACATTACCATTCACCGGTCGGAAGTCACGGAACTGCCCGCGCCCGGCACGAACGCCATTATTGCGACGGGGCCCCTGACCTCGGGGGCGCTGGCGGATGCCATCAAGGCCGTTGCGGGGAATGATGAGCTGGCGTTCTTCGATGCCATTGCGCCGATCATCCACAAGGAATCGATCAATTTCGACATTGCCTGGTTCCAGTCGCGGTATGACAAGCCGGGCCCTGGCGGCACAGGCAAGGATTATATCAATCTTCCGTTCTCGGAGGAAGAGTACAATACCTTCCTCGACGCGATCATCGCCGGTGAGAAAACCGAGTTCAAGGAATGGGAAAAGAACACCCCCTATTTCGAGGGCTGCCTGCCCGTCGAAGTCATGGCCGAACGCGGTCGCGACACCTTGCGCTTTGGTCCGATGAAGCCCGTGGGCCTGACCGATCCGCGCACCGGGCGGCGGCCCTATGCCGTGCTGCAGCTGCGCCAGGATAATGCGCTGGGTACGCTGTATAATATGGTCGGTTTCCAAACCAAGCTGAAATATGGAGCGCAGGCGGAGGTTTTTCGTCTCATACCCGGCTTGGAGAAGGCGCAGTTCGCGCGGCTCGGCGGCATCCACCGCAACACCTTCATCAACAGCCCCAAGATCCTTGATCAGACCCTGTCGGTAAAGGCGCGGCCTTCTTTGCGTTTTGCCGGACAGATCACCGGGGTTGAGGGATACCTTGAAAGCGCGGCCATCGGCCTTCTGACCGGTCGGTTTGCGGCGGCAGAGGCGCGCGGCGCAATCATATCGCCGCCGCCGCGCACCACGGCGTTGGGGGCGCTTCACTATCACATCACCGAAGGTCATGTGGACGGCGGCAAAGGCTCCTTCCAGCCGATGAACGTGAACTTTGGTCTTTTCCCTGAGATGGAGACCCCGCGCATCGATGATGAGGGCAACCGCATCAAGGGCAAGGAAAAGGGGCGTGCGCGGAAGAAGGCGATGTCGCGCCGGGCACTGGTCGATCTAGCGGGGTGGGTGGCCGCATAAGCCACCCTGCCGGCCATCTTGCTGGTCAACGTGTGTCCGCCCTATAGTTCCCGATTGGACAGGGGAGGACAACAATGACAACACCAAAAGCACCGCCATTTTTTGAACGCCTTGTCATCGTCGACGCGTTGCGCGGCTACGCGCTCATGGGCCTGTTCCTCGTTCACTGTGTTGAATATTTTGAGCTCTACTGGCTGAACCCCTACCCGAGCGTCGTGAACAGTCTCGTCTTTGGCCTTTTCGGGGGAAAGGCGTTCGCCATTTTCGCCCTCTGCTTTGGTCTGTCCTTTCACATCATCATGGATAGAGCGGCGCGGCGGGGAACGGATTTTTCAGGGCGCTTCGTCTGGCGTCTCACCCTTCTCATGGTTATCGGTGTGCTTCACGGACTGATCTATCGGGGCGATATTCTGACTGTTCTGGCGCCTCTTGGGCTTCTCCTGATTTTCATTCACCGTATACGAAATAACTGGATCCTGCTGGCCCTCGCAGGGTTCCTGTTCCTGCAGCCAGAGCTGATTATTCGCACGATCAGTGCACTGAATGGCGCAGATTGGGCATTGCAACCACCCTATTTCCTGCTCGATCAGTCATTGAACACCTTTGCCAATAGCTCTTTCGGCGATATCCTCGCGGTCAATCTGTGGGATGGCGTGCATCAGCGCATGAGCTTTTACTGGACGTCCGGGCGGATGATGCAGATCGTAGGCCTTTTCATCCTCGGGCTCGTTCTTGGCCGCATCGGCTTCTTTGCGCAGCTCGACCGGCACGTCACGTCGCGGCGGATCTTGCTGGGGCTGTTCCTGCTCCTTGGCTTTGGGCTCGAAGCCCTGACGGGCAGTGTCACCCAGATGGTACCAGCGGGCCCCGATGGCTTCGCCCGCCAATGGTTTGGCCAGATATGGGGCAGCTATCACAAGCTGGCCTTCACCGGCGCACAGGTCATCTTGTTTGTTGAAGTTTGGCGTCTTGTGCCGCGTGTGATGCAGACACTCGCCCCTGTGGGACGCATGACCCTCACTCTCTATGTCGGCCAGAGCCTGCTGTTTGTCCCCGTATTCTATGGTTATGGTCTGGGGCTATGGGACGACTGGAATCAGGGACAGGCGCTGACATTTGGTGTTATCACCTTCGGTATGCAGATGATCGCGGCAAGCCTCTGGTATCGGCACTATCGCTACGGGCCTCTCGAATGGCTGTGGCGGGCGGCAACATTCGGGACAGTGGACATTCCATTCAGGCGGACAAGTGCCGCGTGATATCAATACTGCCCTGACGCGAATCACCTCTTGCATGTTCTGTGTTTGTTCACTATGTTTTCCACATGCAGACCTCGCTTACCTTCGCGACCGATAACCGACTGCCTGAGATATTGGGTCGTCTGTCGGCGACCTACCCTTCGGCCAGGCAGACCCTGTCCGATCCGCTGGCACAGCTGATCTTCGGTGTGATCGGTGAAGGCGCCGCGCCGCCCGTCGGGCTGGCCGTCTTCAATCGGGTGCGAGCGCGCTGGCCTCATTGGGTTGCGCTGTCCAACGTGTCTGCTGAAGATTTGGCGCCATTTTTTATCGGCCTGCCCCGCGCGACGAAGAAGGCCGCAGCGGTGCCTGCGATCCTTCGTCAGATCGCGGAGGAGAAAGGCGCGATCGACATCAGCTTTCTGGCCAAACTGTCCACCGACGCCGGACAGCGCTGGCTCGAGCGCCTGCCAGGTGTGTCCTCCGGCGTAGCCGCGGCGGTCCTGGCATTCTCCAGTCTCGCGCGTCCTCTTGTGACGATAGATGCAGACAATGCGCGCGTCATTCGGCGGCTGGAGCTTTGCAGCATGGGGGCACCATTGTCTGCGGTACCGCGTCATGTGTCGGAGCGGGCACCCGCGGCGTGGGGCTCGGACCAGTTTTCCAAGCTGAGTGACGGGCTGCGCCGATTAGCACGCTCAGTCTGTCATGCGGGCAAACCCGCCTGTGGCGACTGTCCGCTGGCGGAGCTTTGTCCATCGCAGACGCGCAACACGGCCACCGTGATTCGGTTTCCGTTCGGCGAAAGCAAGGATGAGCGGGCTGTCAGCTGACAGTCGCGAATGTCTTCCGGAAATAGCGGCCGATATGGCTGGCCAGCAGGGATAGCGGCGTTTCATCGGTGCCCGTCATGGTCGCAGCGCGGGCAAGCTTCAGGTGATGTTCTGCCCGGGTCAGACCGGCTTCGATCTGCTCGTCACGACCTCTCGCTGTGGACAGGGCTGTCAGCTTATCGCTGTCACGTCCTGTCGTTTTCCCGGCCACACCGTCATCGGCGATCAGATCCAGCACATCGTCATAGGCCTGATACGCATGACCCAGCGCCGTGCCGTAGGAGGTGAACATCGTGCAGGTCTGGTCGTCCAGCGTCGCCGTTGCCGCTCCCGCAAGCGCTGCGGCAATGAACAGAGTGCCGGTCTTGCCGTAATGGATATCATCCACCGCGGCCTCGCCGTCACAAGCCTCGAGATCGAGGGCCTGGCCATGCACCAGACCTGTCCAGCCGATGCAGTCACTCAGGATACCGACGATCATCTGGATCTGCGCACTGGACAGCGACTTGTCCTTGGCAACCGCGCCAAAGGCCCCGTTCAACAGGCCGATGCCCGCAAGGATCGCCACATCTTCGCCGAACTGAACGTGGGCGGTCTCAACCCCGCGGCGCAGGCGCGCATCATCCATCGCAGGCAGGTCGTCAAAGACGAGGCTCGCCGTATGGACCATCTCCACGGCACAGGCTGTGTCGAGCGCGGCCTCATCGCTACCGCCGCACTGGCGCGCCGCCAGCAGCGTCAGGATCGCCCGCAGGCGCTTGCCAGGCGCAAGGAGGCTGTGTCGCGCGGCCAGGCTCGGGCGTCCTGCCATGGGGACCAGTTGGTCGAGGCGCGCGTCGACGAGCTGGCGCAGTGCACCCATCTCATCGCCAAATCCCGGTCGCTCTCCTGGCGCTGTCGGCGGCGCAGATGCGATCGTATGGCTCATCCCGGTCCTTTCGCAGCGCCGCTTCGCGCGCCTTTTTCTCTGGCGTGAGAATAGGCCTACACCCTGCAAAAGGCAAAGCGCGCGCGCCTGCGACGAAACTACCCAATTGGGGTCATGACGACCGGGCTTGACCGCGCTAGATCAGGCGCATGACTGAAAAGACATCCTCGGATATTGCACGTCGCAAGGCCGACCATATCGATATCGTCCTGAACGGGGATGTTGGCTTCGGCCGGCTGTCCACCGGGTTCGAACGCGTACAACTTGCCCATAACGCCCTGCCCGAGCTGGACCTGTCCGCCGTGGATCTCTCAGCCAGGCTTTTCGGCCGGCAATTGCGGGCACCCTTCCTGATCAGTTCAATGACAGGCGGCGTTGACCGGGCCGAAGCCATCAATAGGCACCTTGCCGAGGCTGCGAATGCGCTGGGCATCGCGCTTGCCATCGGGTCTCAGAGGATTGCCCTTGAACAGCAGGGCGCCGGAGGCCTGTCCGGTGAATTGCGGCGGATGGCGCCCGACGTGCCGCTGATCGGCAATATCGGCGCAGCTCAACTGCTTGACCGGGACGGCGTCGACCGCGCGCGTGCCGCGATCGATATGATCGATGCCGATGGCTTGTTCGTCCATCTCAACCCTCTGCAGGAGGCGGTGCAGAAAGGCGGCGATACGGCGTGGCGCGGTGTTCTTGAAGGTATCGCTCGCCTCGTGGCGTCGGATGTGCCAGTTGCAGTGAAAGAAGTGGGATTTGGCCTGTCAGCGCCAGTGGTCCGGGAACTGACGGATATCGGCGTCGTGGTCATCGACGTGGCCGGTGCCGGGGGGACCAATTGGGCCCGGGTTGAGGGGGCCAGACATCCCGACGAGCGCATGCGCAAGATCGCCAGTGCCTTTACCGAATGGGGCGTACCGACGGCGATTGCGGTTCAGGCGGCTCGCAAGGCCGCGTCGCATGCCACGATCATTGCCTCGGGCGGGATCAGGAATGGTGTCGATGCCGCGAAGGCCATCCGCTTGGGGGCCGATATCGTCGGACAGGCAGCAGGCACGCTGGAGGCCGCGATCACGAGCACTGAGGCGGTGATCGAGCACTTCGAAACGGTGATAGAAACGTTGAAGATTGCGTGTTTCTGCACGGGCAGCGCAAACCTTGCTGCCCTCAGATCAGCAGAGCTGGTTGAGCTTTAGAGTTCGCGCAGGCGACGAACCTCTGCCACCGTATTGCGGACCACATTGCGCAGTTCGTCTACCGCGTCGACACGCATCGCCGAGTCGGCGGTCGAGCCGACGAGCGTTTCCGCATGCTCGCAAATATCGCCAATCTGCCACGCGCCAACGCCGCGCGAGGCGCCCTTCAAGGCGTGCGCAGCATCCTTCCAGGCGCTATCTTCGGCACGCGGATCAAGCATTCGCGTCCACATCTCGGCCTGCTCTTCAAAAATGGAAAGAATTTCGTCGCGAAGCGAACGGTCGCCCGCCACATAGCGGTCCAGATGATCAAGATCGATAAGCGACGTCTTTGCCATATCTACGGGGCATCCTTTTTGCGTGCCGGTTCGTCATGTTTTACGAATCTTTGTTAAAAGATCATTGCGATTAGCCGACGCCTCCTGTGACAACGGCTCGTTCAACGTCTCACGGAGACGCATTGGAGAAGTCCATCGATGGCTGATGAAGATCTGAGCATTTTTCTGGGCGCAAGTGACCGACCGGTGACGCTGGCCCTCAAATACGCCAACCGCCACGGTCTCATCGCCGGGGCCACGGGGACGGGAAAAACGGTCACCCTGCAGATCATGGCCGAAGCGTTCTCCCGGGAGGGTGTGCCGTGCTTCGTCGCTGATGTGAAAGGTGATCTGGCGGGGCTTGCCACCCGGGGGGCAGACAAGAGTTTTCTGACAGAGCGGGCCGAGAAAATTGGCCTAGACGGTTACAGCGGCGAAGCCATGCCCGTCACGTTCTGGGACCTCCACGGCGAGAAAGGTCATCCCATTCGCGCCACCGTCACTGAGATGGGGCCGCTTCTTCTCGGCCGGCTCCTCGATCTTAATGACACTCAGGAGGGCGTTCTGACCCTCGCCTTTCGGGTCGCGGACGAGGAAGGCCTGCCGCTTCTGGACCTGAAGGACCTCCGCGCCCTGCTCGTTGATATTGGTGGGCGGCGCAAGGAACTGTCATTGACCTACGGCAATGTCGCGCCTGCCTCTATCGCAGCCATCCAGCGCAAGCTTCTGCAGCTTGAAGATCAGGGGGCGGAGCAGTTTTTTGGCGAGCCGAAACTCGACCTGCAGGATTTTCTGAAGTGCGCCGATGATGGGCGTGGCATCATCAACATACTGGCGGCGGACCGCCTGATGATGACGCCAAAGCTCTACGCCACCTTCCTCCTGTGGCTGCTGTCAGAACTGTTTGAAGAACTGCCCGAGATTGGTGATCCGGAAAAGCCGGTGCTGGTATTCTTCTTTGACGAGGCTCACCTCCTCTTTGACGACGCACCGTCAGCGCTGCTTGAGCGAATCGAGCAGGTCGTTCGGCTGATCAGGTCGAAAGGCGTCGGCATCTATTTTGCCAGTCAGAATCCGATGGATATTCCGGACAGTGTATCCAGTCAGCTGGGCAATCGCGTCCTGCACGCCCTGCGCGCCTATACACCTAAGGAACAGCGTGTCGTGAAGACCGCTGCGGACACGTTTCGCGCCAACCCAGGCTTCAACGCTGCGGAGGTGGTCACTCAGCTTGGGGTGGGTGAAGCTTTGGTCAGCACACTGCTGAAAAAAGGCGTGCCGGATTTTGTGCAGCAGACGATGATCCGTCCGCCAGCATCCCGTATGGGCCCCCTGACGCCAGAAGAGCGTCAGTTTCTGATGGCTGAAAGTCTGATGGGCGAGAAATACGACACGACCGTCGACCGCGTGTCAGCTTACGAAATTCTTCTCGACCGTGCGGACAAGGCGGCCAAGGCCGCTCAGGCCGACGAAGAAGCGGAGGCCAAGAGAGCCCGTGAGGAGCAGATCGCCGAACGCGAAGCCGCCGCGCGAGCGAGTGAGCGCGAACGGCAATCCCGACCTGCATCCACGCCGCGGCGGCGATCATCAACGCGCATGACGACGCAGGAAAAGGCTCTCAATCAGGCCATCCGTACCGGGACACGGACGCTTGTCCGCGAATTGATGCGCGGTATTCTTGGCGGCATGAAACGGCGCTAACCGGCGATTATTGGCTGACCACCGACTGGACAAACGCGCGTAGGCCGGTCTGGCGCGTCCGCTTCAGGCGCTCTGCCTGAAGGATCGCCCAGAGTTGATCAGACGCGGTCTGAATATCGCTGTTGACGATCACATAGCCATATTCAGCGTAGTGCGACATTTCGGAATCGGCCTGCGCCATACGGCGCTGGACAATCTCTTCGGGGTCCTGTGCGCGATTGCGCAGGCGTTCTTCGAGGGTTGCGCGAGTGGGCGGTAGAATGAACACGGTGACGAGATCACCGCGGGCAACCTCGGCCAGTTGCTGTGCACCCTGCCAGTCAATATCGAACAGGACGTCGCGGCCCTCTTCGATAGCGTCCATGACCGGCGCCTTTGGCGTGCCGTAATAATTGTCGAAGACCTTGGCCGATTCGAGAAAGGCGCCCTCGTTCTTCATCCGCAGAAATGTCGATTCGCCTACGAATGAATAATCGACACCATCAACCTCACCGACGCGCGGCTTCCGGGTTGTATAGGACACGGACATTTCAATGCCGTCGTCGCGCTCCATGAGGCGACGGCTCAAGGTCGTCTTGCCCGCGCCTGACGGGCTGGAGACGACGAACAGCATGCCGCGACGGGCGATACCGGTATTGGCGTTCGGGGTGGTCATGCGATGTTCTGGACCTGCTCTTTGAATTGATCGACGACGACTTTCAGATCCAGTCCGACCCGTTTGAGGGCCATTGTGGGCGCTTTGGTCGTCAATGTGTTGGCTTCGCGCGCCAGTTCCTGCGCGAGGAAATCAAGCCGGCGGCCCATCAGGCCGCCTTCGTTCATGTGTTCCCGTATGCTGACAAGATGCCCGTCGAGCCGGTCAAGCTCTTCGCGGACATCTGTCTTCACGGCGAGAAGCGCTGCCTCCTGCGTCAGGCGGTCCTCATTCATACCGCTGTCTGCCAGAAGCTCCGCAATCTGACCGCGCAATTGGTCCAGATGACGTTCCACGGCATCGGCAGCCTGGGCCCGCGCATCGGCGGCAAGCGCGGTCATGCTGTCCAACTGGCCTTCGAGATTGGCTCTCAGTCGCTCACCTTCGGAAAGACGCGCCGCATCGAGCGCGCCAACGGCCTGCTCAAGACCCGTTGCCGCGGCGTCGGCCAAAGCCTGCATCTCCTCGGCGCTGACGCCGTCCTCAGCCAGATTGAGAACGCCCTTGATGGCCAGAATGCCGTCGACCGATGGCGGCGTTGATTCGATCAGCAGCCGGACGCGATCGACCGCCTGGCTGACCGATGTCAAAGCCTCTTCATCAAGGACAAGGCGTCGGCCGGTCTCGCTCCATTCCGCCGTCAGGTTTGCGTTGACCGAGCCTCGAGCGATGGACGCACTAATAATCTTGCGGGCTCGGCTGTCGAACATGTCTAGGCCTGAGGGAAGGCGCAGGCGGATATCGAGACCGCGGCCATTGACGCTTTTGAGCTCCCAGGCCCAATGCGCCGTCCGCCCACTCTTCAGGCTGACGGTGCCGCTGGCAGCGCCAAAGCCGGTCATGCTGGATAGGGTCATGGCCCCGTCTTTCAGTTTGCGGCGCGGCGTTCGCGCTCGATTTTCCGCCACTTGGCGACGTTACTGTTGTGCTCCGCCAGGCTTGTCGCAAAGACATGTCCGCCGGTCCCGTCAGCGACAAAATAGAGGTCTTTCGTATCCGCCGGATTAAGAACGGCGGCGAGTGATTCGCGTCCTGGATTGGCAATGGGTGTCGGCGGCAGCCCCCGGATCACATAGGTATTGTACGGCGTTTCGCCGCGCAGCTCCGATTGGCGGATGCCGCGACCAAGGGGCTCCCCCCCTGTCAGACCATAGATAATGGTCGGATCAGACTGCAGGCGCATCCCGCGTTTCAGACGATTAGTGAAAACAGCGGCCACGCGCGGACGCTCCGCCGCGATGCCGGTTTCCTTCTCCACGATGGAGGCGAGAATGACCGCTTCCATCTGTGTTTTTATCGGAAGGTCCGCCGCCCGATTGGGCCAGAGCTCATTGATGACGTCGTCATGGGCGGCCGTCATGCGGGTGATGATCGAATCGCGGGCGTCACCACGTTGATAGGAATAGGTTTCGGGCAGCAAGGTCCCCTCACCTGGGTCCAGCGTGACCTCGCCTTCAAGCATCGGCGCCTCATTGATTCGCGCAATGATCTGCTTGGTGGTGAGGCCTTCAGGCAGCGTGACAAAGCGCAGAAGCGGCTTGCCTTCCTTCAGCAGGGTGACGATTTCGGCGACGCTGGCATTGGCCGGGATTTCATATTCCCCCGCCTGCAGGTCTGGCGCGAGTTTGTTGATCCTGGACGCCACCTTGAAGTGAAACGTGTCTTCTATCGCGCCCATTTCGTCGAGCTTGGTCCCGACTGTCGCCACGCCATTGCCCCGTTCGATCCACAGGATGGATGTTTCGCTGAGCGGGCCCGGCGCCTTGATCTTCTGATCAAGCTGCCAGGCGTAATACCCGGCACCAGCCGCCGCTATGAGGGCGAGGACGAAGACGACCCCCACCAGCTTGCCGATAATGCCGCCACGTTCGCGGTGAGGAGCCGCCATAAGATGTCCTGCCCTGTCAGACCCGTTTCATGACAATCGACGCATTGGTGCCGCCGAAACCGAAACTGTTGGATAGCACAGCTGAGATGGGTTTTTCGACCGGCTCTTTCGCGGCGAGGTTGATTTCTGTCTCAACCGACGGATTGTCGAGGTTGAGTGTGGCTGGTGCCACCCCGTCCCGCATTGCCAGAAGGCTGTAGACGGCCTCGATCGCACCGGCTGCCCCCAGAAGGTGCCCGACGGCCGATTTGGTCGATGACATGACAAGGCCATTGGCATCGCTGCCCCAGAGCCGCTCGACCGCGCGGAGTTCGATTTCGTCCCCAAGCGGCGTCGAGGTGCCGTGCGCGTTGACATAGTCGATATCTGAGGGGGCGAGCCCTGCGCGTTCCAGTGCCGCTTTCATGGCACGATAGCCGCCGTCGCCGTCAGAGGCTGGTGCGGTGATGTGGTAGGCATCGCCAGAAAGGCCATAGCCAACGATTTCACCGTAGATCTTGGCCCCGCGGGCCTTCGCCCGCTCATATTCCTCAAGAACAAGAACGCCGGCGCCCTCGCCCATGACAAAGCCGTCGCGATCGCGATCATAAGGGCGTGAACCGGCCGCTGGATTGTCGTTGAAACCTGTCGACAGGGCTTTTGCGGCGATGAAGCCTGCATACCCGATGTCGCAGATGGCGGCTTCGGCGCCGCCGGCCACCATGGCATCTGCATCACCGAAAGCGATCAGGCGCGCGGCATCACCAATGGCATGCACACCGGTCGCGCAGGCCGTGACGACCGAATGATTCGGCCCTTTCAGGCCGTGTTTGATCGAGACCTGGCCGGACACGAGATTGATCAGGCAGCTGGGAATAAAGAACGGCGAGACGCGGCGCGGGCCTTTTTCATCCAATAGCCGTGTCGTCTTGGCGATACCATTCAGGCCGCCAATACCCGATCCGATCAGCACGCCAGTCCGGACGAGATCCTCTTCTTTTTCCAGCGGCAGTCCGGCATCGGCCAGCGCCATGTCTGCGGCGGCCATGCCGAACATGATAAACGGCTCCATCCGGCGCTGTTCTTTCGGCTCGACCCAATCATCAAAGTCCAGTGCGAGCGGGTCGTCGGGGAAGTCCTTCTTCATCGGGACTTCGCCGCCAATCTGGCAGGCGTAATTGGTGGTATCGAACAGTGTGAGACGGTCCAGGCCCGATTCGCCATTCAACAGCCGCTTCCAAGGCCCATTCACGGGATCTTCCTTGGACCCTGACCCCAAGGGACTGACCAGTCCCATCCCTGTGACAACGACACGTCTCATCATGGGATAACTCCTCCTCAACGCCAGAAGGCTGATTTCACGGAATTGGATAGCAAAAACCCGCCGCTAGTGAATAGCGGCGGGCTGATGTTCATTTCAATTCGGCGTCATAAAAGGTCAGACGCCGCGAGAAACGGTTCAGGAAACGCGTTCTTCGATGAACTTGATCGCGTCGCCGACGGTCTGAATGGTTTCAGCAGCGTCGTCTGGAATTTCGATATCGAATTCTTCTTCGAAAGCCATCACGAGCTCGACAATGTCGAGGCTGTCGGCGCCGAGGTCATCAATGAAGCTGGCTTCCGGTGTGACTTTAGCGGCGTCAACATCGAGGTGCTCCACCGTGATTTTTTTAACGCGCTCGGCAATATCGGACATGAAGAGCTCCTGCCTTTAGGGGGGTTGGTGTCCCCCCAACTAGAGTTGGGTTAATGGGACGAGAACGACTTGTCGGCTCGCCCATAGAAGATTGCGTCAAGCGACGCAAGCATGTGAACGCCCGCAAATCGCTCTAGGTTGCCTTCATAACATCGAATATGCCGAAAAAATATCGCATCTGTCCGAGGAGAACATCATGAAAACACGCGCCGCCGTCGCTTTTGAAGCCGGAAAACCGCTTGAGGTTGTCGAGGTGGACCTGGATGGCCCCAAGGCGGGTGAGGTTCTGGTGGAGATCAAGGCGACCGGAATCTGCCACACGGACGAGTTCACGCTGTCCGGCAAGGACCCGGAAGGCGCCTTCCCTGCGATCCTCGGTCATGAAGGTGCGGGCGTCGTCGTGGAAGTTGGTCCCGGGGTGAAGGATCTGAAGGTCGGTGACCATGTCATCCCCCTTTACACTCCGGAATGCCGGGAATGTGAGTATTGCCTGAACGGCAAGACAAACCTTTGCCAGAAGATCCGCGCCACCCAGGGACAGGGGGTCATGCCCAACGGGACATCCCGCTTTTCCTACAAGGGCAAACCGATCCTGCATTACATGGGCTGCTCGACATTCTCCAACTACACCGTGCTGCCGGAAATTTCGCTGGCCAAGGTCCGCTCCGACGCGCCCTTCGACAAGATTTGCTACATTGGCTGCGGCGTGACCACCGGCATCGGTGCGGTGATATTTACAGCGAAGGTGGAGCCGAACTCGACCGCCGTCGTTTTCGGCCTTGGCGGGATCGGCCTCAACGTGATTCAGGGCCTTAAACTGATTGGCGCCCGGCAGATCGTCGGCGTCGACATGAACCCGGACAAGGAGGCGATGGCGCGCCAGTTCGGCATGACCCACTTCGTGAACCCCAAAGACCATGGTGACAATCTGACAGGGCATCTGGTCGAACTGACCGGCGGCGGTGCGGACTATTCCTTTGAGTGCATCGGCAATGTGGATGTGATGCGCGTGGCGCTGGAGTGCTGTCACAAGGGCTGGGGTGAAAGCGTCATTATCGGTGTCGCTCCTGCCGGTGCAGAAATCAGCACCCGCCCCTTCCAGCTCGTCACGGGCCGCGTCTGGCGCGGCTCAGCCTTTGGCGGCGCCCGCGGACGGACCGATGTCCCCAAGATCGTCGATATGTATATGGAAGGCCGGATCGATATCGACAGCCTGATCACGCACAAGCTGGCGCTTGAAGATATCAATAAGGGCTTTGATTTGATGCATTCGGGCGAAAGCATCCGAAGCGTGGTGGTGTACTGATCGCCTTTGTTGGATGACGATATAAAAACGGCCCGAAAGATTTGTCTCTTTCGGGCCGTTCTTTTTGGGACGGAGGTCTATTTCACCTTCAGTATGGCGCGCCTGTAGGTCGTCAAACTGGGCGCACCGTCATCTTTCAGCTCTAGGATGATATGGAGATCTTTTCCTGAGGCATCGTTCGGAATGCGCAAGCTCGCCACCGCACGATCCTGATCAGAAATGGCGACCGCGCCATCATAGGTCGACGGCGCTTCATACATGAACTAGTGATAGGACAGCGTGTCCTCATCGGGATCAGTTGAGCCCGTCGCGTCAAGTGTCACGACGTCGTCAGGCTGAACAGACAGTTCAAGCATGGCGCGCGAGGCGTCGCCGTTCAGAATGGCGACAGGATGATGGTTGGCGTCTGCGTACTGATCAGTGATCGTCCAGTCCATTCGCGCTTCGAAATCGTTTTCAATCGCCGGTTTCCAGCGGGCGATTGTCTCGCCGCCCTCCTCAGCATCGCCATACATCAGGTAAGGATCATAGGTGGCATCTTCGCCTTCCATGCACTCCATGCCTCGAATACCTGTGCGTTTTTCCGCAGAGAACCGGCCACCCCAGCCCCCTTGCGAGACATCGTCGGGGTTATGCAGACCATTCGGATAGACATGCAGGAAGGCGGGCGTATCGCCTTCGGTCGCCCACTGTGTGTCGGGATAGACTTCACCAAGCGGGCCATGGGACTGGATATTTTCGGCCAGCCATTTATTGGTCGGCTGCCAGCCATACACAATACCTGTGGCCCGGATGTAGAGGAGGTCCGGGAAGGTCTTCGCGATCCATGTGCCGGCATCATCCTGTCCCAGCACATCGTAGACCCGCAGTTTACGGATGAAATCGGCAACCTCATCCGCTGAGCGCGTCGCCTTCACTTTCCACAAGGCCTGGGCGACAGGATTACACCCGCCCCCCGCACATGACCCAGACGGGGCGCGGATCATCGCGATCGACCGCCTCGATAATCAGGTCTGATCCGGCGGTATCCTTGCCTTCCCCCACATCCGACATGCCGTAGCCTGTCTGACCCATGACCGAAATGGACCGGAGGTCGCCGGGTTCTGGAAAATTCTGTGTGTGGACGGAGAGGTTGGGATAGGCCAGCTCATAGGCGTCAACAATCCGATCAAGCATGACGGTCGACTCTTGCGATTTCTTCCAGCAACCGGTCGAAACGATGAGGCCTTCGATATCATATTAGTTGGCCATGACCAGCTGGCGCACCATGGACTGCTCGTCATCGGGATCAGCGCCCAGATCCGTCATATTTATGATGCGAGGCCTGTTTTCAGTCGCCTCTGTTGCCGACTTTTCCGGCGCCGTCGATGGGTCCTCAGGTTGGCATGCTGGCAGCAGAATGGCGCACCCGACCGCTAAGAGGGAAACTGGTTTCGTCATCGGGGTATCCTTCCGTCACATTGCACGCCAAGTGTCCTGACCGACCGACTTTTGACAAAGGTCGGTTGCGCGGCCTACAAGGAATTCGGTTCTTCACCGGGCGCATTCGCGCCCTATTGCGACTGGATCGGCTGTTTCCGTCACATCAGTTCAAGGTTTCCTTCAAGCGCCGCTCTTACCAGACCCGGAACAGCAAGTGCCTTCGTCGCTGAACGTCCGTATCCGACGCTGTCCCATTGCAGTGCGACGACAAGCGGCGCTCAAAGCGGACACAGGCTCGTTTGCCCAAAGACTAGGCGGTCGCGGCATCATTTGTTAGGCTCTTATCGTTTGGACTATGGGGAATGGGTAAGTGTCTGAAAAATCTATTGCTTTTGAGCCTGCGGGCGAACTGAGTTTTGACATCTTCTACGATGTGCCGAGCCTGCGAGAGAGCGAGCCCTATGTCTCGTCCTTTCTGTTGCCGGTTTTTGACGTCAAGCTCGACCTCTCGCGGATTTTCTCGCAAGGCACAGATTTGTCCAAGCTCGGCAAGCGGCTGCGCGGCATCAATGTGCGGATCGCGAATGATGTTGAGGATAAGGGCGAATATGCACTGGCCATGGGTCGGCGCGTTCTCGCCGTGATCACCCGCAAGATCGCCTCGGCCGAAGACTATGACGATTTCCTGCGCGACCTCCGCGGCGTGTATGAAGAGGTGAAGGCCCAGGAAGAGGTCCGTCACCTGAAGATCTGGCAGGAATGCCAGAAGGACTTTCACGACAATCTTTCGTCCAAGGACAAATCCCGCGGCGATGCGGTCACGAAATTCTACAGCTCGGCCCGTGTCCTGATCTCCCGTTCAGACTCCGAACTGGTCAGTGCACTGCAGTATTTCGGGAACTTCATGGCGATTGTCAGTTCCGACATTCCCGCGGCGAAGAAAGAGGAACTGGCCGGTCGTCAGTTCCGGCAGTTCAAGATGAGCCTGACGGCGTCCCTTGAAAGCTTTGCCGAGCTCTATGGCGGCGCGAAACAGGCGCTTACGGCGTTTAACTAGGCAGCCTCCGGACATGTGAGAGGGCCACCGGCCCCCTCAGCCAAACCTAGTTGGTCAAATCATGCACAGCGAATTTGGAAAACGACGCTTCTACCACCCCGCCTGACACGATGCCGACAGCGCCCTGATCCATACCGCCCTGCCCGATTTCACCGACGGACGTTCCGTTCAACATGAACCTGAGCGTGTCTGCCTGCTCCACAATGGCCAGATGATTGTCGCCGAGGACGGGCCCACCGGGCATCGTTTCCATCATCATTGAAAATCCATTTCCGTCGCGTCGGTAGATTTTCACGCCGCCATCCGCCTGCAGTGTGTACAGATAATAGTATCGGGTGCTCTGATCATATCCGAACAGAATGCCAGCAAAGCCGTCCGGCGTTTTCGGGTCGATCCGGACAATCGTTTCGATGGCCTGGCGCGCCTTGCCGTTCGTCTGGATGAAGACGTAATCGATCGCGCCAGGATCCTGCATATTGGTTGCGCGGAACGTCCCCATTGGCCGTGAATATTGCCATGCACCGTTCATTCCCTCTTCTGGAAGATAGGTCTCCAGCGCGCCGAGCTGATCGCTGGAGGCAGGTTGAGCGCCTATCGTTGCGAAGCTGTTGTCTTGGGCGGGTTGACTGCCGGTCATCTGGGACAGGCTCATGATGGTGGTGGCAGCGATGATGGATAGGGTCAGCATGAAATCCTCTTATCTCCCGTGGCGAAATGCCCCTTACGTTCCTCATTGCGCGGGTCGGTCGGAGAGAAGGTCAAAAAGAGTCAGCGCGTGTCGACTTTCCTGTTCAGCGGATGCGGCTATGTCAGGAAAAACAGTGACAGGAGGTTCTGATGAAGCAGGTTTCCCAATGGGCGTCCTTTGGCGGCGCGCTTTCGGTGTTCGATCACGACAGCGCTGAGGTGAACTGCTCCATGCGGTTTGCTGTTTTCACGCCGCCGCATGCCCAATGGGGCAAGGTGCCAGTTCTCTGGTACCTGTCGGGTCTCACCTGCAACTGGTCCAATGTGATGGAAAAATCGGGGCTGCAGCGCAAAGCGGCCGCGCTGGGCGTCATGATCATCGCGCCTGATACTTCCCCCCGGGGCGAAGATGTCCCCAATGACGAGGCTTATGATCTGGGCCAGGGGGCGGGCTTCTACCTGACGGCAACGGAACAGCCGTGGGCAAAGCATTTCCGCATGGACCAGTATATAACAGCTGAGTTGACCGATCTTATCGCGTCAGAGTTCGATGTGGCCGATATGGATCGTCAGGGGATCATGGGCCATTCCATGGGCGGGCATGGCGCCCTCACCCTGCATCTGAAACATCCCGACCGCTATCGCTCCGTTTCGGCGTTCTCGCCGATTGTCGCCCCTAGTCAGGTGCCGTGGGGACAGAAGGCGTTCAGCACCTATCTCGGTGACGACCGGACCGCCTGGGCCGAATATGACGCCTGCGAACTGGTGGCGAAGGCCCCCTCCTCAGCCAGCATCCTGATCGATCAGGGGGAAGCGGACCAGTTCCTGGAAGAGCAGCTGCAGCCTGAGCTCTTCGAGGCGGCCTGTGCCGAGGCCGGGCAGAAAGTCGATGTCCGGCGGCACCCGGGCTATGATCATTCCTATTATTTCATCGCCAGCTTTATCGATGATCACATCGCGCATCATCACCGTGCGCTGTCAGCCTAGCACGGCTCTGTCGGCCATGATGGTGATTGCGAGGTAGCCGACATAGCCCGCGAGCAGGACGGCCCCCTCCCACCGCACGATGCGCATGGCGGTCAGTCCGAAGACGACGGCAAGAATGGCGGCAATGGCCATGGCCCCTGCATCGACCAGGCCGATCCCGGGCGGCAGGTCCATGGGCGCGATCAGCGCGGTCAGGCCGAGGACACCGGCGATGTTGAAGATGTTCGAGCCGACAATGTTACCGAACGCCATGTCGCCCTGCCTGCGGAATGCGGCCACCATGGAGGCGCTGAGTTCCGGCAGCGATGTCCCGACCGCAACCACGGTCAAGCCAATCAAGGCCTCACTCGCGCCCCAGGCTGTCGCCAAAGAAGATGCACCGCGGACCAGAAGGTTTGCTGCAATCATCAGGAGGACAAGGCCACCGAGTACGAACAGGCCGGATTTGAGTAGCGGGTCGCCCGTCCCCTCGGTTGGCAGATCATCGGGATCTGCGCCGCTCCGAATGACAATGAAAAGATAGCTGGCGAGGCCGACCAGTAGCAGCGCGCCGAACAGCCGTGGAAAACCGCCCAAATACATCGCGGCTAGGGTTACGGCCGTGAAGACAAGCATCAGGAAACCGTCCCGATGAACCGCGGTGCGGGTGCACGCCACGGGAAAAATGATCGCGGTCAGCCCGAGGATGAGCAAAACGTTCGCAATGTTGGAGCCAACGACGTTGCCGACGGCGACGCCTTCAACGCCACTGAGAGACGCGGTAAGGCTGGTCACGAGTTCGGGGGTTGAGGTGCCAAACCCCAACACGACGACACCGATGACCGCAGGCGACAGGCCAAATTTGAGCGAGAGACCGGTCCCCCCTCTCACGAGAATGTCTCCACCGAAAACAAGTCCAGCGAGACCCAAGGCGACGAACAGTACGTCGGCCCACATTACCGTCATAAAAACCAATCCATTCCTGAGAGCCCGAAGCGCATCCGCCCGCACAACACGAGCGACTGTTCACGATCGTCATGACACTTCGATCGTTTGGAAAAATGTGGCTGGTGCGCGGATCGGCTACAAGGGGCGACCTGTTTATTATTTGCGGTCGCTTGGGACTTACCGCCCCTCATATTGAAACGTGATCGGCCGGCGGCTCGACGCAGGGTTTTCGCGCCGAGCGCCGCTCGCATTAGCCTCAGATCATGGCCATGCCGCCATTGACGTGAAGTGTCTGGCCGGTGACATAGCCTGCTTCATCCGAGGACAGATAAACCGCCGCTGCGGCAATATCCGATGGCGACCCCATTCGGCCGGCCGGGATGTTGGCATTGATGGCATCTTTTTGGGCGTCGTTCAGGACATCCGTCATCGGCGTGGCAATGAAGCCCGGCGCGATGCAGTTTGCGGTCACGCCCCGCGAGGCCACTTCCTGCGCAAGCGATTTCGTCATGCCGATCATGCCCGCCTTGGAGGCGGCATAATTTGTCTGTCCCGCATTGCCAGTGACGCCGACAACCGAGGTCACGCCGATGATCCGGCCAAAGCGTGCTTTCATCATGCCGCGCAACGCGGCTTTCGACATCAGCCAATAGGACTTGAGATTGACGGCGATCACCGTGTCAAAATCTTCGGCCTTCATGCGCATCATCAGATTGTCTTTGGTGATGCCTGCATTGGCGACGAGAATGTGCAAGCCGCCCATCGCCCCGCTGGCTTCCGCTGGCAGGGCCTCCACCGCATCGGGGTTGCTCATGTCACAGGGCAGGACGTGAACGCGCTCACCGAGGTCGTCGGCCAGGGCGCGAAGCTGCTCTTCGCGACGCCCGGACAGAGCAACGGTGGCACCGCGCGCATGAAGTGAGCGGGCAATTTCGCCGCCAATACCGCCTGTAGCGCCGGTGACGAGTGCTGTTTTTCCTGTCAGATCAAACATGATAAGCCTTTTGTTCAGTGTGCGACAGCGTCGCGGAAATTGTCGAAATCGGCGGGTGTGCCAAAATTGATGGCCTTGCTGTCATCAGCGATGCGCTTGACCAAGCCTGTCAGGACCTTTCCTGCCCCCACCTCGATGAAGGTGCGCGTGCCATCTTTCTCCATTCGCTTGATGGTTTCGGTCCAGCGGACCTTGCCGGTGACCTGCTCGGTCAGGGTCTGGCGAATCATATCCGGATCGGTCACGGGGGCGGCAAGGACGTTTGAGTAGATCGGCACTTCTGGCGCGCTGATCGTGGCTGCATTCAGTGCTTCGGCCATCGCTTCCTGCGCCGGTTTCATCAGCGTGCAGTGGAAGGGCGCGGAGACAGGCAGTTTCAGCGCCCGCTTTGCGCCATGGTCCTTGGCCATCTGGCAGGCGGCATCGACCGCCGCTACAGCGCCTGAAATGACGACCTGTCCGGGGGAATTGTCATTGGCGATCTCAGCGCCGGTTTCATCGCAGATGGCGATGACGTGATCCATGTCGAGCCCAAGAATGGCGGCCATCGCCCCCTCGCCCACGGGCACTGCCGACTGCATGGCCTCGCCACGCAGGCGCAGCAGTTTGGCGGTGTCGGTCAGGCTGATCGAGCCGGCGGCACAATAGGCTGAATATTCGCCAAGGGAATGGCCTGCCATACCGAGCATGGTGCCATAGCCAAGACCGGCATCCTGCAGCACGCGGAACGCGGCAATCGATACGGCCATCAGCGCAGGTTGGGTGTTGCGGGTCAGGGTCAGTTCTTCGGATGGCCCCTTGGCCATCAATTCAAACAGGTACTGGCCGAGTGCCTCGTCCACTTCGTCAAAAACGGCGCGGGCGACGGGATATTCCTCCGCGAGGGCGACCCCCATACCGACGGCCTGGCTCCCTTGGCCAGGAAAAAGGATGCTGAGCTGATTTGCGCTAGGGGTCATGATGGCCTCGATCGACTGGACTGGGCCTGGCTCATACCGGCCACGCCCCCCATGGCACAAGCCCAAGTGTCAATTGGCGTTTGCCACCGGGATAGTCTGGCGCTGACAACGGACAAGCCGGTCGGTCCCGCCCCATGCCTCAAACGCCGCCTTCCCCCGCACAGCAACGGACGCAGCACTATAAGGCGGCGGCGCCTTGTCGCCGCCAAAGAAGATCCACAGCACGTCATCCCCGCCGACCACACCTTGGAAACGGTTTGAGCGGTCAATATCGGTCGTCGCCGGCAACCCATTCACCGCCCGGCTCAACGCGACGGAGCCCTCGCCGATCTTGGGGCCAATGTCAGCGACAATAAAGGGCACAGGATCACACTTGCGTCCCGTGCCGCAGCCCTTGAGGCGAATAGCCACCCCAAAAGTGCCCAGATTAACACCGCTGTCCCGCCGCACCACTGCGTGCGGTACCGTCAGAGCATCCACATAGCGCCGCTGATCACTTTCCTCGAACGCCCCGTTCTCAAGCGTTGTGGGGGAGACGTAAAAACCTGAGCCGTCGCTCTGCAGCACCGGAATGGCCCGAGGCACGGTCTGGCCAGACACCCGCGCACTGCCTCGCCCGACAATGCCATACCACCGCACAGCGCCGACATCGCCATCGGTCCATCCCGCGTCGCCAATGCGCTTCACGTCGTCCATGAATTTGCCGGTGCAGACCGAATTGGATGTCGAGCCGTGGTACCGGGTGCCGTCAGGCAGATAGACCTGGCCCGCATTGCACAGATGCAGGATCGCCCCGCCTGCAGCATTGTCCGGATGATAGGCCTTCCCCGACCCGTCCACATTGATCGCCATGGGCGCCATGGTGATCAGACTTCCCCCCTCAAGGGCCATCAGGGTCTGGCCGCCGCGCTCGACCACCTCGCCCTCGCAGCTTTGACTATTGCCGATCTGCGTCAGGTCGATCGGACCCGTGCTTGCCACTGTCTCGCGAACAGGCGGCGGGCCGTCTTGGTCGGGCTGGGGGGTGACGCAGGCTGAACCCGCAAATGCGAGCGCCAGAGTGAGTGCGAATGAACGGATACGCATGGTCGATGCCCCATGATTCGTGGTGTTTCCTAATTCAAGACCACCATGGTGGCATCAAAAAGGCAATCACTGCCGTCAGATGTGCACCCGATTGTCATTCGATCAGATGACGGATGGTCAATCGGAAAAAAAGATCATCCCGATGGGGTGATGTTTGTGGGTTTCAATCCTTCTCGGTTTTTCATATTCTGACCGGCTGCCCACTGCCAAAGGGCGCGCAAGTGAAAGAATTCATCCGTGTTTCGCCTTTTTGAATCAATCGTCCGCCCGTTTTTTCCTGAGCCGCCAGAGCAGCCGCCCAGCCAACTGGGCGCGTTTATCTGGCATTATGCCCGGCCGTTTCGCTGGCTGTTTCTTGCCAGCATCTTTGTTTCCATGCTGATCGCCCTCGTTGAGGTGTCAGCGTTCAGTCTCGTTGGCAGTATTGTCGACTGGATGAGCGGCACCACTCCCCAATCCTTCTGGAGCGAATACGGTGTTCAGGTGGGTCTCATTTGCCTGTTGATGGCCGTGATCTGGCCACTCCTGACGCTGATCGACGATCTGATCATCCCGAATGGCATCATGGGCAATATGGCGATGTCGATCCGCTGGCGCGGGCACCGATATCTCCTGCGCCAGTCGACGTCTTTCTACGCGGAGGACTTTGCAGGCCGGATTGCAACCAAACTGATGCAGACGGCCACCGGTGTGCGTGACGTCGTCGTGAAGGCCTGCAATCTGGGCGTTTACATCATCACGTATTTTCTGTCGTCGGTCGTGCTTTTCGCCAGCCATGATTGGCGCCTGATGCTGCCGCTGCTGATCTGGGTCGCCGTTTATGTCTTCTTGCTGATGACATTCCTGCCGCGGCTGAAAAAGTGGTCGGCGCTGCAGTCCGATGCACGGTCGAACCTGACGGGTCGTGTGGTCGATGCCTATACGAATATTCAGACCGTGAAGATGTTCGCGTCCAGTGACGCTGAGGAGTCTTATGTAAAAGACGGCATGCAGAACATGCTGGGAACCGTCTATCCACAGATGCGCGTTGTCACGACCATGTCGTTCTGCCTCAATCTTCTGAATGGCAATCTGATCGCGGGCATTATCGGGGTCGGCGCATGGCTGTGGACACAGGATGCGATCAGCTCCGGCACCCTCGCCTTCGCCGCGACCATGGCCCTGAGGATGCAGGGGCTGAGCCATTATTTCCTGTGGGAAATGGCAAACATGTTCGAAAATCTTGGTGCGGCAGAAGACGGGATGGGCACCCTCTCGCGGCCACACCAGATTGCAGATGTGCCCGGTGCGCGACCGTTGCTGCCACAGGGTGGCGATGTGCGGTTTGACAAGGTAACATTCCACTATGGATCGGCCCGCCAGATTATTCCTCAGCTGGACCTGCACATCCGTCCGGGTGAGAAAGTGGGCCTCGTCGGGCGGTCAGGCGCGGGCAAGTCGACTTTGGTGAACCTGCTTCTCCGTCTGTACGACGTGGAAGACGGCCGGATTACAATCGATGGTCAGGATATCGCAGGCGTCACGCAGGAATCCCTGCGCCAGTCGATTGCCGTGGTAACACAGGACACATCGCTGCTGCACCGCTCCATCCGGGAAAACATCGCCTACGGACGACCATCCGCTGCAGAAGCAGACATTATCGGCGCTGCGAAGCGGGCGGAGGCGTGGGACTTCATCCAGACGCTGGAGGATCGGAAGGGCCGCACCGGGCTTGATGCCCATGTGGGTGAGCGCGGTGTCAAACTGTCGGGTGGTCAGCGCCAGCGGATCGCGATTGCCCGCGTCATCCTGAAGGACGCGCCAATCCTCGTCCTCGACGAGGCCACATCGGCGCTCGATTCAGAGGTGGAAAGCGCCATCCAGTCGCGCCTCGACGACCTTATGGCCGGCAAGACCGTCGTCGCGATTGCGCACCGGCTGTCGACCATCGCGGCGATGGACCGGCTTATCGTTCTGGATCAGGGACAGATCGTCGAAAGCGGAACCCATGAGGCGCTCATCGCCCAGAACGGTCTGTACGCATCGCTTTGGGCGCGACAGTCGGGCGGGTTCCTGCCCGATAGCGATGGAGCATAAAGCGGCCCTGGGGGCGACGGTACGGCCGCCCCCAGCCGATTTTATTCAGCTGAACTTGTCACAACCTGATTGGCAACGTTCAACGTCTTTGCGTCGAGCGTGACGCTCGTCTCCTCGTCCACATCCATCGCGGAATGTGACAGGTAAACGGTGTAATCGCCTGCGGCGCGATTCCATGTTTTATCGCCACTGTCAAAAGTAGACAGGATCCGGTCGTCGACCGTGACAGTCACGTCCTGGGTCGCGCCAGGGGCAAGTGTTACCTTGTCCCAGCCGGCGAGACGTTTGGGGGCATCCCAGCCACCGGCCTTCGGCCCGACATAGATTTGCGGCACATCGGCGCCCGGCTTCTCGCCCGTGTTGGTCACGGTGAAGCTGACGGACAGAACGCCATCAGCAGTGTCGGTGGTCAGATTGCTGTAGTCGAAGCTCGTGTAGCTCAGTCCGTACCCGAATGGATAAAGCGGCTCCAAGCCCTTCTTGTCGAACCAGCGATAGCCGACGGCGGACCCTTCAATATCATAATCAGCCTGCGCCCATTTGGCGTCGCCAACCGGTTCAGAGTCGATTACAGGCCGCGGCAATTGCTTGAGGGTTTTCGGGAAGGTCATGGGCAAGTGGCCCGACGGGTTCACCTCACCCGTGAGGACGCGCGCAATCGCTTCGCCGCCTTCAGATCCCGGATACCAAGCTTCCACGATGCCTGCGACATCGTCCTTCCACGGCATCATGACCTGCGCGCCGGTTTGCAGGACGACGACCGTGTTCTTGTTGGCTTTGGCCATCCGCTGAACCAGCTTGTCACCGTCGTAGTCAAGCGCGAGATCGAAATCGACGCTCTCGCCCGTCCATTGGGTACCGAAAACAAGGACAACGTCTGCTTCCTTGGCAGCCTTGGCGGCTGCTTTCAGATCCTTGCCATCCATGTAGGTGATCTCGGCGCCAAGGCGTTCTTTCAGCTGTTCCACAGGACTGGAGGCATAGAAAACAGCTGGGCCGGGGAAGCTGTTCATGCCGTAATTCATTCCATTGGCCGGGTCGCCGCTGCGGCTGTAGACCTGTGACGCGCCGCCGCCGGAGATGACCCCCTTGTCGGCCATGCCGCCGACCACGAGAATCGACTTCACTTCGTCGGTCAGTGGAAGAATGCCGTTCTCGTTCTTCAGAAGGACCATGCCTTCTTCTGCTGCCTGACGGGTGATGTCGGCATGGGCGTCGAAGTCGATATCCGCTTCGTCTGGCTCTGCTGCGATCTCGTTGTCAAAGACTCCATTGTCGAACATGGCCCACAGGACCCGATGCGCCATGTCGTCGAAACGGGCCTGACTGACGTGATCGTTCTCTACGGCCTCAACGAGGGCCTGGCCGAAATAAGGCGCCCGGTCGAACGGGAAACCTGATTGCTGGTCCAGACCGGCATTGGCAGCGGGGACGGTCGAGTGGGTCGCACCCCAATCGGACATCACATATCCCTTATAGCCCCAGTCCTCTTTCAGCACTTCGGTGAGAAGGTATGGGCTCTCGCAGGAATAGTCGCCGTTGACGCGGTTATAGGCGCACATGACTGAACCGGGATCGCCGATCTCGATGGCGAGCTCGAACGCCAGCAGTTCAGTTTCGCGTCCCGCCTTGTCGGCCATCTTGGCATTGACGCTGTTGCGCTTCGTTTCCTGAAAATTGTGCGCGAAGTGCTTCACGGTTGAAATAATGTCGTTGGACTGAATACCTTTGATGGCCTCGCCCACCATGACGCCCGCCAGCAACGGATCTTCGCCGGCATATTCAAAGTTCCGTCCGGCGCGCGGCTCGCGATTGGTATTGACTGCGCCCGCCAAGAGGACATTGAAACCTGACAGCCGCGCCTCATTGCCGATCATCTGGCCGCCCTTGTAGGACAGCTCTCTGTCCCAGCTGGCCGCCGTCGCGACGCCAGACGGCAGTGCCGTGCGCAAGAATGGATTCGGGCCGCGCTGCGAGGCCACGCCCAGACCGGCATCCGCCAGCCACTGATTGGGAATGCCGAGCCGTTCGATGCCGTAGACAAAGCCAGCGGACTGGTTGCGGGCCTCTTCCGGCGGAGTCCAGTTCATGCCGGGCACGTCGGCGCGGGCGTTGAGCCAGGGGGCGGGGCTGCCAAAATGACCAAACAGCAGGGTCATTTTTTCCTGTGCTGTCATTTCGGCGAGAACGAGATCAGCACGCTCTGCTGCGGACAGCGACGTGTCCATCCACGGAAACTCTTTGTCCTGCGCTGCCGCGGGGAGTGCGAGTGACATGGCGAGGGCTGAGCCCATCAGGACAGCCTTGAGAGATTGAAGACGTTTCATCATTTCCTACCCTTTTTGTTGCGTAGAGCGAGCAGATCCCCCGTCGGGACAGATACGCATGCAACCGGTTTCTTGGCGACAAAGTCTTACGGCCTGATGACCAAAACGCCAACTGCGGATCGTGCGACAGACTGGTCCATCAACCACGCATCATGATGATGAAAGTAGAGGCAGTCATTTTGAGGATGGAAACGATGGTGGAGCTAAGCGGAGTCGAACCGCTGACCTCTTGCATGCCATGCAAGCGCTCTACCAGCTGAGCTATAGCCCCGAACGCATCGGAAGGGCCGAAATAGTCGGCGCTGCCGAGTTTGACAAGACCGTTTTTTCCCACTCTTGCAGATTTATGTCGGGGCGGCCTAAGGCACCGGCATGACAGACCTATCGAAACTGAACGATGATGATCGCGCCATCATGGCGCGCCTTGAGGCCGCCGCGGACACAATGCTCTCGCGCACGATTGAGTGGGCGAAGATCAATACCGGCAGTTACAACACGGACGGTCTGTACCAGCTGGCACCAGTCATCGCCGATGCCTTTCGCGCGCTCGACGCCGATGTGGCGCTGGAGGATGCGCCGCCCTTCCCGGTCATCACCGACAAGGGCGAAAGCGAAGACATGACGACCAGCCCGATCATCCGTGTGCGGTCCCGTCCGCATGCCCCTGTGCAGGTGGTCATGAGCGGTCACTACGACACGGTCTTTCCGCCAGGCACATTCACGGAGATCCGCGACCTGGGAAATGGCCGGTGGAACGGCCCGGGCCTCGCCGACATGAAGGGCGGGCTGAATGTGATGCTGGAAGCACTGAAGGCTTTTGAAGCAGGCCCGATGAAGGACCGGCTCGGCTATCAGATTGTCATCTCGCCTGATGAGGAGATTGGCAATTTTGCCAGCGCCCCTGCCCTCACGGCGGCGGCCCAGTCAGGCGCAATGATCGGCATGACCTATGAGCCCTGTCTCGAGACCGGCGACATGGCCGGCGGCCGCAAGGGCTCCGCAGTGTTCGATATCGTGCTGCACGGCAAGTCTGCCCATGCGGGTCGTGCCAAGGCCGAGGGCCGCAGTGCGATTCTCGCCGCGGCTGAGCTTGTGGTCGGCCTTGAGGCGCTGAATGACGAGCGCGAGGGCGTGACCCTGAATGTCGGTGCGATCGAAGGTGGCGGTGCCGTGAATATCGTTCCCGATCTGGCGATCGTCCGGTTCGGCGCGCGCGCTCCCGATCAGGATGCCGCCGATTGGTGTACGGACCAGATCAAGGTTCTATTTGAACGCGCCATTGGCCGTGACGGCATTACGGGGCACCTGCATGGTGGTTTCTACCGTCCGCCGAAACCGCGCAATGCGGCCCAGCAGGCCCTCTTTGATGCCGTGCATGGCACGGGTCAGGCACTGGGGCTGAATATCGGTTTCGTTGATACCGGCGGCGTGTGTGAAGGCAACAATATCTTCGCTGCCGGGGTGCCGAACATTGACACGCTGGGCGTCAGAGGCGGCCGAATTCATTCATCGGAAGAATTCGTCGATGCGGACAGTTTCGCCGAACGGGCTAGCCTGTCCGCCCTGTTGCTGAACCGGCTCTGTGATGGCCGGATCGATGGGGCCCGAATAAAGGCGCTTATGACCTGAGGACGTGCCGGTCCGACAGGACGTGCAGGGCCTTGAAGGTCAGGATGACGGCTGCCAGCGCAAAGGTCACGAGGTTGGCGAGAATCACAGGCATCGCGCCAATCATGAGACCGTAAGCAAGCCACATCGCCACACCGGCGACGAACATGGCGTACATGGTCAGTGAAATGCCGGCGGTGTTGCGGGTCCGAAGGACCTGAACGGCCTGCGGCAGGAAAGAGGTTGTCGTCAATACGGCGGCGACGGAACCGAAAAGTTCTGCGTTCATCGGAGTAACCTGAAATAAGAAGCGGAGATGATGATGTAACCGGTTTTGTGCGCCGCAGCAATAAAAATGTTAGCGCTATCAGATCACGAATTGTTACATGTCGGCGTCCCGTTTCGAGGCAAGCATGTGCCATTGGGTCTCATAGCCTTTGCACACGAATTCAGCGACGGGATGCCGCGATCGACATTGTCGGTTGAATAATTCGCGCCAAGTTGGCCCCTGACAAACACCCGTTACAAACGACGCTCATAAACACGCCTGCCCAGCGTTAAGGAGACCATGGTGACCTGTTCGGAGATTTTGAAGGCGGCCCGTCTTGGTGCCTGTGTAACGGGACTGTGTGTCCCATTCGGCGCAATGGCAATGGCACAGGATGCGCCCGAAGGGCAAACTCAGGATACCGAAATCACCGATGACGTTGATGTCGATACGGATGTCATCACGGTTACGGCGTCGCGTCCCCGTGGCATGGTTGTCGGCGATATCGAACCGGATGTGACTCTCGATTCGGAAGAGATCGAATCTTATGGCGTCAGCTCCCTCGCCGAACTGCTCGATGAACTGACCGCAGAAACCGGCAGCGGCCGTGGACGCGGCGGTGGGCGACCGGTCGTCCTGCTGAACGGTCAACGCATTTCGGGTTTCCGGGAGATTGGCGAGTACCCGCCGGAAGCTTTGGCACGTGTGGAAGTGCTGCCCGAAGAAGTTGCACTGAAATATGGCTATCGGGCCGACCAGCGCGTCATCAATTTTGTCCTAAAGCCCAATGTCTCCGTACTGGCTGTCGAGCTTGAATCTGAACGGCCAACCGCGGGGCAGCGGGTGGTCAATGAGGCCTCGATCCGCAGGCTGTATGTCAACGAAGATCGCCGGTGGAGTGTCGACGCCAAGCTTGTTGACCGGACATCCCTTCTGGAATCAGAACGTGACGTGGTTTCAGACAGTCAGGGTACGCCCTTTGCGATCGGGGGAAATATCGGGACCTCACCCTATGGCGGCGCCATCAACGGCGCGCTCGGCCTTGCCGGTGACGATATTCTGGTAGCGGGCCAGACCGGTGGCGGCGCGACACCCGCATTGAGTGATTTTGCGGCGGGGACAGCCAACCGCACGGATACGGGCCAATACCGAACTCTCTCCCCGGCACAACAGGAAGCGCAGATCGGCTTCAGCTATAATCGGCCCTTTTTCGGTGAGCGAGCGTCTACGTTGAGCGGACGGCTCGAGCGCACCGAGACCCAGTCTCGCTCCGGTCTCCCGCAGGCGACAGTCTTGATCCCGCAAGGCAACCCGTTTTCGCCTTTTGATGACGATGTGGCACTCTATACGTACGCGGATGAGCTCGGGCCCCTTACGCGGATCAGCGAGAGCCTGGTCTCGAACGTGGGATTTTCAGTGGTCGGCAAGCCTGGGCCATGGAACTGGACCTGGACGGGTTCGGCGACCCAGACCGACAGTGAGTCGGAAACTGACACCGTACTACAGCTGGCCACACTCCAAGCGGCTATCGATGCTGGCTCGGACAGTGTCAGCCCATTTGGCGACCTGTCGGGGCAGGCCCTGCAGCAGCGAAAAACGGAATCGACGAGCCGCGTTGCCGAAACGGCGATCACGACATCCGGTACGCTGATGGATCTGCCTGCAGGCCCGGTGTCGTCCACCCTGAAGGGCAGCGTCCAACGTCAGACCCAGGACAGTCGTTCGGTGGATCAGAACGGAGAGACAGATGTCTCGCTGAGCCGTGATACAATGGATGCGCAGGCTAATGTGGATGTACCGCTCTTATCGGCAGACACAGACGATGGATCATTCCTCGGTGACGTTTCCGCCAATGCCAATATCGCCTATACGAGCCTGTCCGATTTCGACGACCTCGTGACCTATGGCGGCGGCCTGACCTGGCGGCCGGTTGATGCCCTTCGTTTCATCGTTTCCGTCACGCAGGAGGAAGGCGCACCATCGATCTCAAACCTTAGTGATCCCCTGCAGGTCACACCCAATGTCCGCGTCTTTGACTATACCAATGGCGAAACCGTCTTTGTAACGACAATTGACGGCGGCTCGGCTGATCTGCTTGCGGACAATCGCCGGGTGTACAAGATCGGCGCAAATATTGAGCCGTTCGAAGAACAGGATATCTCCATCCGGTTCGACTACACGGATTCTGAAATCGAGAATGAGGTCAGTTCGTTCCCCAATGCCACTCCGGCCATCGAAGCCGCCTTCCCCGACCGGTTCGTTCGCGACGAAACAGGCGCGCTCCTGTCTGTCGATCGTCGACCCGTCAATCTGGCGAGCCGCACGAGCAGAGAGTTGCGCACCACGTTGAGTTATATGAAGCGGCTTGAGCGGCCCGAATCCGGCGGAAATCGCGGTCCGGGCGGCGGTGCTGGCGGACGACCTTCGGGCGGGCAACGATCTGAAGCTTCGGCCGAGGAACGGCCGCAGGCTCAACGCCCCGGTAATGTAGAAGGCGCAGCACAGGGTGAGCGGCCGCGCGGTCGGCCACCGGGTGCCCCTCCGGCAGGCGATGCCCCGCCCCCGCAGGACGGGCAAAAACCCGCCGCTGAGGGCGAACGACCCTCTGGCCCGCCGTCAGGCGGACGTGCAGGCCGCGGAGGCGGGCGCGGCGGTCCTCCGGGTGGTGGCAGGCCGGGCGGCTATCGCGTCTCCCTGTCTCATGTCTGGTCCATCGAAAAGACCGTGCAGATTGCGCCGGGTCTTCCGGTGCTGGATCTCCTTGAAGGTGACACGCTGGGGGGGAGCGGCGGCGAACCTGAGCACACGCTCGATCTTGGATTTAACCTGTGGAACAACGGTCTGTTCATGCGCAGTGGCGTGAAATGGCAGTCAGCGACGACCGTCAATGCGAGCCCGCTGTCGACCGTTGGTGATCTTGAGTTCTCAGACCTGACAACGGCTGAAATCCGCGTGGGTTATAACCTCGACACGAAAGCTGGCCTGGTTGCGAAATATCCTTGGGTGAAGGGGATGCGCGTCAGCTTTGACGTCGAAAACATCTTCGATACGCGGCAGAAAGTGACAGATGCCTCCGGCGATGTGCCGCTGACCTATCAGCCTGACCTCATCGATCCCATCGGCCGAACGATCGAGTTTGAGATTCGCAAGCGCTTCTAGGAGATTCCGCTATCTTTTCTTGCGCTGCGCGGGTATGCGCCGCGCCATGCAAACACTCCGCAATATTGCGATTATCGCACACGTCGACCACGGGAAAACAACCCTCGTCGACGCCCTGCTCCGCCAATCGGGCGCCGTCCGTGACAATGCCGAGATGGCCGAACGCGCCATGGACTCGAACGACATCGAGCGTGAGCGCGGCATCACTATTCTCGCCAAGGCGACCAGCGTTGAATGGGTCAGCCCGGAATTCGGCGATGCCCGCATCAATATCGTCGACACGCCAGGCCACGCCGACTTCGGCGGTGAGGTCGAGCGCATCCTGTCCATGGTTGATGGCTGTCTCCTGCTCGTCGATGCCGAAGAAGGCCCGATGCCGCAGACGAAATTCGTGCTGTCAAAGGCGCTTGCTCTCGGTCTCAAGCCGATTGTCGTGCTGAACAAGGTTGACCGTGTGAATGCCGACCCTGACCGGGTTCTGGACGAGGTTTTTGATCTGTTCTCGGCACTCGACGCCAACGAAGATCAGCTCGACTTCCCGGCGCTTTACGCGTCTGGCCGTGATGGCTGGGCGTCCGCTGAGCTTGATGGCGCACGCGAAAACCTCGCGCCGCTGTTCGAAGCTATTCTGCGCCGCGTGCCGTCGCCGGACCTGCCTGAGAATGCTGGCAATATGCCATTTCAGATGCTGGCCACCACGCTTGAAGCCGACCCGTTTCTTGGTCGCCTGCTCACGGGCCGCATCGTTGCTGGTCGACCAAAGGTCGGTCAGATGCTGAAAGCCATGTCGGTCGACGGCAGACTGATTGAAAATGGCCGGATTTCCAAAGTCCTGGCCTTCCGTGGTCTGAAACGCCAGCCGGTGGAAACGGCCGAACCCGGTGACATCGTGGCCATTTCGGGCCTGCAGAAAGCATCTGTGTCGAACACGCTGTGTGATCCGTCGATCAATCAGCCCCTGCCCGCGCGCCCGATTGATCCACCCACCTTGTCGGTGACGATCAGTCCGAACGACTCGCCGCTTGCCGGTCGTGAAGGTGACAAGGTGCAGTCCCGTGTCATCCGTGAACGCCTGATGCGTCAGGCCGAAGGCGACGTCGCCATTCGCGTTACCGAGACGGCCGAGAAGGATGCCTTTGAAGTCGCCGGGCGCGGTGAGCTTCAGCTTGGGGTTCTGATCGAGAACATGCGCCGTGAAGGCTTTGAGCTGACAGTCTCGCGTCCTCGCGTCCTGTTGCGCGAAGACGAGAACGGCAATGTGCTGGAGCCGATCGAAGAGATCGTCGTCGATGTGGATGAGGATTATTCCGGCGTCGTCATCGACAAGCTGACCCAGCGCAAATGTGAGCTGATCGAGATGAAACCTGCCGGCGGCGGGAAGACCCGATTGGTCCTGAAAGGGCCGGCGCGGTCGCTGATCGGCTATCACGGCGAATTCCTGACCGACACGCGCGGAACGGGCGTGATGAACCGGATCTATCTGGAGCATGGCCCTTATCGCGGCCAGGTCGAAAGCCGCCGGACCGGCGTTTTGATGTCCAACGGTCCGGGCGAAGCTGTCGCGTATGCGCTGTGGAACCTCGAAGACCGCGGTGTCATGTTCATTGATGCTGGTGCCAAGGTCTATCAGGGCATGATCATTGGCGAGCATGCCAAGGGCAATGACCTTGAAGTCAACCCGCTTAAAGGTAAGCAGCTGACCAACGTTCGTGCCGCCGGCAAGGATGAGGCTGTCCGGCTCACCCCGCCTCGTCGGATGTCGCTCGAGCAGGCTATTGCTTATATCGCTGATGACGAACTCGTCGAGGTCACGCCGCAATCGGTTCGCCTGCGTAAGCGTTATCTCGATCCAAATGAAAGAAAGCGGCACGCCAAAGGCACTGCCGCTTAATCAATCACTCCAAGGGGCGCGGATTATTCGCCGTTGATGATAATCCGTGTCCCTGATGGAGCTGGCTCGACGTAAGGCTCGTCATCCTGGATGTCGAGAATGATCGTCTCTGCGTCAGGATCAATGTAAGTTGACGATGGCTGACGACGATCGGCGTAGCGGCGTTCTTCATAGAAACGATCTTCGTACACTGGCTGACCAACGTCATTACGGGCTGTTACCCGGGCATTGTGCAAGTCAGCTTCCGCCGCATTCAGGTCCCGTTGAGCATCAATCGCCTGTTCGTGAGCTTGTGCCACTTTCTCCCGCGTCCGTTCGACGGATTCGACGACCTCTGAAATTTCGCGGGCATCGGCGACAAGGCTGTCCGTGTTCTGAAGGCGCGCTTCCATCCGTTGGGCGTAGTTCCGCATCATGATTGCGGCACTGCGAGCGTCATCAGCAGCCAGCAAAGAAGCGCGTACGGACGTGCGTGCGGCTTCATTGTCATCGGCCAGCATGTCTACACGACCGGAGGTGTCGGCAGCGAGTTCAATTGCCTGGTCGATCTCGTCGGCCAGTTCTTCTGCACGTTTGGCATTGTCGATGGATTTGTCGACGAGGTCCTGCAGTCGGGCAACAGACGAGTCGTGGGCAGCTGCCACTTCCACATCGCTGTCCCCCGCGGCGACGACCGCAGGTCCAGCGTTATAGGAGCCTGTCACGAGCACGTAAGCGAACGCGACAAGCCCTGCGGCAAACAGCAATCCAACCAGCACACGACCCATGACCATTCTCCTTTGTTAGGAAATGAACGTGGATCAGGGTTAAGAGTTCCCGTTGCCGGTCCCGGTTACGTGCCCAGACGGTTGCGAAATGACTGATATCCAAAGTCGCTGATGACCTCGACGCGACCATCGGCATGGCGAATACCAAGCCCCGCCAACGGTGTTCCGTTAAAGGTGTTCGTCTTCACAAATGAATAGTGCATCTGATCGGTGAAGGCGAGCTGGTCGCCGGGCGCGAGGGGCTCAGCGAAGCTGTAATCGCCAATAATATCCCCGGTCATGCAGGTCTTGCCGCCCAGCTGATAGGCGTGTGGACCTGTACGACCAAGGGTTGCGCCGCTGATTTCGGGCGTATACGGTACTTCCAGAACGTCCGGCATATGGGTGGACGCTGAGGCATCAATGATCGCCAGATCGATGTCGTTCCAGTGCAGATCAAGGACCGTGGTGTACAGCTCGCCCGTATTCACGACGAGGCCCGCGCCGGGCTCGAGCACCACATTGACGCCAAAGCGGTCCTGGAATGCCTTGACGGCGTTGATGAGCGCCTCGCGATCATAGCCGGGCTTGTTCAGGAAATGGCCACCACCAAAATTGACGCTGGAAACCCTGCTGATGTAATCGGCAAAATTGTCGGCGACGTGCTTTATGAGGTTCACTGACCCCTCATGCAGCGACTCGCACAGCGCATGGACGTGGAAGATATCAATGATTGACCAGTCAATCTGGTCGAGCTTAGCAGGGACTTCGCCAAAGCGGCTGCCCGGGGCACACGGATTATAGAGATCCCCGCCCAGCGTCGCATTTGAATAGCCTGGATTGACCCGCAGGCCGATCTTCGCGCCCGCGGCCTTGGCCTGGCCGGCGAACCGTTCCACCTGTCGCGCCGAATTGAAATAGATGTGCTGTGCCCAGCCTGTCAGCCGCGTGACTTCATCCTCAGTGTACGCGGGAGAATAAACGTGGACTTCCTTGCCGAACTCCTCGTGTCCCATGCGCGCTTCAAATTCGCCGCTGGCCGTGGTGCCGTCGAGATAGTCGCGCATGTACGGAAACGCGGCGGGCATAGCAAAGGCCTTGGTCGCGAGCAGGACCTTGCACCCTGCCCGCTCCCGTACCTCGGCAGCATTCTCCAGATTGCGCTTCAACCGTTCCAGATCGAGCACAAAGATCGGGGTCTCGACACCGTCGGGAAGAAGCCTTGCCATCAGGTGGTGACTGCGAAAAGGCTGGCCTGATCGGCTTGGCTGACATCGATTACCTGCCATGGCAGGCCGCGTTCAGCGACGTCCACGAGGAACGGCCGCGATGGGAATTGTTCGACGTTGAACACGCCCGCGCCTTCCCACTCGCCCATGAAGAACATGGTCGCGCCGGACACTGGCGGTACGCCGGTGGTGTACGAAACCGCCTGTGCGCTGACTTCCTTGAAGGTGTCGGCATGGTCAGAGACGTTGTAAATCATCTTGCAGATCGACTTGCCGTTCTTCCGGCCTCGGATGATGACGCCGATTGACGTCTTGCCGGTATAGTTTTCAGCCAGTGAGGATGGCGGCGGCAGGAGTTCTTTGAGGAATTCCATCGGAATGACGGGGTTGCCCTTATACATCACCGGATCGATGCGGGTCATGCCAACGGACTGCAGCACGTCCAGATGCTTGATGTAGTTCTCGCCAAAGGTCATCCAGAACCGGATCTGCTTCAGGCCCTTGATGTTCTGAACCAGGCTCTCCTCTTCCTCATGATAAATGAGATAGGAGGCACGCGGACCAACTTCCGGATAGTCGACATCACAGCGGATCGACAGCGGATCGACCTCGATCCATTCGCCGTTTTTCCAGTACTTGCCGCGCTGTGTCACTTCGCGGAGATTGATTTCCGGGTTGAAGTTTGTGGCAAAGCTCTTGCCATGGTCACCGGCGTTGCAGTCGACAATATCGATATAGTCGATCTCATCGAAGAGATGCTCCTGCGCATAGGCGCAGTAGATGTTCGTCACGCCCGGATCAAACCCGCAGCCCAAGATGGCGGTCAGCCCGGCTTCCTTGAATTTGTCATGGTACGGCCACTGATATTTATAGGTAAACTTGGCCTCGTCCTTGGGCTCATAGTTGGCCGTATCCATGTAGGAAACGCCGGCCTTCAGGCAGGCATCCATGATAGGAAGATCCTGATAGGGCAGCGCCATGTTGATGACGAGGTCAGGCTTGACCTTCTCGATCAGGGCCACCGTCTCGTCAACGTTGTCGGCGTCCACTTGGCTGATCTCGATCGGCGTCTTGCACAGCTTGGCGACTTTCTCGCAGCTTTCGATCCGGCGTGATGCCAGATGGATATGTTTGAATGTATCGCGGTCCATCGCACATTTCTGCGCAACGACAGATCCGGCGGCGCCTGCACCGATAATAAGGACGTTGTCTTTTACTTTATCCATGATCCGGGGCTCCCTGGATGTCTAAAGGTTGTATATCGATCTAGCGCCGTCAGATCAGGCGCCAAGAATTCAGCTCTGCAAGGCGCGTTGAACAGCGGCGACCAGCTCATTTTCCGGCACGGAGACCTGTGCTGGCTGGGATTCGCGCCACTCTTCATTGCTTTCAATCTGGGTTGACAGTTTCTCACCCAATTTCAGATCCTTGACGGTGATCTCACCACGGGCACGCTCGTCCTCGCCTTGCAGGACCGCCACGCGAGCGCCGCGCTTGTCGGCATATTTCATCTGTGCACGCATACCGCTGCCGCCCAGATAGACTTCCGTGGCAATACCCGCGGCGCGCAGTTGTCGCGCCATCATCTGATAGGCTCCCATGCGGTCAGGCTCCAGCGCCAGAATGACGACAGGGGCTTCATCAGCGGCCATCTGGCCCCTTGCCTCCAGTGCGGATAGGAGGCGTGAGACGCCTACGGAACACCCGACGGCAGGGACTTCCACGCCCTTGAAGCGTTTGACGAGGTCATCGTAGCGTCCGCCCGATCCGACGGAGCCGAACTGCACCACCTGCCCCTGATCATTCGTGACTTCAAAGGTCAGCTCGGCCTCAAAAACCGGCCCTGTGTAGTAGTCGAGACCCCGCACGACCGACGGGTCGATGATCGCCCGCTCGCCATAGCCCGTCAGGCCCAGCGTCTCGGCCATGGTTTCCAGTTCAGCCAGTCCTTCGGCACCAATGGCGTTGTCCCCGAGAATCTCGCGCATGCCGCGGATGGCGCCCATATTCGTGCCATCACTGCATTCCATGAAGGCCAGAACCATATCGGCTTGGCCATCCGACAGATGCGCGCCTTCGGTGAAGTCGCCGCTCTCATCCTTCCGGCCCTTGCCCAGCAGCCAGCGGACACCCTCCGCGCCAAGTCGGTCATATTTGTCCATGGCGCGTAGAACCGTGCCGGAGGTGCCGCCATCGGCGGTGTCGAGCCCGATGCTCTCAAGCAGCCCTGACATGATCTTGCGGGAGGAGATGCGGACGAGAAAATCGTCGAGCGGCACACCGGCGGCGGCCACGGCATCGGCCAACATCATGACGGCCTCGGCGTCCGCGTGGGGCGCAGGCGCGCCGACCGTATCGGCGTCGCATTGGGTGAATTCGCGGAAACGTCCCGGGCCGGGTTTTTCATTCCGCCACACGGTGCCGACCTGATAGCGCCGAAAGGGCTTGGGCAGCGCGTCGTAATGCTCGGCCACATGACGGGCCAAGGGCGCAGTCAGGTCGTAGCGCAGGCTCATCCACTGTTCGTCATCATCCTGGAGGCTGAATACGCCGTTATTGGGGCGGTCCACGTCCGGCAGGAACTTGCCCAGCGCATCGGTATATTCAAACGCCGGGGTTTCGAGCGGCAGGAAGCCGTATGAGGCATAGACCGCCGTAATCCGCCGCAGCATTGCCTGCTCGGCGAGGATTTCCGCGCCCGACCGGTCGCGGAAACCGCGCGGCTTTCGGGGTTTGGGACGGAATGTTTTTTCTTTCTTGGCCATGGGTGCCGTCTAGGCGAGGCCGCGAATGGGAGCAAGCGCGCCATCTAGTCGAGCATGTCGTCCGTCCGACAGACAAAGCTGATGTCCTTATCAGCCTTGAAGGCCTTTTCGAGTATATCGAGGAGGCTGGCTGTTTCAGATGATATGTCGATCTTTCGCCATTTCTTCCAGCTCCAATAGCTGTCGGTCTCCCGGCTCAAGGTGCAGGTGAAAGTCACTTCGCCGGAGTCAGGCTGTATTGAACGATGACACAAGACGCCGCCGCTATAATTTCCCATCTCCGCGTCTACCCACCATCCCCAGTCTTCAGGATAGACATCGTCAGACAGCACGTTGTTCTGCCTTAGGATATTTTGCACATATTCCGCGAAGGCTTGGCCGTACATCTCGTTGACGACATGCTCGTCTTCGGGTGGTGCGACCGTGAAATTCGCCGAACGAACGTGTATAAAACGGTCCATATCTCCATTCTCCAAAATGGGGCAGTGCCACTTATTCGGACCTTTATTAATGTCGGGTTCGTGTGCCGCTGTTTGTGCGGCCCTTGCCGCACTGCGAAAAAGCATCATGTTTGGTCCGTGGCCATTATACTCAGGCCGTATTCGTGATTCTCGCGGAAGGATTTTCCCATGTATGAAGAATTGAAAGGCCGCGCAGCGGTCGTGACAGGTTCCACCTCAGGCATTGGTGCGCATTTTGCCGAAGCGCTCGCCAAGGCGGGGTGCAAGGTCATGCTGAACGGGTTCGGTGATAAGGACGAGATTGAGACGCTTCGCGCCCGACTGGCTGCCGACTACGACACCGACGTCAAATATAACGGCGCCGACATGACCAAGCCCGACGAGATCAAGGGTCTGATCGATGACGTGTACAGCTCATTCGGGTCTGTAGACATCCTGATCAACAATGCCGGGATTCAAAAAGTGTCGCCGATCGAGGATTTCCCCGATGAAAAATGGGACCAGATCATCGCGATCAATCTGTCTTCCTCATTTCACACGATCAAACATTCTGTACCCCATATGAAGAAAGTGGGCTGGGGCCGGATCATCAACCTTGCCTCCGCTCACGCCCTTGTCGCCTCTCCCTTCAAGTCTGCCTATGTCGCCGCGAAGCACGGTATTGCTGGCCTCACGAAGGTGGTCGCACTGGAAACGGCAGAACATGGCATCACCTGTAACGCGATCTGCCCCGGATATGTGCATACCCCGCTGGTCGACGGACAGATTTCCGACACCGCCAAGGCGCGCGGCATGACCGAGGAAGAAGTGAAAAAGAAGGTCATCCTCGAGGCCCAGCCTACCAAGGAATTTGTCACCTATGAGCAGCTGAACGGCTTCATGCTGTTTCTGGCGTCTAACGCGGGCGCTGGTTGTACGGGTACGGCCTATCCGATCGATGGTGGCTGGACGGCCAAATAATGGCCGGTACAAAAACCAAGCCGATCAATCTCGCCCTGCAGGGTGGCGGTGCCCATGGCGCCTTCACCTGGGGAGTCCTCGACTATCTGCTGGAAGATGGGCGGCTGGATATCAAGGCGCTGACCGCAACCTCCGCCGGTGCGATGAATGCTGTGGTGTTCAGCTACGGCTTTCACAATGGTGGCCCTGAAGGCGCGCGTGAGAAGCTTGAATCATTCTGGTGGAATGTGTCGCGCATCAAGGAACCCTTCGGTGCGCTGAACACGCATTTCTTCGACCAGATCCCGTTCTTTCACCAGATTGAGCAGTGGATGCAGATGATGATTCTGGAAATGACCAGTCTCACGGCATCGCCCTATCAACTCAATCCGCTCGGACTCAATCCCCTGAAGGACGTGCTGACCCGCGAAATCGACTTCGATGAAATTCATAGCTGCGACCTGATTAAGCTGTTTATCAGTGCAACGAATGTGCAAACGGGTAAGGTCAAGATCTTTACGCAGGACTGCCTGACAGCTGACAAGGTCATGGCCTCCGCCTGCCTGCCGCAGATCTATCAGGCTGTCGAAATTGACGGCGAATTTTTCTGGGATGGCGGCTATATGGGGAACCCCAGCCTGTGGCCGCTGTTTTATGAAACAGACGTCGAAGACGTTCTCGTTGTTCATATCAACCCTATCACCCGTGAGAAGGTCCCGCATAGCGCAAGCGAGATTGCCAACCGGATCAATGAGATCACGTTCAACTCGGCGTTGCTGAAGGAAATGCGTGCCGTGGCCTTTGTCCAGAAACTGACCGAAGAAGGTTGGCTGAACGATGATCATGTAGGACAGCTGTCCGATATTCGTTTTCACTCGATTCGGGCAGAACACGTGTTCGAACCGCTCAGTATGGGATCAAAATACGATACGGGTTGGGATTTTCTGACATCGCTGCGCGATCAGGGACGGCTCGAAGCGGAAAAATGGATCAACGCAAATTATGGATCGATAGGCAAGAAAAGCACTGTTGATCTTCGTGCGGAGTTTCTTGACGTTTAGGTCTGGAACCCGGCGGCACAACAACGAAAAAGGATGAAACGATATGCAAATGCGACGTCTGGGCAAGACCAACCTCGCCGTGTCCGAAATTGGGCTGGGATGCTGGCAATTTGGCGGCGACTTCGGTCCCGTTGAAGAAGAACGGTCGATGGCGACGATGGCCGCCGCGACGAAGGCGGGCGTCAATTTCTTCGATACTGCCGATGTATACGGTGCCGGCAAATCAGAAACGCTTGTTGGCCGATACGCCAATGAGCAACCTCACGAGACGATCGTGGTGACAAAGGTCGGACGCGATGGCGCACTGTATCCTGATCATTATGATCTGGAAAATGTTCGTGCGAACATTAAAGGCTCGGCGGAGCGGCTCGGCGGCCAGCCGATTGAGCTCGTCCAGTTGCACTGTGTGCCGCCGGACGTCCTGAAAGCCGGTGATCTTTTCGACGTTATGGAAACGCTCAAATCCGATGGCCTTATCCGTCACTGGGGCGCCAGCGTTGAGACGATTGAGGAAGCAAAGACGTGTCTTGCGCATTCGGGCTGTGCGACGCTCCAGATCATCTATAACGTCTTCCGTCAGGACGCGACGTGGGACCTGCTCAAGGACGCTCACCGCGCTGACGTGGGCGTCATCGTCCGCCTGCCTCTCGCCAGTGGCCTCCTGACCGGCAAGTTCAGCAAGGACCAGCATTTCGACAAGACGGACCACCGCAATTACAACAAGGATGGCGACGCCTTCTCCGTCGGCGAAACCTTCAATGGGATCAAGTTGGAGAAAGGCGTTGAGCTGGTCGAAGAGCTGAAAGGCTTTGTTCCGGACGGAATGCCGATGGCGGCCTTTGCGCTACGCTGGATCCTTGATCACGAAGCTGTCAGTACAGTGATTGCCGGAGCGTCTAGACCTGAACAGGTTGAGATGAACGCCAACGTGTCCAACATGCCGCCCCTGCCTGCTGAGCTGCACGAACAGCTGGCCGCGTTCTACAAGGAAAAGGTCCGCGAGCATATTCGTAGCGACATCTGACCTTAGAACAGGGATTGCTGGGCGTTGAGAAGGATCGGTTGGATCAGTCCCTCATCGTCCGGCTTCCAGCTATTCACCCGCTGGCTCACTGGCCAGTGAATGAAGTCGGGGTCTGGCAGGCCGACAATCTCCCGGGCGAGACTGTCATCTGTTTCATCCGCGTGCAGCCAGTCATCGTACCGGTCCGGCGGCACAAACACTGGCACCCGATCCACTTCGCCGGTTAGCGGGAAAATACCGTCGCGGGTCAGAAATGCGGCGGTCGTCATCTCGCTGCCATCCTCTCCCAACCAGTCTTCCCAGAGCCCGGCCAGACTGAACAGCGGCATGTTTTCGGCGAGGGCGTGCAGATAGGGCTGCTTGCCGTCGGGTCCATCGAGCCATTCGTAAAAGCCGTTCATCGGAAATAGGCAATGACGCCGCCGCCAGGCATGGCGGAAGGAGTTCTTTTCCGGAGCCGATTCGGAGCGGATATTGACGATCGATCGTTTGAACATCTGTCCTGCTCGGTCCCATGAGGGCACAAACCCCCACCGCACTAGGGTATATTCGCGCCGGCCGTCTGGACCCTGCCTAATGATCGGCACCGGCTGGCTGGGGGCAATGTTGTAGCGCGCGGGGAAGTTGTTCGTTATGGCAATGCCGAAGTGATTGCCGAGCCCATACGGGTCTTCCTTGATGACATATCGCGCATTCATGAGTGTATCGGAGCGACAAGATGGACCAGGGTCAACGGGTGATTGCCGCAGTCGGCGCCGTTATTTTCAAGGATGACAAGGTCCTGCTTGTCCGCCGAGGCCGGCCCCCGTTTCAGGGGCACTGGAGTATTCCCGGCGGCAAGCTCGATTTTGGTGAAGCGCTGGCTGAGGGCCTGGCCCGTGAGGTCAGAGAAGAGACCGGCGTGGTCATCGACATTGTCGGCCTGATCGACGTTTACGAGGCCCTGCCCCAGCGGCCCGATGATCGCCACTTTGTCATGATCGATTATGCGTGCCGCTGGATCTCTGGCGAGGTCGTGGCCGGTGATGATGCGATGGAAGCGGCGTTTGTGCCCGTGCCAGAGGCCCTGTCGCGGTTGGCATGGGACAAGACGAGGACGGCCATTCAGGACGCACTGAAGGTCATTCGGCGCAAGGAGGAGCAGCGATGAGGATCAGAGCTTTATTTCTCATGCTGTCAGCTGCCCTGTGCTGTCTTGGCTCGGTCAATGCGAGCGCGGCGCCGGACGCGAAGGCGGCCTTCGAAGCGCGTCAGCAGGATCTGATTAGGCTGGCAGGGTCGCTTGGTGCCCTGCACCGCTATCACCAGATGTGCGGCAACGGTAACAACCCGGACCTGTTTCGCAACCGCATGCGACAGCTCGTGCCGCTGGAAGCGCCCATGGAAAGCACGCGGCAGTCTATGATCAGCGCCTTCAACACCCGCTTCCGCCAGGTCAGTAATGACTATCTGACCTGCAGCGGTCCTGCGCGCCAAGGGATGGAAGAGGAAACCCAGCGGGCTCTTGTCATCAGCGAAAGGCTGTTTCGCGCCTTTCGCTGAGCTTGAGGTTGCTTAAGCTGTACCCAGTGTTTCCTGAAAACGGATGGGCTGACCGATCGGTGTACCGACTGTCTCGCCTTCCCACATGACCGGGTTGCCGCGGATGATCGTGCCGACGGGCCATCCCTTTGCTTCCATACCATCATACGGCGTCCACCCTGACACATTCGCCATCTCGGCATCATTCATGACGTGTCGCGCCTTCATGTCGACGAGCGTAATATCAGCGTCATAACCGACGGCAAGGCGGCCTTTGCCAGCCATCCCCCAGATGCGGTTGGGGCCATGGGAGGTCAGGTCGACAAACCGCTGTAGCGACAGCCGGCCGTCATTCACATGGGTCAGCATGACTGGCACCAAGGTCTGCACGCCCGGCATGCCGGATGGCGACGCGGGATAAGGCTTGGCCTTTTCTTCGAGCGTGTGCGGCGCATGGTCGGAGCCGATGACGTCGAAGACACCGCCGATCAGTCCGGCCCACAAGCCCATGCGGTGACGATGATCCCGAACGGGCGGGTTCATCTGTGCACGGCCCTTCATCCTCTCGTACACTTCCGGTCCTTCGAGCGTCAGGTGCTGAGGGGTGACTTCGCAGGTGGCGATGTCCTTGTTTGCGGCCAGAAGAGGCACTTCATCCGCGGTGGAGACATGCAGCACGTGAATGCGGCGGCCACATTCCCGCGCAATGCCCAGAAGGCGTTCTGTACACCGCAAAGCAGCGGCGGCGGAACGGACCTCCGGGTGTGATGTCCAGTCGCCCTCTCGCGCCAGCTTGGCATTCTCGCGCAGGATCGTCTCATCTTCAGAGTGGATCGATACGCGCCGTTGGCCATGGGAAAGGACGTGCCGCACGCCTTCATCATCGGGGACCAGCAAGTCGCCGGTCGACGCTCCCATGAAAATCTTCACGCCGCAAACGCCAGGCAGTCGTTCCAGTTCTGGCAGCTCGGTGGCGTTGTCATGGGTCGCGCCGACATAGAAGGCGTGGTCGCACCACATGCGTCCCTTCGCCCGATCGAGCTTATCGTTGATGGCATCGGCCGTCGTTGTGAGCGGCTTGGTGTTCGGCATTTCGAACACCGCCGTCACACCGCCGAGGACCGCGCCGAGGGACCCGGCCGCCAGATCCTCCTTGTGCGTTGCACCGGGCTCACGGAAATGCACCTGGCTGTCCACGACACCGGGAAGCACATGGAGGCCGGTACAATCGATCATCTCTCCGGCAAGAGAGGGATCGAACGAACCGATCGCCGTGATCTGGCCGTCGCGAATGCCAATGTCAGCTTCATGGATGCCATCGTGATTGACGATGGTTCCACCTTTGAGAAGAAGGTCAAAAATCTGTGTCATGAAAAAGGGTTTCGACCCTTTTTCCGTTTCGCTCAACCGGCTTTTACAAACCTTAATCCGTGCAGACGGGACGCTCGTCGACGACCAGTTCAGGGTCGACCAGACGGTCCTGCCATTTCAGGGACCAGTGCAGGTGCGGACCGGTGACACGGCCGGTCGATCCAACCTCGCCCACCTTGTCACCCTTGCGGATGAACGCCCCGGATTTCACGTCCACTTTCGACATGTGCATGAGTGCGGTTTCCAGCTCCTGACCATGGTCGATGAAGACGAGCCCGCCTTCGAAGAACATGTCAGGATTGGCAAGGCGTACATAGCCATCTGCCGGCGCGTAAACGGGCGTGCCGACATAGTCGAGTGGGCTCATACCATCCGGCGCGGCAACATCGACCCCGGAATGGAACCGGCGCGGTGTGCCGTTGACAATCCGGCGATAACCAAACGGGCTTGAGATGCAGCCCTCCTGCTCAGGCCATTCGAAACCGACTGTCCACAGGGCCTCATCCGCGCGGCGGCTGCGGGCATCGTTCTTGAGCGCTGTGTCGGCGGCGATCTTATCGAGGTCTTCCTTCTTGTAGGGATTGGCCTTGCTCTCTTCGACCGTGATCACGCTTTCTTTCCAGGCCGTGGGAGCGATTTTCAGCTCGCGCGAATCGCTACTGCCGTCGGGGCTGGTCACCACCAGCACCGCAGTCGGGCCATGATCGCGGTCAAAACCAAAAACGAAATTACCGGCTTCATCGACGGCGACGGTCTTCGTCACATCGCCGCTTTTCAGGCGGACCTTCGTGCCGGGCGCGGTGGAACCGAAGACCAGTCCGCCCTGGACCAGATTGCCGTCCAGTACGGTTTCGAAGGGCACGGCGGGTTTGGTGTTGGCAAGGTCCTGGACGATCTCGACCTGAGGCTCCTCTGCAACCGGCGTTGATGTCACGGTGTTGCCGGCGGGCTTCTTGGTGGGCGAGACGCTGGGAACCGGCGGTTGGGCAAATGCCGCGCACGCCGAAACGCTCAATGCGGACACCATCATCAGGCTAAATCGGGTCAAAACGCCTCTCCATTCTCGCGCGCCTTGTTATAGGCAGTATTTGCAGCAGCAGCATCGCAATAAGCTTCCTGCTTATCGACGCTCCAATATCTCAGATCATCAAGCAAGATCCGCGCCCCTGTCACGGCGCAGAGGACATAGTCCCCCGGCTGGACGACGTCGAAGTCGGCATCAAGATACTGCAGAACGGCTTGGCGGCCCCCAAGGGCGCTGGATGAAATAACCATGAGATCAGTATAAGCGGCTTGGCCAAAAACGGGAGGGGCAATGTTTCAGCTTTGGTAAAACTACTTCCAGTCCTTGCCCGCCAGACCCAATGCGATGATGGCAAACACAATGATGCCGCCGCCGCCGCCGATGAGCATCGCTGTGCGGGTGGCGTCCACATGCTGCTCCATGATCTGCATGGGCAGAACCCAGGGCAGGTATTTGGCAATATCAAATCCTAGCCCAAAGAGTGATGTAGCCATGGTGACAATGGAGAACAGCGTGCCCCCCACCCCCACGATGAGTGGCAGGGCCATGCCGCCAAAGCGCATGGCAACATAGAACTGAACGGCGATGAGCATCAGCGCGGCCACGCCGATCCGGTACATGAATTTGCCAAGATAGGCGTAAGGCAATGATCCCATGGGCGCAGCGTCGGGATTGAAAACACCCCCAAGGACACCCGACAGCAGGACAAGGCCGTAGAGCACAAGGCCCATCACGGCGATCAGCAGGACCGCCACAATCTCTTTCACCACGAACACCTGCCATTTCGGGTGCGGCAGCGTCAGGGCCAGGGACCACGTATTGTGACGATGTTCCACCTGTCCCAACAGCGCGGTCACGATTGTCGCGGCCATGGGGAGGAGAAAGATCGACCACACCCCTGCCGCGCCAAGGCTGAGCATCTGCCAGGTCAGCGGCTCGTCAGAATAGCTGATGCCCAGAAGGAAAATGATCGCGACGAATAGAGGAACGGCGAACACCACCAGCCAGATCAGGGATCGGCGGATCTTCATCAACTCGGCGCGGAACAGCTGGATCATGCCGTGCCTCCCGTGCCGGTGAGTTGCAGGAACAGATTTTCCAGCTGCGCGGCGCGCAATTCGTAATGCGTCACGTTGAGGCCGTCTTCGACCAGCGTGCGCAAGAAGGCCGCCAGCTGCATTTCGTCCCAATCGCAAACTGCCATCACGCGTTGCCCTTCCTGGTACCCCTTGAGGCCGCGATCGCCGAGTAGCTGGACGACGCGGCCGGGTTTGTCGGCGCCAATGACAAGGGTCGCGCCCGCATCTGCCTTCAGCTGGGCGATCGGCCCCTGGAAGACCAGCTTGCCCGATTTGATCAGCGCACAATGGTTAGCCACCTGCTCGACTTCGCTCAGCAAATGGCTCGACAACAGGACGGTTGTACCGAACCGGGCGGGCAGGCTTTTGATCAGGGCTCGCATTTCGGCGATGCCAGAGGGATCAAGACCGTTGGTCGGTTCGTCGAGGATGAGCAGCGTGGGATCACCGATCAGGGCCTGTGCCAGCGCCAGCCGTTGGCGCATACCCAATGAATAATTCTTCGATCGTTTGTGCGCAGCGTCTTTCAGACCGACCACGTCGAGAATGGGGTCAATCCGCGACTGATCATGCCCCAGCAGGATGCAGGTCATCTTCAGGGCATCGCGCCCAGTCAACGAGGGATAAAGTGCAGGCTGTTCGATGATTGCGCCGACGCCCGTCAGGGCCTGACGGCGGTTGCGGCGCAGATTGGCGCCATTGAGTTCCACGACGCCTCGGTGGGGTTTGATCAGCCCCAGCAGCATTCGCAGCGTTGTGGTCTTGCCCGAGCCATTCGGGCCCAGAAAGCCAAAAACGCTGCCCTCGGGCACAGCGAGGTCCAGGCCGTCGACCACCGTCGCGGACCCAAAGCGTCGGGTCAGGCCCTTGGTCTGAATAGTCATGGACTTGGACATCGTCGCATCCGCTCTTGCACTTATCGACTGTCAATAAGGTGATGACATTGATCGAGAAAAACAAGGCCAAAGGAAGACTGCACCCATCAATGGGTCATCACGGTCCGCACAACCCGTCCCCGACGCCGGGTGACTGAACGCTTCAGCGGCTTTGTCGCCTTGCCTGCGGGCATTTGCCCCAAGGCGGTCGCGACGATCCGCAGCACGCCGTCAAGATGGGTTTCGACGTGATCGTCCCAGAACCGCACGATGCGATACCCTTTCGCTTCCAGCGCTCCTGTACGGGCCAGATCAGACGCCCTCCCCTCTGTCGAGCATAGTGGCACAGCGTCGACCTCGACGATCAGCCGATGCTCGGGACAAAGGAAATCGACCGTATAAGGACCCAAGGAAGCGTAGCGGTGAAACACCACTCCATCTTTCTTCCAGGCCTTGAAAGCCTGCCACAGCTGGCTTTCGGGGACCACGATCGCGGCACTGGCGGGGTGGGATGCTGAGGCTGTGTTTTTCATGAGAACGGCGTAAACCAAAAAAGAACAAAAAGCGAACACTTTTTATGCTCTGGGTGCGGCATGGAACTTTCCGGGATGCCGTCCGTTTTGCTGAGAGCATTGAGGAGAACGGATTCGTGGGACAAAATAATATTCTGCCGACCCTGTCGCGAGCCTATCGCGGACTGGCCCCGCTGACCCAAAAGGGCCGTCAGGTCGTTCGCCCTCGCCGTGGCCAGAAGGTTGCGAAGCAGCCGCCAGCCTATAATGCACCGCTGTTTGCCTCGGCGATGTTGTTTGCGGCGGGCATCGCCCTCCGCCAGTGGAAGCCCGCGGCGCTGGATCTGCCCAAACTGCCAGAGCAGATCAATCTGGATAAGGGAAAGTCGCGGCACATGCGCCAGGCCCGAGACAGCATTGCGAAATTCCTGCTGCCGCGAAATCTCAGCGGTTCCATCAGCAACTCGCTCATCATGCTCGGCGGCGGCGTGCTCCTGCTTCGCTTGCTCGACGAGATCGTCGATGATGACGAGCGGCTTTTCTGACCATTCTCACGACAAGTACTGCTGACCTCGCGAGAGGATAGGCACGCTCGGCAATTCGGTGCAGGTTAAAGATATCACTGCGCCGATCTGCCGAGGATAATCACATGCCGTCCGCCACCCGTCTTTCCGCCCTCTGCCTCGCCTCCTGCCTGACCCTCCCCGGCGCTGCGGCGTTCGCGCAGGCGCTGCCCGATTTCGACGCGACTGCGAAGGCGGCTATCGACGCCTATGACGCGACGGGCATGACCGCGGCGGTCATGGTCGACGGAGAAACTGTTTATACCGGTGCCTATGGCGTGATGCGCCAAGGCCGCAAAACTCCGGTGACGGAAGATACGCTTTTCCCCATCGCGTCGATCAGCAAGGCGTTCACGACGACCGCGCTGGCGATTTTGGTGGATCGCGGGCAGGTCGACTGGGATGCACCGCTCAAGACCTATATTCCCGAATTTGAAATGTCCGATCCGTGGGTCACGGAGCATTTCACCTTGCGTGACGCGCTTACTCATCGTTCAGGCCTGCCGCTTGGGGCTGGGGACTTGCTGATCTGGCCGGATGGTCAGGCAAATGTCGAAGAGGTGATTGCCGCCCTCCCCCATCTGAGGCCGAGTACTGAGTTTCGGTCCGAGTATGCCTATGACAATCTGCTGTATATCGTCGCTGGCGAAGTGGTGGCCCGTGTCAGCGGCATGAGCTGGTCGGATTTCGTGACGCAAGAAATTCTTGAGCCTGTAGGCATGACCGAGTGCGCCTCGGATAAAACCCGTATACGGAAAGGCCAGCCCGTGGTGACAGGCCATGAGCGTGAGCCAGGCGCCGAAGACGGCGTGCCTGTGCCAAAGGAGCTGGAGTTCTCCATGACCTGGGCAGCCACAGGCGGCATTTTCTGCACGGCGCCCGGGATGATGAAATGGGCCAAATTCTGGCTCGATGACGGGGTCACCGCTGATGGCACGCGTCTGATCAGTGAAGAGCAGTTCAAGGAAGTCTGGACCGGCGTCACGCCCACAGGCGTCGGCGGCGCGCTTGCGAAACGGGGCGCCAGCCATCTTAGTCTCTACGCACTTGGCTGGTCGGTCATGGATTTCGAAGGGAAGTTGGCTGTGACCCATTCGGGCGGCGCGCCGGGGGTCGTCAGTCGTCTGATCCTGATCCCCGAGGAAGACATCGCCATCTTTGCGTCGGCCAACGATTACCGGGCGACGGCTTCGACCTTTGCCTGGCAGGTGGCCGACGATCTGATCAATGGTCGTGACGAAGACTCAATCGCAGCGTCGAAAATCTCGTTCGCAGAAAGCCTCGTCAAAGCGAGGGCGCAACTGGATGGGGCGATCAGCCCGCCAGCGGATGCCCAGGCGCCGTCCCTGCCCCTCAACGCCTATACGGGCGTCTATAGTGATCCGTGGTACGGTGAAGTCGAGATCCGTCGTCAGGGCAAGGGTCTGTACATTGATATGGGCCAGTCCAACCTGCTTGATGGTCCGCTCACCCCCTATAATGGTGACCAGTTCGTCGCCTTCTGGCCTAACCGGTCGTTAAAGGCGGATGCGTTTGTAAATTTTATTGTTGAGGACGGTGAAGTCAGTGGACTGACCATGAAGGCGGTGTCTGATATCACCGACTTTTCTTACGACTTCCACGATCTTGATCTGGAGAAGGTCTCTGACTGACGCTCAGGCCGCCGCTCAGGACGCGGCGCGCCCCTCGCGGATGGCCAGTTCCAGCGTGTCGACGGCGACCTTCAGCTCTTCGGTCGTCTCGCAATATTTCCCCTGCTTGCGGCAGCGGCGCTGGAATGCTTTCAGCTGTTTCAGCCGGTCATCAGCTTCGTCGAAATTGTCGTCGAGCACCTCCAGCAAGCCAATGCGATAATGGGCGTCGAACAGAAGCGGGTCTTTTGACATGCGGATAACGCGGTAGAAATTCTCCTTCGCCTCTTCCAGCCGGCCAAGCTTCAGCTGCGACATGGCGATCATGTAGACCTGCCAGTCGGCGCGTTCACACGTCCGTTCGGCGACGTCCTTGCCATCTTTCTGGGCCTGAAAGCCTGATGCCGTTCCTGACGGGACGACGCGCGGCTCGGTCTGCGGCGCGCTGGGCTGGCTCTCCGCCGTCACGGCATTGGACTGGGCCTGTTCGACGGCGAAGTCTTCGAGACGCTCGACACGCTCAACGCAGCGCAAATTCTTTTTGAATTCGATCTCGGCGGTCACGTAATCACCGCGTTTGAACGCGCTCATGCCTTGATCCATGCGGCCGCGTGTGGCCCGAACCACCATGACGTCTTCGTCCTCGTCATAGTCCTCGGAAGGGTCGTAGAGCGGCGTCTCTACCGCCTGCTCGTCTTCCTGGGCCATAACCGGCACGGAATAGCCGACGGACAGGGCAGACAGCATGGTCAACAGGGCCATCGGTACAGGTAGCATGCTGCGGGTCATGAAGGGTCTCGTTCCTCACCACTTTTCATTTTGAGCACCTAAGCACGGAATAGCGATATGGCGCTAGGGACTACCCCGCCGCGACATCCCTGACGAAGGCAGTGCAGAACAGCTCCCCACGGGGAGCTGTTTTCGCATGGGGATGCCAATGAAGCGGGCCGATTGCAGTTTCAGGCGGAACTTATCCGGGTTTGACGGTTTTATGTTGACAAGAGGACAACATCATGACCGATCTTTTCATCGGCGCCGCCAGCCTGCTGCTGGTCGCTGCGCCCGCCCCTGAAGCTGTGCCTGCGAACACCGAAACGGTGACTGCGGAGCAATCCCAGACCAGTGACAATTGCCTCGTGGCCAGCTCCGTCTGCGCGACAACGGCCAACCACAGCGTGCTTCAGGCCGGTGTGCAGCCCGAATATCAGGACTACGGCCTGCCCACACCGCGGTTTGGCTACGAGTACCAGATCCGCGACGGCTATATCGTCCTGACAAGCCCGAAAACCGGCGAGACGATCCGTATCCGTCCCGCTAACTGATCAGAGGCCGCGACGGTTCAGCTCGCTGAGTGGATAGGCTTTCATCCGCTCAATGACTTTGTCTGTGACGTCCTTATCTGCCTCGATGGACGCGATACTTTCCGACTTGAAAATCACATCCAGCCCCTCTGATCGGCGAATATCCGACACGGCCTGGAGATAGGCATAGTCCCAGAGGCGGCGATGACGATCCGAGGTTGACCGTATCTGGTTCAGATAGGTCTCTTGCAGTTCCAGCATCTTGGCCTGATGCTCCGCGATCATCGCATCGCGTTCCATCTCCTGCTCAGGCGTCAGGGCTTTATTGCTGTTGTAAAGCTTCTCCAGCGTCTCGCGATGGCTGTTCTGTTTCAGGTTGAGTTTTGCCCGCTGCCGAGATTTCAGATCCGCCTCAGCCGCAATCATTTCGTCTGTCAGATCACTTCCCTGATACACCCGTGCCTTATCTGCGAATGCGAAGTTCTGAGCTTGGGCGGTGGCCGCCATCATGCTCAAGCTCGCCACGAGCATCGTCAAAATTCTGGCAACCATGTGATTTCCCCTGTTCCTGCGCAGAGGCTAACGGCTGCTGGCGAGAACGGCAATGCGTTCTTGGCGGGGCGCCGGCGTAATTTTTTGGCCGGAAGGCAAAGACCATGAGACCGTGCGTGATCGGCAAAGGTAGCGCTGGTCGTGCCGACGTCCGCTCTGATAAGACTTGTGTTGCCGTCGACAACGTCCCGCGTGGCACCCTATATTTCTCAAAACCGACTTGGGCGGAGTATTTGGCGTGCGCACCGCAAGACACTATATTAATGATAGACCTCCCCAAACAAGTTGATCGGACCGTTGGTAAAGACAATGTATTGTTTTCGCCCCGGACTTATGAAAATTCCGACCTTTTAATCCATGAAGCTGTCTCTATATTTCGGTTTAATGCCGAGATTGCTCGAGGTCTTAAAGGCGGTGCCACCGAGCTTAAGTATATTTCTAGAAACGCAACCTGTTCCTCAGTACCTTCAGAGAAATTCAACTTTGCCCAGTCTTTCAACAATGCGAAATCTGTTTGCGCGGCATTGATCGCCTCACGGGCGGTCAAGCCAAAATCCGGATTGTCCCTTTTTCCGTGTTTTGCAGTCTCAAGAATGGTCGATCCATCCGTGTTGCGGGCCTCAATCGTCGGGTATCTGTTCCCTTGGCTAATCATCTGACCGATGCGTTGCATTGGCAACGCCAACCGGCGTTGTAATATACTAAGACGAAAACGCTTAAAATCAATCTCAGTACATATTGTATATTTGCTACTTGGCAAATGAACATCAATATTCGGGAGCGATGCCCACACTGACAGCATCGGCATTTGCAGAGCACTGTCAGCTGATCCTAAAACCTCGACGCTGGCTATCGAGAGGGGGCGGTAGATATCATCGTCAAATTTTTTAAGGCAATAAGAAAAGATTTTTTGAAAATTTCCGGATTTGATACCAGCCGAATAAGCCGGAGTTCTTACCGTCTCAATCTTGCCGGTTGAATATTTAGATGTCACCGTCTGCTTGACGCTACAAATGTTCGCAGGACTTTTGTCGGACGGATGAATCGAAAACTTCAATTCTCGACTTTCGGGTTCATCCTCGCTGCCCTCCATCACCTCGTGCCAAGCGACGTCTACGTCAAATATCAACATAAGTGAGCCATCGGATCCCTCCTTGCAACGAAAGATGGATCGTAGCTCACCCCCGTGCTGAAGACAGACATGCTTAGTCACTCCCCGGCACCGACCGCCCGTTTGTCCTTCCACTGATCGAACTGCGCCCAGACGCCCTGTGCGCCGTGCCAGTCACCCTGTGTTGCGCCCTTGGAATATTCCGTGGCCCGCGCTTCGAAGAAGTTGGCGTGCTCCACGCCGTTCAGGATCTCGCGCAGCCATGGCAGCGGGTGCTTCTCAACCCCATAAATCGCAGGCAGTCCGAGCTGGGACAGGCGCCAGTCGGCAATGTGGCGGATATAGGATTTGATGTCGTCGGGCGTCATGCCGGGCACCTCGCCCGCCTCGAACGCCAGGTCGATGAACTTGTCCTCGAGCCCCACAACGGTCTTGCAATTGTCCATGATGTCATCGGCAACGGATGGCGTCAGGCAGCCGGTTTCCTTGGTGAATTCGTGGAACAGGCGAACCATGCCTTCGCAGTGCAGGCTTTCATCGCGGATCGACCAGGTCACGATCTGGCCCATGCCCTTCATCTTGTTCAGGCGCGGGAAATTCATCAGCATGGCGAAGGATGCAAAGAGCTGCAGCCCCTCGGTGAAGCCGCCGAACATGGCGAGGGTGCGGGCAATGTCCGCATCCGTCTCAACACCGAACTGCTGCATGTAATCGTGCTTGGCGGCCATCTCCTCATATTCGAGGAAGGCGCCGAACTCGGATTCCGGCATGCCGATGGTTTCGAGCAGCAGCGCGTAGGCAGCGATGTGGATCGTCTCCATATTGGAGAACGCCGACAGCATCATCTTCACTTCGGTCGGTTTGAAGACGCGGGAATAGCGCTCCATGTAGTTGTCGTTCACTTCGACATCCGACTGGGTGAAGAAGCGGAAGATCTGTGTCAGGAGGTTGCGCTCCCCGTCCGACAGGTTGTTCGCCCAGTCCTTGCAGTCCTCACCCAGCGGCACTTCCTCCGGCATCCAGTGAACCTGCTGCTGCTTTTTCCAATAGTCATACGCCCACGGATAGCGGAACGGCTTGTAGCCAATGGAGGGCGTCATCAGGCCTGGCAGCGGGCGGCGAGCAGTCATGGCGATTGTCCTTAAACGTGCAGCGTGAGCGAGAGGGGTATCATTCCCCGCCGGTTTGGTAACCAAATTCTTAACGACACCGTATCTTGTGTTTGGCCCCGGTGGTAGCGCATATTTTCCACAAGATATACGACCGCCTGTCGCAGCCTAGGACGCTCGCCCGACCCTGCGACATCACTGTAACTTGGTGAGGGATCGGGCCGAACTATCTGTCGTAGTGATAACCAGCGGAGACTTTCATGCGCATTTTCATCCTCGCCCTCTTCGCCTTGGGCTGTTCGGGCGCCTCGAACGCCAGCGATGCGCCAGCAGATCCCGCGACCACTGGGATGCAGGACATGGCCATGGAAATGTCCACCGCCCCTGACGGTGTTCCGGCATCCGCCAAGAGCCTCGTCGTGGCGGGGGGCTGCTTCTGGTGCGTGGAGAGTGATTTCGAGCACCGGGATGACGTCTATGAGGCGGTGTCAGGCTATGCCGGCGGCGAGAAACGCGATGCGACCTACAAGAATCATGATGGTCATCGTGAGGTCGTCGAAGTCTGGTATGACCCTGAGGCCACCAGCTATGGCGAGCTCGTCCGGTTTTTCCTGCGCACGATCGACGTGACCGATGCCGGCGGCCAGTTCTGTGACCGCGGTCATTCCTACACCACTGCCCTGCACTACCGCACCCCAGAGGAGAAAGCCGAGGCCGAAGCCGCGATCAGCGAGGCCGAAGACGCTCTGGGACGTAAGGTTGTAACGCCGGTCGAACCCCTGCCCTTTTTCGTGACGGCTGAGGACTATCACCAGGACTACTACAAGAGCGACGACCGCATTCTGTCACGGTTCGGCTATGTCGAGAAACAGGACGCGTATAAGGGCTATCGCGAAGGATGTGGTCGGGACAAGCGCGTTCGCGCGGTCTGGGGAGATGCGGCCGCGATTCCTGCACACTGAGCCTCTCAGCCCTGGGCGTGGGGTGTGCCCGTCAGCGTTTCGTCAAAAAGGTCCAGAATGGCACCGAAATGTTCAGCCACATCCCATAAGCCCTTGGCACGGCAATAGGCGTCCAGGCTGACAACCGCCGGGGCCAGCTGAGCATACAGTTTCGCCCGCTCTTCTTTTTCATTGCGCGGCAGGTCGAGGACCGGATCCGTGGCTCCACTGCCCTGCGCACTTGCCGTTTCTGATGGAGCAGGTGTGTAGTCCCATTTCGGTTGTGTCGGTGCCATCATGAACCTTCTCTCTCCTTAAGGTTGTGCATATTGGACGATACTCGCGTACCCCGCTTTCGCGGAAAATGCAACTCAAGGTATAATATGACCATTCGTCGCAACTCAACAGAACCAGACTAACCCATTGACACGCCGAAAGGGGTTCACCAGTTTCCCGGCTCATACGCGTCAGAGGTTCCCCCCACTCCATGCAGGTTGTGATCGTCGAATCGCCGTCCAAGGCGAAAACCATCAACAAATATCTGGGCAGCGACTACGAAGTCCTCGCCTCCTTCGGGCACATCAGGGATCTTCCCTCAAAAGACGGCTCTGTTGATCCCGAAGAAGATTTCCGGATGGTGTGGGAGAGTGACGCGCGCTCGAAGAAGCAGATCGCGGATATTGTTGCCGCTGTGAAGCGGGCCGATCGCGTCATTCTCGCGACTGACCCTGATCGCGAGGGGGAGGCGATCTCGTGGCACCTTCTGGAAGTGCTGGCGGATAAAAAGGCGCTCAAAGGCAAGCCGGTCGAACGGGTAGCCTTCAACGCGATCACCAAGACGGCCGTACGCGACGCGATCGCTAATCCGCGCCAGATCGACCAGGATCTCGTCGACGCCTATCTCGCCCGGCGCGCGCTTGATTACCTCGTCGGCTTCACGCTCTCCCCGGTGCTCTGGCGCAAACTGCCTGGCGCCCGGTCGGCCGGTCGGGTCCAGTCCGTCGCCCTGCGCCTGATCTGCGAGCGCGAGATGGAGATCGAGAAGTTCAATCCGGAGGAGTTCTGGACGCTGGAAGCCAGCGTGACCTCCGGCGGGTCCGACCCGTTTACGGCTCGTCTGGTTCGCCTCGACGGCAACAAGCTTGAGAAATTCTCGCTGACGACCGAAGCGGATGGCCAGCGTGCCCAACGCGCCGTTGAGACGGGCAAGTTTCATATCGACAGCGTCGAGGCAAAGCCCACCAAACGAAATCCGGCCGCGCCCTTCACCACCTCAACGCTGCAGCAGGAAGCCTCACGGAAACTTGGCTTCAACGCACGCCGGACCATGCAGACGGCCCAGCGCCTTTATGAAGGCATCAATATTGGCGGTGAGACGACCGGTCTGATCACCTATATGCGGACCGATGGTATCGATATGGCGCCCGAGGCCGTCATGGCCGTGCGCGATGAGATTCGCAGTCAGTATGGCGATAATTACCTGCCCTCTTCGCCGCGGATGTACAAATCCAAGCAGAAGAACGCGCAGGAAGCCCACGAATGTATTCGCCCGACTGATTTTCGTCGGCACCCGGACCAGTTGAAGAAGCTCGATAGCGACCAGTATCGCCTCTACGAGCTGATCTGGAAGCGCTCTATGGCCTGCCAGATGGAGGCCGCGCGTCTGGAGCAGACGACAATCGAGATCGTCACGACAGATGACCAGACCGCCTTGCGTGCCACGGGCTCGGTCGTTGTTTTTGACGGCTTCCTAAAGCTCTATCAGGAAGGTCGCGACGATAGCGATGACGAGGAAGGTGGTCGCCTGCCGAAAGTGACCCAAGGCGCGGACGCCGATGTGGCCGAGCCGAAGCCGGAACAGCACTTCACCCAGCCCCCGCCTCGTTTCTCTGAAGCCAGCCTTGTCAAACGGCTTGAAGAACTCGGCATTGGCCGGCCATCTACCTATGCGTCGATCATCAGTACGCTGCAGGATCGAACCTATGTCACAATGGACAAGAACCGGTTCATTCCTGATGACAAGGGACGGATCGTCACGGCGTTTCTTGAGAACTTTTTCAAACGCTATGTCGAGTACGATTTCACGGCGAACCTTGAAGAGACGCTGGATCAAATATCCAGCGGCGATGCTGACTGGAAAGTGTTCCTGCGCAAATTCTGGGAAGAGTTCTATTCGACTGTCGACGGCATGTCGGATCTCAGGATCTCTGAGGTCCTCGATGCGCTGAACGAAAGCCTCGGCCCACACATCTTTCCCGAACGCGAAGATGGCACGCCCCCGCGGCAATGTCCGACGTGTAAGGAAGGTGAGCTCTCGCTTAAGGTGGGGCGTTTCGGCGCCTTCATTGGCTGCTCGCGCTATCCGGAGTGCAAGCATACGCGACCCTTGGGCCAGCTGGATCAGCAGGCAGCCGTTGATGGTGACAAGGAGCTCGGCGTTGATCCGGACTCCGGTCTCACTGTGTTTTTGAAATCGGGCCGGTTCGGGCCCTATGTGCAGTTGGGCGAGCCGGAGGAAGGCTCAAAGGAAAAGCCCAAGCGAGGATCAATTCCAAAAGGATGGTCCGTCGACGATCTGACGCTTGAGAAGGCGTTGATGCTGATCAACCTTCCCCGCGAGGTTGGTCTGCACCCTGAAGACAAGGAGCCGATCGAGGCGGCAATTGGCCGGTTCGGCCCCTATATCAAGCACGGCAAGCTGTATGCAAATTTGCCGACGGTCGACGACGTCTTTGAAATCGGCCTGAACCGTGCGGTCGCTGTTCTGGAAGACAAGAAGGCCAATCCGGGTCGTGGTCGTGCTGCCGCCGCCAAGCCATTGAAGGAGCTCGGCGCGCACCCTGAGACGGGCGATCCGGTGAATGTGATGGACGGCCGATACGGTCCGTACATCAAGCACCAGAAAACGAATGCGACGATTCCCCGGGACATGAAGCCTGAAGACATGACCCTGGATCTGGCCGTGCCGATCCTTGCCGAACGCGAAGCCAAGAAGCCGACGAAGAAGGCAGCCAAGAAAAAGGCCCCGGCCAAAAAAGCGGCGAAGAAAACCACCAAAAAGGCCGCTAAAAAGACGACGAAGAAGGCGGCAAAGAAAACCACCAAAAAGGCCACCAAGAAAGCCGTATCGACCGACGATGAATAGGCGGCGGGACGAATAGCCGCCCCCTCGCGCATCTTCGCTTATGCACAGCCGCTTGCTCGTTTGGTGGTCTGAGGCCACATAAGAACCATGAACGAGCAGCGTATTCTCATCACCGGCGGGGCCAAGCGTATTGGGCGGCGCATCGCCGAATCGTTGGCACGGCCGGACCGGACGCTTATTATCCATTATAATCGGTCGTCGGATGAAGCCGATGAGCTGGTAGCAGCGTTGCGCGCTGGTGGTGCGACAGCCCACGCTATCGGGCAGGACCTGTCCGAGGCGAGTGCCGCTGTACTCATCGACAGGGCGTCCGAGGTGGCAGGCGGTCCCCTTTCCGTTCTGATCAACAATGCCTCGGTCTATGGTCATGACTGGCCAACGGACATGAATGTGGAGGTCTTTGATCAGCAAATGGCGGTGAATGCCCGCGCACCCATGGCCCTTGCTGCTGCTTTTCAGCGCCAGGTCGACGACGCCGTCGACAATGTGATCGTCAATTTTCTCGACCAGAAGCTCTGGAATCTGCATCCGCATTATTATTCGTACACGACGAGTAAAGCGGCATTTCTGGCAGCGATGAAAATGATGGACCAGGCGTGGCACCCCTCGACCCGCATCTGCGCCATTGCGCCAGGCCATCTGTTGCCAAATGCTGATCAGACGGACGCGGAGTATGACGCCCTCGCCTCAGAAAATTTACTGCAACGGCCGATAGATGTTGAAGGCGTGCCGCGTGCCGTTCAATACATTCTGGAAACACGGTCCTTCCACGGCCAGGTCGTGTTTGTCGACAATGGACTGCGGTTCTGGAAGGAAGACTGGTCTCTGCATAACCCGGCGCGAAAGTGAGCCTGATGCCGCCCTTTTACCTCATCACCGCCGGATCCATCCGGCTGTCCGCGTCCATCGGCATTCTCGAGCCAGAGCGCGCCGCGCGCCAGCCGCTGTCGATCAATGTGGTTCTTCTAATCCGCGAACACCCCGAAGAGCCGCTGTCGATCGATCATGTCGTGGACTATCGCACTGTCCCGCGTGAGGTGTCGCGCCTCATCGAGGATCAGCACTGGGACCTGCAGGAGACGCTCTGCCTCGCCATTGCACAGGCTTGCGTCGATCACCATCAGGACGTATTGGGCGCCGTTGTCAGCACGGCCAAGACGGCCATTTACAATGAAGTCGACGCCGTCGGCTGCCGCATGGCGCGGCTCCGGCCCGAGGCCGCCGACTTCCCCTGGTGGACCCTGCATGTTTAGCGTTTCTCAAACGGGCACTTTCGAGGCGGCCCATTGCATCAAGACCCCCGGCTCGCCGGAATGGTACAAGACGATGCACGGCCATTCGTTTCAGGTGACGGTCGAGTGTTCGGCTGAAGAGCTTCCCGAAACGGGCTGGGTTGTGGACTTTCGGAAGCTGGATCTGGCCCTGAAGGACGTTCTGGGGACGCTGGACCACAAGGTGCTGAACGATATCGAGGGGCTGGAGAAATCAACCCTCGAGAACATCCTGCAGTATATTGATCGGGAATTGCTGGCACGCGACATCACCGCCAGCCGGATCGATATCGCGCGGCCGACCTTGGGGCAGACCGCGCGCTACGTGCCAAGTCGCTAGAGGGGCAGTCGCAAAACTGCCCTACTCACAATTATTTAGGCGACGTTCTTCTTTTCATTCATGAACGGATAGTCGGTATAGCCATGGGCACCGCCGCCATAAAAAGTGTCCTGATCCGGCGTATTGAGGGACGCGCCCGCAGCGAACCGTTCGGCCAGATCCGGATTGGCGATATAGGGGCGACCATAGGCAATCGCATCGGCGCGGCCCTTCCCGATGGTTGAGGCGCCATCATCAGCACCATAACCGCCATTCGAAATGAAGGGGCCATTCCAGTGCGCTTGAAGACGGGTCAGGAGCGCTTCTTCTGATGGATTGATGGGCATTCCCGGGAACCGCTCGACGACGTGCAGATAGGCCAGACCCAGAGGATTGAGCCGATCGATTGCCGTCGTGAAGACCTTTTCAGTATCCGTGCTGGAAACGTCGTTGAACTTGCCGGTCGGGGACAGGCGCAACCCCGTACGTCCGGCGCCTATCGCATCGACAACAGCCGTCACCACTTCCATCAGGAAACGGACGCGCTTCTCAGGGTTGCCGCCATAGCTGTCGGTCCGCGGGTTTGATGATTCCTGCAAAAACTGGTCGATCAGGTAGCCATTTGCACCGTGAACCTCGACCCCGTCAAAGCCCGCTTCCATCGCGCATTTGGCTGCATGGACATAGTCTCGCACGACGCCCCGAATGTCGGTCGGTGTGAGAGCGCGAGGCTTGGAGGTCGGCTCAAATCCGTTCTCCGTGAATGTCATCGTCTCAGCGGCGATGTCGCTGGCGCTGACGGGCGCCTTGCCGCCTTCCTGCAATGAGGTGTGACTGATCCGGCCAACGTGCCACAGCTGACAGACGATCTTGCCGCCCTCTGCGTGAACCGCGTCGGTAATCTCCTTCCAGGCAGCAATATGCTTGGGCGTATAGATACCGGGCGTGTCCTTGTAGCCTTTGCCCTGGGCGCTGATCTGTGTGGCTTCTGTGATGATCAGACCCGCACCAGCGCGCTGGCGGTAATACTCAATGGCCATCTTGGCCGGCGTGCCATCTGCGTGGGACCGGTTGCGGGTCAGAGGGGCCATGAGAACCCGATTTTTCGCTTTGATATCGCCAAAGGCGATCGGCTCGAAAAGCGGTTTCAGGTCAGAATTTTTCGGGGATAGAGACATGATAGCTCCTTGGAAGTCGAAGATGACTTCCAAGGAGATAGGAAGCGAAAATTAGCTGTCCATCCTGCGGAACGAAATGATTTTGGTTGGCTTGCGTGGCGGCTCACCTTTTTCGATAGCGTGCACATGCTCCATGCCTTCAACCACACGACCCCAGGCCGTATACTGATTGTCGAGGAAGCTGGCGTCGTCGAGGCAGATGAAGAACTGGCTCGATGCTGAATTTGGATCCTGAGCGCGGGCCATAGAGCACACGCCTTCGACGTGTGATACATCGTTGAATTCCGCCGGGATATTCTCATCCGCGCCGCCCATGCCGGTGCCATTCGGGCAACCGCCCTGGGCCATGAAGCCGTCAATGACGCGGTGGAAGGTCAGATCGTCGTAGAAGCCGTCCTCGGCCAGACGCGTGATTTGCTCGACGTGTTTTGGCGCCTTGTCATCGAATGTCTCGATGACAACGTCGCCGGTTTCCAATTGGAGTTTCAGTTTTGTCATTCAGGTAGCTCACCATTGATTCGGACCGGCACGTCGATACCGCACATGTCTTTTACATAGCCGTCAGGGCGCATGGCTCTGCGGGCAACGAGATAGTCCTTGAACGCCTCTGAACCGGGATCGAGATATTCGACCGTTTCCTGCTCAGAAGCCGGAATGTCCGCCATGACGCGCATGCGGACGATGGGGGTTGGACGCACAGGCGGCTCACCGCGGCTGATGCGTCGGGCATTGAAATAGCCATCCACGACCTTACCCCAGACCGTATAGCCCTGATCGAGACCGTTACGGCTGTCGCCGAACATCACGAAAAACTGGCTGTCGGCGCTGTTGGGATCACCGGCGCGTGCCATGGACATCACGCCCTGGCAGTGCAGACCCCAAAGGGCATAGTCATTCTGGGCAAGAAATTTGGGCAAGGTCGGCGACTGGGTGCCCACTGGCACGGTCCCGACAAAGCCCACGGCGGCTGCGCGGTCATCGCGGCCGATCATGTGCTTGTTAGCAATGGTTGTCGCTTCGCGAACGAACTCCCCTTCGACATTGCCGAGTTCAGAGCCGCCTTTACCGGTGCCGGTCGGGTCACCGCCCTGCGCCATGAAGCCATCAATGACGCGGTGGAAGGTCACGCCGTCGTAGAAACCCTCACGGGTCAACGCCTTGATTCGTTGGACATGTTTGGGCGCCAGATCGGGCCGCATTTCAATGACCATCGGGCCGGATGGCAATTCCATGACCAGCAGATTTTCTGGTTCGATCGTGACCCAGTCCTGTGCCGGAGCCTCTTCGAGAATAGTTGCCGGCGATTTTGGTGCATTGGCCGTCGGGGCCGGTTGCGCCACTGCCGTGCCGACCAATGACGCGGCCAGCAAGCCTGCTTTCAGCATGATCATGGATAGTACGCCCTCTTCACTGATCCGAGTTTTGACAGGGATAGCCGTTTTGACCCCAAGGGGAAAGGCGGAACAGGGTTAAGGGATGGAGAGGCGCCCCGGAGCGCCAGTGGGGGAGGAGACGGGAGTCAGACCTGCCGCTCCGGGGCCATGCTGGGGAACGAGCAGGTGGTTTTCCCCAGCAATTCTGTCATCAGGCCGCCACGGACCGTAGGGTTTGGATCGACGGTTGGTCCATCGCCGCCGGGCTGGCCTGGCGGATCGGCAATCTGATGTGAAAACAGGCCCCCTCGCCTGGCGTGCCGGTAGCCCAGATCTCACCCCGATGGGTGTCGACCACTGTCTTGCAGAGGGCCAGACCGATGCCGGTGCCTGAGATTTCATCTTTGCGATGCAGACGTTTGAATATTTCGAAGATCATGCTGGCGTATTTCTGTTCGAAACCGAGGCCTTTATCCGCGACGCGCAATTCGACAGAGAGGTCCGTGTAGACGGTGTCGATTGTCAGCTCGACCTTGTCACCACGGCGATATTTGATCGCGTTCGACACAAGGTTCTGGATCAGCATGGTCAGCAGTTTGGGATCGGCCTCAATAGTGCCGAGGTCGCCCACCGTGAGCTCCGAGGAGAGCGCGTCGAGCTGACCTCGATGGTGGTCGAGAGCATTCTCAACGACGGCATTGAGAGATGTGCTGTGCCAGTCTGGTTTCAGCTCCCGGACGCGGCTGAACTCCAGCACGTCAACAACGATACCGCGGGCCCTTCGCGCCTGTTCTCCCAGCTGCTGAAGGCATCTGTCCAGTTCTTCGGGCGACATCTCATCACGCTCCTCCTCAAGCATGTCCGTCAGAATCGAGATAATCCGTACAGGTTCCTGGATGTCATGGGCAGCGGCAAAAGCGAATCTGTTGAGCATGGAATTGACCTCTGCCATTGCGGTCGCATTCTTGTGCTGCAGGCAGGCTGTGGCCTGCTGACGCCGAACCTCCCGTTTCATCTCCAATATGCGGGACAGCGCAATCTGGCGCGGATGAATCTCGATTGATACGAGTGGTTCCTCGCTGGCGGGTGTGATGCGCACGAACTCATAGGCCGCCTGCGGACAGCGCAGATTGATGTCCTCCGCTGGCCGATAGACCAATCGCCGATTGCTGCAGCACGCCCGCTGGATCATCGCATTGATGCGTTTGTCATTGCGCAATTGCTCCGCCAGAACATGGCGGAATTCAGTCAGGTGTTCCTTGGACGTCGTTTCCGGACAGGGAAACCCGAAGTGATGACGCGCTACCCGGTTGGCTGCGACGATGTTAGCGAGGTGATCGACAACAATGATCGCATTGGCTGCATTTTCAAAAGCGGTTTCGGCAGCATGGGTCCGGCTCATGACGCTAACTCCTCGGGTAGCTTGGTCAGGTCTTCAAAGTACTCATCGCCTTGGTCGCCGTACTGTATCGCTCGCGGGTCGCTGTCGTCGAGAAAGATGACGACTTCACAATGGCCATCACCCGCGGCAATCGTCCGGTTCAGGACAACTTTGGCATAGCCATTGTTGTCAGCGGTCAGTCGGCCGAAGACGGATGATGTGATCTGGCATAGTGAATCTCGCCGGGCGCCATGCTCCATAAAGGGGCACCGCCCATTGCGGAGGATGATCCGCCGCTGGTCGATGTCGACCACCTCAAACGCGCCATTGATGCGCGTCTGCAGGTCCACGAGCGCAGCGGCGATCTGGCCTGAATCCAGCCGCGATACATCGAGCGCCGTACGATAGTCGTCACTCATTTTTTCACCGACTTCGGCGCCGACAAGGGTCAAGAACCCTTTTGATTCCTCGATGCCGATAAAATCCTGGAGCGTGCCAGCAAGTTTGCCGACCAGTGTGGCCAGGAATTCCTCCCTGTCGTGATTGACGACAATATCAGCAAACCGCTCAATGTTCTGATTGATTTGGTTTTCCATGTCTCTCCCCTGCTGTTGGTGTATCAAAGAAGTGGTTTGGCCTTCTCGGATCCGTTGATGATGGATGGCAAAGGGCGGCCCTGCGCGACGGCCGTCACGACCTGATCAAGCGCGCCCTTCAGCTTGGACAGGCTGCTCGGCTTGACGAGATAGGCCGCGGCCAATGTTTCCAGCGCCAGCTCGATATCAGCACCCCTGCAAGATGATGAGACCATGACCACGGGAATCTGGTGGTCATTGATGACATTGCCCATGCGGCCCAGAACTTCGAATCCATCCATGCCAGGCATCGAAATGTCGAGCAGGATCAGGTCTGGTGTCTGACTATCAGTGAAAAGCGCCCGCAAGGCCTCCTGCCCGCTTGTAAATGAGCGAACCTGTGTGACCGAGCCGTGTTTGCCGAGACAATCGGCGATAAGGCGACGGTCAAAATCATCATCATCCACCGTGATGATGGAAAGCGGCTTGCTGGCCAGAAATTCCGTGAGAGGAATTTTGTGATGTGTATCGCTCGGCGCCGACGCCGAAAAGCCCGATGGAATGGCAAGTTGCGCGTGCATGGGGAACCTCCATTTTGTACTGATGTCTACGCGGCACAGAAAAATCGTTGGGGGATCGGTGTATTGGTCCGGACAGACCGGCACAGCTCATTCAGTGTACGGCGAAGCTGGCTCATTCTAGGCGGCTTCACGATGTAGGTCTTCGCATTGCGCAGGACGGCGCGGTGATAGTCCGTGCCGCTGCCTGACGTTGACAGGATGGCGATCTTGCATGACCGCGATGAGTTCTCTTCATAATGATGAATGAAACCAAAGCCGTCGATCCGCGGCATGTTCAGATCGAGCAGAATCAGGTCTGGTTTGAACTGACTGGTCAGCAGGATCTCAAGGGCTTCCTGGCCATCCCTCGCCCGCATGTAGTCGGCGACGTCCGGACAGGAATCGAGACATGCCGAGATCGTGAATGCGTCCGCATCACTATCATCCACGACCAACACATTTAAAGACTTCGCTACCATGATGACGGCGTCCTCACTCCTCTAGAGGTTGTACTGTCATCATGAATGCATCCCGGGCGTGAACATTCAGTTTACGATGGGGCGAGAATTTTTGACCGTTGCCAAAAATTGCAAAACGCTCGGCGAGATACCGATAAACATCCAAGCCACTGGCAATATTGAGTAATTTCAGGCGAGAATTAAGCTTGGTCTTTGTGCCGATAATATTGCGCTAACCATCTTATGGTGAACGGCAGCGAGAAATTGATTTCGGCCGGGCATAGATTTTACAACCTTTGCGCGAGCGAATCCGCCACGTCAGACGAAATAATGCGGCCTCAGAGCACTGTGCCTGACTGAAAAGTTCCGTGAGGGAATGATCCGCTGGCCCGAAATCAGCTGTATTTTGCGATCAGTTTCGGGACCACACTGGGCGGCAGGAAGTCATCGATCTTCCCGCCCAGCCGCGCAATTTCCTTGACCAGCTTCGATGCAATGGCCTGATATTGGGGATCGGCCATCAAGAAGACGGTCTCAATTTCGTCGTTGAGGAACGAGTTCATGCCGACCATCTGGAATTCATATTCGAAGTCAGACACAGCCCGCAGGCCGCGAATGATCATGGTGACGCCTTTCTTCTCGGCGAAGGACATGAGCAGGTCATCGAACGGCTCGACCGTGACAGCGGCACGAGCACCCTCGTCGAATTCCGCAACCGCGTCCTTGATCATGTCCACCCGCTCATCAAGGGAGAAGAGCGGGCGTTTCTGTTCGTTGATCGCAACGCCGATGACCAGGTGATCGACCAGCTTCGCCGCCCGGCGGATGATATCCGTGTGCCCCTTGGTAATGGGATCAAACGTTCCGGGATAGAGGCCGACGATCTTGGTCATTTACTCAGCTCCCTCGTCGCCAACCTCGATCTCATCAGAGGTCTCGGACTCCGGCACATGCTCGACCGAGACAACATGCTCGCCCTCGCGGGTGGTGATGACCTTCACGCCTTGGGTGTTGCGTCCAGCGATGCGGATGTCGGCCACCGGAGTGCGGATCAGCTGTCCGCCATCGGTGACCAGCATGATCTCGTCATTGTGATCGACCGGGAAGGCGGCTGTCACCTTGCCGTTTCGCTCATTGGCGACGATGCCGATGATGCCCTTCCCGCCTCGGCCGGAGACACGATATTCGAAGGACGATGAGCGCTTGCCATAGCCGTTCTCGGTGACAGTCAGAATGAACTGCTCTGCCGCCTCAAATTGCGCAAAGCGTTCGTCGGTCATGTCAACGTCGACGGTCTCCTCGTCCATGTCAGAGCCTTCGGTCTCGCCCTCCCCTTTGGCGCGACGCAGGGCCGCCGCGCGCTTCAGATAGGATTTCGATTCCTCGGATGTCGTATCGAAGTGATGCAGGATCGCCATGGAGATCACCCGGTCAGCGCCGAGCTTGCCGCCTTCGGCAAGGCGAACACCGCGTACACCGGTAGACGTCCGACCACTGAACACCCGTACCGCATCCACGGGGAAGCGGATGGCCATACCGTGCGCTGTGGTCAGCATGATGTCGTTATCTTCGCGCGCCACTTCTACATCGACCAGAACATCGCCTTCGTCGAGCTTCATGGCGATCTTGCCGGCCTTATTCACATTCGTGAAGTCGCTGAGATTGTTGCGTCGAACGTTGCCGGACGCCGTTGCGAAGATGATATCCATCTTCGCCCACTCTTTCTCGTCCGTCGGCAGCGGCAGGATGTTGGTCACCCGCTCTTCCTGATCCAGCGGCAAGAGATTGATGAACGCCTTGCCCCGGGCCGTCGGCGCGCCTTCTGGCAGGCGCCAGAGCTTGAGCTTGTAGGCCATGCCCTTGTCCGTGAAGAAAAGGAGCGGCGTGTGCGTGTTGCCGACAAAGATCTGGGAAATGAAATCTTCGTCCTTCATCGCCATGCCGGAGCGGCCTTTGCCGCCGCGCCGTTGTGCACGATAGGTGTCGAGCGCGGTTCGCTTCACATAACCGCCGTGGGTGACCGTCACGACCATGTCTTCCTGGGCGATCAGGTCTTCGTCTTCCATCTCCACGGCGTCGATGAAGTCCGACCGGCGCGGGTTCGCAAATTCGTCCCGGTACGTCGTCAGCTCGTCCTTGATGATGGTCATGACGCGGTCGCGATTGCGCAGGATGTCGAGATAGTCCTCGATCTTGTCGGCCAGAGACTTCAGCTCATCACCGATTTCATCGCGGCCCAGGCCGGTCAGGCGTTGCAGGCGCAGATCGAGAATGGCTTTTGCCTGGGTTTCCGACAGGCGCAGCGTACCGTCGGACTTCAGCGTGTGACGCGGATCGGCCACCAGCGCGACCATTGGCGCAAGATCCTTGGCCGGCCAGTCGCGGTCCATCAGCTGTTCCTTGGCAACAGCGGGGTTCGGCGCATGGCGGATCAGTTTCACCACGTCATCGATGTTGGCAACGGCGATGGCGAGACCAGCGAGGACGTGGGCGCGATCGCGCGCCTTGTTCAGTTCGAACTTTGTCCGCTTGGTGATGACCTCTTCACGGAAGCGGATGAAGCTAACCAGCACGCTCTTCAGCGTCATCTGCTCTGGGCGTCCGGCGTTCAGCGCCAGCATGTTGTAAGCGAACGACGTCTGGAGTGGGCTCTGCTTGTAGAGATTGTTCAGCACCACCTCGGCATTGGCGTCACGCTTCAGCTCGATCACCACGCGGATACCGTGACGATCGGACTCGTCGCGCAGATCGGCGATGCCCTCAACTTTTTTCTCGCGAACAAGGCCGGCAATCCGCTCCACCATGGACGCCTTGTTCACCTGATACGGCACTTCGGTGACGATGATGGCGTAGCGGTCCTTGCGAATCTCTTCGATATAGGTCCGGCCGCGCATGACAACGGAGCCGCGGCCCGTCAGCAGCGCCTGGCGCGCGCCGGAACGTCCAAGAATTGACGCACCCGTGGGGAAGTCAGGGCCCGGAACAATCTCCAGCAGTTCGATATCGGTCGTTTGCGGCTCATCGATCAGCTTGACCGTAGCATTGATGATCTCGCCAAGATTGTGCGGCGGAATGTTCGTTGCCATGCCGACAGCAATGCCGCCAGCACCATTGACGAGGAGGTTGGGGAATTTGGCAGGCAGGACGACGGGCTCACTTTTTGAGCCGTCATAGTTCTCCTGCTTGTCGACGGTTTCCTTGTCGATGTCTTCCAGAAGCGCCGTGGCCGACTTGGCCATCCGGACTTCCGTGTAACGCATGGCCGCCGGCGGATCGCCATCGATGGAGCCGAAATTCCCCTGCCCGTCGAGGAGTGGCAGGCGCATCGCAAAGGGCTGCGCCATCCGGACAAGAGCGTCATAGATCGCTGAGTCGCCGTGAGGGTGGTACTTACCCATCACGTCACCGACGACGTTTGCCGACTTCTTGTAGGGCTTGTTCCACTCAAAGCCGTTTTCGTGCATCGACCACAGGATGCGCCGGTGAACCGGCTTCAGCCCGTCCCGTGCATCGGGAATGGCCCGGCTGACAATGACCGACATGGCGTAGTCGAGATAGGACCGCTCCATCTCTTCCGTGATGGAAATCGGGCTGATACCCGGCGGCAGGCCGGCGCCCACGCCGCCGGAAGGAGCGCCTGTGTCATTATTTTCTTCTGGAGTGTCGTCGGATTGGTCGTCAGCCACGCTGTGCCCTATGTCTTCGTCAGAATCATTGGCTTCCGGTGTAGCATTTGATGCGCCCGAAGGCCAAGGCAAACCCAAAGGAGAAGACCCCATGAAACAGCTTTTCTGCACTATTCCAGCCGTTTTGGCCCTCGTTGCCTGTGGCGGCAGCAATGCAGCCGACGAAAAGACGATGGATCATCACGGTGACCACGCCGCGAGCCTGACCGCGCCGCCTGCGGGTTCCGATGCCGATGTGGCCGTCATTGGTACAGACGGCAGTGAGATTGGCCGCGCCATCGTAGCTGGCGGGCCAAATGGCCTTCTCATCCGCGTCGATGTGTCCGGCCTGTCCGAAGGCTTTCACGGTATCCACCTGCACCAGGTGGGTGACTGTTCCGACTTCGCCGAAGGGTTCAAATTGTCGGGCAGCCACATCAATCCGGACGGCAATGCCCACGGCCTGATGAACGCTGACGGCTATGAGAAAGCCGACCTGCCTAACGTCTACGCGCATCATTCCGGTCATGCCCGGGCCGAGCTGTTCGTGGGCGGTCTGATGCTCGAAGACGCCATGGATGAGGACGGTTTCGCGCTCGTCGTTCACGAGAACGAAGACGATCATCAGACCCAGCCCATCGGCGGCGCTGGCGCGCGCAAGGGCTGCGCTGCGTTCAAGTAAATTCGCCTTCTCCACTGCGCGTCACCCGCGGCGCGCAGTGGCACTTACCCCGCAAGGACTGAAAAGCCGTACCGGGATCAACGCCGCCAAGCTAAAAACAGTCCACCAACAGGCACCGCTCTCTGCCCCAATTGTGCCGCAATAAGCAGTGTGAGATGGTCTCCTTCAGAATGGGGAGATGTTTGTCATGTTCATGCTTGGTGCGTTGATGCTTGCGACCCTCGGGGGAGAGCCCGGTCCATGGATTGAGGGGCGGACCGGAACGGACTGTCACCTCAATGGAGAGGTCGGGTGTGTCTACACCCTGATTGATGTGACGCCGCCTCTGACGGCGGTCATGACGATTTGCGGCCCTGAAACCGATGGGGCGCTCGAAATGGTTGTGAGGGAAGACAGTGTCACCATTCCGACCGATCCGATACCGGAGGACCACTGCCTGACGGTATCAGGTGCGCGCCTCATGATGCGCAGTGTCAGTGAAGAGCCCCTGCCCTATTTGTACCGGATCGATGCAGTCCTGACATCAGGGCGATAGCCCAATGGCCGAAAACAAGACCGTTCCCACAGGTCAGTCCGTGGACGCCTTTATCGAAGCCATCGACCATGCGGCGCGACGTGCTGATGCAATGATCCTTCGCGAGATGATGGAACGGATCAGCGGCTGTCCCGCACAAATGTGGGGGCCGTCCATTATCGGGTTTGATCAGTATTACTACAAATACGACAGTGGACGTGAGGGCGATTTGTTCATCGTGGGTTTTAACCCACGCCAGACCAAGATCTCGCTCCATTTCATGCCGGGCCATGGCACCTATGAGGAGATCGTCAGGCGACTCGGCAAGCACAAATCCGCCGTTTCCTGCCTCTACGTGAACAAGCTCGCAGACGTGGACATGGCGGTGCTGGAAGAACTGGTCGCCACCTGCGTCACGACCATGCGAGAGCGTTACGACTGTATCGGTCCCGGCGAATCATCATCACCGGCATAGGGCGCGCGCATAGGGACCGTATCCTCTTCGTCGAGGGGCGCAGCCCGGGGATCAAGCGCATAGATCGTTGGTGAGGTCCGCGGCACGGCGACATACGGCTCCTGTACTGGCGGCGCAGCACGCTGCGTCATCCGGTACAGGCAGAACCCTGCGAGCAGCACATAGACAAAGGCAATCCAGCTGAAGAGCATGTCATTGCCGAGCCAGGACATGATCGTCGGGGCAATGACCGAGCCGACAATGGCGGCCAGACCGTACAGCATGAGCAGCCCGCCATTGACCTGGACGCCGGAGCCGGGTTCGGCGTGGTCATTGGCATGGGCAACGGCCAGTCCGAAATTGGGCAGGGCAAAGACGCCAAATGCCATGGCATTGATGATCAGCATTGTCTGGGACGTTTGCGCCGACAGCATCATCAATCCCGCCGACAAAGCTGCACCGATAGAGGCCCCTACCAGCACGCGGCGCCGGTCAATGCGATCGGAGATATAACCGATGGGCCACTGGGCCAACGCCCCCCCCAGAATGATCGCGCCGATAAACGCGCCAACCGCCCCTGCCTGGTACCCAAAGCTCGTGACAAAGACGGCGCCCATCGCCCAGTAGGCCGAAGCGGTCATCCCGACGCCGACCGCGCCTGCGAATGCGACGGGCGATACGCGCCAGATCCTTGCCAGATCGAGCTTGGGTCGCGAGGGGGCGACCGGCGCTTCAACCGGGGTCAGCGCGACAGGGACCAGCGCCAGCGACAGCCCGACCGACAGCACGGCAAAGACGATGAAGTTCTCCATGTTGAACAGAGCGATGGACAACTGTGCGATGGTCACGGCGGTAAAGTCCGTAATCCGATAGATCGACAGGATCTGACCACGGGTTTGGTTAGTCGCCTTGTCGTTGAGCCAGCTCTCCAGAATCATCTGTAGTGCAGCGAAGCAGAAACCCGTGACGATCCGCAGGACCAGCCACGGAATAGGACTGATAAACATCGCATGCATAATCGCGGCGGCGGACGCGACGGAGGCAAACGCCGTGAAGGCGCGAATATGCCCGACATTACCAATGAAGCGCGGCGCGAATCGGCAACCGGCGATAAAGCCGATAAAATAGGCGGAATGCAGTAGGCCGATAATGGCGTCCGGGAACCCCTCGCTGATGCCGCGCAGCGCCAGCACCGTGCTCTGCAGGCCATTGGCGCTGAGCAGCATGGCGGCTGCAATCAGCAGCGGCCACAATGAGAGAACGATTCGCATGTGTGGGCCTTAGTCGTCTCGCGCTGGGGAGGAAAGGCCTGTCCCCGCTATCTGTGCGGAATGTCAGGCAGTGGGCGATGCACTGGCGACTTTGCAGTGCCCTCCTTCGCGCGTAGTCTTGCCTGAAGAACTCGGAAAACCGGCACCATGACAAAGCCCTCACTTCTCGTCAGCGCATGCCTGCTTGGCCAGCCTGTCCGGCATGATGGTGGGGACAAGTTCCTCGCCCACAAGGCGCTGGAGCGGTGGCGCGGCGAGGGGCGCCTGGTGTCTATCTGCCCTGAATTGGCAGGTGGTTTGCCCGTACCGCGCCCGCCAGCAGAGATCGACACCGGCTTTTCCGGCGGCGATGTGCTGGCTGACCGTGCGGCTGTCAGGGATCATCAGGGACGCGACCTGTCTGACGCCTTCATCGGCGGGGCCATGGCGGCGGTCGATCTGGCCAAGGAAAAGGGATGCGCCTTTGCCTTGCTGAAAGAAAGCAGCCCGTCTTGCGGTGTGCTGACGATTCACGCAGGCCATTTTGACGGCACCAAGAGCCCGGGACAGGGCGTGACCGCCGCCCTCCTCCGCCGTCACGGCGTTGCCGTTTTCAGCGATGAACAGATCGATGATCTGATCATCCTGATGGACAGTTGAGAAACGGTGTCATAAGGTCGACTTACCTATAGCGCATCGATTTATATTTATGTGTCAAATTGCGAAAGCGGTTCAATCGCTTTAAATCCACGCGTGCTAGTAAAATTTAAGTGGTGATTAAAATTTTTCATCGAATCAGATGGATCGATATTCGCGTGATTTAACGCCAAAAATGTTTCCTGCACGAACTGAACTGACAAAATAGGGGTCGTTTCTTGGTGGCCGGTTGATTTGTCTAACATAACAGTAGTGCACGTCACATAGACTTCAGTCTGCGGCAGAATAGCGAAGAGATGCCCAGCTATTTTAATTGCTGCGCTACAGACATAGTCTTGGTAAAGCGCGTTAAACTCTTTAACGGGCATCTTTGTTTCAGATAATTTGCCGCTTTGTAGCTGCCTACGCCGTACCTTCGGAATGATCTCATCGGTATGCACCTCAACGACGGCATGAACCTGGCTGTTTGTAATCTTGAAATTAATAACTTTCCCAGTGAGCGACGCAGATGTCATCGACGACTGAAATTCTTCAATCACCTCGCGCATCGCTTCCGGTTCTCCCTGGAGAACTCTTTTCGCTAGGTCGGTTTCTGATTGCCATTCACCTAGCGTAGATTCATATTGGACCATTGCATTTTTGAAATCCTGATCATCCCTGACAGGAGCATTGTTTAAATCATTTTGCAGTTTAAGTCTCTTTGCTTCGGCCTGTCCCAAGATCTTGCGCAATAGAGTGGGCTTATAATTCGTCAGTTTTTTTTGTGCATAATCTCGGTGAAAATTCATTGGCCGCGGCTCAACGGGCGGACTGCTGTTAGCTATTTTTAGCCAATCAATATTATTGGTCGCGCAGACATGTAGCGTGGTCAACTCATTGATGTATTCTTGCAAATCGTCGACCGCTGCTTCGGCAGCGGAAATTATTTGATCTTTGAGCGCTGCTTTTTGACGACGCTGCGCATCACGTTTGGCAGCTTTTACAGCTGCATTAAATGACCGAAGGTTCCCTCGCCATCCCATTCAATTTTCCTACCAGTCGATCAATCCCGGCTTCACCATACAACGTGAACGTGTTCTCGCAATCCACATAGCCAGTTGTTTGTTACGGCGTGACGATTGGCAGGATCGACGGCGCTTCTTCGACGAACGGGTGCGCGGCAAGTGCCTGCTTGACCGCTTTGGCCGCGGACGCACGGCACGGGTGAGTCACAATAGTGACCGATGCGCCTTTTTTGCGGCTTGGCGGCTGGCGCAGGCTTTCGATGGAAATGTGCTGGGCCGCCAGCGCCTCGGCCACTGCAGCCAGCGCGCCGGGCTCATCTTTCAGCAGTACGCGGAAGAAATAAGGGTTTTCGATCTCATCCACTGACATATAGTCGAGCTTGCCCAGCAGATTGGCCTTGGCGGCGTAGACAGGCCCAATGCTGCCCCGGGCGATATCGCAAAGGTCGGCGGCAACGGCAGAAGCGGTTGCCCCGGCGCCAGCGCCCGGACCGTTGAAACCCAGACGGCCCAGCGGCTCTGCATCAACGATAATGACGTTTTCTGAGCCCATGGCCTTGGCGAAGGAATGCGCCTCAGGAACCAGCGCGGGCGTCACCCGCAGGGCAACCTTGCCGTCCTTCAGGACCGCTTCGGCCAGAAGCTTGATCGCCATGTTCAACTTTTTGGCGGCCGCAACGTCGCCTTCAGTGATGCCACGAATGCCTTCACAGGACACGGCGCTCATCGGTATCGCCGCGTCAAAAGCAAGGCAGGCGAGGATGACAAGTTTATGGGCCGCGTCGATACCGTCCACATCGAAGGTCGGGTCTGCCTCGGCGTAACCTAACTTCTGCGCTTCGAGCAGAACGTCGTCGAAAGCCCGTCCGTCTTTCGCCATGGTCGACAGAATGTAGTTGCAGGTGCCGTTCAGAATGCCGCTCACGGCTTTGACCGTACACGCCGCAACGCCATCGCGGATCCCGCGGACAACCGGCGTGCCGCCAGCGACGGCTGCTTCAAATTTCAGCGCGACGCCTTTTTCCTCGGCGAGGCGCGCAAGCTGAGGGCCATGTTCGGCGATCAGTGCCTTGTTCGCGGTGACGACCGGCTTGCCCGCTTCGAGGGCAGCAATCACGGCGGCCTTGGCCATGCCATCGGCGCCGCCGATCAACTCGACAAAGATGTCTGTTTCCGGATCAGTTGCCAGTTCTACCGGATCATCGAACCAGCGATAGGACTCGATGGAAGGCTCGCGCTTGGTGGAGCGATTGCGGGCGGACACGCCGGCAATGTCGAAATCAATTCCCTGACGCGTAAAGCGGCGGTCTTCCACCAGGAGAGAAAGAAGGCCCTGGCCCACTGTGCCAAGCCCGGCAATGCTGACTTTGATCGACGACAAGGACCCCGTCCTCCCATGCTCAAGATTGGAGGCCGTCCTAGCGGGCTCGCCATGGGACGCAAGGTCTCGCTACCGCAATTCTTCTGCGCGGTCCGCCAGTGATCCTTCGGCTTCGGCGAGAGCACGATCATGGGCGATGCGCGCCTTCAGGGCCTCGACCCGGGCGGCGAGCGCAGCATCATCGGCGCGCTGGCGCTGAATGGCGATCTCTTCTTCCGTCTGCGCTGCTGCAGCAATCAGCGCCTGTTGCGACGCAGCACGCTGTGCGGGCGTGGCCAGATCATCTGGAGCTGTACGAACGTCGCGAATGTCAGGGAAGCCCCGGCCGCGTCCCTCCGCTGCGCGTTCTTCAATGCGCTGCTCAATGACCGGATTGACGACCGACGCGCTGTCCGGGCCGGCGGGCTCTGAAGTTGAGGCACACGCAGTCACAGTCATGGACAGGGCAAGAATTGATACCAAATACCGCATAAGAGCCTCGCATACCGGCGCCGAACAGCTGTAGTTGATTCACCAACGGCCACGGCGCGCTGACAACGGACTACGCCAGGCGGGGGCAAAAAGGCAAGGAACACAGGCTATGGCTGACGACGCAAAACCGGCAACACGCAAGACCGCAGTGAAGCGCAAATCGACTGCGGCACCGCAAGCCAAGGCTCCTGCGCGCAAGACGGCGGCCAAAAAGACGAGTGCCAAGGCGGCAGTGAAGACTGCTGCGAAGAAGACCGCCCAACCGGCAGCGCCCTCCCGAAAGACAGCGGCTAAAAAGACCGCAGGCAGTGCGAGCACAAAGGCGTCCACCAAGTCTGCGCCGAAAAAGAAGACAGCATCCGCCAAAGCCCAACCGGCGACCCGCACGGCCGCGAAAAGTGATCTGAAGGCGACGCCGTCGCCGACGGCATTCGAGCAGGCCTTCGCCATTCCTGAAAGTCGGCCCATGCCGAAATCCGAATCGCCTGCCCGGCCCGCCGCTTCCACCGACAGCGGGAAGAAAGCCGAGCCGCCGATCTATACGGACATGGCGCGCTTTGCGCAGTACATGGCAGACATCAACGTCCGTACGCGCGATATCATGAACGATGTCGCTCAGCGACGCGCGGAGATGGGGCGCCGCGGTGCGGAAACGGTAGCTGACCCGCTGAATATTGCCGAGGCCGGGACGGAAGTTGTCAATGCGCTGAACGCCAAGCCGCTCAAGCTGTTGCAGATGCAGATTGGTCTGTGGGATGAGTTCAGCCGCCTGTACCAATCAGCCTTTGAGCGGATGACGGGCGCCGCCGCTGACCCGGTGGCGCAGCCAAAGCCGGGCGATCGACGCTTCCAGCACAAGGCCTGGGAAGAAAATCCGATGCTTGATTTTATCAAGCAGTCCTACCTTATTTTCAGCCACTGGGTCGATACGACGATCCAGAATGCCGAAGGCGTTGACGCCGCTACAAAACGCCGGGCTTTCTTCCATGCAGACCAGATCCTTTCGGCCATGTCGCCGTCCAATGTTCCTGGCCTGAATCCTGACGTTGTCGATGAGACCATCGCGACCCAAGGGGCGAACTGGGTCAACGGCATGAAGAACTTCATGGAGGATCTGGAACGCGGTCATGGTGAGCTGGCGATCAAGCAGACCGATCTTGATTTCTTCAAGGTCGGCGAAAACATCGCCACGACGCCGGGCAAGGTCGTTTACGAGAACGAGATCCTACAGCTGATCCAATATAATCCGACGACGGAGACGGTGGCCGAACGGCCGATGATCATTTTCCCGCCGTGGATCAACAAGTTCTATATTCTCGATCTGCAGCCCGAAAATTCATTCATCCGTTGGCTGATCGATCAGGGTCGGACAGTCTTTGTTGTATCTTGGGTCAATCCGGGCCCTGCCCTGCGCAACAAATCCTTCCCCGACTATATGCGCGAGGGTGTGTTTGAAGCGCTCGCCGCTGCAGAGCGGGCGACCGGCATCGATGAGTTCGATACGATCGGATATTGCATTGGCGGCACGCTGTTGTCGGTGTCTCTCGCCTATATGGCCCATCACGGCGACCATCGGGTGAAGTCAGCAACCCTGTTCACTGCGCAAAGCGACTTCAAGGAATCCGGTGATCTCCTGCTTTTCGTTGATGAGCGCCAATTGGCCAATATGGAAAAGCAGATGGATGCCGCGGGCGGTGTGCTCGAGGGGTCAGCCATGGCCCGTACGTTCAATATGCTGCGGCCGAACGACATGATCTGGTCTGCCTTCGTCGACAATTATTACCTGGGTAAAGAGGCGAAGAAGTTCGACCTTCTGTACTGGAATGCCGATGCGACGCGGATGACCAAGGCATGCCATCTGTTCTACCTGCGCAAATTCTATCTCGAAAACAGCCTGGCGAAGGGCGAACTTGAGATCGAAGGGACACCGATTGACCTGTCCGAGGTCAAGATCCCGATGTTCATGCAGGCCGGTGAGAAAGATCATATAGCGCCGTATAACTCAGTGTACCGCAGCGCGCGGCTGTTTGGCGGCGAAGTTGAATACATGCTTGCCGGATCCGGCCATATTGCCGGTGTCATCAATCATCCTGACCGCAAGAAGTATCACTACAGTACCAATACATCCCTGCCCGCGACGGTTGAAGAATGGATGGCGGGCGCCTCACGGCATGACCACTCCTGGTGGCCATACTGGATCAAATGGCTGAACGGCCTGGGCAATGAACAGGTGCCGGCGCGCGTGCCGGGCGATGGTGATCTGAGCGTGATTGAGGATGCCCCTGGCACCTATGTCCGCGTGCGGTGCGATTGATGTAGTTTCCGCTGCGGCGGCGTGGCGCAAATGTCACGCTCTTCACTGAATGTCGTGTTCGTGCATTTGTCCTTAACGTCCGCCGATGTCGTTAACCTTTCGTTAACCACGTCTGCGCCTACACTATATCCTCAAAGGCTACATTTTACCGACCAGTGAGGGGTGGGACAGGCAATGGCAGCGGATCAATCCATGACGCGCGAGATTTACCAGCGTTTGGGCGACAGTGATTATCGGCGCCGGATGGCGGCGGAGCGGGTATTTCGTGAGCTGAGAAAAGGCGAGTCCACTCGGGACACGACCAGCCGCACCGTAACGGTCCTGCCGCATCTTTCTCCTACCTTGCGCTAACACCGCACGGGTCAGTCCAGCGGAATAAATTCTTCGTGGTCATGGGGCGGCAGGGTGAACCAGCCACTTTCCCAGTTTTCCTGCTTCCAGGCCGCCTTGGCTTCTTCAATACGGTTTTTGTCTGACGAAACGAAATTCCACCAGATATGCCGTGGTCCGTCTGCCACTGCGCCGCCCAAGATCATGAAATGCGCGCCGGCTTCACCGGCTTCGACCGTAACGTGGGCACCTTGCCTGAATATGGCCATCTGCCCCGGCTCAAAACGATCGTTCCCGACACTGAGGGACCCAGAAAGAACGTACACGGCGCGGTCTTCATGGTCCTGTGGCAAGGGCAACCTCGCCCCTGCGGTCAGGCGGGCATCGACGTAAAGCGTATCAGAATAGGTCGTAACCGGAACTTCCGCTCCATATGCATGCCCCAGGACCACGCGAAGGTCGATACCGCGATCGTTCAGGTGGGGCAGATCGCTTTGGGGGGCATGAATGAAGGCCGGATCGATTTCCTCGCTGGCCTTTGGCAGTGCCAGCCATGTCTGCAGTCCTGATAATCCATGCGTGCCATTCCGCATGTCCTGCGGTGTGCGTTCCGAGTGCGTGATGCCCTTGCCAGCGACCATCCAGTTCACGGCGCCAGGACGAATATCCTGCGTCGTGCCCAGACTGTCCCGATGCCGGATCACCCCGTCAAAGAGATAGGTGATCGTCGCCAGGCCAATATGCGGGTGCGGCCGAACATCGATGGCATGACCCGGCTTGAAGACGGCCGGTCCCATTTCGTCGAAGAAAATGAAAGGCCCCACCATCTGCCGGGTCTTACCGGGCAGCGCGCGCTTGACCTCAAACCCGCCGAGGTCCCTGCCTCTTGGCACCAGAACCGTCTCGACATTATCGGGTGAGTCCGGATGCGTCTCTGGTAATTCAAGGCGTTGCGTCATCGGGCGCTCCTCATTCTTTTCGGTCCGGTTATAAAACCGAAACCCGCAAAGAAGAGCTAGGCCACTGAGCGCAAAAGACCCGTGCGGTGTCCTCAGGCGCGGTTGCCGGACAATCTGGCCTTTGCCTTTTTCGAACCGATCCGTGCGAACATTGTGGCCATTTCCGGACCATGGGACTGCCCGGTCAGGGCAAGGCGCAGTGGCATGAAAAGCTGCTTGCCCTTGCGGCCGGTGGCTTCCTTGACGGCATTGGTGAGCTTTGACCAATCGTCTTCCGTGATCGTCCCTTCAGGCACGGCGGCGGCGGCGGCATCGGTCGCCTCACGGTCCTCTGGCGCAATCACTGGGTCAATCTCGCCCTCGACAATGGAACGCCATTGGGCAGCGTCGTTCAGTGTCGTGATGTTCCCGCGCACAGCCAGCCAGAGCTGTTCATCAACACCCATGGCCGAAAGCCGATCCTCAACATCCGCATAGTCTGTCATTTGCAGAATTTTGGCGTTGAGCTGCATCAGCTCATCCATGTCAAAGCGCGCCGGCGCGCGGCCCATGCGGTCAAAACTGAAGCCATCAGCCAGCTTGGACAGGTCCGTCACCGCCTCTACCGGATCAGACGTGCCAAGACGCGCCAGAAGACTGGTGATAGCCGCCGGTTCGATCCCCTGCTCTCGCATGCCCTCGATGGACAGTGAGCCAAGGCGTTTCGAGAGCGCTTCGCCTTCCTTGCCGACCAGCAGCGAATGGTGACCAAACGCAGGCAGCGTACCCTCGCCGCGATAGGCCATGACGGCCTTGAAGACCTCGATCTGGGTGGCCGTGTTGGTCACGTGATCCTCACCGCGGACCACATGGGTGATCGCGAAGTCCACATCATCGATGCAGGACGGCAGCGTGTAGAGATACTGTCCATCTTCGCGGATGAGCACCGGATCGGACACGCTGGCAGTATCGACACTGGTGTCGCCACGGATAAGGTCCGTCCACTGAACGACCTCGCGACTGAGCTTGAAGCGCCAATGCGGCTCGCGGCCTTCGGCACGATATTTTTCGCGATCGGCCTCGCTCAGGGAGAGCGCTGCCCGATCATAGACCGGGGGCAATCCGCGAGCCCGCTGCAGCTTGCGTTTGCGGTCGAGCTCTTCGGGCGTTTCGAAACACGGATAAAGGTAGCCTTCAGCGCGCAGATATTCCGAGACGTCGTCATAGACCTTGAAGCGTTCAGACTGCCGCGCAAATTCGTGATGGGTCAGGCCCAGCCACGCGAGGTCGGTCTGGATGCCTTTTTCAAAAGCCTCGGTGCTGCGCGCCTGATCGGTGTCGTCAGAGCGAAGCAGGAACACGCCATCATTCTTGTGCGCGAACAGCCAGTTCAGCAGCGCGGCGCGAATGTTCCCGACATGCAGTTTGCCGGTGGGCGAAGGGGCGAAGCGGACTTTGACCGTCATGCAGACTCTCGAATTCATTAGCGAAGGAGCCGCTTAGCGGCCCCCATCGCTCAGTGCAAACGGCGTTTGTCGTTCGGCGTCTTAGCTGTCCAGTGAGGCCAGGATCCGGGTCCGCAAGGCGCGAATGCGCGCCGCATTGGCCCCCACATCAGAGCCACCCACGCGGGATTTTGAGCGGATGTCGATGATCGAGCCCTCTCCATTGGCACGAATGCGAATGATCACGTCATCCTTGAACCCGAACCAGCGCGTTGTTGCGGTCCCTTCGATAGTTCCGGCGGCCTTGTCGGACGCTGCGATTGCCAGCCCCTCATCTTTCGCCGCCTTGAGCGCAGCCTCGAATGCCTCATCAGGAGATGCAGCGACTTCAATCGGCACGAGATCAGGATAGGCCTCCAGCTGGCGGTCAGTCTGCCCCGCATCATAAGCTGCCGGGTTCATGCCCTCGGTCCGCATCGGCGCGGTCGCCACAAACGCCGGGGGATCCTCAACATCAGTCGTGATGTCGTGAATGGGCGGCACCTGGCTCGCCGTCTTTTTCATCTGGACCGGACCGGCGGCCATGGCGAGCGACCCGAGGGCCGCAATCACCGCCACGAGACCGAGGCCCGCGCGCTTGGAGATAAACGACAGGACGGCAACGACGAGGAGGACGACCCCGCCGACCATCAACGCCGGAACGAGCCAGCCGAGGCTTTGGAAAATGGTGCCAAGCTCAACCTGACCGGCGCGGTATCCCCACGTCATGCCGCCATAAATGGCGGCCGGTACAACACCGGCAATCAAAAGTATCCGCAGCAAATTTGCCATGAATGGTCATCCCCATAGGCGCCGAAATGTCTCGGCTGCGGGATGTTAATCACGAAATGCTGGCGGATACCATGCGGCGTTGCCTCACCGGTCAGCCGGTGATCGGATTGGACGACGAGACGAGACCCCGAATGTCCTCATCGCTCCGCCCGTTATCGGCGGTGCAGCTCATCTCCCCATCAGGATTCACGCTCAGTTTGAGGTAGTTCGCGCTATTCTTTGACAGCCGACCACAGACACCCGGACGCCATGGAGAAATCTGGTCTTTCTCGGCCTGACGGCGCTCGATCTCAGACATTGTGTAGGGCTGCGGGATCACAAAACGCAGATTGTCATAGCGGATACAGGTCTTCTTGCCGGGTTCCAGCACGACCTCACGCCATTTTTTGGCACCGCTGAAATACCGCTCAGCCACTGAAATCCAGACTGCTTCGTCGGTCGAGCCGTCATGTTCGAAACAGACGACAGCGTCGTCCTTTACATCATCAGCGGCCTCAGGTGCGGCTGCGACTAGCGCCATACTTAACAGGATAGACTGGATCATGGTGGTCTCCTCTTCCATTGCTCATCTTTATCGATAATCAACAAATGGGAGAAGCGCCGGCAAGTTACAAGACCTATAGACTGGTAACATCGCGCAGAGCGCTTTACGTCGACGGGCCAAGGACCAATTCGCTTGAAAGGGAACCTGACGATAATGGATGCAGAATGGTGGCGCGGCGGCGTAATTTATCAGATCTATCCTCGCAGTTTTTTCGATTCCAATAATGATGGCGTTGGCGACCTCGGCGGGGTCGCTGCCAAACTCGACTATATCAAAAATCTTGGCGTCGACGGCATATGGCTGTCGCCATTCTTCCCCTCACCGATGAAAGATTTCGGATATGACGTCAGTCATTATCGCGATGTCGACCCTATTTTCGGGAGTGTCATGGATTTCGACCATCTGGTCGACCGGGTCCATGGTGCCGGTATGCGGATCATCATCGATCAGGTTTATTCGCACACCTCCGATAAGCACCCCTGGTTTGAGGAGAGCCGCCTGTCGCGGGACAACTCCAAATCTGACTGGTATGTCTGGGCGAACGCAAAGCCTGATGGTGGACCGCCGAACAACTGGATTTCGCTCTTTGGCGGCCAGGCCTGGTCATGGGACACGCGGCGCAAGCAGTATTACATGCATAACTTCCTGTCCGAACAGCCTGACCTGAACTTCCACTGCGAGGAAGTCCAACAGGCTATTCTGGAGGTCGCAGACTGGTGGCTGGAGCGCGGCGTTGACGGATTCCGGCTGGATGTTGCCAACTTCTATTATTGCGACCGGGAGCTGCGGGATAATCCGCCCAAACGTGCTGAGGGTGGCTACCATCGTCCCTACACGCACCAGCAGCACCTCTATGATCGGTCACAGCCAGAAAACCTCGTCTTCCTTGGCAAACTGAGAAAGCTCGTCGATCAATATCCGGACCGCATGACCGTGGCGGAAATCGGCAGCGACAGCTATGTCCAGCGGAGCATGGAGTATACGTCGCCACAACATCTCCACACGGCATATAATTTCCTGTTCCTCGAGAATGCGCCTCTGACGCCGCGCCTGATCCGGTCGGCGTTCGAGGACTGGAGCAGTGATGACGCCTGGCCAAGCTGGTCATTCTCCAATCACGATGTCATTCGGGTCCGCGACCGCTGGGGCGGACAGGATGCTAGCATCGAATTTGCAGAGATGCTGCTCGGCCTTCTGATGACCCTGCGAGGGACAATCTTCCTGTATCAGGGTGAGGAATTGGGGCTGCCTCAGGCCTATGTTCCCTTTGACAAACTTCAAGACCCTGAGGGTATTCGGTTCTGGCCCGAAAGTCTCGGCCGTGACGGCTGCCGTACGCCCATCCCATGGCGCACCGGCGTGCAGAATGCAGGATTTTCGTCAGCCGAGCCCTGGTTGCCGGTTGATCCGCGTCATGAGGAAATTTCGGTTGAATATCAGGAGCAGTTTGAGGATTCGACGCTCAACAAGACGCGGCAATTCATCGAAGTCCGGTCGGAAAACCCCGCCCTCCGCCTCGGCACGATTCGATTCCTGGACGTACCGGACCCGGCCATCGCATTCTTCCGCGAGCACGAAAACGACATCATTCTGTGCATCTTCAATCTGGAAGACGAAGAAATGGTCTTTGACATACCGCAGATCGGGACCGTCATCCCCTACGGCCTGCCGGGTATGCTGAATAACCGGACAGTCACGCTTCCGCCATTCGGCGGTATTCTCATCCGGCTGTAGAAAAGAGAGGCGGTGCCGTGAGCTGGCGAGCCCGGCACCGCCCCTATTGCCTCGCTATGGCGCATGCGAGGCAAATGCGGGTGTCTGCGAGTGATCCATGAACTGACGCGCCATTGTCAGATCGCGAACAAACGCCCGTCGTTCTGATGCCGCGTGCTCCCGATCTGGCAATCGCAGCAGATAGGATGGATGCACTGTCAGAAGAACATGGGTCTGCGGATCAACGGGAAGAATGCGTCCGCGATTTTCAGACAGTTTGACACTCTTGCCCAGCAGGCTTCGCGCCGCCGTTGCGCCAAGTCCGACAATGAGTTTCGGCGCTATCAGTCTCCGTTCTTCGTTCAGCCACCACCGGCAATGATCGATCTCTTTAATATTCGGTGTCTTATGCAGACGCCGCTTTCCCCGCGGCTCGAATTTGAAATGTTTGACGGCATTCGTGACATAGGACGTCTTCCGATCAATTCCCGCTTCGGTCAGCACACTATCGAGCAGGCGGCCGGCAGGTCCGATAAAGGGACGCCCGGCAATATCTTCCTCGTCGCCAGGCTGTTCGCCCACCAGCATCAGACGGGCATTGTGCGGTCCCTGCCCGCAAACCGTCTGCGATGCCTGCTCGCACAAGCCGCATCGCGTACAGGCGCGCGCCTGCGTGTTCAGCTCCTCCAGAGTCTGCGCAGGAGTTGCTGCAATGGTCGCAGGCTGATGCGTCCATTTCTCGACCCGCGCATTCACTTCTGATCCGCCACGATCGATCATCGCGCGTTGCTGGTCCTCAGCCCTTTGAATAAGTGACGGGATAAGGCTGGCTTCTGGCAAATTGCGCCAATATTTGACCGGCATCTCGCTTTTCATGGCACTGATCTTCAGGCGAGCGGGATTGAAGATAGAGCTGTAATACTGCCGCCAGCCCTCCTCCATGTCATCGACATCCGGCACGTCCGCCTGGGTGCCGCCAGGGCCAAATGTCAGCTCCGCCCCGTTCCATTGCGCCCGATCTTCCGGCGTGACGATCAGCCAGTTCATGGCGGCGAAGCGCCGCTGAAAAAAGGGGGCTGCAAGTCTGGTGATCCTGTGCTCCGGTTCAAACCAGGCAGCGAAACACTCCCGCCCCTCGTCTGTTTCGCCCGCCTTCCGAAACCGCACAAAGGCATGCATTTTGTGAACGTCTCGGCGAATGGCTTTCTCCGCGGCCATCAACCAACAGATCAGTGGATCGGAAGTGTTGTTCAGGAATTGCGGCTGCTCCTGCAGGCGGTAAAGGATCTCGTACAGACGGGCAAAACGGCTGGGGTCACGGTGGGCCACCACCCGTTCAGCAAGCGTCAGAAACCGCCGGGATGCCGTCACCGGACGATCGTCAGATGACGCGCGATTTCTCCCCCTCGGCTCAACGCCGAAGAGATCAGCCACCATCCCCGGCGTCCGCCACTCAATCTCAGACGGCCGAATACCCTTCGCACAAAGTCGGCGCGCGTGATTCCGCCAGCCGGCAAAATCTGTTTCCGCGTCCAATGAAACAATCATGCGGCAAACAGGGAAAGCTGGTCCGGCGCCGGGCTGAACCGCGCGCGCAGATTATCAAGATCGACCAAGGCCCCTGGTGACCAGCCCCGCGCAATGATGAACGGCCGCACTTTGGTCAGTGAGACCCGCATCCGCGCCAGATCCTCAAGCCCTAATGCCGAAAATCGCCGGGCGCTGATGATCTTTTTGACCGTCGTCGGTCCCAGCCCCGGCACCCGCAGCAGCTGTTCACGCGTCGCGCGGTTGATATCCATCGGAAACCAGTCGCGATGGCGCAGTGACCAGGCCAGCTTTGGATCCACATCAAGGTCAAACATACCGCCGGTCGTGGCCGATAAGACATCGCTTGTCTCAAATCCGTAAAACCGGACCATCCAGTCCGCCTGGTAAAGCCGGTGCTCCCGCATCAAAGGCGGTTTTTGCGGCGGCAGGTCCGATGATGCATCGGGAATTGGGCTGTAAGCGGAATAATAGACCCGGCGCAGACCATAACCGGAATAGAGTGTGTTGGCCGTCGACAGGATATCTTGATCTTTGGCCCCATCTGCGCCGACAATCATCTGAGTTGACTGTCCGCCAGGTGCAAATTTTGGCGCAGCTGCCTTCTTGATCAGCCGGGATTTCTGGGCCTCTTTCCTGTCATCAATTCGATATTTGACGTCAGCCATGGCTTTTCGAATGGTCTGCCCCGATTTTTCCGGCGCGAACGTCTTCAGTCCCTGATCGGAAGGCAATTCAATATTGACCGAGAGCCGGTCCGCGTACTGACCTGCCAGAGCGATCAGTTCCGGGTCCGCCTCAGCAATCGTCTTCAGATGGATATAGCCGGCAAAATGATGATCCTCGCGCAGAATACGCGCCACTTCGACCATCTGCTCCATGGTGTAGTTGGCAGACTGAATGATACCCGAGGACAGAAAAAGTCCCTCAATATAATTCCGCTTGTAAAAGTCGAGCGTCAGCGCCGCCAGTTCTTCAGGCTTGAAACGCGCCCGCTCCACATTTGAGGAAGACCGGTTGACGCAATAGCGGCAGTCAAAAATACAGAAATTGGTCAGCAGCACCTTCAAAAGCGAAATACACCGGCCGTCCGGTGCATAGGAGTGACAGATCCCCATTCCCTCGGTGGAGCCAATTCCTTTGCTATTTTTTGAATCGCGCTTGCTCGTGCCTGAGGATGCACAGGATGCGTCGTATTTTGCCGCATCGGCCAGAATTGTGAGTTTATCGATCGTACTGCGCGCCATGCGTCCTCCTGGAAGGAGAACAATAGCAGAACATACAGCGCGTTCAATCCCTAACCTTTGGGCAGGCCGCCGGTTTTCATGAAGTTTGCGCCATCCATCAACGCCTGCTGGGCGTCGGGCAGGATATCGGGCCAGTGCTCGAACATGTGAAACAACTGGCCGTATTCGCGATAGCTCACGTCCCCACCCTGTCGCTGGATTTTGTCGCGCAGGAGCCGTGCATCGTCGTGCAGCACTTCGCCGCGGGTACAGGCCAGGAAGATGGGCGGGAATAGCCCATCATGCAGTCGCGGCGATAATTCGGGTGACTGGGGGTCCCAATTATTCTGAAATGCCAAGCCGGCCAGTGCGGCATCTGATGCATCGTCGTTCATTATATCCTGAGCGCTGTTCGTCTGGCGCAAACCATTGGCGCCGGTGCGGTCCGTGTTCGGAGAGAACAGAACAAGCCGTTCGATCCTGTCCGGCATCTTTGCGGCAACGTTCAAAGTCAAATGACCGCCCGCGCTATCTCCGATAAGGATGACTGGCCCGCTGCAAGCCTGTACGACGTTACAGGCATCTTGGAGCATGGCAGGCCATGGATGTTCTGGTGCGAGTCGGTAGTCGGGCAGAAAGATGCGGCATTCAGCCAAGGCTGCCATTCGTTGAGCAACTGCCGCGTGGGTGCGGGCGCTGCCAAAAACATAGCCCCCGCCATGCAGCCACAATGCCAGCGTCCGCCCCTGCCCCACATAGAGGCCGGAGACGCCGCCAAGCGTCCCCGGTTCTGCCATTGCAGGGCACGGCGGCATGATCCGCTCGAACGCCTTTCGACGCTCCTCGACCGACCCTGTCATAGGGATCGAAGATATATGATGGCGCAGTTCTGCTTCAGTCGTTGGCAGACGATCAGACATTGATCGAACCGACCGATCCTCCGTCTACCCGCCAGTTGGCCCCCGTCACAAAGGACGCGAGCTCAGAACACAACATAGCAACCACGGGAGCCACCTCTTCGGGGCGGCCACGGCGTTCCAGCACCAGATAGGGCCGCTCTTCTTTCAGAAAACTCTCGACAGCTTCCTCGACCGAGACACCCAATTCTTCTGAACGCTTCTCCATCATGCCGTCCGTCATATCTGTCTTGATGAAGGCGGGCGCGACACAATTGACCAAGAGACCGCTCTTCGAGTGAGCCATGGACACGGATTTGGCAAAACTCAGTGCCGCGCTTTTGGCCACGTTATACACGGTCTCGTCGGCATAGGGCTGAGCCACATTTTCCGAGGTCACGAAGACCATCCGTCCCCAACCCCTTTCGATCATTTTCGGCCCAAGCTCGCGAGACAGGCGAACCCCTGACATGAAATCGGTGTCCCAGGCCTCATCCCAAGCGTCGTCATCCATGTCGAGAGGATCACCCTTGCCACCCGTCACACCGGCGGCATGGACAAAAATATCAAAGTCCCTGCCCGTTTCATCAAGCAGCGCCTTCACCTTCTGTGTGGTCGACAGATCAGCAGCGACCCCTTCGCACGAGAGCTCCTCTGTTGCCTGTCGGACGGCGTCCTCTTTGAGATCCGTGATCGTCAGGTTGACGCCTTCGCTTTTCAATACTTTGCATACGGCCATGCCGATGCCGCCACTCGCGCCAGTGACAAGAGCGCGGCGGCCGTTAATTTTCAGATCCATGAGAAACTTCCCTTTTGTGTCACCGTCTGAACCGGCAGCGCAGAGAGAAGTTCCTGCTGCGACAATCAGTCGGCGCGCGCAGGCGTATTGAAGGGAACTCGGACACTCACGCGGCCGTTACCTTATCGTATCGCTTGAGCGCGAGCTTTATCCGAGGGACCTATGCATAAGATATTGAACGGCCAGACAGCTGTCGTCACGGGTGGCAGCTCCGGCATCGGTGCCGCCTGCGCTGTTGGTCTTGCCCGCGAAGGTGCCAACGTCGTCCTGACCTATCATTCTCATGAAGAAGACGGTGAAAAAGTTGCCGACGAATGCCGCAGCGAAGGGGTCCAAGCCCTTTCCGTCCACACGGATGTGACAAAAAAGGACGACATTGAGGATCTGATTAAAACGGCGTGCGCTGAGTTCGGCCATCTCGATATCATGATTGCGAATGCGGGCGTACAGGTCGATGCGAGTCTGCTCGACATGTCGCTTGAAGATTGGGAAACGGCGATCAAGGTGGACCTGACCGGTCAGTTCCTGTGCGCCCAGGCCGCGGCACGTCAGTTCATCGCCCAAGGTTTTGACAAGTCTGTTTCCAAAGCGGCGGGCAAGATCATTCATATCAGCTCCGTACACGATGAAATACCCTGGGCCGGCCACGCAAACTATGCCGCCGCCAAGGGGGGCCTTAAAGAATTCATGCGCACGGCAGCGCAGGAATGGGCTGTCCACCGTATTCGCGTGAATGCGGTTTCGCCTGGCGCAATCAAAACCGACATCAATCGAGACGTGTGGTCAGACGAAGAAAAGAAGCGCGATTTGCTCAAGCTCATCCCCTATGGCCGGTTGGGCGAGCCTGAGGACGTGGCAAGCGTCGTGGCTTGGCTGGCCTCTGATCAGGCCGACTACATTACCGGCAACACGATATATGTCGACGGCGGCATGATGTTGTATCCCGGATTCCGGGACAACGGCTGATGGAGGCTCTCTCGTCCAGCTGTCAGCCCAGCGATATCACCATCGGCGATCACGGCATCATCGGCAATCTCGAAACGGTCGCCCTCGTCGCCCTCGACGGGGCGATCGACTTTTTCTGCTTTCCGCGGTTTGATTCACCGTCGCTCTTCGCCCGCCTCGTCGGCGGTGACGATGCCGGACAATTCAAAATTGCGCCGACTGCGACGGACATGGTGTGTCGCCAGATGTATCTACCGGATACAAATGTTTTGATGACACGGTTTCAGTCTGACAATGGCATCCTTGAAATCATGGATTTCATGCTGCCGACGCTGGAAGACGAGCCACCGGAAATCGTCCGTATTGTGAAAGCCATCCACGGCGACATCAATGTTGAGATGACCTGTCGGACAGCCTTCGACTATGGTCGCTCCAAATGCGAGATATCCCTTTCCGCTGGCGGCCACCAGGCGCACATTCAAGACAAGGGCAGCGATACCAGCACCCGATTGCTGTCCACGGTCGAATTGTCATGTCAGGATCACGAGGTCCATGCGCGCTTTGATCTGAAGCAGCAGGATATTGCGGTATTTCGCTATGTTTGCGGCAATGCGGCATTCAGCGATGAGGATGTGGATCCGGACCGTATAGAGCGCGACGCCCTCACATCGCTCGATAAGGTGATTGCATTCTGGCGCGACTGGATCAGTCAGTCGACCTATGCGGGCCATTGGCCAGCTGAGGTCAAGCGCTCTGCCCTCGTGCTTAAACTTCTGTTTTCGAGGCAATACGGATCAATCGTCGCGGCCCCTACCTTTTCACTGCCTGAAGCGATTGGCGGGGAACGGAATTGGGATTATCGGTTCTGCTGGATCCGAGATTCCGCGTTCACGATCTACGCCATGATGAAGCTTGGGTTCAGCCAGGAGGTCATCGACTATCTTTCCTGGGTGTCGGCTCGCTTCAAAGACAACGACAGCGGTAATCCGCTCCACCTGATGTACAGGGTCGATGGCAGCAACGATATCACCGAGACGATCCTTGACCATATGCCCGGATATAAGGACTCAACGCCCGTGCGTATCGGCAACGCCGCAGTCGACCAGTTACAGCTCGACATTCACGGCGAGCTCATTGATTCCATTTATCTTGCGCATAAATTCAGCACACCAACATCCCATGATGGATGGCTCAATATCTCTCGTACGATCGAGTATGTCATCAGCAACTGGGACAAGCCCGACGAAGGCATCTGGGAGATGCGTGGCGGAAAGAAACACTTCCTCCATTCACGTCTGATGTGCTGGGTCGCAATCGACCGGGGTATCCGGCTGGCCGAAAAAGCGTCGTATCCTGCGCCTCTCAATGACTGGCGAAAGGTGCGTGACCGGATTTATAATGACATTCACGACAATTTTTTTGACGAAGATCTGAACAGCTTTGTTCAGCATCGTGGATCGAAGGTGGTGGACGCTGCCCTCATGCTTATGCCCATGGTGAAGTTCATCTCTCCCGTCGACGAACGCTGGCTGGGTACACTTGAAAAAATCCAGAAGGATCTCGCGACCGATACTTTCGTGAGACGCTATCTGCTTGGCGAGAATGATATCGAAGGCTTGGACGGATCTGAGGAAGGAAGCTTCACCATGTGCAGCTTCTGGCTCGTCGAGGTTCTGGCCCGCTCCGGCCAGGTTGATGAAGCCCGTCTCATGTTCGAGAAGCTGCTCGGCTACGCCAATCATGTTGGTCTGTTTGCTGAGCAGCTGAGCGTTCGCGGCGATCAGCAGGGCAATTTCCCGCAGGCCTTCACCCACCTCGCGCTTATCTCGGCTGCTGTGGCGATAGATCGGGCCATCGACAATGGTGGGCAACCGTTCTGATCGCTGCGTGTGCGGTGTACGGGACGGAACGAATGCGCGCGGAGCGGCGTTAGGGTTAAGCCTTCTCATTCTAAGAAATGGACGCCCCTCATGCCGGAAAAGACCCCCTCGACCGACCTTCATCTCGATGAAGGCGGCGCCCCTCGCCAGTCAACGAAGTTGGGGCACAAGCCCATGACCACCCAGCAGGGCGTGCCCATTTCAGATGACCAGAACCATCTGAAAGGCGGGCAACGCGGTCCCATGTTGGCAGAGGATTTCGTCTTCCGTGAAAAGATGTTTCACTTTGACCACGAGCGAATTCCTGAGCGCGTCGTTCACGCAAGAGGCTATGGCGCACACGGCTATTTCGAGACCCTCGACACGCTCGAGGATGTGACGGCGGCGGATATTTTCCAGCGCAAGGGCGAGAAAACGCCGGTTTTCACCCGTTTCTCTACGGTAGCCGGCAACAAAGGTTCACCTGACCTGGCGCGCGACGTTCGCGGCTTTGCCGTGAAGTTCTATACGAAAGAAGGCAATTGGGATCTGGTCGGAAACAATATCCCTGTCTTTTTCATTCAGGACGCGATGAAATTTCCCGACCTCATCCACTCGGCCAAGGCGGAACCGGACCGCGGTTTTCCGCAGGCGCAAACTGCCCATGATAATTTCTGGGATTTCATCAGCCTGTCGCCGGAAGCGATGCATATGGTCATGTGGACCATGTCCGACCGTGCGATTCCGCGGTCGCTGCGATTCATGGAAGGCTTTGGTGTCCACACGTTCCGCTTCGTCAACGAGGACGGCAAATCGACATTCGTGAAGTTCCATTGGAAGCCCAAGCTCGGCATGCAGTCTGTGGCGTGGAACGAGGCAGTGAAAATCAACGGTGCGGACCCGGACTATCACCGCCGCGACATGTGGGATGCCATTCAGATGGGCGACTACCCGGAATGGGAACTCGGCGTCCAACTATTCGATCAGGATTTCGCCGACAGTTTTGATTTCGACGTCCTTGACGCGACCAAACTTATTCCCGAAGAACAGATTCCGGTGCGTATTGTCGGTCGAATGGTGCTTGATCGTGTCGTCGACAATTTCTTCGCAGAAACGGAGCAGGTTGCGTTCTGTACACAGAATGTTGTTCGCGGTATCGACTTCACCAATGATCCGCTTCTCCAGGGCCGTAATTTCTCCTATCTCGATACGCAGCTCAAGCGTCTGGGTGGGCCAAACTTCACCCACATCCCCGTCAATCGCCCCCAGTGCCCCATGCGGCATTTCCAGCAGGACGGTCATATGGCCATGACCAATCCGTCCGGCCGGGCCAATTACGAACCCAATAGCTGGGGGCCCGAGGAAGGAGGCCCGCGTGAAGACCACGAAAAGGGCTACAAATCCTACATCGAGCCGATGGAAGGCAAAAAACAGCGGGTACGCCCGGAATCATTCGCTGACCATTATAGTCAGGCCCGGCAGTTTTATATCAGCCAGACGGCCATTGAGCAGAAGCACATTGCCGATGCTTTGACGTTCGAGCTGAGCAAGGTGAAGACCATCGCCATTCGCGAACGGCTCGTCAGTCATTTGATCAATATCGACGAGAAGCTGGCGAAGAAGGTGGCGGACCGTCTCGGCATGAAGAGCCTCCCAGAGGCCGCGAAACCTGCGGCCACGCCAAGGACTGATTTGCCAGCCTCAGATGCTCTCAGTATCCTAAAGAATGCACCGGGTACGTTCAAAGGCCGAAAGTTAGGCGTCTATCTGACGGACGGTGCTGATGCTGATCTGCTGGCAGCGCTGAAGTCCGAAGCCAAAGAAGCTGGCGCCCAGATCGAACTGATCAGCCCCGAAGTCGGCGGCGTCGAATTGAGCGACGGTAGTACGATGGAAGCCGATCAGAAGATCGATGGGGGTCCCTCCGTTCTTTACGATGCCGTCGTCGTTCTGATGTCTGACGAAGGCGTAAAAAAGGTGCGTAACGACGCGCCAAGCCGCGATTTCGTTGCGGATGCCTTCGCCAACTGCAAGTTCATCGGCTACACTGACGCTGCCCTGCCCCTGCTCGAAAAGGCCGGAATCGCGGACGCTCTTGATAAGGGCTGCACGGCACTGACAGGTAGCGATGATGTGTCTGCATTCTTCAAAGGGCTTGGCGCCCTGCGATATTGGGATCGCGAGATGAACGTCGATCTGGATGCATAGACGGTCTGGGGCGCGCTGTAGAGCGCGTCCCTATTTGTATCGGGGAAACGGCATGTACCAGCCACGCTGAATGGCCAGTATACGAACCGTCAGGGCAATGATGACGCCAATCAGCGCGCGTTCCTCAAATCCCAGAAGGCCGTCTGCCACGACAAAGGCTCCTGCTCCCAGCAGTGCCGGTGTGATATAGAGATCTTTCTGGAAGAGGATCGGCGTATCATTGCACATCACATCGCGAATGACCCCGCCGAAACTTGCGCTCATCGCCCCGAACATGATTGCGATCAGGGGGTGTGCCCCCGCCGTCAGAGCGGTACTTGCGCCGAGCACGGTGAATAGCGAGAGGCCGGCAGCGTCCGCATAAAGCAGCCACTGCAATCGACGACCTGATAGCGGCCGGTTCAGAAAGCTGACCGCGAGACCGCAGACCAGACAGATCACAATATCTCTGGGGTTCGTCACCCAGCCGACAGGCGTTTGGCCCAGCAAAAGATCGCGCAGCGTACCGCCCCCAATACCGGTGACGATCGCTACGAACCAGATGCCGACAATGTCCATCTGCTTGCGCAAGCCAAGCAAGGCGCCGGAGATTGCAAAGACGGCGATGCCGACACTGGAGAGTATCAAAAGGACCGGGGTGATGGCGCAACTCCGTTACTCCACGCGTCGAGTGGCGTAGAACCGAGCCGCTTCGTTGAAAAAACAGAACCTGATTGTCAACCAAATCTCTCGACGATCGAGGATCTCCAGGCGCGGCTACAGCCAACTGCGAAAGTTGGTAACCATTTGAGTAACGCCGAAGGCGAGCAGGAATGTCGTGGCCAAGAATACGATCACAGGGCCGGCAAACATATTCAGAATAAAACCGCTGACGAGCACGGCAATGATTGTGACGAGAGGCGTCAGGAGTACCGTGCGGGCAAGAAACGATAGTGGTCCTTCACGCTCTATATCGCTGCCATGACGTACAGACAGGATCCACCGCATCCACAGCATCCATCCCACGCCAACAGTCGCACGGTCACCGCTCTGCAAGGCGTGATGCAACGCGTCGTCGATATTCGCCGATGTGATTGTCGTCCCTAATTTGCGATCACCGATTGTCACTCTGTGACGCCGGTTGAAGGTCTCAAAGCCCTGCGAGTCCGTTATCCCCGATCCGAGGACCGATACCGGCCCTTGAAGCTTCGCCCGGTGAGGCTGCGCCGCAAAAACACCAAGGCCCAAACCGATGAGGATGGCAGCCCATTGCAGTGGCCTGAATTGCACATCTGACGTTGCCGCTGTCGCTACGGGCATATGTTCGGGAACTGAGTAATTGCCGTATAGCTTCTCCTTGAATTCCTTTTCAAAGGCGCGGGACTTCTTTTTATCTCTCCACTGATAATCAATCAGCAAATTCTCATACCGTTGACAGTCGGCGTTGCTGCCACAGCCAAGCTTGGGCCAGCCCTGCGATGCCCGTATCCGGTGTTCAGCTGTATATTTGTAATTGTCAAAGGCTGCGCGCTCCGGCGGCGTGAAATCGGATTTTCGATCCCTCGCGGTAAGCAGGATAGTGTCGGACACAATGCTGAACGCAGCGGCCTGCCGTGCAGCAGCGTCGATTGGGTCCTCACCACCCAGAGGAAACGCGGCTTCGAGTTCCTCCGGGGTCGGTAGCGTCTTCAGATAGTTGGGATTTTGAGCATCAGCCGAGCCGACCGACAGCGCAAACACGAATAGTACCAACAATAGGCGTGCAATCACTGCGCTCTCCCACGCAATTCGTTCGGGAGTACGATCTTTGACCTATGCTTCTCTGTCAATACTCCTCTTCACACCAACTATTTATTTTCGGCGCGAAAATCCCTTGGGCTTTTATTCCCACTCAATCGTGCCTGGCGGCTTGGACGTGATGTCATAGGTCACGCGATTGATGCCTTTGACTTCATTGATGATGCGCGTGGCGGTCTCACCCAGAAATTCATGAGAGAACGGGTAGTAGTCCGCCGTCATTCCATCGACAGATGTCACAGCGCGCAAGGCGCACGCATAATCGTAGGTCCGATAATCGCCCATGACACCCACAGTGCGAACCGGCAGGATGGCAACAAAGGCCTGCCAGATTTCGTCATAGAGATTATGCTTGCGGATCTGGTCGATATAGACGGCATCCGCCTGCTGAAGAATGGCAAGCTTTTCTCGTGTGATCTCGCCGGGACAGCGAATGGCAAGACCCGGTCCGGGGAACGGGTGACGGCCAATGAAACGGTCAGGCAGACCCAGCTCACGGCCCAGCGCCCTCACCTCGTCTTTGAAGAGTTCACGCAGGGGCTCGACCAGTTTCAGACCCATCTTCTCTGGCAATCCGCCCACATTGTGGTGTGACTTGATCGTCACCGATGGACCACCCGAGAACGAAACAGATTCGATAACGTCAGGGTACAGCGTACCTTGAGCCAGAAATTCCGCCCCGCCCACTTCGTTGGCATGTTTCTGGAACACGTCAATGAACAGACGGCCAATCGTCTTGCGCTTGACCTCTGGGTCGGTGACGCCCTCGAGCTCACCAAGGAAGAGGTCGCTTTCATCAGCGTGGATCAGCGGAATATTGTAATTGTCGCGGAACATGGCCACGACCTCTTCGGCTTCGTTCAGGCGCAATAGTCCGTGATCGACAAAGACGCAGGTTAGCTGGTCGCCAATGGCCTCGTGGATCAGGACGGCCGCCACAGATGAATCGACGCCGCCGGACAGGCCGCAAATGACCTTCTTGTCGCCCACTTGCTCGCGGATCAGACGAATGGCTTCATCTTTATAGGCGGCCATCGTCCAGTCGCGTGCGAACCCTGCGATGCGCAGGAAATTCTCGTATAGTCTAGCCCCTTTTGGCGTGTGGTGGACCTCAGGATGGAATTGGACAGCATAGAACTGTCGATCCAGATCGGCCGTGACGGCAAAGGGGGCGTTGGGCGATGTTCCGTAGACAGAAAAACCCGGGGCGAGCTTCGACACGTGATCGCCATGGCTCATCCACACCTGTTCGCGGTCGCCATCATCAAACCAGCCATCGAGCAAATCGACAACTTCATCACGAGGCGTGACATAGGCGCGTCCAAACTCGGCCGTACCATGCCCGCGTTCCACCGTACCGCCAAGGCAGTGCATCATGACCTGCTGACCGTAGCAGATGCCGAGAACGGGAACGCCATAGTCGAACAGCGATGCAGGCGGCATCGGCGCGCCCTCGTCAAACACCGAGGCAGGGCCGCCGGACAGGACCACGGCTTTAGGATCAAAATCCTTCAGGAATTCGTCGGTCACATTCTGGAACGGATGGATCTCGCTGTAGACGTTCAGCTCGCGCAACCGTCGCGCAATCAGCTGGGTCACCTGACTACCAAAGTCGATGACGAGAACACGTTCGTGGTGGCGGGCGGTTTCAGCGATGTCGGTCATGGGGCGCTATATCCTCGTCCGCATGACCTCGCAATCAATCTATTTCAGGACGCCCAGACGCTTTTGACGATGGGCGTACCAAGCCAGGAACACTGCAACGAGACAGATGACGCCCGACATGGCGAGGCCCGTTGCGCCATAATAACCAAGACCGCCCGCCGACACGTCTTGGATCAGGCCGATGACAATCGCGACGGGACCGACGACGAACAGCGGTGCGGCCCACGCTTTCCGCAGAAGCATCAGAACGGATGCCAGCACGGCGCTCCACACGCCGAGCGCCCATAGTGCTGTACGCCATCCCGGAAAGGCCTGCATCCAGGCGATCATTTCCTGATCATAGTCAGCGAGATACGCCTCGTTGTTGGATTGGGTCATGTAGTAGTCATAGCCCCCGAACCCGTTCCATAGCAGCGCCAGAATACCGACAGTCCAGAACGCCCAAGATGGCTTTTTCATGATGTCTTCCCCCTCGTGGCAAGACAGTATGATCGACGGGCAAGATCCAACAATCAAAAAAGTCAGCCAAGAACGCATGAAAAAGGGGAGAAGCTGGGCTTCTCCCCTCTGATCACATCTTGGTTTCGAATGAGACCCTAGAGATCGAGCAGCAGACGCTGTGGATCTTCGAGGTTTTCTTTCACACGGACGAGGAAGGTGACCGCGCCCTTGCCGTCGACAATGCGGTGATCATAGCTCATCGCCAGATACATCATCGGACGAATGACAATCTGGTCGTCAACGACGACGGCGCGCTTCTCGATACGGTGCATCCCCAGAATACCGGACTGCGGCATGTTCAGGATCGGCGTCGACATCATGGAGCCGTAAATACCACCATTGGTGATGGTGAAGGTACCGCCCTGCATCTCTTCCATGGTCAGAGAGCCGGTACGGCCCCGCTTACCGAAATCGGCAATGGATTTCTCGATCTCAGCCAGCGACATTTGATCGGCGTCGCGCAGGACAGGAACCACAAGACCTTTTTCCGTACCGACCGCAATGCCGATATCGTAGTGGTTCTTGTAGATGATGTCCGTCCCGTCGATCTCTGCATTAACGTCGGGAATTTCTTTGAGAGCGTGGCAGACCGCCTTCACGAAGAACGACATGAAACCCAGTTTGACGTCATGCTTCTTCTGGAAAAGGTCCTTGTACTGATTGCGCAGGTCCATCACCGCCGTCATGTCCACGTCGTTGAACGTGGTCAGCATGGCGGCCGTATCCTGCGATTCCTTCAGGCGCCGAGCAATTGTCTGGCGAAGGCGAGACATCTTCACGCGCTCTTCACGCGGACCAAGATCACGAGGCGCAGACGGTGACGGCGATGGCTTGGCCTTCGACGATTCAAGTGCAGCAAGGGCATCACCTTTGGTGATACGACCATCCTTGCCCGTGCCTGAGATGCCCGATGTGTTGAGATTGTTTTCTTCAACAACGCGGCGAGGAGCTGGCGACAAAGGCGCAGCACTTGTGGTCGATTTGGGCTCGGCCGTCGGTTTGCTTTCGGTCGGCTTTGGCGCGCCCGCGCCCTTGGCGATGATCGCGAGGACCGTACCGGGTGTCACGGTCTCACCCGCCTCAATGCGGATTTCAGCAATCGTACCGGAGACCGGAGCGGACACGTCCACGGCGGCCTTGTCAGTTTCCAGGGACACGATGGCGTCGTCGACATTCACGCTGTCGCCGACTTTGACCATCCATTCGCCGACATCAGCTTCGGTGACGCTTTCGCCTGACGACGGCGCGACAACCTCGACCTGCTCGCCGGCGCTATCGCCAGCTGCGGGCGTGCTGCTGGCTTTGGCAGGCGCCGGGGCATCCGCCTTGCCGTTGCTCTTCTCTTTGCTGCTGCCGGTGGCACCGTCTTCGATCTCGGCCAGCACGGCGTCGAGTTCGACCGTATCGCCCTCTTTGGCCGTGATCTTTTTCAGAACACCGGCCGCTGTGGCGGACACATTGACGGAAACCTTGTCCGTTTCGAGCTCGACCAGAGGCTCATCCACCGCAACGGTGTCGCCTTCTTTCTTTAGCCACTGTCCGACAGTGGCCTCGGTCACGCTTTCACCGAGGGTAGGAACGCGAATTTCAGTCATGGGGGCTTAACTCTCCGTGCTCAGCGCTTCATCGAGGAAGGCTTCAAGTTCGTGACGATGTTGTTCAGCATGCCCCGTGGCGGTTGCGGCGGATGCAGGCCGCCCAACGTAACGTGGGCGTGTATGTTTGGCGTCGATCTGGTTCAGCGTCCATTCGAGATAGGGCTCGATGAATGTCCAGCCGCCCATATTGCGCGGTTCTTCCTGGCACCAGATCATCTCCGCCTCGTCGAACCGCTTCAATTCTTTCATCAGCGATTTCAGCGGGAACGGGTAGAATTGTTCGACGCGCATCAGATAGACATCCGAGATGCCACGCTTTTCGCGCTCTTCCAGCAGGTCATAATAGACCTTGCCCGAGCACATGATGACCCGGCGAACCATGTTGTCCGGGACCAGCTCAACCGTGCTGCCAGGACGATACTCGGCATCATCCCACAGCACACGGTGGAAGCTTGAGCCCGGACCCATCTCTTCAAGGGTCGAGACGGCGCGCTTGTGACGCAGCAGTGATTTTGGCGTCATCAGGACCAGCGGCTTGCGGAAGTCGCGTTTCATCTGACGACGGAGAATGTGGAAATAGTTCGCAGGCGTCGTGCAGTTCGCCACCTGAATATTGTCCTGTGCGCAACTCTGCAGATACCGCTCAAGACGCGCTGAGGAATGCTCAGGCCCTTGGCCCTCATAGCCGTGCGGCAACAGAAGGACGAGACCCGACATCCGCAGCCATTTGCGTTCGGCCGATGATATGAACTGATCGAAAATGACCTGTGCGCCGTTGGCAAAGTCGCCGAACTGCGCTTCCCACAGGGTCAGCGTCGTCGGGTCAGCCAACGAATAGCCATACTCAAATCCCATCACGGCGAACTCGGACAGGTTGGAGTCGATGACTTCAAACTGTGCCTGGTCGTCCGACAGGTGACGGAGCGGCGTATAGCGCTTCTCCGTGGCCTGATCGACAAACTGGGCATGCCGCTGGCTGAACGTGCCGCGCACGGAATCCTGGCCTGAAAGGCGGACGCGATAGCCCTCCATCAGGAGCGATCCATAGGCGAGCGCTTCACCGGTCGCCCAGTCAATATTCTCACCCGTGGAGATCATTTCGGCCTTGGCCTTGAGGATCCGCTCCAAGGTCCGGTGGATCTTGAACGAGCTTGGCGCGTGGGTCAGGCGTTTGCCAATCGTCTTCAGCTTCTCGATTTCGACCGCGGTATCGCCGCGACGTTCATCGTCCTGTGGAGGTTTGAAGCCGGACCATTTCCCGTCGAGCCAGTCGGCTTTCTGGGGCTCGTAATCACGACCTTTGGCAAATTCTTCGTCGAGGAACGAGCGGAATTTCTCCATCTCGTTGTCGACCCATTCCTGCGTGACCAGACCCTCAGCAATCAGACGTTCCGCATACAGCGCACGCGTCGTCTTGTGATTAGCAATCTGGCGGTACATGAGCGGCTGAGTGAAAGACGGTTCATCACCTTCATTGTGACCATAGCGGCGATAGCACCACATATCGATGACCACGTCATGGCCGAAGGTCATGCGGAATTCCGCCGCCACCTTCGCGGCGTAGACGACCGCTTCAGGGTCGTCACCATTCACGTGGAAGATCGGCGCTTCCACCATCTTCGCCACATCCGACGGATAAGGTGAGCTGCGCGAGAATTTCGGGCTGGTCGTGAAGCCGATCTGGTTGTTCACGATAAAGTGGATCGTCCCGCCGGTGCGATAGCCGCGCAGGCCCGTGAAACCGAAGCATTCCGCGATTAGGCCCTGCCCCGCGAACGCCGCATCGCCATGCAACAACAATGGCAGAACTTGGGTACGGGGCACCTCGACCTTGTCGGATGGGTTCATGTCCTGCTTTGCGCGACATTTGCCGAGCACGACCGGATCCACCGCTTCCAGGTGAGACGGGTTCGCCGCCAGCGACAGGTGAACCTCATTGCCGTCAAACGACCGGTCGGAGGAGGCACCAAGGTGGTATTTTACATCGCCTGAGCCACCGACGTCGGATGGGATCGCCGCCCCGCCCTGAAACTCGTGGAAGATCTGGTGATAGGGTTTGCCCATCACGGCTGCGAGGACATTCAGGCGGCCACGGTGCGGCATGCCGACGATGATTTCATCGACGCCGAGTGCGCCGCCGCGTTTGATAATCTGCTCAAGGGCCGGCACCATTGCCTCGCCCCCATCAAGACCAAACCGCTTCGTGCCCGTATATTTGACCTGCAGGAAGTTTTCGAAGCCTTCGGCCTCGATCAGTTTCAGGAGGATCGCCCGCTGGCCATCGTCCGTGAACTTGATTTCCTTATCCATCCCCTCGATCCGACGCTGGATCCAGTCCTTCTGCGTCGGGTCGGTGATGTGCATGAATTCAACGGCAAAGGTCCCGCAATAGGTCCGACGCAGAATTTCAAGAATGGTTTTAAGGTTAGCGGTTTCAAGACCGAGGACATGATCGATGAAGATCTCGCGCTCGTAATCGCCTTCGTTGAAGCCGTAAAACGCCGGGTCGAGCTCAGGGTGAATGGCCGCTGCGCGAATGTCGAGCGGATCGAGATCGGCGATCATGTGGCCGCGAATACGGTAAGCCCGAATCAGCATCAGCGCACGGATCGAATCCCGTACGGCCGAGGCGACATCAACTGGCGACAGCTCGGGCGAGCGTGCAGCGACCTTTTCCTCGAACACCCCGTCCAGAGCGCTCCAGTCTCCGTCCATTGCGGCGGTGAGTTCGTCGCTGGGTTGAGGTGGCCAGTCGGGCCGCGCCCAGCTGGGGCCGCTCGCATTCATGGATGCGAGGTCGTCATCGCCAAGCTCTTTGAAAAAGGCCCGCAATTCGGGTTCAACCGATTGCGGGTTCTCAACATAGGCCTTGTACTGCTTCAGCAGATATTGCTGATTGCCCCCCGATAGAAACGAGGTGGCCGCGAGTACGTCGCGTTTGGAAAACGAATCGCCTTGCGAACCGTCATGGGGCATGGACTTTTGTCCTCGAACGATGCCGGGTCAAATCCCGGCCCTGGGGTTGTCATATCGGCTTGACCGCCCTCGTTTACTATACCCGTCGGCAGGTCGTTCAAGCATTCTCCATTAGCCTTCGGCCATTAACCTTTCAGAAGGCTTACCAACGTCGTGCCAAGCGCCGCTGGCGTTGGCGAAACGGCGATACCGGCGCTGTTCATGGCCGCAATTTTTGCCTCGGCGGTATCGGCACCGCCTGAAACGATGGCACCCGCATGGCCCATGCGACGGCCCGGGGGCGCTGTAACGCCTGCGATGAAGCCAACGGTTGGTTTCTTGACCTTGTTCTCTTTCAGGAACTGCGCGGCATCCGCTTCTGCAGAGCCGCCGATCTCACCAATCATGATGATGGATTCCGTTTCCGGATCGGCAAGGAACATTTCCAGGACATCGATAAAGTCAGTGCCCTTCACGGGGTCGCCGCCGATGCCGACGCACGTCGTCTGGCCAAGGCCAGCAGCGGTCGTTTGATGGACGGCTTCATACGTCAGCGTGCCGGAGCGCGACACAATGCCCACTGAACCCCGACGGTGAATGTGACCTGGCATGATGCCGATCTTGCATTCGTCTGGCGTGATGACGCCGGGACAGTTGGGGCCGATCAGGCGGGAATTTGATTTCTCAAGGCGCGCTTTTACCTGCACCATGTCCAGAACCGGAATGCCTTCGGTGATGGCGATGATCAGCGGCACTTCGGCGTCGATGGCTTCGAGGATCGATGCTGCGGCGAATTTCGGCGGCACGTAGATGACAGACGCGTTTGCCCCGGTTGCGTCCACTGCATCAGCCACTGAGCTGTACACCGGCAGGGTCGCCCCTGGTGCGGCTTCACCGGCTTCCCAAGTCTGACCGCCCTTACCCGGCACAACACCACCGACCATCTTGGTACCATAGGCAATGGCCTGTTCAGTGTGGAACGTCCCGGTTTTGCCGGTCAGACCCTGACAGATGACCTTGGTGTTTTTATCGATCAGAATGGACATGCTCGGCCTACCTTCGAACGTCTAAGAATCCGGCACCCCATAGGCTTGTGCGCGCACCCCTGCAACCGCTGGCCCGACCCATCATCACCTTTTTCCCAAGTTTGTGCTGCAGCACTGCTGAGCGGTCGAGCAGCAAGGGGCAATTGCATGAAATCCGGGCCGGAGCATTTTCTATCTTGAACGCGCAATAAGTACCCAGTGCGCTTTTCTTTTTGCATATGGACGCTAGTTGGTGTCAGATCGCGTCACAAAAGCTTAACAATTCGTTGCGGGAGGTGGCCACATGGCGTTTTACGACATCCAGCAGCTGCCATTTCCATTGCAGCAGTCGTCGGTGAATGACGTTCGCAAGGTGCTCGCGGGGTATGCGCGGTATGCGGCGTCGCGACCTGTCCTTCAGCTCGCCCTTGTCAGCTTTCTGGCCGTTGACCTGGTTTTCATCGCGCTCAATGCAGGGATGTGGACGAAGACCATTCCCTATATCCACGCGATCAACATGAATTACGACGGCACCTGGCCGGAACGGTGGGAGGGAGCGAAACTGCTCGCAACAGCCGCGCTTTTGGTCCTCGTGACTGTCCGGCAGCGGCGATTATTGCCGGCTGTTCTGGCCTTAGGTCTCGCCTATGTGACGCTCGACAATCTGTTTCACCTTCATGAGTCTGTCGGCCGACGGCTGATCTCGGAACAGTTCTGGGGGGAATTGATCGTCTTCGGGCTTCTCGGCGCCGGGTTCCTGGGGGCCATGGCCTACAGTATTCTACAGGGCGACAAAGCCTGCCGTCATCTGGCGATTCTCTTCATTGGCATTGTCGGTCTGTTCGCCGTGTTCGCTGTCGGGGTCGATCTCATTCACAGCTTCGCGCAGCAAGATGCATCGAACCCGTTCGAACTGCCGTTGCGTCTCATTGAAGAAGGCGGTGAAATGATGGCCCTGTCCTTCGCGCCCGTCGGCGTATTCATGCTGTGTGACCGGCTAGGTCTTTTTCAGATGCGGCATGCCGCTGAGACGCCCGGCGCCGAGCGCAGGTAAAGCGACCACCCACTCGTATGGAATGGTAAATAATTGTGGAGGAACTTTGAAACCTTCTCAGAAGTTAACCGTACCTTCTCTGTGTGTATCACAACCTGAGAGGAAACATACGTGCCCATATCAAAGAAAAATCTGACCACCCTTGGCGCTGCAACCATTGCCCTTGGCGGCTTGGCCATTGGTGGATCTGCGCAAGCGGCCCACCTCATCACCTATAATTATACGCTCTCGGAATTGAATGATTCTGGCGTCAGCGGCGGCGGTACCCTTGTCTATAACAAGAATACCAATGAGCTGACCGTCAATCTGATGGCAATGGGCCTGGCTGAACAGCGCCACATCATGCACATCCACGGCGCTCTTGATGCTGACGGTAATCCGGTCGAGTCGATTGAACCGGATGCCTCCTTTGACGCTGACGGCGACGGCTACATTGAAGTGCTCGAGGCTGTCGGTGCCTATGGCGATGTCATGCGGTCACTGACGATGGGTCCGTCCGACCTCGGCGCGACGGAAGATCAGTACATGTTTGCGGCCGATGGCGTTCTCAATTACAGCGTGACATTCGATCTGGATACGGATCCTCTCTTCTCGCCCGTGACGGGAACGACCTATTCCCTCGCGCAATTCCTGCCTCTGGCAATGCGTGAAATCGTGATCCACGGCGGTATTGTCCCTGCGGGTGCCGGTGCCGGTACGGATGGCGAAGTAAATGGTACAGGCGGCTACGTTTCGATCCTGCCCGTCGCGGTCGCAGCGCTTGATCCAGTGCCGATCCCAGCCGCTGCACTCCTGTTCGCGACAGCCGGTCTCGGCGGCGTCGGTGTTCGTATGCGCAAGAAAAAACAACAGTCTGCATAAGACTGATTGTCATGAAGGAGGACGCCCCGCTGAGCGGGGCGTTTTTCGTTGTGTACTGTACATCGCGTGCTCCGGAACGACTTGGCGCCCTGATCGTTCGTTTTCTATCGTATAATTCAGAAACCCGTGCGAGGCGCCATGAACACCGATCACAAAGATCTCTATAAAAATCTTTCAAGAGCAGGCTTTGCCGCGCGCGGGGTGACGTACGGCCTGATCGGCGGCCTTGCGTTCATGGCGGCAGTCGGTTCTGGCGGCGGCACAACCGGCTCAAAAGGCGCCCTGCAGACCCTTAGCGAGAACACATTCGGACAGATTGTTCTCGCCCTCGTTGCACTTGGCCTGTTCGGCTATGCTCTATGGCGCCTTGTATCTGCCGCACTGGATCTGGAAAATTTTTGTTCTGACAAGGAAGGCATTGCGCATCGTCTGGCCCATGCTGGTAGCGGCGTCTTCCACATTGCGCTGGGCATCTATGCCTTCAGTCTGCTGATGGGTGATGCCGGTTCAAGTGGTGGCCCCGACAAATATGTTGCCGACCTGATGAGCGCGCCCTTTGGCCGTATTCTTGTTGGTATTGCCGGTATCATCGCCTTCGTTGCGGCCGGCGCGCAGTGCAAGAAAGCGCTGAACGAGGAATATAAGAGCCACACGCGGATCCCCGATCAGAATGGGTGGATCAATCCCACGATCAAAACCGGTCTGATTTCTCGCGGCGTCGTGTTTGCGATTATCGGCGGCTTCCTGATCTTTGCGGCAGCGACCGCGAGCCCTGATAATGCCCGAGGCATCGGCGGGGCACTGGATTGGCTGGCAGCCCAACCCTATGGCAGCTACCTGCTCGCCTTTATCTCCCTCGGTCTGATCGCCTTCGCCGTCTTCAGCTTCATTCAGGCACGGTACCGGATGATCCCCGATCCCCAGTAAGATCGATCCAAGAAAAAAGGCGCCTCCGAAAGGAAGCGCCTTTTCGAGTACTCGGTGGGTTTGGACTTAGCCCTGGACGGCCGCCACGATCTTCTGAGCCGCGTCATCAAGGTCGTTGGCCGCAATCACGTCGAGATCGCTCTCATTGATGATCTGCTTGCCCAAATCCACATTGGTGCCTTCCAGACGGACCACCAGCGGCACGGACAGGCCGGTCTCTTTCACGGCCGCAAGAACGCCTTCGGCAATGACGTCGCAGCGCATGATGCCGCCGAAGATGTTCACGAGAATGCCCTCAACGCCCGGGTCGGAGGTGATGATCTTGAAAGCCTCTGTCACGCGCTCTTTGGTTGCGCCGCCACCCACATCCAGGAAGTTTGCTGGCTCGGCGCCGTAGTGCTTGATGATGTCCATGGTCGACATCGCAAGCCCTGCACCATTGACCATACAGCCAATATTGCCATCAAGCTTCACGTAGGACAGCTCGTGCTCAGCCGCGCGGCGTTCTGATGGATCTTCTTCCGTTTCGTCCCGCAGCGATTCGAGTTCTGGGTGCCGGTATTCGGCATTCGCATCGAAGCTCATCTTGGCATCGAGAACACGGAGGCGGCCATTGGTCATGACGATCAACGGGTTGATCTCCAGCATGTCCATGTCTTTCTCGACAAAGGCTTTGTAGAGAATGGGCATCAGCGCCATGCCATCCGCCTTGGCGTCGCCCTCGAGCTTGAGTGCATCGCAGATTTTCGCAGCGTCAGCATCGGTCAGGCCGCCGAGCGGATCGATCGGAACAGTCACGATCTTGTCGGGCGTCGATTCTGCGACTTCCTCGATATCCATCCCGCCTTCTGTCGACGCGATAAATGCCACCTTGGCAGAGGCACGATCGACCAGCACCGACAGGTACAGCTCGCGGTCGATGTCGGCACCGTCTTCGATGTAGATGCGGTTGACGACTTTCCCCTCTGGGCCAGTCTGTTTGGTGACGAGCGTGTGCCCGAGCATGGCCTTGACCTGCGCCGCCGCATCCTCAGGGGATTTAGACAGGCGCACACCGCCCTTTTCGCCAGCCGCTGGCTCCTTGAACTTGCCCTTGCCGCGGCCACCGGCGTGAATCTGGGCTTTGACCACGTAGAGCGGACCTGGAAGGCTTTCAGCCGCGGCCTTTGCCTCCGCAGCGTCGAGGACGGCGACGCCCTCGGCGACGGGTGCGCCAAATTCCTTCAACAGCTGTTTGGCCTGATATTCATGGATGTTCATGGGGCTAGTCCTCAAAATCGCGGCGGAATCATTTTGCCGCCCTTAGACCAAGTTTGGCCGTCAGGGGCAATCCATCTGATGTGTTCATTTCATCGTCCGACCGGAACATCCCACTCGCCCAGCGATTAGTTCTGTATCCAGTGCAATTTTACCGGCACTGGGAAGGAAAAGCCCCATGTCCACATATCTCCCCCAGAATGACCAGCCGCACAGCGCGTCTGAGCCCATGGTCTTCACAATCTACAGGAATAATCTCGACATGATGTCCCGGCTGATGGCCAGCTCGTGTCAGGTGTCACTCAACCTTTTGCAGGCGTACCAGCATCAGATGATGCAGATGACCCGTGGTCTTCGCAGCCTGCCCACAGCGTTTCCGCCGGGCGACAAGACCGCCTATGCGGAAACACCAAGCGATGACGATATGTCGGGCGCGCCGGTCGTGCCAAAGGTGCCCACGGATATCGATCAGCACGAGAGGGACGTAAACCACGTCAACCAACAGCGGAAAACGGGCGGCGCCGCCCGTAAGCGCGAGACCGCCTAGGCCGTCAACAGCGCCTCTGCATTGGCGGCGGGTACCGTCTGACGGATCCAGCCGCCACCGAGCACGCGGTCACCTTGTGACGCATAGAATACGCAAGCCTGCCCCGGTGCGACACCCTCCTGCGGGTCGGTCAGGCGAACGCGGACTTTGCCGCCTGACTGCCAAACCGTCGCCGGTTCTGGCGGCCGCGTTGACCGGACTTTGACGCGCACGGATTGAGGCGTGTCCGCCAATGCGTCAGGTCCGAGCCAATTGGTTTCCGACAGGACGATGTCCTCTATCAACAGCGCTTCGCGTGGTCCGACGATGACATTGTGATTGTCAGCATCCAGACGAATGACGAATAGCGGGTCCCCGCCCCCGATGCCGAGACCGCGCCGCTGCCCCACGGTATAATGGATTACCCCCTGATGACGGCCCAGAACGGTGCCGTCGATGTGGACGATGTTGCCAGGCATGGACGCGCCAGGGCGCAGCCGTTCGACGACGCTGGCATATTTGCCCTCCGGGACGAAACAGATATCCTGGCTGTCCGGCTTGTCCGCCACGATGAGGCCTAGCTCGGTTGCCATCTGCCGCGTCGTCTCCTTCGGCAGGTGACCGAGCGGAAAGCGCAAAAACGATAGCTGTTCAGGCGTGGTCGCGAACAGGAAATAGCTCTGATCTTTGCCCGCATCATAGGCACGGCGAAGGGCAAGCCCCTCATCATCGTCCGTACGACGAATATAGTGGCCTGTCGCCATGGCCTGTGCGCCAAGGTCGCGAGATGTTTCGAGCAGATCGCGGAACTTCACCCGCTGGTTACAGCGCACGCATGGAATAGGTGTTGCGCCCGCCAGATAGGTATCGGCAAAATCTTCCATGACCGCATCGCCGAACCGATCTTCGTAATCGAGAACGTAATGCGGGATGCCCAGCGCGTCACAGACCTGACGCGCATCGTGGATGTCCTGCCCGGCGCAGCACGCGCCTTTTTTCTGGATCGCCACACCGTGATCATAGAGCTGCAGCGTGATGCCGATCGCCTCGTAACCGGCCCGGTGGACGAGCGCTGCCGTCACCGACGAATCAACCCCGCCGGACATGGCCACGACCACGCGCGCACCCTTGGGCAGGCCCAGATCAAGCTCAGCGGCAATTTTATCGGTGATGGGTGTGGTGCTCATCCGCCGCATATAGCGATGGATGAGCGCCGTTGGTACCCCCGACCTATGGGCCGGTTAAAGCGCGCGATAGCGGAAATTGCGGAAACGGGTTTCCCCCTCCCCAGCAGAGTAGAAACCGGGCTTGAGGGCGAGAAAACCGCCGCGGGTATTGTGATGATAGCCGGAGACTTCCATCCCGCGGTCAAACCGGTCCCAGCTCTTGCCATCTGCGGACATGAAGAAGCTCACAATGTGCCGGTCGTTGACCACCTTCATGTGCAATCGCTTCCCGAACGGGTTGTGCCGCCGATGACGCTCGAGCCCATATTGGTGCATGACATAGCGGTCCTTGTCGAAACCGACGCCACAATATTGCTTGTCGTCATAGAACAGGAGGAGCCCGGCGGTGGCGCCGTCATCGATCTCGATATCGCACTCGAATTCGTAGGCCTGATCGCCAACGCCGACGATCAGCGGCGATCCATCTGCCGGCGAGACGCCGCTGGCGGCCAGATGCAGGACACCGTTCTTGCGGGTAATCCGCTTGGCCTCATCTGCCCCGGGTTCGAAGAAATTCCACTGGATTCCGTATTTGTCGGTCGAGAAATCATCTGACAGGGCTTGCCCGTGAACCTGGTTCCGGCTCTCGACGGGCTTCTTGATCGGCTGCGAGAGATCGCCGCCGCCAAATTCCGGCCAGTCGTCATCGCTCCAAGTCACAGGCGCCAACAGCGCCTGACGTCCCAGCGTCCAGAACCCATTCTCATAGCCGTGATAGACACCCCACCAGTCACCCTTCGGGCCTTCGACGAGGGTCGCATGGCCGCGTGACCACCATTTTTCATCCATGGATTCGGTCCGGACCAGCGGGTTGCGAGGATGCTGCTCCCACGGCCCGTTGATGGATTTGGATCGCGCTGCAATGACCATATGCCCGGTTGGCGGACCGGCTGTGCCACCCACCGCAGTGATGAGATAGAAATAGTCCCCATGCCGCGTAATCTTCGGCCCTTCGGGGGCAAATCCCTCCACGATCCAGTCATCCGGATAGCGCCAGGGGTCATAAACGTGTTCAACCTCACCAACCGTCGACAGACCATCATCGGAGAGACGGATGCGATCACCGCCGGACAGGAACAGCCAACGACTGCCGTCCTCACCCACGGCATGGCCGGGGTCGATATGATAGGGCAGTTGCAGGTCGATCGGATCGGACCACTCGCCGCGAATGTCATCCGTGTAGATCACCCATGACGTGGTCTTGGAGCCCGGTGTCGCCGTCTCCTTGCTCGGGATGTAGAGATAGAACCGGCCGTCATGCTTGGTTAGCTCCGGCGCCCAGACGGAGCCGACATTTTTCGTCAGCGCCGGACCGATAGGTTGCCAGTTCACGAGATCCTTCGAATGCCAGATCACCAGGCCGGGATAGGCATTGAAAGTTGAGAACGTCATATAATAGTCATCGCCATCCTTGACGATGGACGGGTCCGGATGATCTCCCGCCATCAGCGGATTGAGAAACGATCCGTTCCCCATATCGGCCTTGCGTTGCCCTTCAATGCCGCGCGGCCAGGCCAGATCCGGCGCGTCGCAACGATCGACCGGCTCCGTTTGTGCGGCCGCGGCCGGGCTGCGAAAAGTGGTCCCCAACAATAAGCCCGTGAGGCCAACGGATTTAAGGGCATCTCTGCGATTGACGGTCATTTTCCTCCCGCGCGCCTGATGACGGCGCCGATCATTGCGGCCCATTTCAGCCGCTTTTTCTGCCTTAGGCGTGGCAAATCCTGACACCGGTGTCAAGGCAAGCGGCCGCGTGATGTCCAGCTTTAACGGCTTGGAACCGATTGCATTTTCAGCGAAGACTCATTCCAGACCATGCAGCTGACGGATCACTTCCGATGACGCCTATCTATACGCCGTACAGGAATGGTTTTGCGGGGTTTCAGATCGCCCTGAACAGGATGGAAGAAGCGGGCTGGATTGAACTTGATTCTCATCTCGCGGATCGCCTGGCGGAAAAAGACGCGTTGTTTGCCGGAAAATTGGATACCGTCTTTCAGGCAACGCACCAAAGCCTGCCTGCGCAGGAGGAAGTCTGGTCCCTGCTGACGGCCTATCTGGTCGAGCATTTTCCAGACGACTACGTGCGGAGTGATGGCGATATCGTGCTCACGCGACAGGACCGATGTGTCCGATATGATCCGCTGCGCCCTCTCCTGTCAGCGTCGCGCCTGATCGACGAAGATTTATGTCTCATGATCCGCCATGACGATGGATGGCGGCTTGATGCAGCGAGCCTGTGTTTCCCGTCCCACTGGTCACTCGCCGACAAGTTCGAGCAACCGATGCTGCGTATCCATGCGCCCGTTCCCGGCTTCGCCGACAGAATGGCTGCACGGGTTGAGCGGATATTCGATCATCTCAAACCTGAACAGCCGGTCTGGCGGCTCAATTGGTCGCTGCATGACGAACCCACTCTGCACCTGCCAAACCTGCCGCACGCACCACGCTTTATGGGTATGTCAGATCAGTCCATTCTGGCGAATGCCTTCATGCGGATTGAACGGCAGAGCCTGCGCAAGCTTCCGAGATCAAATGCGATTGTCTTCGCGATCAAAACTTATGTCGATCCCCTACACGCCCTCGAAAGGGCCGAGCCGCAGCTCTTGAGTGACATCGCCAGCGCCATCAGATCCATGGACAAGGATCAAATCGCCTATAAAGGCCTGGGTCCGGCGCAAGAAAATGTCGTGCAGGCCCTTGAGGAACGCCAGAAAGCAGTCACGGCGCGCTAGAGGCCAGTTCAAGACTGGCATTCGTGCGCCGAGCGCAAACCTGTCTTCACCCTCCGCCCCCGTTGCAACGCAATATTCCCCTTCGCACATCACGCTCACTGGATCGGCCGATCCCTCACCTGAACTTGAAGGTCAAAGGAGACCTCGTGATGAAAACTGTTGCTATTGCCGCTCTTGCGGCTGCCTCTACCCTGTCCGTCGCCCATGCACAGGACAGTGTCGCTGATGGTGTCAATCTTGGCATCGGCTATTCCGTATTGTCCGTAGACGATGTGGATTTTGACGCCGTCAACCTCCGCGCTGGCTACGATTTCAACGACTATTTCGGTGTTGAAGCCGAAACCCTGATCGGTGTCGGCGAAGAAGATTTCTCGATCGGCGCTGTCAGTGGCGATGCGGAACTTAACTACAGCTTTGGCGCCTATGGTAAGGCCCAATATCCGGTGACGGATCAATTCTCGGTCTTCGCCCGGGCCGGTTGGGTCACCTCCGAAGTGGAGGCTGATATCGCAGGTTTAGCCATTGACGAGAGCGAAGATGGCCTCGCCTATGGTGCCGGCGCTGAATACCGCTTCACCGACAAGCACGGCGTGCGCGCAGACTACACACGCTATGATTTTGACGATGACGCAGAAGCCGATCTGTATTCGGCATCCTACGTCTACCGCTTCTAGTCGTAGCAGCGCCCCGTGAGAGCAAGGCCGTCGTCCGAGAGGACGGCGGCTTTCTTGCTTTCTAATACCCTGTTGAGCGATCCGGCGTTGCCCCGGCGGGCGGGACGCGGCTAAACGAGCCCCATGGAAACACATGAAACCGTCCTCTCGCTGATCGGCAACACACCGCTCGTCAAACTGCGTCGCGCCTCTGAAGAAACCGGCTGCACAATCCTTGGCAAATGCGAGTTCCTGAACCCCGGCCAGTCGGTCAAGGACCGCGCTGCGCTGTCGATCGTCGAGGACGCAGAGCGCTCCGGCGCATTGCAACCCGGCGGCACGATCGTAGAGGGGACGGCTGGCAATACCGGCATTGGGCTGTGCCTCGTCGGCAAGGCCAAGGGCTATAATGTGCGCATCGTCATGCCGCGCACCCAGTCCGAAGAGAAAAAAGACGCGATCCGGCTGTTGGGTGGTGAGCTGGTTGAGGTCGATGCAGTCCCCTATGCCGACCCGAACAATTACATCCACGTGTCCGAACGGCTGGCCAAGGAGACCCCGAACTCGGTGTGGGCCAACCAGTTCGACAACACCGCCAATCGTGACGCCCACTACAACACGACCGGTCCGGAAATCTGGCAGCAGACTGACGGCAAAATTGACGGCTTCACCTGCGCTGTCGGGTCTGGCGGCACCCTCGCGGGTATTGCGCGCGCGCTGCAGGAACGGGGCAATACCCGCATCGCGTTGACCGACCCCATGGGGGCGAAGCTGTTTTCCTGGGTCAAGACCGGCGAACTCGACTCCAGCGGCGGCTCCGTGATGGAAGGCATCGGCCAGGGCCGCATCACGGCGAATATTGCCGACACAAAGATTGATGACGCCTATCAGGTCGAGGACGCCGAGGCGTTGAAGATCCTCTTTGCGCTGACGGTGGAAGAAGGGCTTTGCCTTGGCGGCTCCGCTGGCATCAATATTGCCGGTGCGATGAAACTGGCCCGCGATATGGGGCCGGGCCACACGATCGTGACGATCCTGTGTGATTACGGCAACCGATATCAATCGAAGCTCTACAACCCTGTCTGGCTGAAAGAAAAAGGGCTACCCACGCCGCCCTGGCTGAGCTGAACATGCATCTCGTTCTCGATCCCGCCGCGCCTGCGCTGGAGCCGATCACTTTTGACGATTTCGCCAAGGTGGATATTCGTCTGGGGACGATTGTTTCTGCAAGCGAATTTCCTGAGGCCCGAAAGCCTGCGTATAAGCTGTCCATCGATTTTGGGCCTGGCGTGGGAATCCGCAAATCGTCAGCCCAGATTACCACGCTATATGAACGAGATGCCCTCGTCGGGCGGCAGGTGATGGCAGTCGTCAACTTCCCTCCGCGTCAGATCGGACCCTTTCTCTCTGAGGTGCTGACGCTCGGTTTTGCGGACAGTGATGGCGCCATCGTGCTTACGGCGCCGGACCGCGCGATACCTGACGGAACAAGACTACTATGAAGGCGAGGCAGGACATCAAAGAAAAGATTTCCGTCAAGATCACCTATCTTGAGGCGATAAAGCCGCCCCCCGGCAATCCGCCTGCCCCGCCTGCGGGTAAGGTCGCACTGATGGTGGCGGACGACATGCCGCTGTCATACTATCGCTACCTGTTTGATGCCGTCGGGAGACCGCACAAATGGGTCAGCCGCCGATATCTTGACGATGAAGATCTGGCGCGTCGCATCAATGCCCTGGGCGTTCGTATTTATGTTCTTTACAAAGATGGATGGCCGGCTGGTTACGCTGAACTGAATCTGAGTGACCCCACCGACATCGACTTCAAGTTTTTCGGCCTGGTGCCAGAGGCGCAAGGCTATGGCCTCGGACCGTGGTTTTTCCACGAAGTCCTGATGATGGCATGGGCGAGCGGTCCGAAGCGCGTGCAGATCGAAACCTGTACCCTCGACAATCCCGCTGCGCTGCGGCTGTATCAGAAGATGGGCTTCAGTGTTTACGATCAGGCCGATGGCATTGTGGTGTGGCGCGGATGAAGGGACCAACCAAAGATAGCCATGTGGGACGCCCCTGTGATGGGCAGCGTCTGGTCAATCCATCAGTGGACTGCGGATCGACGGTCCTTTTCGCCGACTACGACACCTTTCGCGGCCGCAAGACGAACTTTTTCTATGGGCGCGCCGGTACCGCCACGCACCGAGCGTTCGAGCAGAGCCTTTGCGACCTTGAAGGAGCAGTCACGGCTGAACTGACGGGGTCGGGCCTCGCGGCTGTCGCACTGGCCATCCTCAGTGTTGTGAAGTCCGGTGATCATCTTCTGATCACGGACAGTGTGTATGATCCGACGCGCTATTTCGCCGCCGGGCATCTCCGTGACATGGGCGTGGAGACGAGCTTTTTCGATCCGCAGATCGGCGCGGGCATCGCGGACCAGATCCGGCCCAATACCGCCGCCATTTTTTGTGAAAGTCCCGGCTCTCTGACCTTTGAGGTGCAGGACCTGAAGGCAATCATTTCGGCGGCTGGCGATATCCCGGTGCTTGTCGACAATACTTATGCCGCCGGGGTCTATCTCAAGCCCCTGGCCATGGGCGCGGCCCTGTCGATCCAGGCCATCACCAAATATATTGGCGGGCACTCTGACCTGCTCATGGGCGCGGTCATGAGCCGAGATGATACCATCGCCGAAAAGGTCCAGAAAACCGCCCGCAGTCTGGGTCTGTCGGTGTCAGGCCGGGACGTTGCCCTGGCCCATCGTGGCCTGCGGACGCTTCACCGCCGCCTGGCGGTGCATCAGGAAAATGGCCTCGCCCTTGCCCGCTGGCTGGAAGCGCGACCGGAGATTGCTGCCGTCATCCATCCCGGCCTGCCCAGCCATCCCGGCCATGACATATGGGCGGCCCAGGCCACTGGCACGACCGGGCTTTTCAGCGTCATTGCGGACTGGACCGACGATGCCACGACCGGGCGGTTTATTGATGCGCTAGGTCTCTACGGCCTCGGCTACAGCTGGGGCGGTTATGAAAGCCTGTGCCTGCCCGCCTGGCCTGGCACCTACCGGAGCGCGGTCCCATGGACCGAAAAACGTCAATTGCTGCGGTTTCATGCAGGCCTGGAAGATATAGGCGACTTGACGGCAGACCTGGAACGAGGGTTCGATAGGGCGATCAACGGATAGAGTGGCCGCCATGAAAACTTTCGTCCTGCTTTTTGCGCTTTGCGGCGGCCTTGGTGGCTGCGTCACGATGAGCACACCGGGTTGGGTGAAGGAACGGCAGGGACCAGTCTATGTGCTGGTCAAGACCGAGCCTGCAGGGGCGACGGTGTCCTTTCCGGACGGCACGGTTTGCGAAAGCCCCTGCCGTGTCGGGGTCAATGAAGACCTGCCCATGACCATCGCACGCACCGGCTATCATCGGGTCGAGATGGTACTGACCAAGAGTTCACCAAGCCCACTGCTCATCGCCATGGACCCGGTCCTTCGGGACCTCTCCGGTGATTTCGAAGAGCTCGACGTACCTGAACTACAATAACCGCTGTCCCGCGACATTCTGCCTATCGGAGACTTCAGATGATCAAGCGTTCCCTGATTGCCGCCAGCTGCATCGCCCTTTTCACAGCCTGCGGTACCGTTGACCGTACACCTGTTGAGACATCACTGTCCGCCGAAACGATTGCCCAAAATGATGCTCGCCTGATCGAGGTTCTCGACGCCCAGTGGGAAACACGGGTCGCGCAGAGCCCGGAATATCAGACCTATCTGGGCCGCAAGACCAGCTACGATCAATGGGATAGTCGCTCGGAAGCAGCAGCTGATGCTGAACGCGCCCTGTACGAAGAACAGCTGGCATTCCTGCAGGATAATTTCGATCCCGCAAGTCTGTCTGCGGATGGTCGCCTGAATTATGATCTCGCCGTTTACACGCTGCAGAATGATATCGCCCTCGACAATTATCGCATGCAGCGGTTCTCGCTGAGCCAGTTCCGCGGCATCCACTCCAGCATCCCCGTTTTTCTCGCCAACTATCACTCGATCGATACGGTGTCGGATGCGAATGCCTACATCGCACGCGTGCGCGGTGTGACGGCGCCGCTGCTTCAGTCGGCTGACTTCCTCGAAGGTCAGATCGAGATGGGCTACCCCCTGCCCGCCTTCAGCTACCCGCTCATCGTTGAAAGCGCGCGTAACGCCATGTCGGGCGATGCGATCCGCAAGGACTTCGCCAAAAAAATTGCTGAGCTTGACCTCTCTGATGACGAGCAAGAGGCCCTGACCGATGAGCTGGAGGCGGCGCTGAACGGCCCTTATCAGTCTGCCTACGAACAATTTGCAGACCGTGTCGAAGCCGCCAGCGCTTCCCCGATCATTGATGGGGACTGGGGTGTCGGCCGGCGCGAAAATGGTGAAGCCTTCTACAATACGCTGTTGAAGAATTACACGACGACTGATCTGACGGCGGACGAAATTCACGAGATCGGCCTTGCGGAAGTGGCCCGCATCCATGACGAAATGCGCGGCATCATGGCGACGGTCGACTTTGACGGGACTCTCGAAGAGTTTTTCGACTTCATGCGGACCGACGAGCAATTCTATTTTGACAACACTGACGAGGGGCGCGAGGCGTATCTCGCGCTGGCCCGCGGTTATGTCGACGGCATGCGGCCCCGGCTTCCCGAGCTGTTTGTCACCCTGCCAAAGGCCCCTGTAGAGGTTCGCCGCGTCGAGCCGTTCCGCGAACGTGCCGCAGGGAAGGCCTTTTATAATCAGCCGGCCCCGGATGGGTCTCGGCCCGGCATATTTTACGCCAACCTCGCTGAAATGGCGGACATGCCAACCTATCAGCTTGAGGCACTCGTCTATCACGAAGCCATTCCCGGGCACCACATGCAGCGGTCCATCCAGATCGAAATGGAAGGTCTGCCAAAATTCCGCCAGTTTGGCGGGTATACAGCGTATACAGAGGGATGGGGTCTTTATTCAGAACTCGTGCCGAAAGAGATAGGGTTCTACGAAGATCCCTACTCCGATTTCGGCCGCCTTGCGATGGAGTTGTGGCGTGCGGCACGCCTCGTCGTTGATACCGGGCTCCATGCCAAGGGCTGGACGATGGAGGAGACCGTTCAGTATCTGAAAGACAATACACCGAACCCGGACGGCGACTGCGAGAAAGCGATCGAGCGCTATATCGTCTATCCGGGTCAGGCTACATCCTATAAGATCGGTATGCTGAAATTGCTTGAGCTGCGAGAAAAAGCGCACACGGCTCTGGGTAAGGATTTTGACGTCGCCGTATTCCACGATGTCGTGCTGACCGGTGGGCCGCTGCCGCTCTCAGTGCTCGAGACACGCATCGACGATTACATTGCTGCGGCGCAATGAGGGCGCGGCGTCTTCGCACTCGCCCATTGCGTAACCTCGTGTTAAGGTTCTGTTCAGTTGGGGTCGTAAAGGGGCAGGTTTGGGGATGAACGAGCAATTCACAGCATATTCAGCGTCAATGGATGCGATCGTAAAGGACCGCAGTACAGACGCACCTGATCAGCAATCGCTTCGGGAGCGCATCGATCATGAGGCTCGCCTGACCGTCGACAAGACGCTGACAGAACCTCTGACCTCGCATTTTCTGGGGGATGAAAAGTTCGTCTCGGTCCTGCAGGCGCGGACGATTGCACCCTTCCTGATGCAGGCGTTCCTGGTTCTCGCGGCCTTGGGCATTCTGGCGATCGGTATTTTCTTTGCCGCGTCCACATTTGCTGCTGGCCCCGTCGCGACGATAGCGGCGCTGCTGCCTTTTGCCGTGGCGGCGGGCGTATTCATGGCTCGAAAGCCGATGGCATCGATTACCGAGAGTGTGACGGCTCATCGTGAGGGCGCCGCGACGATCGTACAGCAAATGTTGAGTGATCAGCTAGCCCTCGCCGAACAGAGCCGCGCGGCAATGTCATCGTCGGCAAGCGCGGACCGCCAGTCCATGGTGCGCCACCTTGCCAGTACGCATCTCGCTGAGCAGACGCGGTCTGCCTATAACAGCCTGGCGGCGGACAGCCGACCTTTGCTTCAAGGCAATCTGGCCGCTGCTCTGCGCCAGCGGGGATATGGCAGTCTGTTTGCTGGTGCCGTACTGGTACTGGGTGTAGCCTTTGGTGCCGTCGGCTTTCTCTCCACGGCGGCAGCGAGTGAGACGGTCGCCCTGCTCGGCCAGTCCGTGGCCGTTTGGCCGACGCTGTTTGCGCTCGGGCTGACCGGCTGTCTCATCGCGATGGCCGCCTCATTCTACAATCAGTGGGAAGCAGAACGCGACGGCATGCGTGGCTCCATCCGTGCCGTTTTCGGGTCCACCATGGCGGCTGACATCGATCGGCAATTGTCGGCCTGCGATCTGACCGATGCGGTCTATGCAGGCCTGCCAGAAAACAGTTCGGGGGCGTCAAAGCCAGACGCCGATCACGCGCCCGCTCAAAGTCTGAACCCGCAAATGTCCATTCGGCGTCGCGGGACAGATGGACACATCGCTCTGATGCCAGTCGCCGAGCTCGATCTTGTTGAAGGCCGAATCACGCGGGGTATGTGGCAGCCATAAGCCGCTAGAGCGGCTTATGGTGGTGGTGACCGCCTTTGAGAGGTACGGGCGCACCCGTTGTCTTTGGAAACGACTGGGGTAACCCCTTGAGATGCCGAACGGCGAGATAGGCGAAGCACTCCGCTTCGATCATGTCGCCGCGCCAACCCTTGTCTTCTGCCGTCAGCACGGTGCCGTCGACCCGCTCCCGCAGCATCTCCATCAGAACCGGGTTGTGGCGCCCACCGCCGCAAATTATCCATTCCTTCGGCGCTTCCGGCAGAAGGGCGCCGGATCGGGCAATCGTCTCCGCCGTGAAGGCTGTCAGCGTCGCTGCGCCGTCGACGAGACTGAGGTCTTCGACGGCCTTGAGCTTGAAATCATAGCGGTCGAGGGATTTGGGTGGCGGACGCCTCAGATAGGCGTTCAGGGCCATCAGCCGCACCGCTTCTTCACTGACCTGACCTTGCCGCGCCAGAGCGCCGTCCGTGTCCATACTGTCGCCCGTATGGCGGTAGATCCACTCGTCCACGAGGCCGTTGCCGGGTCCACAGTCGAACGCCACGATATCTGTAGGCTTGGCGTGCGGCGGCAGGTAGGTGATGTTCGCAACCCCGCCAATATTGACGACGGCGACGGCATGGTCGGGCCGGTCTCGCTCGATCAGGGCCCGATGATAGATGGGAGCCAGCGGTGCGCCGTGTCCGCCCTGCGCCATATCCGCCAGACGGAACTGGTCCACGACATCGATCCGCAGTTCATGAGCCAGCGTGCCGCCTGCCCCGATCTGCCAAGTCGTACCGACGGCCGACCGGTCCAGCGGTGCCTTGTGCAGGATGGTCTGGCCATGGAAGCCGATCACATCGATATCCTTGGCGTTCAGGTCATTCTTGTCGAGAAGGTCACGGACAGCGTCGATATGCGCTGTAGTGACCAGGTTGATGGCATCGAGAACATCCTGTGCCTCGTTGCGCCCTTCGATTGCCGCCTTGCAGGCGCGGGACAGCGTGGCGCGGGTTCTGCCCTCATAGGGAACCGAGAGGGTCGGACCAAAAGCGGTAATCCGGTCGCCGTCCGTTTCAAGGATGGCCGCATCAATACCGTCGAGAGACGTGCCTGACATCAATCCGATTGCCCTGAGCACTCTTTCGGCCATTTCCATCACCCTTCTGGACGCTCACGCCAATGACGACTACAAGCCGCGGCTCTTAAACTTGAGTTGATATATGCCCGAATTTCAATCCGATTTTCTCAACGTGCTGCACGAGCGCGGCTTTATTCACCAGGGAACCGATCTCGGCGCCCTCGATGAGGCCGCTGCAAACGGGACCATCACGGCCTATATCGGCTTTGACGCGACGGCAGACAGCCTGCATGCAGGCAGCCTGGTCCAGATCATGATGCTGTACTGGCTACAGCAGACCGGGCATCGGCCCATTGTCCTGATGGGGGGCGGCACCACCAAGGTGGGGGACCCTTCCGGCAAGGATGCTCAGCGCAAGCTCCTGACACCGGCGGATATCGAATCCAACATTGCCGGCATCAAGCGAGCCTTCAGTCCTTTTCTGACCTTCGGCGAAGGCGAGACGGACGCTGTGATGGTCAATAATGACGAATGGCTGTCCGGTCTGAAATATGTCGATTTCCTGCGTGATTTTGGTGTCCATTTCACGATCAACCGCATGCTGACATTCGATAGTGTCAAGCTGAGGCTCGACCGTGAACAGCCGCTGACGTTCCTCGAATTCAACTACATGCTGATGCAGGCATACGATTTCTTTGAATTGAACGAGCGCTACGGATGCACATTGCAGATGGGTGGTTCTGACCAATGGGGCAACATCGTCAACGGTGTCGAGCTGTGTCGCCGGGTCGCCGCCGTCGAGGGCGGAAAGGCACGTGACGTTTTTGGCCTCACGACGCCGCTGCTGACCACTTCTTCCGGCAAGAAAATGGGCAAGACAGAAAATGGTGCCGTCTGGCTGAACGCCGACCGGCTGAGCCCCTATGATTACTGGCAATACTGGCGGAACACGGAAGATGCCGATGTCGGCATGATGCTGCGCCGCTTTACCACCTTGCCTAGGGATGAGGTTCGCCGCCTTGAAGCTCTTCAGGGTGCGGAGATTAACGATGCCAAGAAGGTCCTGGCGACAGAGGTCACAGCACTGATGCATGGTCGGGACGCTGCCAATGCAGCCGCGGAAACAGCCCGTCAGACGTTTGAACAGGGCGGCGCGGCCGACGACCTCCCCACCGTTTCAGTCGATGCTGCAATCCTGTCGCGCGGCATGCCGCTCTTTGAGCCGTTTCGTGAGCTCGGCCTGGTGGCCAGTCTCAGCGAAGGACGTCGTCATATCAAGGCGGGTGCCCTGAAAGTGAACGATGAGGCACTGGCCGAAGAACGGACACTGACGGAAGGCGATTTGCGCAACGGCAAGATCAAGCTGTCCATTGGCAAGAAGAAGCACGGTCTTGTGGTGGTGGCATCATGAGCACTTTGAAATTGATCTGGCAGGGCCCGCAGGCCGACCTTGAACGCCTTGATGTCCTGCTGTCAGAGGTCCTTTTTCCGCCGTCAGACGCCGTCACGCTTCTCAAGGATGATTCCTCTGCAAGCGATGCGGACGCCGCATGGTCCCTGCACGCCTACTTCACTGATCGGCCGGACCAACAGGAACTCGACTCGATCCTGACGGATTACGGCCTGGGCCACCTCGACGCCGCAACCGTCGAGGATCTGCCCGATCAGGACTGGGTCGCCCATGCGCTGGAGGGCCTGGGTGTCGTCCAGTCCGGGCTCTTTGTCCTCTATGGTTCACACGACGCCGCCAAGGCCGATGCCCTGCCCGGCCTGAAGGTCCAGATCGAAGCCAATCGGGCCTTCGGCACCGGACATCATCCGACCACGGCGGGTTGTCTTGATGCACTGAGCCGCCTCGAAAAGTTCAACCCGGAGAGCGTCCTTGACGTCGGCACGGGCTCTGGCGTGCTCGCGATCGCGGCCAGACGTCTCTGGGCCGATGCCGGGATCATCGGTACAGATATAGATGCACCATCTGTCACGATTGCTGCGGAAAATGCGGCGACCAATGGCGTCGATGATATCACGTTCATTGAGGCGGATGGCCTTGGCTCGGTGACCGAAAATGGCCGCCGCTTTCCATTGATCCTCGCCAACATTCTGGCCGAGCCGCTGATGATGCTGGCCCCACAGATCGCTGATGCCTTGGCCAGGGATGGCCGTGTGGTCCTCGCGGGCCTCCTTGATCGCCAGGCCGAGGGCGTGCTCGATGCCTATCGGCAGGTGGGGCTGGTCGAATATGACCGCGTCTCCGATGCCACTTGGCCGGTACTGTTGCTTCGCCGCGACGATGCCTGAGAAACTGGTTTTGATTTGGAAGATTGGTTCGCCTGAACGGACGACCTCTGATAGGCGAACTCTCTTATGCAGGTAATTGAAAAAACAGAAGATCTTCGCCGCCTGTGCGAGGTGTTCCGCGAAGCCCCGTTTGTCACTGTCGACACCGAATTCATGCGCGAGCGTACCTATTACTCGCAACTGTGCCTGATTCAGGTGGCAACCACTGAAGACGCCGCGATCATCGATCCGCTGGCGCCCGGTATCGATCTTGAGCCGCTCCTCGCGCTGTTGGCCGATGAGAGCGTTGTGAAGGTCTTTCACGCCGCACGGCAGGATCTCGAAATTTTCTACCGACTGATGGGCCGCGTTCCCCAGCCCCTGTTTGATACCCAGATCGCGGCCATGGCCTGCGGCTATGGCGATCAGGTCGGGTATGAACCGCTGGTCCGTGCCGTGACCGGAGCCCAGGTCGACAAGGGATCCCGCTTTACCGACTGGTCCAAACGTCCCCTGAGCGAAAAGCAGCTGACCTACGCCTTGGGTGATGTGACCCATCTCGTCGACGTCTATCTGGCTCTTCAGAAGAAGCTGGCAGAGACCGGGCGAACCGCATGGGTCGCTGAAGAAATGGCGGTTCTGGACGAACCGACCCTCTATTTCACATCCCCGGAAACGGCATGGCAGCGTCTGAAACTTCGCAACATCCGTCCCAAGGATATGGGCGCGATCGTGCAGCTGGCGGCCTGGCGGGAACGCGAAGCGCAACAAAAGGATGTGCCCCGCGCTCGGGTGGTGAAGGATGAAGCCATCACGGAAATCGCTCGCGCGGCGCCAACAACGGTGGCGGAGCTGGGTGCCCTGCGCGGCGTCCCGACCGGTTTCGAACGGTCGCGATCGGCTGCAGGCCTGCTGGAAGCTGTCGCTGCTGGCAAGGCGATGAGCCGGGACGACATACCACAAAAGGAAACGTCAGGTCAGAACCAGCCTGCCCCGGCGGATGTGGTCGACCTTCTCCGTGTGCTGCTAAAACGTCAGAGCGAGTTGCACGGCGTTGCGCCAAAGTTGCTGGCGTCCTCTGCCGACATTGAAGCGATTGCCCTGTCTGACGATGCGAATGTTCCCGCCATGCGCGGCTGGCGACGTGAGGTGTTTGGTGATCTGGCTCTCAAGCTCAAGCACGGCGCTGTCTCGCTTGGCCTGAAGGGCAAGTCCGTGACTCTGATCAATCACAAGGCGTAAGGCGCCACCGGCTCCTTCCCAATCAACGCGGCCAGGCGCTGGAACCGTTTGGCAGGACCAAGCCCCCACAGGCCAATGAGACGGTGCGGCAGCGTCAGACGCAGGCCATCACCTTCGACCTCCAGTGTCGCTTCGCCCAAGCCTGCCGTTCCGTCTGGATCGAGGGCTGCAGCGAAACGCATGCCAAGCCCGATTTTCTGCGCTTCGGTCAATTGCCGGTCATCGATCAGTCCGATGGGTATAGTGTCTTCAACATCACCGCTGCTGCCGCCGTGCCGATAGTAGAGCGCCGTGGCCAGCATCACGCGCCCCCGATGGGAGAGGCCGCGGAATGGCAATGACAGAATCAAACGGGCGGCCTGTTCGGCTTTTTCATCGGGCTGATACAAGGTCGCGATGTTGCATAGATGCGCCGCAGCGTGCCACAGACGCGATTCCTCCGCCGTCGGATCACTGCACAGTGGACGGACAAACTCGTAGAGGCTATCCGCCTCGGGCCGCAAATGCCCACGCCCGAAACTGGCCACATGTTCGGCGAGAATCGGCAGTGGATCTTCGCTCTGTTCATCGCGCGACAGCTTGTTAAACAGACATCCTTCCCGCACGCCGTGGGAGGACAGGATGACATCCTTGGGCGACACGGCATCAAGGACGGCTTTCATCACCATGGCGGCGTAGGGCAGTGTCGGGGCGCGGCGTTTCTGTACGCTGGACAGCGTCTCGAGCTGCTCGACGCTTCGACCGATGACCCAGTCACACAGGTTCTCCATTTCGTCGCGGGTCAGGGTGAAATGATCAAGAACATCCAGCGGATATTCGCTGCGTTCAATGGCAATCCGCATCAGCCCGCGCCATGCGCCGCCAACAATGTAAAAGGATTTTGCGCCGGTCTTCTGCAGCCATTCTTCAGCCTCGACGACCTTGCGAATATGCTTGATCGCGGCACCGGGCTTTGTTGTATATTCTGCAGACAGACGAAGGGCACCGAGCGGCAGACTGACGCGCTGGCCGACGAAATCCTGATGGCTGGCATCGATATGGGATAGCTCCAGACTGCCCCCGCCAATATCGCCAGCAATCGCACCGTTTTTCCGGTCGAGTATTTCCGGGGAACCGGAAAGAATACCAAGGGCCGCCAGTCGGGCCTCCTCCTCGCCAGGCAGCAAGGTCGGCTCCAGGCCGAGTGAATGAATGGCGGCAAGGAATTGCGGGCCGTTGGTGGCGTCGCGGGAGGCTGCCGTCGCGAAGATGTCCAGCTCCTGGGGTTGGACAGCGTCAATGATAGCGCGAAACCGCCGCAGAACGGTCAGGGCATCGTGCATCGCCTCTTCGCGCAATGCCCCGGTTTCCTGATTGCGCTGCCCAAGACCACAGAGCACTTTCTCGTTGAAGACGGTCATCGGTGACCGCGCCGGCCCTTCATACATCACGAGACGGACGGAGTTTGAGCCAATGTCGATGACGGCCCAGCGGGGACGGTCGCCCGTCAGCCGCTCGACTCTCATCGAGGCGCCATTGTCAGTGTGCGTGGTGAGCGCTCGGTCAATGCAGCACCGCGACCCGACAGGCTGGGGTTGGTCATGAAATAGTCATGGACATTGAAGGGATCTTCAGTGTCAGGCAGTTCAACCCGCGTCCAGATCCCATCCGGACGCAATCGCCAGCTCTGCTGGTTATCCTTGAGGTTCGCCACCATGATCTGATCGATCACCTGATTATGGATGGTTTCATTCGTGATCGGGACCAACGACTCAACCCGCCGGTTCAGGTTGCGCGGCATCCAGTCCGCCGATGAGATATAAACAAGGGCATTGTCCGATGGCATCGGGCGACCATTGCCAAAGCAGACAATCCGGGAATGTTCGAGGAACCTTCCGATGATGCTCTTGACTCGGATATTTTCCGACAGTCCAGGAACACCGGGCCGAAGGCAGCAAATACCCCGAACCACAAGGTCAATCTGCACCCCCGCTTGACTGGCTTCGTACAGCTTGTCGATCAACGGGCCATCAACCACAGAGTTCATCTTGGCCCAGATGCTGGCCGGTTGACCCGCTTTCGCAAACTCGATCTCGCGTTCGATATTCTCGATCAGTGTCTCACGCAGATTGATGGGCGCGATGCGCAACCGCTCGAAACTCTGCGGTTGAGCGTAACCCGTGACGTAATTGAAGATGCGCGACACGTCTCTGCCAATCGCGGGGTCCGTCGTGAACAGCGAAAGGTCCGTATAGATCTTCGCGGTGAACTGGTGATAGTTGCCGGTGCCAAGATGGCAGTATGAGCGGGTATTCTCGCCCTCGCGCCGCACGACATAAGAAAGCTTGGCATGGGTCTTATAGTCGACAAAGCCGTAGACGACATTCACCCCTGCCCGCTCCAGTGCGCGCGCCCAGCGGATATTAGCTTCTTCATCAAAGCGCGCTTTCAGTTCAACGAGCGCCGTGACGTTCTTGCCATTCTCCGCCGCTTCGATCAGTGCCTCGACAATCGGTGACTGTTTTGAGGTCCTGTAAAGCGTCTGCTTGATTGCAATAACGTCAGGATCATTCGCAGCCTGCTTCAGAAACCGGACGACCACCTCAAAGTCTTCATAGGGATGGTGGACGAGAATATCCTTGGCCGAAATCGCCGACAGGCAGTCGCCGCCATGCTCGCGAATTCGCTCGGGGAACCGCGCCTCGAAGCTGGGAAACAGAAGATCGGGGCGATCTTTGGGAATGAGTTCTGCCGTCTGCGCCAGACCAAGAAGACCGTCCACATAGACGACATCTTGCGGGTGGACGTGAAGCTTGGAGATAATCAGGTCGCGCAATACAAAGGGCGTGTCCTGATGAATTTTCAACCGGATAACTTCGCCCCGGCGACGGCGGCGGAGCATTGTCTCGAACTGCTGAACCAGGTCTTCAGCCTCATCGTCGATCTCCACATCACTGTCACGGATGACACGGAACGCCCCGCGCGCGGTGATGCGGACATCCGGGAACAGGTGGTGGAGGAAGTGCAGGATCACCCGCTCCAGCGGGATAAACCGGACATTCGGCAGTGCCGCTTCGCCGCGATCGGACAAATCACCGGGCAGTCTGATGAAACGGCGCACCATGTTCGGCACCGGCAGAAACTTCATCGGTGCATGACCGTCACCCTCGACGGAAAAGCACAGGACAAACCCAAGATTGGGAATAAACGGAAACGGATGAGCCGGGTCGAGGGCCAGTGGCGTCAGTACAGGGAAGATGTTGGTGAGGAATTCGTCCTCAAGCCATGTCAATTCTTCTTCAGTCAGCTGCTCGGCGCGCAGAACCTCGACACGGTTCTCCGCCATCAATGGCAGGAGTTCGCCCCAGCATTGCTGCTGGCGATCCATCAGGGCTGCAGCCCTAGCGTTGATCTCGGACAGTTGCTGTCCGGGTGTCAGGCCATCCTGACTGACCGCAGAGATGCCGGCGCGAACCTGCCCCACAAGGCCAGCCACGCGGACCATGAAGAACTCGTCGAGATTGCTGGCCGAAATGGCCAGAAAGCGCAGACGCTCAAGGATGGGATGACGCTCATTCTGCGCCTCGTCGAGGACCCGCAGATTGAAATCGAGCCAAGACAGCTCCCGGTTGAAAAACCGGTCGGGGCTGTCCGGTGCGACACCGTGCAGAACGCTGGGCTCCGTTGGTCGTTCGACCGGATCAGAAGCCGGAGATGAAACGGTACCGTCTTCCATGAAACCCTCTTCCCGGAGCCACGCGACTTACAGAATTGCGCCGGGGTTATCTCTCATTACCGACTGCAGCAAGGCCTTTGCGGACATACTGCCATCCATCGCACGACGAACTGCCGCCGTGGCAATCAACTCGACGGCGCTGTAACGCCGTTTGAGCTGCGCCGCCACGTCGGCCACAACCTTGTCGGCAACCTTTATCCCAGCTTCGTCAAGAGTCCGTTTCAGGACGAGCGCCAGCGTCGCTTCGTCTGGCGATTCGAGTTCCAGCACGGCGAACGAGCGGAGCCGGGTTTTCAGATCAGGCAATTCCCCGCCCGGGCCAATGCCCCACCGGTCACGCGGTGCCGTACCCGTCAGAAGGCAGGGACGGCCGCTGGAACTCGCCGCGTTGTAGACTGATATCAGCGCGTGGCCGGTCGCACGATCCGCATTGTCGACGGCAAACGGCCCTTCTTTCGGAATGGCGACCGAGCCGTCATCATTATTCGGCGCCACCACGACACCGCCGAGTTCCGCCATAACCTTATGCGCCAGACGGGTCTTGCCGCATCCGGCGGACGCTCTGACGGCAATCAATGGAGATCGGTTCTGTCCTGAACGCCAGTCATCGAGCCAGTTGTGAAGCACGGCCAGCGCATCTGCATTGGCCGGCGCCGGACAATAGGTAAGGACGACGGGCCCCGTGGCGAAGGGCAACGGGGCCTGAACATGCTCATTATTCGTCGTCGTTGTCATCGTCCGTTTCGGCTGCGCCCTCATCATCTTCGACGTCTGGTTCAAGATAGATTGGCGCGCCCTCGCCAAGATCAACCGTATCGTCTGCATCTTGATCATTTTCATCATCAAGAAAATCATCCGGCAGCTCTGGTGCGGGACCGCCGCGCATCCCCAGCGGTTCCCCGAAACGCCGTTCGTTGCGGTTGACCGGGGAGAAGCCGTCGCGGTCATCGGACGCCCCGCGGAAGGAAACCGGCACGCGCTCACTCTGCAGCTGTGATGCCCGCGAACGATCAGCAATGTTCCAGTTGCCGTCGTCCGAACGCCAGACGGTGAGGTCCTGCTGCCGCATTTCGAGGATGAGCTGGTCCGGATCGCCGATGACGGTCAGTTCCATGACCGCATTCTCGTTGTTGAACGCGCCAACCTTCATCCCGCGGACAAGTGAGGTGCCCGACAGCGCGTTTCTGATCTGGGCCCACTCATCAAGGCTGCCAAACCACGCTGTCAGAGACAGCTGACGCATGGTGGAATGGTCGACCAGGGTCTGCTGCTTCCATGTCTTGGCGTAGCGGGTGACAACTGTTTCCACTGCTCGCTGGGCGAGCGCGGGGAAGTCATCTGACGGTCCGCTGAAAAATGCTTCGGCGAGGACGCGGCCCTTGGTGCCGACGGAGGTGGTCGGCGCGGCTTCGGTACCAAAGCCGTCATCACTGTCATAAAGCTGTGCTGCTGCGTCCTGCGCGGCCTTTTGATCATTGGTGCGTTCAGCCAGAAAGCCATCGATCAGGCGGACATACAGTTGATATTCGCCGTTTTTCTCGGACAATTGACCGACCGCCACGATAACTTGTGGTGCAGAATATCGGGACACGAACGGCGCGAGAGCGGCGGTGTTCAGGTCGACAACGTCTTCAGCGGTTGCGGCCTCCACGTCCTGGCGGTCACCGACAGGCAGGATCAGGGGGGTAAGCTCATTGATCAGCGGACGAGACAGCCAGGCCCGCGCCCAAGGGTTATTGGTCTCCCACAAATAGACATCGTTTTCCGTTTTCAGGACCGGCAGCACCAGCGAGCGGCGGGACTGTGATTCGCTGTATGGCAGGTTGGCCGACTGAAGCAGCGACCGAATGGCATCGGGTTTGAACTTGTAGCTGATCCGCGCACGATAGGTCTTGCCGGAGGTTTTCTCGTCGAAGATGGCAAAGCCCTCTTCAAGCTGCGGCAGATCGGCGGACGACAGGGTCAGGACGCGTTTGCCCGAGCCAATCGCCTGATCGAGTTCGGACAGCTCGGACGCCTCCGCGACCGCCGCCATCCCGCCCGACAGATCGGGCAGATAGGACCAATCCTCTTCGGCCGTCAGCCGACGCAGCAGGATATCCATGGCCTGGCGCCGACCGCGATCCTGCGCGATGCGTTGCGCCTCGGCCGAGGTTTCTGCCTCAGCATACACCGGCACTTCGGGCACCGTGAACACGGCGACACGCGTCTGCGCCTGGGACACGCCCAGAAAGGCAAATAGAACAAAGATGAATGGGGTCAGCCCGCGAAAGTTCATGAACGCGATCCTCAACTGTCCAGCGACAGCGCGAAGCCATTTTCGCGCCCGTGGCGATGGTCTAGCGGTATTTCCGGCAGAACAGAACCGGTAAACCCTATACACTCCCGTCATAGGGCCAAAACATGGCGGTGTTTATGCCCGGTTTTGCACCGTATCGCTCGACATTCAGTACGGGCGGTATAGGAAAGCGCAAACGACATCTGACAATGAGGAAGGGCCCCTATGGCCGACGCCTATAAAAAGGCCGGAGTGGATATCGACGCCGGCAATCGCCTCGTAAAAGCCATCAGCCCCTTAGCTAAGGCAACCCGCCGGGCGGGTGCGACCGCTGATCTGGGCGGTTTTGGCGGGCTGTTTGACCTCAAGGCTGCCGGGTACGACGATCCCCTTCTCGTTTCAGGGACCGACGGCGTCGGCACTAAACTGATGCTGGCCTTTCAGACAGGGCGCCACGATACGGTCGGTATCGACCTGGTAGCCATGTGCGTAAATGATGTTCTCGCCCAAGGCGCTGAGCCACTGTTTTTCCTTGACTATTTTGCCTGCGGCAAACTCGACGAAGGCGTGGCCGCCAGTGTCATTGGCGGTGTAGCGGAGGGTTGTCGCCGGGCCGGTGCGGCCTTGATTGGCGGCGAGACGGCAGAGATGCCGGGCATGTACGATGACGGACATTATGACCTCGCCGGATTCTGCGTCGGCGCGGTGGACCGCGACAAGGTGCTGCCCAACACTGACGCGATGGTCGAGGGAGACGTCATGATTGGCCTGCCGTCCTCGGGTCCTCACTCCAATGGCTTCTCCCTGATCCGCAAGATTGTCGCCGGCCAGGGGTTGAACTGGGAAGACAAGTCGCCCTTTTCCGACGGGACGCTCGCCGACGCGTTCATGGCGCCGACGGCTATTTATGTGAAAGAACTGCTGCCCCTGTGCAAAGCAGGTTCCATCAAGGGGCTTGCGCATATCACCGGCGGCGGCCTTACCGAGAACGTGCCTCGCGCTCTGCCCGACGATCTGGCCCCGTCCTATGACGACAAGAATCTGGAACTGCCGCCCCTGTTCGACTGGCTGCGCAGCGCTGGCGAACTGTCGATCGAAGATATCCGGCTGACCTTCAACGCAGGGATCGGCATGGTCATCATCGTGGCCCAGGACGTGGCCGACAGCATTCTTGATAGCCTGCCCGAAGGGCGCGTCATCGGCACCTTGGTCAAAAAATGAGCACGGCAATAGCCACGGCGGTCCTGATCTCAGGCAGCGGCACGAACCTGCAGGCGTTGATCGATGCCCGCAATGCAGATCCAGCTTTTCCCGCCGACCTCCAGCTCGTGATTTCCAATCGGGCTGATGCCGCAGGCCTGGCGCGCGCAGAGCGGGCCGGGATCAGAACGCTGGTTATTCCCCATCGCGACTATGCCAGCCGCGAAGAGTTTGATGCCGCAATTGACGAGGCGCTGGAGGAGGCAGGCATTGAATTTGTCTGCCTCGCGGGCTTCATGCGAATCCTGACGCAAACCTTCATGGCGAAATGGCGGGAGCGGATGCTGAATATCCACCCGTCCCTTTTGCCCGCCTTCACGGGCAATCGCGCCCATGAACAGGTCCTTGCCTCGACCGCCACGCTATCGGGCTGTACGGTCCATGCAGTGACGGAAGAGCTCGATGGCGGGCCAATCGTCGGTCAGGTGGCGGTCCCTCGACATTCAGCGGACACGCTGGACAGTCTTTCTGCACGGGTTCGGCAGGCGGAACATCTTCTCTACCCGGCAGCCGTACGCGTCTTTCTCACTGGCGACCAAACTGGGGCAGATGCGCTGACCGTCCCGTCCGACATGCTGATGAGCTTCAATACCCGCACCCGTTACCGACGCTAGGAACACATGATGGCAGAACAGAACCGGCGTTTGACGTTTACGGGCGCAACGGGCGCGGAACTTGCGGCACGTCTTGACCTGCCTAAGGGCCCGATCAAGGCCTACGCCCTGTTCGCTCACTGCTTCACCTGTTCCAAGGATTTTATCGCTGCACGGACGGTCTCGGCAGCGCTGACCGACAGCGGCATTGCCGTGCTGCGGTTTGATTTCACGGGCTTGGGCGCATCGGGCGGCGAATTTTCGTCGACCAACTTCTCGATGAATATTGCCGATCTCTGCAGTGCGGCCGCTTTCATGCGCGACCGCTACGACGCGCCATCCCTACTTGTCGGCCATTCCCTGGGTGGCGCTGCGGTCATCGCGGTTGCCCACATGATCCCAGAGGTCAAGGCCGTTGCAACCATTGCGGCCCCCGCGGATGTTCACCACGTCAAAAATCAGTTTGCCGATCATCTGGACAAGATCCAGACTGAGGGGACCGCAGAGGTGAGCCTTGCCGGGCGGCCGTTCCGCATCGACAAGCAGTTTATCGATGATCTCGAACAACATTCGATACTCGAATGCGCCGCGGATCTGCACCGCGCGTTCCTTATCATGCATTCACCGACAGATGAAACAGTCGGTATAGAGAACGCCTCCCGCCTGTTTGTCGCGGCGAAACACCCCAAGAGCTTCGTGTCACTCGACAACGCAGATCACCTCGTCACCAATCCCGTTGATGCGACCTATGCGGCGCAGGTGATCGCGGCGTGGGCGGAGCGTTATCTGAACATCGATGCTGCTGCCCGTCCGCCAGCTCTGACGGAAAAGAAGGTGCATGTTTCCGAGACCGGACAGGGGCGATACCAGAATCTCATTCAAACAGGTCCCCATCGCCTGATCGCCGATGAACCGTTGGCACTTGGCGGGTTGGGCAGCGGCCCCTCCCCCTATGACCTTTTATGTGCTGCCCTTGGCGCCTGCACCACGATGACGATCCGGATGTATGCGGAGCGCAAGAAAATTCCGCTCGACCATCTCTCGTGCGTTGTCGACCACGAAAAGTCACACGAACAGGACGCCGAATTGGTCACAAACGAAACTGCGATGAAACCGGACGTCTTTACGCGAAAAATTACGATTTCCGGTGATTTTGACGACAAAACCCGCGATCGAATATTTGAAATTGCCGGCCGTTGTCCGGTACACCGCACATTGGAAACTGGTGCGACAGTCATCACAGAGAGGCAAGACCCATGAACAAAACGCCCGCCGATTGCGAGAACATGGAACAGGTTCGCTACGAAATCGACCGGCTGGACGATGCTCTTGTCGATCTGTTGGTCGAACGCTGGGGCTACGTAGACCGTGCCTGGCAGCTGAAGTCTCGCCCCGAAGAAGCCACTGTGCCCTGGCGCATCCAGCAGGTCGTCGACCGTGTTCGCGGACGGGCCGAAGATGGCGGCCTGCCGCCTGGTCTGGTCGAGGCCCTCTGGCGCCAGCTGATCGGCTGGGGCATTCAGTATGAGGAAGAAAAGCTCGGACAGTAATGGCAGACGACAAGACCACCATCGCGCCGGCAATTGCTCAGGCTCTCGCTTTTGCTGAAAAGCACATGCAGTCGGAGCACAAGCTGTTTCGGGACATTCCGATGCGGACCACGTCCGTGGGCGTAGGATCGGTCGCTGTTGAAATCACGCTCCCCGCCGCTTTTGCCGACGATGATGAGACGTTTGGCGGCCTATATACGATATTGTTGGACACGATCCTCGCCGTTGGTGCGTGGACGCGAATGGATGCGTTCGCGCCACTGTCCACAATCAATCTGAAGACGGACTTCTTCTCCCCCGCCACGACTGGCAATGTTGTTCTGTGTGAGGCTGAATGTGACGGCATCATAGACAATGTAGCGGTCTGCAGCGGACGGATGACACGAGACGGTCAATTGGCGGCGAAAGCGCAAGGCACGTTCCTTGTCAGTCGACCAGACGGTTCGGCGACGGGATCAAGGCTATGACAAAGATTGATCTGCTCTCCCCCGGTGAAGATACGCTTGAGCGAATCCTTGACTGGCGTGACCGCACCGCCATTGGCGGATGGCTCGCCTTCGACGCTGCGGTAAAAGATGGCCGCCACTTTTATACCCTTCGGCGTGCTGAACATCACGTGGGCAATGAGATGACCCGGTCACTGCATGGCGGTGTGATCTCAAGCTTCCTGCAGGCCTGCGCCGTCAACGAAATTCGGTCACGACTGGACCCGGGATCCACTGCCCGCGCGATCAGTGTCCATTGCAATTACCTCAGACCGGCGGCCGATGAGGACATGTTTGCTCATGTCGACATCATTCGGCACGGACGTCGCATTTCATTTGTCGAAGCGACGAGCTGGCAGGCGGATCAGGACAAACCCATCGGTCGGGCCGCTGTCGCCCTTCGCATCATGCCAACGCCTACGGACGACGCGTAAAGACCGCGACTGTTTCGATGTGCGGTGAGTACAGGAACTGGTCGATCAGCATCAGAGATGAAAGCGCATAATGTTCGCTGAGAAGGCCCGCATCACGCGCTAGCGTGTCTGGATTACACGACACAGCGACGACGACAGGGACGCCTGAGCGCGCCACCAGGGCGGATTGCGCGGCGGCACCAGCCCGGGGCGGGTCCATGATCACGGCGTCGTATCCTGACAACTCATCAGAAGACAATGGATCGTCAAACAGGTCGCGCGTGACGGTCGTGATCGTCCGCCCCGCCTGGCGGGCCGCTCTGTCCAAGGCAGCGGTTGCTGCGCCCGCGCAGTCCACTGCCGCAATCTGGGAATCCTCTGGCAGGGCCGCGGCGAATGTTCCGATGCCGCAGAACAGATCCGCGACATGGGTCCGGCCACGAAGCGCGGCGACGACGCGGTCCTGCATGACCCGTTCACCTTCGCGTGTTGCCTGCAGAAACACACCCGGCGGGAGGCCCACGGTCAGTGTGCCCAGGCGCAATACGGGCGCCGCGCCGCCGGCGATCGGCATGCCGCCTACGGACAGGCGCGCCAGTCCGAAATCCTGAGCGAACGCCGCCAGCGCCTCACGCTGGATCAGGGTCAGCCGCTCTTCGTCCACATTGACAAAATCCGCATCAACGCCGGTATCCGAAAGGGTCAGAAAAAGGTCGGTCTCACGGCAATCTTCGGGGAGCAGTTGCGACGCCATGGCGCGGATCGCAAGCGCTGGCCGGAGGAGATCCGGGTGCAATACAGTACACATATCAATATTGACAACGTCGTGGGACCGGCGGCGTCGAAAACCGAGCTGCCATTGGAGACCGCGCCGTTTCAGGTGCAGTTTGGCGCGGCGGCGGCTCGATGGCGGTGCTTGGAACGTTTCGATCGGCGGCAGGTCATCCAATGTACGGTGCAGGGCACGTGTCAGTCGTTCAACCTTGAAACCAAGCGAGCCCTCTGCCCCCAGGTGCTGCAGATGGCAGCCGCCACAACCATCACCAGGCAGTCCAAAGTGCTTGCAGGCAGGCGCCACACGGGCCGCCGCATCATTGAACCGCTCAGCGGGGATCGCTTCCTTACCATGCAGATCAACGAGGACGGTCTCACCCGGCAGTGTCATGGGCACGGCGATATCACCGGCCAGACCATCACCACTGGCCCCCAATCGGTTCACGGTCAGATTGATCCGTTCACGTGATGATTTTTTTCTGGCCGCCGGCCTACCGCGTTTACGGGCCATCGTAGATCGCTCCGACCAGAAATTCGTGGTTGCCGTCACCGCCCTGAATGGGGCTGTCAGTGGTCCCCAAGACACGCCACCCTTGTTCGGATAACCAGGGGACGATTGTTTCAAGCATCCGCCGATGCTGATCTTCAAGCGGCATCGTGACAAGACCGCCCTTCCCCAGATGATCCGGGCCCAGCTCAAATTGTGGTTTGACAAGTGTCACTAGCTTGGCACCGTCAGAGCAGAGCGACAGGGCGAAGGGTAGCGCCTTCATGATACTGATGAAACTGACGTCGCAGACGACAAGTTCAATCGGCTCAGGAACAAGCGCGGATGACAGTGCCTTGGCGTGGGTTCTCTCAAGATTGATGACGCGAGGATCAGCCGCAATGCTCTCGTCCAACTGCCCATGGCCCACATCAACGGCATAAACGCGGCGTGCCCCACGGCGGAGCAGAACCTCCGTGAACCCGCCCGTAGACGCCCCGAGATCAAGACAGATGGAGCGCGCCGGGTCGACGCCAAAGGCATCCAGCCCGCGCTCCAGTTTCAGCGCACCGCGCGAGACATAGTCGTGGGTATCACCATCGCAGACGATTTTGTCATCAGGATTGAGAGACTGTCCCGGCTTGCTGGCGGGCGCGCCGTTCACCGTCACGAGCCCGGCCCTGATTGCGGCTTTCGCCCGCTCACGGCTACGGATCAGTCCGGTCTCCACGAGATAGGCATCAAGGCGCATACCCCATCCTCAGGGTTCAGGCGCGACTATCAGCACTGGCGACCGCAACACCGAAGAGTTGCGCCGCCGCATTGGCGATATGTTCGGCCATCAGCTCAGCCTCACCGTACATCTCAGCGGGCGTGCCATGATCCTGATAGATATCGGGAAGCGTCAGGGTACGAACCTTCATACCATTGTCCAGAAGACCGTCGCGCGACAGGAAATGCAGGACAAAGGCGCCAAAGCCGCCCACCGACCCTTCTTCCACCGTGATCAGCACCTCATGATTAGTCGCGAGGCGCCGGATAAGATCCTCATCAAGCGGTTTGGCGAAACGGGCATCCGCGACGGTCGTCGACAGTCCGCGCGCGGACAGCATATCAGCGGCTTTCAGGGTCTCGCCCAGACGTGTGCCGTAGGACAACAGCGCAACAGACGTCCCCTCGCGGAGGATCCGGCCTTTGCCAATCTCCAAGAATTTCGGCGTATCTGGCATGTCAACGCCGAGCCCCTCACCCCGCGGAAAACGGAAAGCGATGGGGAGTTCGTCGTAAAGCGCCGCCGTGTGCGTCATATGCACAAGCTCGGCCTCATCGCCGGCAGCCATCAGCACGATACCGGGCAGACAGCCAAGATAGGCGGTGTCAAACGCCCCCGCATGGGTCGCGCCATCCGCACCGACCAGGCCAGCACGGTCGAGCGCAAAGCGCACGGGCAGACCCTGCAAAGCGACGTCGTGTACGACTGAATCATAACCACGTTGCAGGAACGTGGAATAGATGGCGCAGAACGGCACCATTCCCTCCGCCGCCAGACCGGCAGCGAAGGTCACTGCATGCTGTTCGGCGATACCCACATCGAATGTGCGGTGCGGAAAGGCTTCCATGAATTTGTCGAGGCCCGTCCCCGCAGGCATGGCGGCCGTGATGCCGACAATCCGCTCATCGCGCACGCCTTCCTTGACCAACTGGTCCGCGAAGACGGACGTATAGCTGGGCGCGTTGGTCTTGGATTTATGCTGCTTGCCGGACACGACGTCGAATTTCGACACGCCATGATACTTGTCTGACGCGGTTTCGGCCGGCGCATAGCCTTTGCCCTTCTGCGTCACGACGTGCACGAGGACGGGGCCGTCCTTCAGCTCACGGACATTCTCGAGAACCGGTACGAGGTGGTCGAGATTGTGACCATCAATCGGGCCGACATAATAGAAGCCAAGTTCCTCAAACAGCGTCCCGCCGGTGACCATGCCGCGGGTGTATTCTTCCATCTTGGCCGCGCCTTTGTAGAACCGGTTCGGCAGGTTCTTGGCCAGCTGCTTAGCAAGATTTCTGAAGCCATGATATTTGTCTGATGACGCGGCCCGCGCCAGATAGGCGCTCATAGCCCCGACCGGCGGCGCGATCGACATGTCGTTATCGTTCAGAATGACGGTCAGCTGTTTGCCCCGGTCACCGGCATTGTTCATCGCCTCATAGGCCATGCCGGCAGACATCGATCCGTCACCGATAACGGCGACGATCCGGTTGTCTTCTTCTTTCAGGTCCCGCGCCACGGCCATGCCGAGGGCAGCGGAAATGGACGTGGCCGCGTGGGCCGCGCCGAAGGGATCGTACTCGCTTTCAGAGCGCTTGGTGAACCCGGACAAACCGTCCTTTTGACGCAGGGTGCGGATACGATCACGGCGCCCGGTCAGAATCTTGTGGGGATAGCACTGGTGCCCGACATCCCAGATGAGCTTGTCTTTCGGGGTGTCGAAAACATAGTGCAACGCTGTCGTCAGTTCGACGACACCCAGCCCGGCACCCAGATGGCCACCGGTGACGGACACGGCGTCAATCACCTCCGCGCGCAGTTCCTCCGCCAGGCGGGGCAAGTCAGATCGTTTGAGCTTCCGCAGGTCATCTGGCGTCGAAATCTGGTTCAGCAGCGGCGTGTCGGTCGCCATGGGCGCGTTTTCCCTTGTCTTTGAAGCCACTATGTTTCCTTGTGCGATAAGAAAGCAAGAGGCAGCGTCTCTATACGGGACAGGTTACGGCCCATCTCCGCTGTCATTGCGGCAATTTTCAGTCGAAACTGGCCGCTTCAGCCTGCGGCTTCCCGTCGGCATCAAGAACGATCTTCTCGATCTTTTCCCGAGCCGATTTCAGCGTGGTTTCGCAATGCTTTTTCAAAGCGGCGCCACGTTCATAAAGGGCGATCGACTTTTCCAGCTCCACATCGCCCGCCTCAAGCTTGCTGATGATCTGTTCCAGCTCAGCCAAGGCCGCTTCGAAGGACAAAGTGCTGATATCATTCATGACGGCTTCCTCTCACCCATATCGGTGACGGCTTCGAGATCAGGCGCGACCCGGCGATAGGAGCGCCATGACCAGTAATCATTATCGCCCACATGGCATTCGCGTCCCCAGCCCCGCTTGCGCAAATGTCCATCCAGCATCCAGTTCACATAACCATGGGCACAAAGGAGAATATGGTCACCCCGTTCGGCATGCTCGATCAACCGATCGGCAATTTGCCGCACCCGGCGCCAGGCACCCCGATGGGTCTCAACGCCCTTGGGTGACAGGCCCACAAACCAGAAGATACGCGAAATGACACCCCAGGTCGTCGGAGACAGTTTCAGAAACGGAACTGGCGGCGGCGGCAGCGGGGCCTCAACGAACATGGCGTCCTGCGGCACATGCCGGGCATGATCGACAATCTTGGCGGCCGTCTCAATCGCGCGAGGCAGGGTCGAGCTCAATACCACATGACAGTCGCCCGCAGCTTCAACCAAAGAGCCCGGGGGCTCTTCACCGGGTGCGAGGCCGCTCAAATCGTAGTTCGCCCACCACGCGCCATATTCCTTGGCGGTGATACGCACACTGCGATCCACATTCGGCCTACCATGCCGCGCTGTGATGATCCTACCGGTCATAGCGGTCGCGTCTAGCGGGGTCCGTCCAAGCTGGCGAGCGTTTTCACGTGCGCAGCCACAGAAGTTTGCAAGGCGGAAAGATCATAGCCGCCCTCCAGAACCGAGACGACACGACCCTCACAGCAATCGCGCGCAATCTGCATGATCTGGCCGGTAAACCAGGCAAAATCAGCTTCGAGCAGCTCAAGACCGCCCAGTGGATCGGCGGCATGGGCATCGAAGCCGGCGGAAATGACGATCACATCGGGTCGGAACTCGCTCAGCGCTGGAAGCAGATCATTGCCCCAGGCAAGGCGGAAGGCCGAAGACCCCTCACCGGTCGCCAGCGGCGCGTTGTGAATCTGTTCAAAAGCGCCCTTCTCGTCTGCTCGTCCCGTCCCCGGGTATTGCGGCCATTCATGGCTCGACGCGAAGAAGGCGTCTTCGTCATCAAAGAAGATGTCCTGCGTCCCGTTGCCGTGGTGCACGTCAAAATCAACCACAGCGATTCGTCTCGCCCCATGGACCGCGCGTGCATGGCGGGCAGCAATCGCCGCATTATTGAAAACGCAAAACCCCATCGCCTGATCCGGCACCGTATGATGCCCCGGTGGACGCGCCGCGACGAAGGCGTTGTCTGCCCTCCCCGCGAAAACTGCATCAATCGCGGCAACCGCACCGCCAGCACCGCGCAAAGCGGCGTCCAGACTGTGGGGACCCATGAACGTGTCCGCGTCGAGCTGCACCATGCCTTCGGTCGGAGCCAGCCGGAAAATGTCGTCCACATAGCGCTCACCATGGGCACGAAGCAGCGCGGTGCGATCGGCTTTCGGGGCCAGTTCACGCGTCAGATGCGCAAACTCAGGCGATGACAGGGCGCGGTCCACAGCGGTGTAACGCGCCTGCTGTTCGGCATGACCCGGCGGCACCTCATGAGCGCCGAAGACATCATGGTCGAAAAGCAGGGTCCGCATTATTTGCCCAGTTCCTTGGCCCGGTCATAGGCTGCGCGCACGGCCCGTTTGGCGAGTGGGCGCAGACCATCCGTATCATCCCAGACAGACAAGGCCGCCGCTGTCGTACCGCCCGGCGATGTCACCGCCTTGCGCAGTTCGGCTGCCGTCCGGCCATCCTGCGCCAGATGCGCCGCAGAGCCTGTCACCGTCATCTCGGCCAGTTTGCGGGCGTCTTCCGGCGAAGCACCCTCGGCCAGCGCCGCTTCTTCAAGCGCTTCGGCGAACAGGAACACATAAGCGGGGCCGCAGCCTGAAATACCCATCAGACGATCAAGCTGGTCCTCATCCTTGGCCCAGACCGTATCGCCGGCGCCCTTGAACAGCATGTCAGCGTCATCGCGTTGCTCGCTCGTCACGCCCGGCCCTTCGGTCAGGATGGTCATTCCCTGGCCGATCGCGGCAGGCAAGTTCGGCATTGTGCGGATGATTTTAGGGGATGACGATTGTGATTTCAGGAGCTTCGTCATGCTGTCGATGGTGACGCCAGCGGCGATCGACATGAAGACCGTCTTTTCAATGCCCGGCCATTTCAACGTGGGCAGAATATCGCCAAACATCTGCGGCTTGATCGCCAGCACGCAATAATCATAGCCTTCGCCGTCGTCGACCGGATTGACCGGGACGTGGCCATCCTCGCACACCGCGAGAATTTTATCGGACGGGTTCGGATCAACGACAGCGGACCGCTTTGGGTCAACGATGCCGTTGCGGATCCAGGACTCAAGAAGAGCGCCGCCCATATTGCCGGCACCAAGGAGGAGAAGAGAAAGTTTTTTAGCCATGGGACAACAGATAGCGCCCCATGGCCGGTTTGGCTACGTCAGGATCAGAACGCTTTCTGCAGACCCAACGTAGCCGTCCAGTCTGTCTCCAGCTGCGGGCCGTTAAGGTCGCGTTTGACCGGCACCACAAGCTCGGCCCCAAGCCGGTAACCACGGATCGCGCCTTCGGTCCCCAAGAGGTTCATGCCGAACCCAGGGTCAACACCCTCGCCGCCGTGAAAATCGGGGTTGGCGGTCTGAACCGGCGCCCGGATCAAGGCATCATCGCCGTCAATACTGTCCTTTGTCCACGCGATGCTGCGCAGGGAAAACGACACTCGCGGATCAGGCGACCAAGCCCCCCACGCCGTCAACTCATGCCGATCGCCCAGCGTGTAGCCCGCATCATTCTCGTCTAGACGGACAATGCCGGAATATTGCACGCCCCCGCCGAAGCGGGCGTCATGGGTCTTGTTCGTCAATGTCAGCGAGGGTTTGAGGTCATAGGTACCTGACCCCAATTGCATCGGATACGGGAGACGAAGGTCCGCCTGCATGTTCATGGGCGTGAGGACGGCATCTGTCTGCTCAATCGATCCGGTTGGAAGCGACAGGCCCAATCCACCGTGGACCTTCAGGTGCTCCTTCTCGAACAGGCTCACCAGCGCGGTGACCGAGACGTCGCCGAAGCCTTCAGCGCTCGTTGAGAAGGTGCCCAACAAATTTGAACCCATCATGCCCTGATAGGTCAGGTGGTCCATCTCCTGAGACGTATAATTGACCATGGCCATCAGGGTGACGCGATCGGATGGGGCATACATGGCCCCGAGCATATGCATGGTCATGCTCATTTCTTCAGGGACCACCCGCAGATAGGGCGGCATGCCGAACGGGTTTTCGACGCCCGTCACGATCTCGGTGGGGCTGACGTGGCTTTCGCCAACCCGGTTTCCTTCCATCTGCATCTGCATCAGGCGATAGGAGAACATCCACTCGCCTTTCTTGTGGGTGTGGTCGCCCATCACCCCGATAGGCGCATGATCGAGAGCGGCGGAAATGGTGTCGGCGTAAGCAGCGGACAGGAGAACGGGGGCAGCCACGCAGGCTGCGAGCAAATGATGTCGCATGAATACCTCTTGGAAAGTGCAACGTGAACGGAGGGTGGTGTCAGTTCAGTGCGAAAGAGGGGGGCCCCGGCCCAAGGCTGCCAGTCGGTAACGATGGAATGAAAGCTGGGCGGTGACAGAAAACCATTCGGTGACGAACGGGCCTGCACTCTGAATGTCTTGAAGGGTAGGCAATACGGCCGCACAGGGCGGCGCAAGACAGATAGGACAATCGGTCCCCGTCGGCGGCGCGTCATCCTCACCGCCGGACGGCTGGCACAGACCGGCAAGGTTCAGGACCGCGCGCTGGACCGGATCGTCACTCGCCGCCACATGGGCGGAAAAGCCGCCCGGCATGATCGGCATCGACGCCTGGGCAACGACACGAGCAACAGCGCCATGATCGTCAAAGGCCCGAACAACCGCCGCCATGCCGCTGAACTGATTGAACGCCCTGATCCCATGCGCCGTCGTTTAGAGAGATCATTGTGAAAGGGAAGCTATTTCAGGCGCTGCCGGCCACTTCACAGATCGCCGCCTCGAGAGCCTCGGATGCGGTTTTCTCGCCCCAGACGACGTAATTGAACGCCGGATAGAACCGCTCGAACGCGTCTAGCGCTGCGCGGAGCACAATGTCTGCCTGACCGTCCTCCATGCCCTGACCTTCGGGCAGAACGGCACCGTTGCGATAGACGACATTCCGCTCATGCTCGATCAGGTCAAAATGACCAAGCCACAGCCGCTCATTCACCGCCACAATCAGCCGCAGAACCTCGAGCTCGCGCGCGGCTGGCACGCGCATTTCGAGCGGCGCTGCAATCTGCAGCACCTGGGCCTCAGCCCGCCAGGACACCCAGATACCGACATCGCGCCAGGACCCGGTCAGGTTGATGTGCAACTCATTCTCGTCGACCCGTTGCGTGTCCATATCGGCGCGGCGCGCCATGATCTCGAGCGTGTCGAGGGGATCGGAAAAGACAGTCTCGTCCGTCGTGACAGTCGTATCCATAACATCTCCAACGCAGCGGCGAAGACGCCGCAAAGCGTCTGTAAGTATGGCGTCGCCCTAAACTGACTCGGCAGCGAAGCGATGCGCCCATTCAACATAAAATTTGGTCGGCCAATTATGGGGCCGCATTTGAGGCCTGAAGAATCAGGCGCCCTCGCCCTTCAGCGCGGCGATCTCGGCCTTCAAGGCCTCAATCTCAGCCAACGCCTTCGTCGCCATGTCCCGGACCGCTTCGAATTCTTCGCGCGGTACCAGATCCTGATCCGCCATGAAGCGCTGCAGCTGACTGTGCATGACCGTCTCTGCCTCGCGGCGCACACCGTCGGCCATGCCAGCCGCTTCGGTCATTGCTTTGGCGATGCCGTCGAAAAGGGGATTGGTGCTTTGCATGGCGACTGCTCCTTCGGCGAAGCCGGGTTGTCCCATTGCCCTTCCGGCAAGTAAAGCCGCGACCACAGGACAGGGGTGATATTATCCAGTCAGAGCATGTAGGCGCAGCGCAGCAAATGCGAAAGAGGCGCTTGCGAGATTGGTCGCACGGTCTCATGTGTCACCCAACCTGATACAGAGTCGGACAGAACATGCGCGCCCTTTTTATCATCGATCCGTTGGACAGCCTGAAACCGTACAAAGACACCAGTCTTGACCTCATGGCGGAGGCGCAAGGACGCGGGTACGACGTCGCATTCTGCGAATACACCGACATTCATGCCGGCTCTGAAGGCGTGCTAGGCACGGTGCAGCTGATCGAATTCGTCAAAGACATTCACACTGCCATGACAATGACGCCGGATCTCTATCGCCTGGAGGGACCGGAGATCGAGGATCTGTCGGATTTCGATGTCATCTTCATCCGCAAGGATCCGCCGTTCGATCAGGCCTATCTGTCCCTGACCCTTTTGCTGGAGCCGCTTGAAGGCGACGTCCTGTTCGTCAACTCACCGTCGGGTGTGCGGGCCATCTCTGAAAAACTCAGTGCCCTGCGTTTCCCGGATTTTATCCCGGAGACGCTCGTTTCCTATGAGCCGGAAGTGTTGCGCGCCTTTGCCGGCGATCACGACAAGGTCGTGCTCAAGCCCTGCTATTATGGCAGCGGCAAGGGCGTGGTCGTGTCGAGTGCGGATGATCCGGATTTCGAAACGCATGTGAACAACATCCTGCAGCTTGAGCCCTTTGGCCCCGTGATCGCCCAAGGCTTCCTGCCGGAAGTCGCGGATGGCGATGCGCGGGTCATGATGCTCGATGGGGATTTCGTGGGTGCCGTTGGTCGCAAACCGCCGGAAGGCGATTTCCGCGCGAATATTGCTGTCGGCGGGACCGAGTTTCATGTGGACCTGACCCCGCGCCAGGAGGAAATCGCCGCCGAAATTGGCGACTATCTTCGCCAGAACGGCATCCTCTATGCAGGCCTGGATTTCATCGGTGACAAGCTGATCGAGATCAATGTGACCTCCCCCACGCTGATCAAGGAATTGCGCAAGGTTGGCGGCCCGGACGTCTCGGCCATGATCTGGGATCTGCTCGAAGAAATGGCCTGAATTTCGAAGCAATAATTTTCTTTTTCGTCCTGAAATTCTGGCATAGGGTCTTGGAAAACAGGGGCGAAAAAGATGCGGATTTCACTGGTTCTTGTGGCCTGTCTGTGGCCGACGATATCCGTTGCAGCAGAGACACCCGAATACCTACTAGCCTATAAGGCGTATGACCAAGCGTTGCAGGAGGGGGATAAGCAAGCGGCTATATTACAGTCAAAGCGCGCCTTCAGACTTGGTCAGAATGTTGAGAACATAGATAAAACCACGCTCTTTTTGTTGGCGCAAAACTATATTGATTTGACTCTTTGGACTCCAACCCAAGACACGGTGGATGCGATAAAGCTTTGCCTGAACCTCGATGAAGACGGGTTCAATAGTGGGGATTACAGCCGTTTAGAACTAGAGCTGATGGCGGCATTCACGAATAGTAAGCTCAATCCAAAGCAAAAATTTGGTCCTCTGCAAAAGGCTATTGAAGAGGCGATAGCTGCAGGGGTAGACGAAAAGTCGCTCATTATTATCATCGCAAAACTGCAAGTTGTCGAAACCATGTTGGCCCGTGGCGACAATGATGCAGCGTACGATTACATAACCCCCCTATATAATTTGTTCAGGTCCACGGAGAATGTTGATCGGTCTCTTATGGCGCAAACGGCAATGCTTCGTGCTGTCAGCATGCTGAGTGACATCGAGCATTCACCGTACTCAAACCATCCGTTTTCCGTCTCCGACGCTTACGTTGAGAAAATCAAAGACGGGATAATCATTCTGACGAATGCGCTATCGCTTTATGATAAGCCCGCGCCCACTCCAGATGAAATTGACCCAATGCCACTGGCTCTCACCATGTGGTATTCAATCGCGAGAACGTATGTGGGGTCTTTCGAAATAGAAGCGATGCAAGATCGTGAATTTGAAGGCCTGAGAAATCCGGCTGATCTACCCGAACTCTACCAGTTCTGGCCGCAGGAATGTTCAGACAAGGTTGTATGGAACCGCGAGCCGCCACGTATACCGTCAGTTGCCCTGCGCAAGGCTTATAATGGTGTCGCTTTCATCAGCTATGGATTTGATCAACAGGGCCGTGCCAAGGATGTTCGCTTGATCAGTGAGCTCCCTCAGAAAAAATTTGGTCAATACGCTATAGAGGCAGCAGAGGGGTGGTCCATCAATGCCGATCAGCTGCCAAAAGATTGCCTGACCTATCGCGCTGGAACAATCGTGATGTCCACTATCTCAGACTGGTAGTGATACGTCCGATTTCCGAAACGCACCAAACCATTCCCCTTCGCTGCCACTCGCGCTAAGGCGGCCTCGAACAACGTCAGACGCGTGAGTGCCGATGCCCTATCCCGATATCGATCCGGTCCTTCTCAGCCTTGGACCGCTCCAGATACGTTGGTACGCCCTCGCCTATATCGCCGGTATTCTTGCGGGCTGGTGGTATCTCATCCGGCTTCTGAAACAGCCTGAGCTCTGGACACCGAAAGGCGCGGGTCCGGGCGCTCTGCCGCTAACCAAGGCGCAGCTGGACGATGTCATTTTCTACGTCACACTCGGGATCATTCTGGGCGGACGCTTAGGCTTCGTGTTCTTCTATCGGCCCGAACTACTTGCCGTGCCCTTTGGCGAGTGGGACAAATTGCTGGGATTCCTGCCCGTACCGCCTGCCCTTGCCATTTGGCAGGGCGGCATGTCCTTCCATGGCGGCCTGATCGGTGTGGCCGTCTCCACGTTCTACTTTGCGCGCAAATACAAGCTGAACCCCGTCGGTATTGGCGATCTTTTCGCCTGCGCTGCGCCGATCGGTCTGTTCTTTGGCCGCATCGCCAATTTCATCAATGCAGAGCTCTACGGTCGCCCCAGCGATGTGCCTTGGGCCGTGCGTTTCCCCGAGTATTACGACCGCCTCTCTGGAGAATGGATTTATGCAGCAGATGCCGTGCCCCGGCACCCAAGCCAGCTTTATGAAGCCGGCCTTGAGGGTCTGATCCTGTTCGGTGTCCTGTGGTACGCGGTCCATCGGCTGCGCGTCCTGCAGTACAAGGGCGCGGCCATCGGGATCTTTCTGGCTGGGTATGGCCTGTCGCGGTTTATCGTCGAGTTTTTCCGCGAACCCGATGATTATAAATATGCCGGACCACTGGGTTTCCTGACCCGCGGCATGATGCTGTCCGTGCCCATGATCGTCCTTGGCCTGTGGTTTGCATGGCATGTCAGCCGCAAGAAACAGCAGGCTGCATGAGCGAAAACAGGTCCCCGTCGCCCCCGCCCCCCAGTCCGCTGGAAGCGCGCCTCCTCGACCTGATTGCCGAGAATGGACCGATCAGCGTTGCGGACTTCATGGCCGATGCCCTGATCCATCCGCAGCACGGCTATTACGTCACCCAGGACCCGTTCGGTGCCGATGGGGACTTCACGACTGCCCCAGAGATCAGCCAGATTTTCGGCGAACTCGTCGGTGCGTGGCTTGTGCAGGCATGGCAGGACATGGGCGCGCCGTCCTATTTCCAGCTGGTAGAACTGGGCCCCGGTCGCGGCACGCTGATGGCGGACATTCTCAGGGTCGGCAAGCTCCGGCCCGCCTTCCTGTCCGCGGCCCGCATCTTCATGGTGGAGGCCGGTGGCCGGCAACGGATGCGCCAGCAGCGCAAGCTCCAGGGGCTGCATAACGCCATCCAGTGGGTTGATGCGCTGGAGGATGTGCCGCTGGCCCCGACACTCATTGTCGCGAACGAATTCTTTGACTGCCTGCCTGTCCGCCAGTTTGTCCGCATTGCAGAGAAAAGCGAGAAACCATGGCGCGAGCGCATGGTCGGCCGGACCAGCGACGGTGACGATGCTCGGCTCGCTTATTGTCTGTCCGCCAAGCCTCTGGCACCCCTGAGCACGATGCCGTCCGGCGCCAAGCCCGAGGATATTTTTGAGGACTGCCCCATGGCGCGGGAGATGATCGAAGATATTGCGGGCCGGTTCCAGGAGCATAAAGGCCGCGCGCTCATCATCGACTATGGCCACGGCCGGTCGGCCTATGGCGACACCTTGCAGGCGGTCCGCCGACACGACCACTGGCACCCTCTGAGCCAGCCTGGTCTAGCAGACATCACGGCGCATGTGGATTTCGGCGCTCTGGCCCGGACGGCAAGGCACGCCGATGTCCGCGTAGACGGCCCCGTGCAGCAGGGCGATTTTCTGGAACGCCTTGGCCTGATCGCCCGGCTTGAGCAGCTCCTCGCTGCCGTCCAGGACGAGCAGTCGCGGACGCAACTTGTTGCCGGTACCGGGCGTTTGATGGAGAGAGATGCCACGGGCATGGGCGCCCTTTTCAAGGTCTTGGCCCTGTCTTCCCCCGACCTTACCGAACCCCCTGGATTTTCATGACCCTCTCTCCCCTTCGCGCTGGCCAACTGGCCGATCAGCCCCACGGCTTTTTTGGCAGATCGGGCGGCGTCAGTGAGCGGCCATTCGCCGGCCTCAACACCGGTCCGGGCTCAGGGGATGATCCAGCTGCCGTTGAAGAGAACCGGCGTCTCGTCGCCGCCGATCTTGGCACTGATCGGATCAGCACCGGTCATCAGATTCACTCCGCCATCGCTCGGTATGTTGACGCGCCGGTCGGCGATCACAGACCGCAAGGCGATGGACTGGTCACCGATCGCCCTGGTCTGGCCATTGGCGTGTTGACTGCAGATTGTGTGCCGGTCCTTTTTTCGGGTCACGATGTCATTGGTGCCGCCCATGCGGGTTGGCGCGGCAGTCTGTACGGCATTCTGGAAGCGACCGTTGATCTGATGGCGGAGGTGGGCGCACCGCCCCAGACCATCCGCTGTGCGATCGGCCCATCGCTGAGAGCCCCGGCTTTCGAAGTGGGCGACGATCTCAAGCATGAGGTCGAAACCATCTTCGCGGACGCTGGACACTATTTTGAACCGCGTGAGGAAGCCGGCAAATGGACATTCGACCACATTGGCTTTGTCCGTTGCCGCCTTGAATCAGTGGGGATCCTGCCGCGTCATATTGAAGACGTGGGGGGCTGCACCCTCAGCGAACCCGACCGCTTTTTCAGCTATCGACATGCCCGCCAAAATGGACAGTCCGGTTACGGGCGCAATCTTTCGGCGATCATGCTCAAAGCGTCTTGAACGCCCTTCCCCTTTTCTTCAGATGAGCCTCAGCGCACCAGATACTTCGAGGATAACGGAATGAAACTTCTCGCCGGCAACGCCAACCAGGATTTGGCAGCCGCCATTGCCAAACGCCTCGACACTCATGTGGCCAATGCGATGGTGCATCGCTTTTCGGATTCGGAAGTGCGCGTCGAGATCAACGAGAATGTGCGCGGTGAGGACGTCTTCGTCATCCAGTCGACCTCGTGCCCAGCCAATGAAACGCTGATGGAGCTGCTGATCATGATCGACGCCCTGTCCCGGGCATCGGCGAGCAGGATCACGGCGGTCATTCCCTATTTCGGCTATGCCCGACAGGATCGCAAAGTCGGCCCACGCACACCCATCACTGCCAAACTGGTCGCGAACCTCATCACGACGGCGGGCGCTGACCGCGTTCTGACGATCGACCTGCACGCCGGGCAGGTACAGGGCTTTTTCGATATCCCGACGGACAACCTTTATGCCGTCAAGGAAATGGAAAAGCACATCCGCGCGGCTCATGCCGGGCAGATGGACAAGATTCTGGTCGTCTCTCCGGATACGGGCGGCGTGGTTCGGGCGCGATCACTGTCGAAACGTCTGGAGAACTCCGACCTCGCCATCGTCGACAAGCGTCGTCCCGAACCGGGCAAGGCCGAGGTCATGAATATCATCGGTAACGTCGCTGGCCGTCACTGCATCCTCTTCGACGATATCGTGGATTCCGGCGGTACGCTTGTGCAGGCGGCGACGGCGCTGAAAAAAGAAGGCGCCACCAGCGTTTCGGCCTATGTGACCCACGCGGTCTTGAGCGGCGATGCCGTGGCCCGCATCGAGAATGCCGAGGATCTTGATCGTCTTGTCGTCACCGACACGATTGGCAATCTTGATCAACGCGTCGGCGCCAAGCGGATCGAGACTGTCAGCGTTGACCGCCTGATTGGCGAGGCTATTCGCCGGATCGCCAATGAAGAAAGCATCTCCTCGCTGTTCGACTGAGGATATCGTCATGGCTAAATTTGCTCTTCGCCTTTGCACCGCGGTCCTCTTCGCGCTCGGTGTTGTGGCGGCAGAGGAATGCCAGACGGCGCCGAAGATTGGCCAGTTTGATCCGTCAACCGACAATTTTATCGCCCAGTTCGACAGCAAGACTGATGTCGATGATCTGTATTCCGTCGCTGCGACAGCGACAATCCTGCGATCACCGGGTTTTGAATGCGTCGACTATCTCGCCGTTGCTGGCACCTACGGCATACAGGACGGCGAATACGCCCCTGCACCAGCGCTCTTCACTCTGGCCTTCGGCCAATCATGGGCGAATGCCCATGATAACCGGGAAAGCGCCGTCGCCATGATCGCGGCCAAGATGGGCTATATTCTTGATCAGGGCGGTGATGTCTGGATCATGGAAGCAGGGCAAAGTGATTTTTCAAGGGACGCACTTCTGGCCACCCTCGCTCAGGACGCGACTTTCGATACTCATCGTGTTCACATCGTCCAGCACAGCGACTGGAACGAGCAGATGACATCGCCAGACGCTCTTGAATGGGTAAAGGCGCATACAGATTATATCCGCATTCCTGACGGCAATGCCGTTGGGAACGGCAGCCCAGGGTTCAATACGAGCAACGCGGAGCTGTGGAATCCTCTCATTGACGATCCGAAGCTGAACCCGCTCTGGTCAGATGCACGGCGCATCGCTGAGAAATGGAACGGCGTCGGCTATAATAATCCGACCGTCGCGGCGGGCGGCCTTGATTTTTCCGACACCGTCGAGGCCGCCTATATTTTCGGGCTTGACGATCTGCAGACGGCGGACGATTTCATCGCTCGATTTGCCGGCAAGTAAAAAGCCGGGGCGATGACCCCGGCTTTGATGTTATTCGCTTAGCTTTGCCTTGATCGCAGCAATCGCGTCATCGGCCTTGTCCGCGTCCGGTCCGCCGCCATGGGCCTGATCAGGCTTTCCGCCGCCGCCCTTGCCGCCCAGCACCTCAACGGCAATTTTCACGAGATCCGGCGCCGTGAAGCTGTCGAGTGCGGCAGGGCCGACTCCGACCGAAACACTGGCCTTGCCATCGTTCGTCGCAATAAACGCGGCAACGGCATTGTCGTTCGCCTTGATGGCGTCTGCCAACAGACCGCGAAGCTCCTTGGCCGGAATACCGTCGATGACCTGTCCCGTGAAGACCACATTGCCAATGGTCTCAGCCGCCGGCTTTGACCCGCCGCCCATGGCCACCTTTTTCTTGGCCGCCAACAGCTCTTTCTCAAGGCGCTTGCGTTCCTCGCTGAGGGCCTCGATCCGCTCGGGCAGTTTCTCAATGCTGACTTTCAGGCTTGACGCAGCATTGGCCGCGACCGCCGCTTGACCTTTCAGATAATCAAGAGCGCCCTCGCCTGTCGTGGCTTCGATACGCCGGATGCCTGACGCAACCGCGCCTTCGGAGGTGACGACAAACAGACCAATATCACCCGCGCGGGAGACGTGCGTCCCGCCGCACAGTTCCATCGAATAGGGCCGGCGGGCATCGTCGAAATCATCGCCGAGGCGCAACACGCGGACCTCGTCTTCGTACTTCTCACCAAACAGTGCCATGGCGCCCGCTTCGATCGCGTCATCATATGGCATGACGGCAATAACACCGTCCTTGTTCTGACGAATGACACGGTTCACTTCATTCTCTACGACATTCAGTTCATCACGGCTGACGCCCTGATTATGCGAAAAGTCGAAGCGGAAGTTGTCGGGGCCAACGAAACTGCCTTTTTGGGTCACGTGATCGCCAAGATGGCGGCGAAGCGCGGCATGCAGAAGGTGGGTGGCAGAGTGATTGCGTTTGATCCGGGCACGGCGCTCCGAATCCACCGCAAGAGTCACGGCCTGTCCGACCTTCAGTGTGCCCTCGTCAATGTGGGCATGGTGCACGTGCAGCTTTCCAGCGCCTTTTTTGGTGTCCTTGATTGTCAGGCGCGCCCCGTCTTCGGTGAAGGCGGTACCGGCATCACCGGACTGACCGCCCGATTCGCCGTAGAACGGCGTCTGGTTGGTGACAAACTGGATGTCCTGGCCCGCCTTGGCTTCCGTCACCGGTTCGCCGTCCACAACTATCGCAGTGACCTGACCGTCAGCCGTTTCGTGGACATAGCCGATAAATTCGGTCGGTGCTGTATCGGACAGGACGTCAAACCAGATCTTGTCCGTCGAGGCGTCGCCAGAGCCGGACCACGCGGCCCGTGCCATTTCCTTCTGGTGCTTCATGGCGTCGTCAAAGCCGGCCTGATCAACTTTATAACCTTCGCGACGCAGCGCATCCTCGGTCAGGTCGAGCGGGAAACCATAGGTGTCGTAGAGTTTGAAGGCAGCCTCGCCAGGCAATGTGCCGCCATCGGCCAGCTTGGCGGTTTCGCTGCTCAATAGTTTCAGGCCGCGATCGAGAAGGCCTGCAAAACGTTCCTCTTCCACGCGCAACGTATCCGTGATCAGGCTCTGTGCACGGACGAGCTCTGGGAACGCACCGCCCATTTCCTTGACCAGGGTCGGCACCATTTTTGCCAGCAACGGATCTGTCGCGCCAAGGCCATGAGCGTAGCGCATCGCCCGCCGCATGATCCGGCGCAGAACATAGCCCCGCCCCTCGTTGGATGGCGTCACCCCATCGGCGATCAGGAATGACGACGCGCGCAGATGGTCGGCAATGACCCGGTGGGCCGGCAGGTCATCGCCCGCCGCCTTGCGGCCGGTCAGCTCGACCGATGCATTGATGATCGTCTTGAACAGATCGGTGTCGTAATTGTTGTGAATGCCCTGAAGGACTGTCGCGATACGCTCCAGCCCCATGCCGGTGTCGATCGACGGCTTGGGCAACGGCAATTGTTCCCCATCGGCCTGCTGATCAAACTGCATGAAGACGAGGTTCCAGATTTCGATAAACCGGTCACCATCTTCCTCAGGGCTGCCGGGAGGACCACCCCAAATGGACGGACCATGGTCGTAGAAAATCTCTGAACACGGACCGCATGGCCCCGTGTCGCCCATGGACCAGAAGTTGTCGCTGGTCGGGATGCGGATGATGCGATCATCACCAAGGCCAGCGATCTTCTTCCAAAGCTCAGCCGCCTCGTCATCGGTGTGATAGACCGTCACCAGGAGCTTTTCTGGTGCCAGACCAAAATCGCGCGTCAGCAGATCCCAGGCATTCTTGATCGCCTGCTCTTTGAAATAATCGCCGAAGGAGAAATTCCCCAGCATTTCAAAGAAAGTGTGGTGGCGCGCCGTATAGCCAACATTGTCGAGGTCATTGTGTTTACCGCCGGCGCGGACGCATTTCTGAGACGACGTTGCGCGGTCATAGGGCCGCTTTTCCGCGCCAGTGAACACGTTCTTGAAGGGCACCATCCCTGCATTCACGAACAGAAGCGTGGGATCGTTCTGAGGCACGAGCGGCGCTGATGGCACGATCTCGTGATCGCGACCCTTGAAGAAATCGAGAAAGCCCTGGCGGATGTCATTGACCGAAGTAATCATAGGCAACGCATAATCGGCGCCGGGCTGCCGCGCAATCTCTACCGTAATTCTGGATCCCATGGACCGGCGATTTCAGCGCGCTACATGCTGATTTCAGCCAAGACGAGCAATGCGATGCGCCTGCCTCTCCTCATTTGCCCCCTATTCGGGCTGACAGCCTGCATGAACCAGCCGGATTACCGCGCGGAGACGGCACCGCCAGAGACCGTGCAGAATGTCGATTTGAACCGGTATGCCGGACTGTGGTACGAAATTGCCCGCTACCCCAACAGTTTCGAGGACAAGGACGACTACACCTGCGTTGGCGTGACCGCCGAATACGCATTGCGCGATGATGGACGCATCAGTGTCACCAATACATGCCGCAAGGACACCCTTGATGGGGCGATCGACGTGGCCGAGGGGGTCGCGCGATCTGTCAGCGACAGCAACAGCAAGCTGAAGGTGAAGTTCGCCCCCGAATGGGTGCCTTTTGCCTCGGGCGATTACTGGATCCTCGATCTGATGGACGATTATTCTGCCGTTCTGGTGGGCGATCCCGATGGCAAATATCTCTGGATCCTGTCGCGGACCCCAGACTTGCCAATGGCAAGCCGTGACAGGCTTCTGCGCACCGCTCAGGAGAAGGGATATGCGACCTCGCCGCTGAAATGGGTTCCGCAGTCGAACACGTCCGAATAACGGACCCCTGCGACGTTTCGTGCGTTGTCTTCGCACACAGCTAGAACGGAGATCAGCATGCCAGAGGTCGATAAATCCAGTGAACGCGTCGATGAGAAGCGCGGGCCCAAGGATGCGCCTGATCATATGCCTGGCGAGCAGAAGCCGTACGAGAACGAGGATGCGTTCGGTGGCGGGCCACGCGGCTATTCAGCCGATGAAGAGCGCTACGAAAACGAAAAAGAAAAATATGACGGTGAGGGCAATGCCCCCAAGAACGACGACTGATCAGTCGTCTGAAGCAACGAGACTTTTTAGCGCTTCGCTGTAAACATAGTCGACTGCCGTCGCCATCAGGTGGAGGTCACTGACCATACTGCCCGAGGCACGGTAGACGAAATTGACCCGCGTGCCTTCGCCTTCCGGCGTCAGTGTGATTGTCCAGGCGGTCTCTACGGCCATGTCCTGCAACGGTCCGAACGGTGCCGTCAGTCGGAGTTCTTCTCCCCGTTTGAAATAGATCACCTCGCCATGGGCGGCGGCACCCTCTTTCCATTTCTCCTTCCACAGGCCGCCAGCCCGCAGTACCAGAGACAGGTTTCGCGCATCGCCTGAATAGGTGTGATCGCCGCTCCACCAGCGCGACGGTTTGATCAGCTTTTTCCACAATTCGTCCGGCGCCAGTTCTGAAACGTCGCTCAGGACGAGCTCCATATGATCCGGCGATGCAGAGACGACTTCTGCAGATGCGATTCCGCCACTGGCCGCAGCGCAGACTGCTCCGATCAGGATTTTTCGCATGATTGTGCCCTTCGTCTCCGCTTTGGCGTCCCTTCTACACTCATCATTGCAAAGAGGGTTAATCCAAGTTAACATTTAACCCAGGGATGACGGAGTGGGGCGATGAAAGTGGCACATGGGCTGTTGGCCTTGCTTGTAGGACGCAGTGTTTCAGGCGGCGGCGCCCGCCTGTGGTGGATTGTGCTCCTGCTCGGCGGATATATCGCCGGCGCTAAGCTTGGTATTCCTGACCCGTTTGCGGGCATCGTCGACAGCTCACTCGAACAGATCAGCAATGTGATCGGCAATCTGCTGCCTGGCGACGAATCTTAAGCCTCTGCCGCGGCCGGAATAATCGTCACGCTTTCACCACAACCACACGCATCGGTCTGGTTAGGATTGTTGAAGACGAATTTCGACACCAGCTTCTCAGTCACGTAATCAATCTCCGTGCCCAGAAGAAACAGGATCGCCTTTGGATCGATCAGGATCTTGATCCCGTTATCCTCAACAACCTCGTCCAGGGGCGCGGCTTCCTGCGCATAGTCCATGGTGTATTCCATGCCTGCGCAGCCGCCATTTTTCACCCCGATCTTGACGCCAATGAACCCAGCTTCAGCCTGCGCCATGATTTCGCTCATGCGGTCGGCGGCGCGGTCCGTCAGCGTAACGACTTTTGGTCGTGCTCGTGCCATTACATCCATCCCAATTCCAGTTTTGCCTCATCAGACATCCGGTCCGCCGTCCAGGGCGGATCAAATGTCATGGAGACCTCGCAGTGCTTGATCCCGTCAACGCGTTTGACGGCCATCTCGACCCAACCGGGCATCTCCCCAGCGACGGGGCAGCCCGGCGCCGTAAGTGTCATCTCGATTTTGACTGTGTCCGGCGCCTCGTAGTCCACCTTGTAGACGAGCCCCAGCTCGTAAATATCGACGGGGATCTCAGGATCATAGACGGTCTTCAGCGCATCGACGATCTTGGTCGTGATGTCATCCAGCGCATCCGCTTCCGCGGTCAGATCGGGGACAGGTTGCGACGGGGGAGACTTGGCGGTCGTTTTACCGCCCAGGTCGATCATGTCGCGCCCGCCCGTCTCCGGGTCATATGTGGTGTCTGTATCGGTCATAATCATGAACCCAATATATGGTGAGCCTTGGTGCATGCTTCCACCAGGGCGTCGATATCATCTTTGGTTGTGTAGGCGGCGAAGCTGGCCCGTGCCGTGGCGCTGACGCCAAGACGCTTCATCAGGGGCTGGCCGCAATGATGCCCGGCGCGGATGGCCACACCCTGGCGATCAAGAATGGTCGCCACATCATGGGGGTGCGCCTTGCCCAGATTGAACGCCACAACCGGCCCCTTGTCTTTCGCCTTCCCATAAAGATGGGTGTGGTTGAGTGATCGCAGGGCGTTCATGGCGTAGTCGGTGATCTCGCGCTCATGGGCGGTCAGACCGGCCACGTCCTGCTCCATCACAAAGATCAGGGCAGCGCCGAACCCGATTGCTTCGACAATGGGCGGCGTGCCCGCCTCGAACCGGTGCGGCGGATCGGCATAGGTCACGCGCTCCTGCTCGACGATGTCGATCATCTCGCCGCCGCCCCGATAGGGCGCCATGCTGGCGAGAACATTGCTGCGGCCGTACAGCACGCCGATACCAGTCGGGCCGTAGATCTTGTGGGCCGTCAGGACATAAAAATCGACATCCAGATCCTGCACGTCGACAGGTCCGTGCACCGCATGCTGACAGCCGTCGACGAGGATCAGCGCGCCAGCCTCGTGGGCAATGGCCGCCATCTCCTTGATCGGCGGGCGGGCGCCCAGCACATTGGAGAGGCCCGTGACAGAAACCATCCGGGTACGATGGGTGAGAAGTGCCCGATACGCGTCCAGGTCAATCTGGCCGTCATCGTCCACATCCAGCCATTTGAGGACAATGCCTTTGCGTTCTCGCAACAGATGCCACGGGACAATATTGGAGTGGTGCTCCATGACCGACAGGATGACCTCGTCGCCCTCGTTCCAGTCCTGGCCAAGACTGGATGCGACCAGATTGACAGCATCCGTGCCGCCCATCGTAAAGATGATTTCATCCGTCGACGCCGCATTCAGATATGTTGCGGCGGTCTTGCGCGCACCCTCAAAGGCTTCTGTCGTTTCATTGGCAAGGGTGTGGAGACCGCGATGCACGTTCGCATAGGAATGGCGCATCGCATCCGCCATGGCGTCAATGACGATTGTCGGCTTCTGCGCCGATGCGGCACTGTCGAGATAGCGCAACGGCTTGCCGTGAATCTCACGCTCGAAGATCGGGAACTGCGCCCGGAATGTTTCAACGTCGAATGGTGTCATGATGCCTCCTGAGCAAGGCTGAGGCTCAGCGCCTCACGTATGGCCGTATTGTCGACCGCCTCGAGGACCTCGCCAAGGAATGCGTCGATCATCAAACCGCGCGCCTCTCGTTCACTCAGCCCGCGCTGGCGAAGATAGAACAACGCATCCGGATCAAACGCCCCCACTGTATTGCCATGGGCGCATTCAACGTCGTCGGCATAGATTTCGAGTTCCGGCTTTGCGTTCACGGTGGCATCACCAGACAGCAGCATGGCGTGATGACCCATTTTTGCATCCGTATGCTGCGCCTCGCGGCGGACCAGGAACTTGCCCTGGAACACGGCCGTGCTGCGGTCGTCTGCAATGCCCTTGCACAGCTGCCGTACCGAAGAACCTGGCGTCATCAAATCCACATGGCTGGTCAGGTCCATGTGATCCTGATGCGACAGGCGGTAAAGCGCATTCAATTTCACATCGGCCTTGCCCATCATTGCCATTGCCATTTCATGGCGGGCAAACTTGCCGCCCAAGGCCAGGATGGTGTTGCTGAGCCGGGCATCACTTTCCAGCGCAGGCATTGTCGTGTGAACCAACAGCCCGTCGCCGGTATTCTTCTGTACCACGTGACGGTCAACGCTGCCCCCCGCCTTGACGTGTACGGATGTCAGGCTGTTCACAAATGGCGTGCCAGAAACCTCGTGGCTCTCAATCAGGGTCAATTTCGCGCGCTCACCCACCACCACATGCAGGCGGTCGGCGTGATAGCTCGCGCCATCGGACAGTCGGCGGACCATAACTGTCACGTCCGTATCCGCCGGGATGGACAGCGTGTGTCGTGGTGCGGCGGTCGCGAGGCTCGCCATCAGGCTTTCGGGCATGAGTGACGGCGATGGGTCGCCCACCGTCAGGGTCACGGCACTCGGCAAGGCTCCCTTGCCTTCAAGCCACCGGCCGTTGGCGATGATCATTCCGCCATCGACGGGGTCCGCATCAAGCTTGAGCGGACCGGAGGTGATACCTGTTGCATAGGCAGCGGACGGACGACGTACATCCTTGGCGGCCCGACGCAGGTCCGACCACTTCCACTGCTCGACACGCCGGTTCGGCAGCCCGCGCTCACGCAGGGCGGTCGCTACATCGCCCGGCGGCAAGGTGCCCAACAGCTCTTCTTCAGCAGGCGTCAGTGTCAGGACGGTAGCCACTTATGCGGCCTCCACGAATTGTTCATAGCCGCCCTCTTCCAGCGCCTTCGCCAGTTCAGGCCCGCCGGATTTGACAATGCGGCCGCCGGCCAGAACGTGCACATGGTCCGGTTTGATGTGGTCAAGCAGACGCTGATAGTGAGTGATCACAAGGAAGCCCCGATCCGGAGACCGAAGACGATTGACGACTTCACCCACCATTTTCAGGGCATCAATATCGAGGCCACTGTCGGTTTCGTCCATGATGGCAAATTTTGGCTGGAACAGTGCCATCTGCAGCATTTCCATGCGCTTGCGCTCCCCACCCGAAAAACCGTCGTTGAACGGACGTTTGAGTTTTTCAGGGCTGAGGCCGACGATCTCGCCCGCTTCGCGGAACAGCTTGATAAACGCCGCCGCCGTTACCTCGTCCTCGCCCCGCGCCTTGCGCTGAGCGTTCAGGGCCGTGCGCAGAAAGTTCATCGTGGCGACACCGGGTATGGCGACGGGGTTCTGAAAGGACAGGAAAACGCCTTTGGCCGACCGCTCATGGGCATCAAGATCCAGCAGGTCCTCGCCGTCCAGCGTCACCGCCCCCTCTGATGGTTCGTATCCGTCGCGTCCGGCGATCGTGTAAGACAAGGTTGATTTGCCCGACCCGTTCGGCCCCATGATGGCGTGGACTTCTCCAGCCGGTACGTCGAGAGACAGCCCGTTGAGGATATGGTTCTCACCCAGAGTGAGGTGCAGGTTTTCTATTTTCATCATCATTTTTCTTCCGGATCTCGAGATCGATCCCAATTCAATTCGACATTCCCACTATCGGCTCGAAACCAACTATATGGGGAAGGATTCACGACGTCACAGTCGGTGCGTTTTACTAGATTGAGGTCTACGGTCTCGGAAAGTGAGTTTGATTGTGCCCTGACTAAAGCGGCGCAGTAGCTGATTTCCAACAATGAAGAGGATAACCATTCCAACTCTATGTAGCCGCCCTGAATAACCTCTGTAACGTCATTAATCGAAGTGTCACGAAGGTCTATTTGAAATGCCTGGCCGGCTGTGACGAGTTCTGACTTTGTTGGTTCGTCCGCGGGAATGACATTGAAGACAAGCCGTGAGAAATTACCCCAAGCTAAAAACGCAAGAATGGCGTCGTTCGCATTGTCGGGGGAGCGAAACCGAACATAGCTCTCAATCTGAAGTTCAGTTTCAGTTGCGTGAGGATAAAAAGGAGAGGTGACGGTGTACCATAATTCTTCAAGATCATGGGGAACAAAAACCGCCCAAATGGCAACGAATGCGCCCCAAAAGGGCAAAATCCAACGCCAGAGAATTCGGATAAGAGATTTCACTTATCTGCCTCCTTCGGCTCAACAATCAGATATTGTGTCGTTGTATCACCCACATTGAGGACGGTGTGTTCGGTGCCGTCGCTCCACCATTGGGCGCCGGCTTTGGTCGTGATGGTTCGTGTGCCGCTGGCATCGGTAATCTGCTGAACGCCGCCCTGCAGGATGTACCCCCAATGCGGCGCGTGCCGGTGCTGGTCATGACCGACACCCGGTGGAAACGTACAGCGCAGGACCCGAACCGTCTCATTCTCTTCGAGCTTCTCGCACACGGGCTCGCCCTCCCACCCCGCAGCGAGCGGGTCAGGCAATGCGCCGACAAGGAGAAGCGCGAGGATCATGGACATGGGCTGGTTACCCATCCGCCCGTCGCAGCGCGCCGACATTTGCGGAAATGCTCGATATCTACAGCGCGAAACCCGCTGTTCAGCGTCACGGCCTGTACCACATATTTTTCGGCGGCGATCGAATCGTCCGCATACCCATCGGCCTGCATCGTGACCGTCAGCTTGTTGAAGCGCTGGTCCACGGCCACGTCGATCGCTTTGCCATAAAGCTGCGCTGCCTCGACCATGTCTTCCAGAGTGGCGTAATTTTCGCCGACCGCAAGAGGCCGGGCGAAGGGATCAGGCACGGGGTCGCTTTCCGCACGCCAGCCGGCTTCGGTCATGACGAACGGCTCCAGTTGCAGCGCCTCGCGTGAGGCTGGCGTCACACAGGCGGTCAGCATACCAATAGAAAACAATGCTAGGTATATTCTCATATATCCACGCCTTCTCCACGAAATTCATCGACAATTCTTATTTTACCGATGATTTTTTGATTGAACTCTTCAAGCAGTTCAGCCGGCACCCATAGTTCTTCGTGATTGGCACCACCTACAACCTTATGGTCAAATTTGGCGCAATAATCGGAATCGATATCGAACTCGGTTACATAACCAATCTTTTCGTCATTGTACTTTGCATTCCAGTCCCGCGCGATTTGTTGGGCATATGCCCGGTTGGTCACCGGGTAGAATATTGGTTGCTCCGGCAGTCGCGGCGGAAAAGCACGAAAGTCCTGCGCCTCGATTTTTTCGAGTTCTTTAAGTCCGACTGGACGGTAGAGTGTTATGGTTTTCATCACACCCCTCCACTCATTCCCGCACAGGCGTGCATCTGAATTGGAATCGAACAGATCCCCGCCTTCGCGGGGATGAGCGGCTGACGAAACATTTCCAGTAAACGCATCACCCCACACTCCCTTCCAGGCTCACGGCCACCAATTTCTGTGCCTCAACGGCAAACTCCATGGGCAGCTCCTGAAGAACCTCCTTGCAGAAACCATTCACCAGCAGCGCGACCGCCTCTTCCTCATCCAGTCCGCGCTGGCGCGCATAAAACAGCTGATCTTCCGACAGGCGGGACGTCGTGGCCTCATGCTCCAGCGTCGAGGATGAGGACTTGTTCTCGATATATGGCACCGTGTGGGCACCGCACTGATCCCCGATCAACAGGCTGTCGCACTGGGTAAAGTTCCGCGCGTTCTCGGCCTTGCGATGAATGGAGACCAGCCCGCGATAGGTCTGGTCCGACACGCCCGCAGAGATGCCCTTAGAGATAATCCGCGAGCGTGTGTTGCGGCCCAGATGGATCATCTTGGTACCGGTATCCGCCTGCTGATGATTGTTCGTGATGGCGATGGAGTAAAATTCCCCCTGGCTGTCATCACCGCGCAGGATGCAGGAAGGGTATTTCCAGGTGACAGCGGAGCCGGTTTCAACCTGCGTCCACGACACTTTCGACCGTGGCCCACGACAATCAGCACGCTTGGTCACGAAATTATAGATACCGCCCTTCCCGTTGTCATCACCGGGATACCAGTTCTGGACAGTGGAGTATTTGATCTCGGCATCATCAAGCGCGACCAGTTCAACAACGGCGGCATGCAGCTGGTTTTCGTCGCGCATGGGCGCGGTGCACCCCTCGAGATAGGACACATATGCGCCCTTGTCTGCCACGATCAGCGTCCGCTCAAACTGTCCCGTATTGGCCTCATTGATGCGAAAATAGGTCGACAGCTCCATCGGACACCGAACGCCCGGCGGGATATAGACAAAGGTACCGTCCGAGAAGACCGCCGTATTCAGGGTCGCAAAGAAATTATCAGACGCCGGAACGACCGAACCAATATATTGGCGCACCAGATCTGGGTGCTCACGGATTGCTTCCGACATGGACATGAAGATCACGCCCGCCTTCTCAAGCTCTTTCTTAAACGTGGTCGCAACGGACACGGAGTCAAAAACCGCATCAACAGCGACCTTTGGCGTCGTGCGCGCCTCCCCCGGGCTCTGCCCGGCGCCTTCAACGCCCAGCAGGACTTCCGCCTCACGCAAGGGAATGCCGAGCTTCTCGAAATCCGCGAGGATTTCCGGCGGCACATCATCAATGGACTCATATTTTGCGCCGGACTTTGGTTCGGCGTAATAATAATGATCCTGATAATTGATCTTCGGATACTGAACTTTCTGCCAGGTCGGCTCTTCCATCAGCTGCCAGCGACGGAACGCCTCCAGACGCCATTCCAGCATCCATTCGGGCTCCTCCTTCTTGGCGGAGATATAGCGCACGGTGTCTTCGTTCAGGCCCTTTGGCGCCTTCACGGACTCGATGTCCGTCGTGAAGCCGTATTTATACGTCTCCAATGATTTGACCGTGTTGACGGTCTCTCTGTCGATTGCTTCTTTGATTTCAGCCATCGGTTGATCCTTATGCCGCAGAATTCGCGGCGATACGATTTTGTTCTTTCGTCCAGGCGCCGACAAATCGGCTCGGCGCGTCGGCGGGCGTGTTCCATCCCAATGATATGCGCAGGGCGCAGCCCGCTTCGCTGGCGTTAGCGCCCATCGCCTGCAGCACGCCGGAGCTTCGGACCTTGCCGGACGAACAGGCCGAGCCTGCCGAAACCGCAATGCCGTTCAGGTCCATCACCATCACTTGCGTTTCCGACGCAAACCCCGGCGCAGAAAAGCACAGGGTATTGCCGAGGCGCGATGCCTCCTTGCCCCACACGACGATCCCCGGCGGCAAACTGGCGGCGATTTCGTCCCGCATCACGGCCAACGCCTTATAGTCCGTAGGCGATGCGTCCCGGGCGCAGGCTGCAAAGCCGCTGACCGCAGCGATGTTTTCCGTCCCTGCACGACGGTATAACTCCTGCCCGCCTCCGCGCAGCAGAGGCTCAAAGGCAAGCCCCGTTTTGACGATCAGCGCGCCGACACCCACCGGACCGCCAACCTTGTGCGCCCCGATCGCCATGAGGTCCGCCCCCATGGCCGTGAAATCAACATCGAGCTTACCGAACCCCTGCACCGCATCGACGAAGAGATAGCCGCCGCGCGGCCAGACCATGGGGCCCAGCTTCTCAACCGGCTGGATGACGCCGGTTTCGTTGTTCGCCAGCATCACGCAGAGGAGGAAATTTCCTTCCGTCTCCACATCATAGCCGCTGAGACGGCGGTCGAGCCAATCGACATCGACGACACCGCTCCGGGTCACGGGTACCGTCTCCACCGTGACGCCCTGCTCGCTCAACGCTTTCGCAGTCGCTTTCACCGCGTCGTGCTCGACGCCCGAGATCATCAATCTGCGGATCCGTGCCGGACCGCGGACCATGCCGGTCAGGGCGAGATTATCGGCCTCAGTACCGCCGGAGGTGAAGATCACCCCTTCCTTGGGCGTGTTCAGCACTTCAGACAGGGTTGCCCGTGCATCTTCCAGCAGCCGTTTTGCCGCCCGGCCCTCTGCATGAACAGACGACGGGTTATGCGCCCCGTCCAAGGCGGCCAGCATTGCATCCCGCACCTTGGGGCGAAGGGGGCTCGTGGCATTATGGTCCAGATACAGACGCTCAGGCATCAGTCACCACCTTCACGCCATCCGCGATATCCGCCAGCGTGACGCCTTCGAGATAGCCTTCGATCATCCGGTCGAGATCATGCCACAGACCGTGGGTCAAACAGTGAGCGGACGTTCCCGTGCAGCCCTTGGCGGCCCCGGGACGACACGCCGTCGAGCGTATTTCTTCATCAATGGCCCGGACAACCGAGGCGACCGTAATCGCCTTGGCCGGATGGGCCAGAACGTATCCGCCACCGGCGCCACGACGGCTCTCGACGAGACCTGCTTTACGCAGTTTGCCGAACGTCTGTTCCAGAAAAGGGACTGACATCCGGTGCCGGCTGCCTATATCAGCAAGAGACACAGGACCCAGCCCACCATAGGCGGCGATATCGGCCAATGCCGTTACGGCAATGCGAGCTTTAGCTGTCAGTTTCACAGGCGTTCAGGATTCCTAGTCAAGCGGCAAAAACGTGGTATAGGCCGCCTTCGCTATAGCTGGGACATAAGAAACCCGACTGAATTGGTCAACTTTATTAGTCGGGTTATTTCGTCACGCCGCAAGAATGGATTGAGTACATGCCCGAAGTGATTTTTCCCGGCCCCGATGGCCGTATCGAGGCACGCTATCAGCGTGCGAAGACCGAGAATGCGCCGATTGCTCTGATTCTTCATCCGCATCCGCAATTCGGCGGGACGATGAACGACAAGCTGACCTATGAGATGTACCACATGTTCGCGCGGCGCGGCTTTGCGGTCATGCGGTTCAACTTCCGCGGCGTCGGCAAGTCGGAAGGCGAGTATGACCAAGGCCAGGGCGAGCTGTCCGATGCGGCAACGGCGCTCGATTATCTGCAGCAACAGAACCCGACAGCGCCTTTCGCCTGGGTCGCAGGCTTCAGCTTTGGCGCCTATGTGGGCATGCAACTCCTGATGCGCCGACCTGAGGTCGTGGGTTTCATCTCAGTATCCGCTGCGGCGAACCTTTTCGACTTCTCCTTTCTGGCGCCCTGCCCGTCATCGGGCATCGTCATTCACGGCACGGCTGACAAGATCTGCTCGCCTGAACTGACCCGCGACGTGATGGCCAAGACACGGACCCAGAAGGGTCGCCGGATCCTTTTTGAGACAATTGAGGGCGCCGACCACTTCTTCTCCCAGCACGAGGAAGAACTGATGAAGAAGGCGAGCGACTATCTCGACAAGCGTCTGGACGAGCCGCCGGAAGGGCTTCTCTTCGAAGATTGATCAAAATCGCCCGGCACCTGAAAGTGCCGGGTTTTTTATGGTCGCTCAGCTTCAATATGGATGCGCACGCCGACGCTTGGCGGGACATCCTTTTCCGAGACCATCGCGCCTTCACCGACACCGAAATCCAGGCGGTTGAGCGTTGTCATGCCGTGCGCAACAGCACGGTCGCCGTCCACGGACAGGGTGAAAGGCAGGCTGACCGCGCGCTCCGTCCCCTTCAGGCTCAATGTCCCTTCCGCAACATATTCCCCCTCACCGGTCGCGCGAATGTCCGTCGACGTAAATTGGGCCTGCGGTTCATTTGCGCTGTCGAACCAGGCCGATTGCTGCAGCGTGCCGTTGCGATCCGATGTGCCGGCATCTGCGGACAGAAGATCGATCTGCACATTGATTTCGCCGGTTTCTGGTGCAGTGGGGTCGAGTTTGATGATCGCATCGAACGTATTGAACCGTCCAACAACTTCCTGGCCGCTTTGCGTAAAGATGAATTCGAGGCGGCTGGCCGGCATGTCCACGACCCACGCATCAGGATCAGCAGCCGCGGTGTCCGAAGCGGGCGTCGCGCCGCTCAACTCAGCAACCGCCTCTGCTGTCATTGGCTTGTGGTCGTCGTCGCCGCCCGACAGGCCGATCACGGTAGCACCGAGCGCTGTGAGGCCGATGATCCCCCAGACGATCCATGCGACCACGGAAAAGCGCCGACCTTTCGTCGTCCCGGGGGCCATCGAGATCAGCACATCGTCGCCGTCTTTGACGTGGTGCTTCAAGGCCGCTGCAATGTGAAGGGCCAGAAGCCCAAGCGTCGCGAATGCGAAAAATTCGTGCAGGCCGCTTAAAATCTCCGCGAGCCCTTCATTCATCGGCACCGGCAGCAGAGGCAGCGGCAGGATGAAGAATAGCTTCAGCGGCACGGCCTGTGACAGCGGATCCGCCGAGATCATGAGCCAGCCGATCAGGGGAACGCCAATCATCAGTCCATAAAAAGCCCAGTGGGTCCCCTTGGCGAGGAGGCGCTCCCACGGCCGCATATGCGCCGGGAGCGCCGGGGTCGGGTGGCGCAGACGCCAATACAGCCGGAACAGGGACAGGCCGAGGACAACAAGGCCAAAGGATTTGTGCAGCTGATACATCTGGAACTTGGCGTCCGAGAGATCCATCCGGTGCATGAACAGTCCGCCGCCCACCTGCGCCAGGATCAAGAAGGCGATCAGCCAGTGCAGTGTGCGGGCGGTTGTCGAATAAGTACGGTCGTCAGTGGCTGACATGGCAGTTCTCCTCACGCCCTATCTCGCCGAGCGGCAATGATCAGGCAAGTGCCGCTGGTGCAAAGGTCTCTTTCCGTGCCAACCTCCCGCAACGCAAAATAACATGAATCTGCTCCGGTGAGGTTCTCGGCAGGTTCGCGAATCACCATAGCGTCGAGATATCAAAAGCATTGTGATGCGTTCGTTTACGGACCATGTCGCAAAAGGGGTAGGTCGTGCACGAACGGGCACATGATCGCCGAGCTGACCCAACCGGATCTCAACCGATCCGTCCCCTTCACTTCCTTTTGATATCACCAGTCATGACTGTCCCACCCCCGATATCGGGAAGGTTTTGTCATGCCTGATTTCCAATATCAGCCAATCTAGGAGCCGTGATATGACCCGTCGTTCTGCCAAGAGAGCCATCAAGCGCAGCGGTAAGCAAATGAGCGACGAACGACAGGTCATGGCGGGAAGTGTTCGCACACTGTTTGACGATGGGTGGTCACCCATTGAGGGGCCGGTCCGGGGCCCGACATCAGAAGCCCGCGACCAGCGGTTTCGTAAAACCATTCGTGCACAGAATGCCAACCAGCAGAAATTCTTCGACCTCGTTGAAGATCATAACATCGTTTTTGCTACCGGCCCCGCCGGCACGGGCAAAACTTATATCGCGATCGCCAAGGCCGTCGAAGCGCTGGAAGCGGGCAAGATCGGGCGTATTCTCCTGTCCCGACCAGCCGTGGAAGCCGGCGAAAGCCTGGGCTTTCTCCCCGGCGATCTGGAAGAAAAGCTCTCTCCCTATTTGCGACCTCTGTACGATGCACTGACAGACCGGCTGTCGGCCAAACGTGTTCGCGCCCTCATGGCGGAGGGTGTCATCGAAGTCGCGCCCATCGCCTATATGCGCGGCCGCACACTGAATAATGCGTATGTGGTCATCGATGAGGCGCAGAACTGCACCTATGGGCAGTTGAAGATGCTGCTGACCCGCCTCGGCTGGCACTCAACCATGGTTGTCACGGGTGACCCTGACCAGACCGATCTCCTCCCTGGATTATCTGGCCTGGGTGAGATTTCCGAGCGGCTTGAGGCGGTCAGCGGCATCGGCATTGTCCGGTTCGGCAAGCCCGATGTTGTCCGTCACCCGCTGGTCGCGGCGATGATTGATCATATTTGAGGGATTGTAACCCAATCGGTGGAGGCGGCGTCCCGGCGCCGCCTTTCCTTTGCCGGCGCACAGCCTTAGAGTGTCTGCACGAACAGCAAGCGGCGAGACACCATGGCGCAAGGCAGCTACAATATCGGCAATGAAGAGGTCAAAGAGGAATCGTCTTGGCGATATCCGATGATCCTGTTCTTCGCGACGCTCGTTCTCTGCGTTGTCTTTCTCTACCATTATGTCGGTCCGGACGTGGAAGAGATCCAGGGGAACAAGCCCCGTCCAACCATCAATGATGAGCTGATCGCCATTACAATTGGCAAACAGACGTTCAATGTTCCCGCCAACTATACCGTCTTTCCGCGCGACCGTCGTCCGGGCGAGCGTGAGGTGCTGGCGCTCTACGCGTCCTGGCCACGGATGGACGGCTACGTGCCTGCGCGGCGCAACGACTTCGTCGAGAATGAAGCGGATGCGCGGCGGCTCGATATTCTGATCCAGCAGAAAAAGACCCCGTTTGACGAACTCGAGCGCCTCGAAGTGCTGTACCGCCCACACCTGCTGGACCGTGAGGGCACGCCTTATGACCATGGCCTGACACAGTTCAGTTTCCGGCAAGGGTCAGAGCTCGCGCCCGCCTCAGGCTATTCGGATAAGGAGCTCTTTCTTGGCGAGACCGCCGCTGAGGAAACAGCGGTCATCTTTTGCTATCCGGCTGATGCAGACCGCGTTGTCCCGCCCGAATGTTTCCGGGAATACGATCTGACCCCCACAGTGACGGTGAAATACTATTTCAAGCGGCCCTATCTGGCTGAATGGCGGCGGATCGACGAAGAAGTTCACACGCTGATCGACAATTTCCAGGCCAAGTAAACGTGGTTTACGGGACCTTAAGACCTGCAGTGCCTAACATGACGCACGATGCAGGACCTGACCTATTATCTCACGCTGGCCTTTTCCGGTAGCGATCTTCCCCGGGCTCTCTGGCTCGGCCTGATCGGGTCGCTGTTCTGTACCACGCGCAACCCCCCTTGGCGGATCTTCCTGATCGTTTTCCTGATCGACCGGATCTGGCCGTTCTTAGGCATGGCATTTTCCGGCTATGGCGCGGGTGAGATTGGTGCGGCTGTGTCCCACACCATCCGGTCGGTCCCGTCCGATATGATGACGCTGCTCATCCGCGGACTTGGGCTGTTCCTGCTGATCCTGACCGGATACATGCTGCGGCTCATCGTTCATGGTCAGAAGAACAAGCCGAAATCGGGAAAACTCAACGTTCCCTATTGAGCTTTGCCTTACCGCCTTTGGGCGGGAATTGGCATGATGGAACAAAACGCCCTATATATTGGCCTGACCCTGACAAGGAGCGCGTACATGCCCAGACTGTTTTTATCCGCCATCGCCATGGGGGCTTTGACTCTGTCTGCCGCCGTCGCGCAGACCGAACTGCAGGAAGACCTTGGCCCTGAAGAACTGGCGGGTCTGTTCTTTGCCCCGCCGGAGTCAACGGATGCCACGGTTCTTGTGACCGAGGACGATTTGCAGGGCGCTGGCGCGTTTGTACTCGCCAGCCGTCTGGGCCGCGTGGAGCGAGCCCTGTCGGACTGTAAGACGCTGCGCTATCAGATGGAGACACTGATCGGGGCGTCCATGGGATCCTATTCCGTGCACCCCGAATGGATCAATCGCTACAAATCCTGCATCGTTCAGCGCAATGAAGAAGTGAAGCTGATCGGTAGCGCCATCAAGGCACAGCAGTCCGCTGTCATTGGGGCGAATGAGGGTGAAGCGGCGCTGCGGGCGGCTGACGTCATGGCGCGCCTCACAGTCTACCAGACACGCATGAAAAAGGCGGTCAAGGAAGAGTACAAGGCGCAGCAAAGCCTCATCAGCTATTACAATTCCGGTGGCACCGCGCAGCCGCCTGAGAACCGCGCCAAGGAATAATCGTCAGGCATCAAAGAGGCCGTCGTCGAACTCTACGGGTTCGACGGGCCCGTTGAGGGGACGAACCCGGACGACGATACGGTTGGCGTCCCCTTCGAACCGCTCAGAAATGAGCCGCTGAACCTGCCTGTCATCCTGCCAGAAAATACCGGACAGCGCGTCGAGCACCGCTTTTGCGACGTTATCGACGTCGTGATAGCCGCGCTTGTCGGCCAATACCGACGTCCAGATTCGGACCTCAAACGGGGTATAGGCGGGCCGGACCTTGTGGGTTTCGGCCCTGATCAGATTGGCGATCAGCTTTTTCAGAATCCGGGTCTGGGTGGTCGCGGCATTGATGGTGATGAGGGCGTCATCGCCCTTCAGCTTTACCGATACCCTGCCGCGCCCAGTCCCCATCGGTGGTTCAGTCCAGCGCCCAGATGCGGCCGTTATCGACCTTCCACGTCACGCCATTCGTCATGACCACAAGGTCGACCTCATAGGTCATGGACGCAAACACGTGATTCTCGAGCGGGTATGGCGTGAAATTATGGTTCACCAGCAGGCTGCTGACCGATGCGCCGTCCTGATGGGTCGGGTTGAGCGACAGGGTACGGCAGCCATTCCCTAACTCGCGGAAGTGCGTCACGTCGCCCGACTCGCTGTCCACCAGAACCCGGTAGAAGCCGCCAATGGGCACCAGATCCGCGTTCTCGGGCTCTGGAATCAAATACACCGCGATCAGGCCGGGACCTGGTCCACCAAGGCTGTCCCCTTCCAGCGCAACGGTCGTATAATCCTTGGTACAGTGATCGAAGTCGAGACGCAGAGCGGCTTGGCGGGCGCGACGGGCGGCCGGCGAGTAGCCGGGATCTTCCCCGTACTGTTCCATTCGATACAGGCGGACAATTTCGTTTCCAGTCGACTGGATCTGGACGAGCTGGCGAGCCTGTTTTTCTTCCGCCGATAGGCCCTGCGCCATCAGGGGTGATCCGGCCTGAGGCGACGTTTGTGAGGTCGTTGTGGTCGCGCAGGCCCCCAATGACACAGTCAGAAGTCCCAGAATGAAACGTTTCCCCATCGATTTCCCTTTCTGGCGGTGCATATGCAGTTGAACGGGCAATCTGGAGGCCAAGTCAAGCTCGATCAGGTCGTGACGACCGGCGCGGAGCAGACTATGCGGTGTGACACAATGCCGGCGACGCACTATCCTCCCGGCCACGACCCCCTTTCGATGAAAGACTGAATAATGACCGAGACCCGCACCGAAACCGACAGCTTTGGCCCTCTCGAGGTACCCGTCGACAAGTATTTTGGCGCCCAGTCGGCCCGCTCACTGATCAATTTCGACATCGGCACAGAGACGATGCCAGCACCGCTGGTCCGCGCCCTGGGCGTCGTCAAGCGGTCGGCGGCAAAGGCCAACATGGCGCTCGACAACCTCGATACGAAAATCGGCGAGGCTATTGTCGATGCGGCATCAGAAGTGGCCGAGGGCAAACTGAATGATCACTTCCCCCTGTCCGTCTGGCAGACAGGCTCGGGCACTCAGTCGAACATGAACAGCAACGAAGTGATCTCCAATCGCGCGATCGAGATCCTTGGCGGCGAAATCGGGTCCAAGGATCCCGTTCACCCCAATGACCATGTGAACCGGTCCCAGTCGTCGAACGACACGTTCCCGACGGCGATGCACATCGCGGCAGCAGAGGAAATCCAGCACCGCTTGATCCCTGCCCTTGGGCAGCTGCGCAACGCCCTGAACGACAAGAAGGAAGCCTTCGCGGACATCATCAAGATCGGCCGTACCCACCTGCAGGACGCCACACCGCTGACCCTTGGTCAGGAGTTCTCAGGCTATGTCACCATGGTGGAATACGGTATTGAGCGGGTGGAAGGTGTCCTCTCGCGTCTTTACCGCCTGGCACAGGGCGGCACTGCCGTCGGTACGGGGATCAACGCGAAAGTCGGTTTTGCCGAGAAATTTGCGGAAGAAGTGGCGGTCTACACGAAACTGCCTTTTGTCACCGCGCCCAACAAGTTCGAAGCCCTCGGCACGCATGATGCGCTGGTGGAGGCCCACGGCGCACTGAACGAAGTGGCCGTCTCGCTTTTCAAAATTGCCAACGACATCCGCCTGCTCGGCTCGGGCCCTCGGTCGGGCCTTGGTGAGCTGTCCCTGCCGGAGAATGAGCCTGGCTCTTCCATCATGCCCGGCAAGGTCAACCCGACCCAGTGTGAGGCCCTCACCATGGTCTGCGCCCAGGTCATGGGCAACAACACGACCGTCAGCTTTGCGGGCAGTCAGGGCCATTTTGAGCTCAACGTCTACAAGCCTGTGATCATCTTCAACGTGCTGCAGTCCATCCGCCTGCTGGCGGACAGCGCGAAGAGCTTCACCGAGAACTGTGTCGTCGGGATTGTGGCGAACCGCGAGACGATCAAGGGGCTGATGGAGCGCAGTCTGATGCTCGTCACCGCCCTCGCCCCCACCATTGGCTATGACAATGCGACCAAGATCGCCAAGGCAGCGCACAAGAATGGCACGACCCTGCGCGAAGAGGCCGTGAAACTGGGGTTTGTATCGGCTGAAGACTATGACGATATCGTCAAACCGGAAAAAATGATCAGTCCGCGGTAGATTGACCTAAGGAACTGATGACAGAGGCCGGACAATCAATTGTCCGGCCTTTTTCTTGTCAGACGTTGATCGGCTGTTTGTCGAACAGTCCGGCCTGATAGTCCGCATAGGCCTGGCGAATTTCCTGCGGCGTGTTCATCACGAACGGCCCCTGAGCGACTATCGGTTCATCAATTGGGTCACCGTGCCCGAACAGGATCACGCTGTCTTTGGTCGCCTTCAGTGCGATCTCGTCACCGTCCCCATTGAATTCGATGAGATAATGCTCAGCCATCTGCACCGGATCGGCGGTGATTGCGCCGCTTACGATATAGAAGAAGACGTTGCGGTCGCGCGGCGCAGAGAGCGTCACTTCAGCCCCGGCCTTCAGGCGCAGAATGGACATGAACACACCGGTCAGTGACGGCACCGGTCCCTCGGCATCCCCATACTGACCCGCAATCAAGGTCATCTCAGCCTTGTCGGCCAACGCGACCTTTTTCAGATCTGCGTCCTGCAGGCCAACGTAACGGGGCTCAGTCATCTTCAACGATGCCGGCAGGTTCACCCATAGCTGCAAGATCTCAAGGTCTCCACCTTTTTCCTTGAACGAGTCCGGTGACAGTTCGGCATGGATCAGCCCTGACCCGGCGGTCATCCACTGCACGCCGCCCGCTTCAATCACGCTTTCATGCCCGCCCGTGTCCTTGTGCATCAGTGAGCCATCAAGAATGAATGTGACGGTCTCAAAGCCCCGATGGGGATGAGGCCCGAATGGGAGGCCATTATTGTTCGCCGAATAGGTCTGCGGACCGTGATGGTTCAGAAACAGAAACGGCGATATCTGTTCGACCCGATCACCGGGTAGCGGCCGCCGTGTCGTCAAATTCCCAATATCATCGCGATACGATGGATGGATGATCTTTACGGTCCGAGAAGACGTCATAGGGCAATACTCCGTTACTGTCAGATTGCCCTATATAAGACGATACGCCTACGATTCATCACTCAATTGCCTGGCGTAACTCAACCATTCGAGATCCCGGCTGACCGACAGGACCAGATCGTCGGACGTCGAATCCATCGACACATCGTTGGGCGCCATCTCCCATTTCCATATCTGCAGCTTGAGGAGGATGTCGTGAGCATCAGTGCAGTGAAGCGCCGCGGCAGCTTCTTTCAACTGTTCCTGACGCACCAAAAGCTCGTTTTCTTCGGTGCAAGCGCTCGAGTCCAAATCGCATGGACCTATCTCGGCGAGTGCCCCCAAGCGCTCGCCGAGCTCACAATATTCTGTGTAAATTTCCGTCATCGTCGTCGAGTTTGCTTTTAACGATTTGAAACCGATCGTATTAGAAGCGGTCTTCAGAAAATTCACTTTCACTACCTCCCAGAGCTTAAGTCAGACAAATCTGACCTCTTAAGGTTGAGCGAGGGAACCCCCGAAACTGCCATTTTGCAAAAGTCTGATTAATCTAGGTAAATTTCGACTGTTTTTCGCCGTGACGAAAAAAGGCCGCCACCCATTTCCAGGATGACGGCCCAAACTGATTCGAATGGAGCAATTTGTGCGCTATTCTGCAGCCATGTTTGGCGTCGAAATATCGGCAAACACGTCCGTGTAGAGCTCTTTCGGATCCGGTTCCGGGCTCTCAAGAGAGAAGTCTGCGGCTTCCTTGACGGTCGCTTTGATCTCCTTGTCGATTTCCTTGAGTTCCTCTTCGGTCGCGAAGTCACCGGCCATGATGCGCGCCTTGCAGCGCTCAATCGGGTCGGACTGCGTACGGATTTCGTCGACTTCTTCGCGAGTCCGGTATTTCGCCGGGTCGGACATGGAGTGGCCGCGATAGCGATAGGTCTTCATCTCAAGAACGAAGGGCCCGCCACCTGTCCGCGCATGCTCCACAGCCTCACGGCCGGCTTCGCGAACTTCCAGAACGTCCATGCCGTCCACTTCACGACCCGGAATGCCAAAGCTGGCGCCGCGGCGATAAAGATGCGTGTCCGCGTGGGACCGCTTGACGGCAGTCCCCATGGCATACTGGTTGTTCTCGATGATGAAGACGACTGGCAGAGACCATAGCTCAGCCATGTTCATGGCTTCGAAAATCTGGCCCTGGTTCGACGCGCCGTCACCGAAATAGGTGAAGCTGACATTGTCGTTCTCACGGAACTTGTTGGCGAAAGCGAGGCCCGTACCGATTGGCACCTGCGCACCGACGATTCCGTGGCCGCCGTAGAATTTTTTCTCGCTGGAGAACATGTGCATGGAGCCGCCCTTGCCGCGGGAGTAGCCCCCCTCGCGACCGGTCAGCTCGGCCATCACGCCTTTCGGATCCATGCCGCAGGCCAGCATGTGGCCGTGGTCACGGTAACCGGTGATGACCTGGTCGCCTTCCTTGCGGAGCGCCTCAAGACCGGTGACGACAGCCTCCTGCCCGATATAGAGGTGACAGAAACCACCGATGTGGCCCATCCCGTAAAGCTGGCCTGCTTTTTCCTCGAACCGGCGGATCAGGAGCATCATCCGGTAGTATTCAAGCAGTTCGTCTTTTGTCGCGGTCAGATTGGACGGCGTCGAAGTGGCCATACGTAAGGTCCTTCCCAGAATTTTGCCCCTCCTACCGGCTTCGCAGCGGATGGGCAAACGAGATCGTGCGGTATTGCGCCGCAAAAGAACAGATTTGGCCAGAATGTCGCGATCAGAGAAGCCGGGAGATGGTCATCCGCGCTTCATCGAAACTCAGGTCGATCAGGTCACCGTCATGGGGATCGCCAAGCGCCATGCCGATGCCGTCCCAAGTATCACCGCCTTCCAAATAGGGCGGCTCTCCGATTGAAATGAGACGACGACCACTGGCCTCGAACTGGGCCACCCGACCGGAACCGCCAAGGCGCAGCCACGACCAGTGCTCCCTGTGCATGTCGCCGTTCACATAGAGGAACCAGCGCGCGTCATCCCCTTCGCTGTCAATGTCGAAGAAAACGGTCTTATCGGGCCCCGCTTCCGCAAGGACGAGAACGCCTTCGGCATGCTCATAGAAGATGGGGCTGCGCTTCAGCACCATGTCCATATGCTCCGCCCGGCCTATGCGCAGATCGTCACGCGCCGCGCGGCGCGCCTCCGTGCTGCGGTAATAGGCGTTGGTAATGGCGTCGCGATTGATAATCCACGCACAGACCAGAAAAAGGCAGGTGATCACCGAAAAAGTAACGGCGACCTCGATCATCGTGAAGAAGTCGCTGGCCAGATAGGTGAAGGCGATCAGGATTGGGCCAATGACGGCGGCCACTGCGGCAATCGGCTGACGGAAGCCTGTCAGGTGCTCATGGCGAAATCGGGCAAAACTGTCTGAAAATGCCGCCCTCTCCCGCAGACGCCGCATGACAGGCGCTGGAAGATCAATTTCGTCAACTGTGAGCACGCATAAACTCCCGCGAGATGCGAGGATGCTAGCTTCTGAGGCTTTCTTGCCCGTTAAAACGATATGAAAAAACGCGCTTTCCCTTCGAAAAGCGCGTTTCAGATCAAGTGTATGAAAGCCGGCTTAGGCGGCGGTCGCTGAGAATGTCGACTGACCGAACGCACCGAGCGTTACTGTGCCATTGATGGCATCGCCCGATTTGGTCCCATTGAACGTCAAGGTCATGGGCATCGGCTTGGTGATGTCGACTTCCCAGCTTGCGGTGTCGCCGTCAGCCTTGCCGTTCTTGATGGAAGAGCTGTCGCCCATGGCGGCCATGGTGCCGGTCAGCTCATCACCCGCCTGAGCGAGGTCGAGCGTGCCCTCCTGACGGCCCATCGGGGTATCGATCGTGACGCTGTATTTGCCTTCGAATGACATGGGTGTCTCCTGTTGTTTCACCCTATGTATGAAGGCCGAGGCGCAAAGTCCAACAAAATGAACATTGTTCCTCGGCCGATAGGCATCAGATGTGGACGACGCGTCCGTAGGCGTCGAGCGCACTCTCGTGCATCATTTCCGACAGGGTCGGGTGTGGGAAAATGGTGTGGAAGAAGTCTTCTTCCGTCGCTTCCATGGTCATGCCGATACCATAGCCCTGGATCAGCTCGGTCACCTCGGCCCCGATCATATGCGCACCGAGCAACTCGCCGGTTTTCTCATCCCAGACGGTCTTTACGAGGCCCTCTGGCTCACCCAGCGCGATAGCCTTGCCGTTCCCGATGAACGGGAAGCGTCCAACCTTGACCTTGTGGCCTGCGGCTTTGGCTTTCTCTTCCGTCAGGCCCACCGAAGCGACCTGAGGCTGGCAATAGGTACAACCGGGAATGAGCTTCTTGTTCATCGGATGCAGGCCCTTCAGACCGGCAATCTTCTCAACGCAGAGCACGCCTTCATGGGACGCCTTATGCGCGAGCCACGGGGCGCCGACCACGTCGCCAATGGCGTAGACGCCCTTCACACCGGTCTCGAGCCATTCGTTCACAACGATGTGGCCGCGGTCGGTTTTCACGCCGACTTTCTCGAGGCCCAGATTCTCCGTGTTGCCCACAATACCGATGGCAAGAACCACGCGGTCGAATTCCTGCTTTTCGACTTTGCCGTCCTTGCCCTTGATGTGGGCTGTGATCGTGTCCTTGCCCTTGTCGAGCTTTTCGACTGCGGCACCGGTTGCAATCTCAAAGCCCTGCTTCTTGAAGGATTTTTCGGCGAATTTGGAGATTTCAGGATCTTCAGCGGGCAAGATCCGGTCGAGCATCTCGACCACTTTTACCTTCGACCCCAGGGCATTGTAGAAGCTGGCGAACTCAATGCCGATCGCACCGGACCCGATCACAAGCAGGCGTTCAGGCATGATGTCGGGGGTCATTGCTTCGCGCGCTGTCCAGATAAACTTGCCATCTGGCTCCAGCCCGGCCGCAGGAATTGTCCGTGCGCGGGCACCCGTAGCGATAATGACGTGGGAGGCCTCGATGGTGGTCGACTTGCCGTCCTTGCCCGCAACATTGACCTTTGGTCCGGCCGCGATACTGGCTGTGCCATCAAAGACCTGCACCTTGTGCTTTTTCATCAGGCCACTGACACCTTTGGATAGCTGGCCAGCGACGGTGCGGGACCGCTTCACGACGGCGTCGAGGTCAAAGCCGATATTGTCCGCTTTGAGACCGAATGCCGACGCATGTTTCATGTTGGTGTAGACTTCGGCCGTCCGCAGCAGCGCCTTGGTGGGGATACAGCCCCAGTTCAGACAGACGCCGCCCATGTGTTCTTTTTCTACAAGTGCCGTCTTCATGCCCAGCTGGCTTGCACGAATGGCCGCCACGTAACCGCCAGGGCCGCCACCAATCACGATCAGGTCGAATTTATCCGCCATGAGGATCCTCTTTCTTCGTTCGGGCGTGTCTAACGGCAAATCGGCTATCAAGGCAAAGCCTGATTATCTCTTGCTTGGCGCGAAAAGTCCGGGTTAGCCTTGGGCTGTGGAATGGGGGCGCTAAAATGAATCTGGATCTTCTTTGGGCTGCGCCCGTACACATCCAGGTGCACGCCATTGCGGCCATATTGGCTTTCTTCCTCGGAACGATCCAGCTGATCATGCCCAAGGGCACCCTTCCGCACCGGACAATCGGCGTGATCTGGGTCGTTCTGATGTTCGGTGTGGTCATCAGCTCCGCCTTCATCCAGCATCCTGTCGAACCTGGTGACCCTTGGTGGCACCGATTCAGCTGGATTCACATTCTCACTCTGACGACGTTCTTCGCCTTAATTCACGGCGTGAGACGCATCATGCAGGGCGGACCAAAACTGCGTAAGCACGCGCGCCCTTTCATCATCAGCTATATTGGTGGCCTCATCATAGCGGGCTTTTTTGCGATGATGCCGGGCCGGATGATGCATGATGTCATCTTCCAGACCTGCTATTCGAATATCTCTCAGACGACAGACTGCGAGCCGAGTGAATAAGTCTCAGCAGAAACCGCTCTTGACGGCGACGTTGAGCATTTCTAGCCTTTAGCCCAGCATTACTGATGGGGTGGCGGCGTGGCGATCGTAGACAAGTTCAAGGCACATCCGACGAGTGTCGGTGAATCCTATTTTCAGCACCTGAACGGGGCCTCCAGTATTGGCACCCGCATGATTATTGCGGGTGTCGCCTGCCTCTTGCATGGCCTGTTCCCCTTCCTCTTCACCCGGACCGGGTCGAACATGCTGTTCAAGCTGCATCAGGAAGCGAGTGAGCGCCGTCATCGCGCAGACACCTATCAGCCCGCGGAATAACCACCGAAAATTGTGCAATAAAAAACCCCCGCCGCAGCGGGGGTTTTTGCATTGGAGCGCTGCGTTGACCTAGAGCAGCATGGTCGATGGATTTTCGACGAACTTCTTGAATACCGAAATGAACTGCGCACCGACAGCGCCGTCCACCACGCGGTGATCGCAGGTCAGCGTGATCGTGCACATGTTGCGGATGACGATCTGGCCATCGCGGACAACCGCCCGTTCCTCTCCGGCACCGACCGACATGATGGCACCATGGGGCTGGTTGACGATGGAGGAGAAGCTGGTGATGCCGAACATCCCAAGGTTCGACACGGCGAACGTGCCGCCCTGATATTCTTCAGGCTTCAGTTTCTTGGATCGTGCGCGACCGGCCATGTCCTTGATCTCGGCAGAGATCTCTTTCAGGCCCTTGGTTTCGGCCTTCCAGACGATCGGCGTGATCAGGCCGCCATCGATGGCCACAGCCACGCCAATATCGGCATGCTTATGGCGCAGGATTGCATCATCCGTGTAGGTCGCGTTGGCCGCAGGAACAGCAATCAGCGCGGCGGCCGACGCCTTGATGATGAAGTCGTTGACCGAGATCTTGTAGAAGCCATCCTCACCTTTTGGCGGAGACATGGCGTTCAGGGCTTCGCGCGCGGCCAGAAGGTTCGTCAATTCCACATCCACGTTCAGCGGGAAGTGCGGCACCTCTGAGTTGAAGCTCTGGTTCAAACGCTTGGCGATCGTCTTCCGCATGCCATCGTTCTTGATCGCTTCGTAGGAATCCGCCGGATAAAGGCGTGCATCGACGCCGGCCGCTGGCGCAGAGAAAGGTGCCGCGGCGGCCGATGCTGCGCCGGCTTTGCCCGTGCCGTCCTTCAGTGCTTTTTCAATGTCGCGCTTCACGACCCGACCATGGGGACCTGTGCCCTTGATCGCCGAAAGGTCGAGCCCCTCGTTTTTCGCCATGCGCTTGGCCAATGGCGATGCCATGACCCGGCCACCTTTGTCCGAGGATGCAGGCGCGCTTGATCCCGCCGTCGATGGCGCGGCCGTTGGACCGGGCGCCGGTGCGGGCGATGCGTCTGCTTCTTTTTTAGGCGAGGCCTCTTCCGATTTCTTCTCACCGCCAGCCGATGAACCGCCAAGCACTGAGATATCAATATCATCTGCGCTCTCGCCGTCTTCGAGAATGACAGCGATCAGCTCATTGACCTTCACGTTTTCAGAGCCTTCGGCCACGACGATCTTGCCGATCTTGCCTTCGTCGACGGCTTCGACTTCCATCGTTGCCTTGTCGGTTTCAATCTCGGCGATCACGTCACCGGAAGACACCGTGTCGCCTTCCTTGACCAGCCATTTGGAGAGCGTGCCTTCTTCCATGGTGGGCGACAGGGCGGGCATCAAAATTGGGGTTGGCATGTCTTCTTCTCCTATCGCGAAGGGAACGTGTAGAACCGTTCGGGGCGTGGCCCGAAGCGGTTGTCTGCTTTCTCGCCCGGGATCAAGTGGGTGATCCCGAAGCCAATGATCGAAAAGATAAGGGCCAGCGAAAAGCCGCCCCAGCCGATGGCTGTCAGCCCGGCGGGGTCATCGCCAATAACGGGCTGCTGCGTCATCGCGGCGTAATAGGCATCAAAATTAAGAAGGGCCTCAAGGCCGGTCATGCCGACCGTCGGCGCAAGGCTCGCAAGGTCCATGAAGATGAAAATCATTCCCAGAGCGGCGCCTGCGAAGAGAATGAACGCCCAGCGGCCGGACCGTCCAAGGTCGTGAAACCGCTTGACGGGGACGGCAATGGCGCTCGGCCAGATCAGCGCCAGATTGACCATGCCGACGATGGCAGTTGCGATCGCGATCGGCGCACTGGCCAACAGGCGCGGCAGGAGTTGCAGCACCACGGCAGCGCTGATGGTGAAAAGCCAGATGCCTTTCAGCGACACCCGTCCGTCCAGAGAATAGAGAAACCGCAAGATGCGCATCAATCCGCATACCCCCGGCCCGATTCGAGCGGATCATTGCCGAACTTATTGGGTCCCGGAGTGCCTGGTTTGATCGCAAACAGAAGTGCCTCCAGCAGGAAAACGCTGTTAAAGAGGATGAGGCCCAACTTGAAGCGCCCGCTTTCTTCCATGGCGGCCGTGACTGCGGTCTGCTGCTGCTGATTATCTATCTCTGAAAACGCGACCAAGTCACCTATCTCATTGAAAATGCCCTGAAGCATGATGATGAGAGCCAGCATGACCAACCCGAGAACACCCGCATGGAACCACCCTGTTAGGCCCATGTCATGAAAGCGCCGAACGGGAACAGCGAAGACCTTTGGCCACAGGTAGAACAGGGATAAAAGTCCGAAGAAGACGATAACTATACCGCTGGTCAGACCCATGGCGTGAAGGATGCGCGGCAAAATCTCCGCCAACGCAATGTAAGGTAACAGAAATGCCAGCAGATAGCCCTTGCGGGAAATCCGCCCTTTTGTATTGAACAGAAAATCGAACATCCCGCTGGCGTCCTTCCCGGCACTTAGTCCGTGTACATGACCTTTTTCACAGCTTTCACGACTTTGTCAGCGTTAGGCAGGCTGAGCACTTCGAGATTGGCTGCGTAAGGCAGAGGGACGTCTTCCTGTGTCACCCGAACAGGCGGCGCATCGAGATAGTCGAAGGCTTCATTCGTCACCCGCCACGCCACTTCCGCGCCGACGCCCATTGGGCCCCAGCCTTCTTCTACGGTGACAAGACGGTTGGTCTTCTTGACCGACTTGATGATGGTTTCTGTATCCATCGGACGGATTGTCCGCAGATCGACCACTTCGACCGAGACGCCCTCTTCGGCCAGTTTCTCAGCCGCCTGAAGCGCGAACATGACGCCGCGTGAATAGGAGACGATGGTCACATCGGTCCCTTCGCGGGCAACCTTGGCCTTGCCGATCGGCAGGACGAAGTCATCCATCTCCGGCACTTCGCCCTTCTCCCCGTAGAGCAGTTCGTGCTCGAGGAAGACGACCGGGTTCGGGTTGCGGATGGCGGCTTTCAGAAGGCCCTTGGCGTCCATCGCCGAATACGGCGCGATGACGATCAGACCGGGGACGTGGCCGTACCATGGTGCATAGTCCTGACTGTGCTGTGCAGCCACGCGTGAGGCCGCAGCATTCGGGCCACGGAACACGATCGGGCAGCCCATCTGACCGCCGGACATGTAGCGCGTCTTGGCGGCCGAGTTGATGATATGGTCGATCGCCTGCATGGCGAAGTTGAAGGTCATGAACTCGACGATCGGCTTCAGACCGGCGAACGCCGCCCCGACACCCAGACCGGCAAAGCCGTATTCCGTGATCGGAGTATCGACGACGCGCTTCTCACCGAATTCCTGCAGCAGTTCGCGGGTGACCTTGTAGGCCCCCTGATATTCGGCAACTTCTTCGCCCATCACGAACACGTCGGCGTCGCGGCGCATTTCCTCGGCCATGGCGTCACGCAGCGCATCGCGCAGCACGATCTCGACCATCTTGGTGCCTTCAGGAATTTCAGGCTCGGCGGCCGCCAGATTGGTCATGGATGGCGGCGCATCAGCCACGGCTTCCGCGTCATCAGCCGAAGTTTCGGTATCGGCCACTTGCGGCGACGGATTCTCATTGCCCGGCGCGCTCATGTCATCTTCGGAGATGTCAGAGGCGCTTTCGCCTTCTTCGAGAAGAATGGCGATCGGCGCATTGACCTTCACATTCTCAGTGCCCTCGGCGACGAGAATTTTCCCGATCGTGCCCTCGTCCACAGCCTCGACTTCCATCGTCGCCTTATCGGTCTCGATTTCAGCGAGAATGTCACCGGAAGAAACGGTGTCGCCTTCCTTCTTGAGCCATTTGGCAAGGGTGCCCTCTTCCATGGTGGGAGAAAGGGCAGGCATCAAAACCTGGATCGTCATACGGGCACAGCCTCCGAAATTAGTCGCTGGGGTCTATCCATGCACGGCCCTTCGCGCAACGGGTCTGGACCCGATAACCGCTTAGGTGCAGTGCGAAATTCGCGTTCTGCTCGCTTTTTTAGAGTTTCATGGCATTCGTCGCGTCACCGAGCGTCATTCCGCCCTCGGCTTCAAGCACGGTTCCCGTGACGTAAGACGCGGCTGGCGAGCACAGCCACAGCGCCGCTTCGGCAATGTCGTCACGATTGCCCATGCGTTTCATGGCCACAGCATCCGCAACTTTTGCCTTCAATTCTTCCGTTGGTGCGAGACGCTCCATCCCTTCGGTGCCATCGATAGGACCAGGCGAGATCGCATTGACGCGAACACCGCTGGCGCCCCATTCAAGGGCGCAGCACTTGATGAGCATGTTCACGCCGGCCTTCGCGGCACAAACATGGGACTGGAACAGCCAGGGACGCGTCGCCTGCGGCGCAGAGATGGCAAGATAACTGGCCCCGGGCTTTTTCGCGTGCTCAATCGTGGCGCGGAAAACGTTGAATGTGCCGAGGAGATCGATGTCGATCACCGACTTGAAGGCATTGGCCGACATCTGCGCCGCGCCGGCGGGAAAATTGCCCGCCTGGCCAGCGAACACGACGTCGAAGTTGCCAAAAGTCGCCTGTGCCCGGGTGACCGCTGACACCACCGAATCATAGTCACGCACGTCGACGGGGGAGCCGGACGCCTCGCCGCCTGCCTCTTTCAGCATGTCGACTGTCCGCTGCACTTTTTCCGGCGACCTGCTGATCACGAAGATGTTTGCCCCCGCTTCGGCGAAGCGGCGCGCGATCTGCTCGTTGATGCCGGAGGTTGCCCCGGACATGAAACAGGACTGGCCCTTCATGTCGTACTGGATCGGATAGGTCATGGGGCGTTTCCACTTCTCGTTTTGAGAGAGGGATGCCCTACCGCCAGCCCGCTCGCAAGAGGAACGTCCCGGGCTGCGACACGAGCCGGGCCCCGCTGGCCAGTTTGAACGTCGCGATCCCCGGTCCGTGATCGGTATCGAGGCCGCCGAGATCGAGGATGCGGACGCCCTTTTTCTTCAGGGCGGTCATGGCGGTCCACAAAAGAAGGTTCATCACCTTGGCCTTCTTTCCCGCCTCACTCGCCCAACCAATATGGTACGTGGCTGTGGTGCCGTGCCGCAGGCATAGAATCCCGCCAAGGCGCTCATCGCCCATTTTCGCTTCCCAACCATACAGCGCCTGTTGCCCTGTCTGCTCTGCCCATGCGGGGACAAGACCGACAGGCATGGCGCGATAGCCGATGCGCTTCTGCTGCTCGCGCTCTTTCTGCAATAACCAGCCATATTGCTGTTCGGTTCGACCAAGAGGTGAGATTCGAACCGATGACTTCTGCGCGCCCCGCAGCTTGTTGCGCCAGCTGCGATCAAGGCCCGCCAAGAGGTCATCCTCAGTGGGCTCGAGATTGATCAGTGCCGTGTGATAGGGCGTCACCACCTGTTTCAGGCCCAGCGAGGCGGGCCCCTCATCGCCTTCCCAAGGCATCACAACGAACGCGTGAACACCTTTGACCGGCAACGTTTTTTTCAGCTGAGAATAGAGCGCCGCCTTGATATCGACCGGCACATGGTCCGCCAGCCATACCGGCCCCAGCATCAGGGTCGCGAGCGTGGCCAACCCGGCCAGGCGCCGTGTGTGGATCTGTGCAAGACCAACGGTCTTCCCATCGGCAAGCAGCTGGACTCGAAAGATCCCGCCGCGATGCGCGCGAATCACTTCACCAAAACCATAGCTTTGCTGGAACGTCGCAATGGGGGCCTTCGCCAATAGCGAAGACCATTCCTTGGCGGAAAGAGCGTCCCATTCGACGGCGATGTCAGCGGTGGTCTGATCGTTCACAATAGGAAGGTGCTAGGAGTGTTCGGACGAAAAAAACAACTTAAGACCGGCGGTGACGATCTTCACCTGCCCTCGCCGCGCCTTACCCGTACGGGCCTTCGTCTGATCCTGATCAACATCGCTCTGCCGATCATGCTTGTTCTCGTGGTGATCGACTACGCGCTGTACATGTTTTTCAAATACGCTCTGGACCGCTGCTACGGCGTCTGGTGCATGTTCTAGATCTCGCCCTCATATGCGGGAACGGGCCTTTCCGCTGCCTCGGCTTCCGTCGTCACGGGGCCATTTCTGGAGATGTCTTCGATCAGCCATTCCATCTCCTTGATCTCCTTGCGCTGGGCACGAATGATGTCGTCCGCCAGTTCGCGCACGCGCACGTCCTCAATATTGGCTCTCTCGGACGTCATGATCGCAATTGAATGGTGAGGGATCATCGCGCTCATATAGCTGCGATCGGCAACCGTGACCTGACTGCGCACGAGAAACAGCATCAGCACGAAGACAACAGCGCTGCCGGCGTAGATGCCGAGATTGATCTTCTTGTTCTCATACATGCCGAGCATGAAGCTGAGCATGATGATCGCCATCACTGCGCCCATCAGAATGGCCATGTAAAAGCGCGTCTCGCTCCAACGTACGTGCTCGAACGCATAGGTGTTGAGGTACATCAGCCCCAGCATGATGACGGTGGATGTCAGGATCATTGCGGCAAACCGGCTGTATTTCATGATATCTCCTCGCTATTACCGGGTTAACGACAAGGTCTCACAGCCTGTTCCCCTTTTCCCTGCACGAGTGCGTGACGTCGGGTGGGGAGTTGGCCATAATCAACCCATGCCTGATGACGATTCCGCGCCGCAGAAACTGACGCCCGAGCTTCTGCTGCAGGCTTATCAGATCGGGTATTTCCCGATGGCCGACGATGCGACGGCCGATGAGATTTACTGGGTGCACCCAGAACTTCGGGGTGTCATTCCGCTCGATCGTTTCCACATCTCAAAGTCACTGAGGAAGACCGTTCGTCAGGACAGATATATCGTGACGTCGGACACCGATTTCCGCACGGTGATGCAGAGATGTGCCGAGCCGCAGGCTGGACGGCGGGTCACCTGGATTAATGAGCAGATCCTCGAAGCCTATACAGGACTGTTCGAACTGGGGTTTGCCCACAGTGTCGAGACGCGGACCGAGGATGGCACGCTCGTGGGCGGATTATACGGCGTGTCGATAGGCGGCGCGTTTTTTGGCGAGAGCATGTTTTCGCGCGCCACGGATGCCAGCAAGGTGGCACTCGTCCACCTGGTCGCAAAGCTCAGAGCCGGCGGCTATCGCCTGCTCGACACGCAGTTCCAGAACGATCATCTCGTCCAGTTTGGCACGATGGAAGTCCCGGCCGATGACTATCAAATTCTGCTGGCGGACGCGGTACAGACCGAGGCTGATTTTGCAGCCCTGCCCGATCAGATGCCGGGCTCGACCATTTTGCAGTCAATCACCCAGACATCGTAGACCGGATGCTGCAGCGCGTTTAGTGACGGCGAGGACGCGAACATCCATCCCCGAAAGAGTGCTGGCCGTGGTGCCGACTTCTCGTCCGCCATTCTGATTGATGACCGGGCGACTGGAGTCGCTTCCCCTTCGCGGGCACGGGCACGCTCGCCCTGAACGTCGTCCTTGGTGGAATACACTTCGAGGAAGACCGTGGTTTCCGGCGTCTCCTCAGGCGGACGTTTGTCGCATGTCCGCGGCAGAAGGGTCAGCGGTCCGTATTGAGCCTCTTCGCCGATCGGAATCTGAATGTCGGTGAAGGTCGCCGTGATCTTGTCGAGGGCACGGATAGTAACCGAGACAGGCTTCAGCGGATTGTCCTTGCGCGCATCGTAGAGATCAACACCGAAGCTGATACCGGACGCCGACTGTGACAGCCGATCAAGCTCACCCAGCGGCTCGCCCTTTTCAGGCGGCAGCGGCGGCAGCGTCCAGCCGAGGCGTTCTGTTCGTGTTTCTTCTTCCGTGGGCGCTGCGACGTCGTCTTGCGCGACAGCCATGCCGACAGAGAGGATTGACAGTGCGATGACCGGTCCAAGCTTGAACATATTCAACGATCCGATCCTCCTGCAGCGCATTGTCGTCACCAGCTAATGCCGGAATTAGGCGTTTTCGGGGCTCCACGCCTCATAAGGTTCTGCAACCTTACCCTTTTCAGCGCTGTGGGAAAGGGACCCTTTGGGGTGATAGGCCATGGGCGTACCCGTCATGTTTGGCAGGTAGGGTTTCTCGAACTTCTTCACCGGCAGGTTCTCGAGCGTCGGCGGCTCATCAAACGTATGATGCAGCCAGCCATTCCATTCCGGCGTGACCCGGCTGCCATCAGCATGGCCGTGATAGACGACCCAACGACGCTTGCCGCCGCCGGAAAATGAACCCGGCTTGCTCTCCTCGTAATAGCGATTTCCCTGCACATCCTCACCCACAAGGCGTGCACCGCGCTTCCACATGGTGAAGGAATGGCCGAGCGTGTTGTCGTGCCACCAGATGAAAATGCGCTTGATGAAGCCGAGCATGCCTGATCCTGAAACCTGTCGTTCTGAAGGCGCTTATCGCCCTGTGCGGTCCGCCTGTCTAGGTCTCAATAGGCCACGCGATTTGCCGGACGACTGGCCTGACCTTTGCAGATGGACGGGAGAGTACTTCTACCGTTTGATCACTAACATTCTTGCACAAAAGGCCCCGGTCGCACGCCGGGGCCTTTTCTCTGCGGCATTGTCACCGACTGGACGGGATGATCGAAAACCGGCACATCCGTTTTCATGAATGCCGCACCGACTTTTGATGTCATCATTGCCGGTGGTGGCCTGTCCGGCGGCCTGACCGCCTATCGCCTGCTGAAGGCGCAGCCCGATTTGCGCATTCTTCTTCTTGAGCGCGACGCCGCCCTTGGCGGCAATCACACATGGTCCTTTCATGAGACTGATCTGACCGCCGATGAGCTGTCATGGATCGAGCCATTCGTCAGCTATTCCTGGCCGGCCCAGAAGGTCGCGTTTCCCGCCCGCCAAAGAGAGATTGCCGTCGGCTATCGGTCCATCACCTCCGAGCATTTCGCCCAGATACTGACCGAGCGCCTGCCGACGCTGACGATTCGCACCCGCGCCAATGTGAGCGATCTGACAGCTGAAGCGGCGACCATTCGGACGGGTCGTGGCGAGGAAACATTCAACGCTCCCCTGGTCTTTGATGCACGCGGCCCGATCCCCTCGCCGCATATGGCCCTCGCTTTCCAGAAATTTCTCGGTCTTGAGCTCTCCTTCAGCAGTCCACACGGCGAAACCATTCCCACGATCATGGACGCCACTGTGCCGCAGACGGACGGCTATCGCTTCGTCTACGTGCTGCCGCTGACGGCCCGCAGTGCAATCATCGAAGATACCTATTACGCAGATGGTGCGGACCTCCCGACGGCGACACTGAAGGAAGAAATCTTTCGCTATGCGGCTGCACGAGGCTGGACGGTGGAGGAGATCGCTCGAGAAGAGCGCGGCATCCTGCCGATTGTTCTGGACGGTGATATCAACGCCTACTGGTCGGCCTTCGAGGGCGGGCCGGCGCCGCTGGGATTGCGGGCCGGACTTTTTCATCCGGTGACAGGCTATTCAGTGCCGGATGCCGTGCGGCTGGCCGATCTCATTGCTGCGTCATCTCCGCGCATGACCGCCGCGGCGAGCGAAATGATCAGGCACTACGCCCAGCGCCAATGGCAGACCCATCGGTTTTATAGAATGCTGAACAGGATGCTGTTCCGGGCGGCCCGGCCGCAGGAGCGGTATATTGTCCTGCAACGCTTCTATGGCTTGCCCCAACCCCTTATTTCCCGGTTCTATGCAGGGCGAAATACGTGGCAGGATCAAATACGCATACTGGCCGGCAAACCGCCGGTGCCTATTTCCCGCGCCATCAGGCACCTCGCAGCGACCGGCCGCGGGGATCAGATTGAAGAAGGACAGCTTGGATGAGTATTGCCCCTAAGGCAGCGGTGATTGGTGGCGGCTTTGGTGGGTTGGCGCTGGCCTGCCGGCTGCAGACCGCAGGCTTTGACACGACCCTGATCGAGGGACGCGACAAACTCGGGGGCAGAGCCTACGTCTACGAGATGGACGGGTTCACCTTCGATGCCGGGCCCACGGTCGTCACAGATCCGTCCGCGCTGCAGGAGCTGTTTGCCGATGCCGGGCGCAAGCTCGAAGATTATGTGGAGTTGATCGAAGTCGACCCGCTTTATCGTCTGCACTGGGAAGATGGCTACACCTTTGACTACAACAAGGAATCTGAACGGCTCGAGGAACAGATCCGGGCGAAAAACCCAAAAGACGTTGAAGGGTACAGACGCTTCTACAAATATTCCGAGGCCGTGTTCGAAGAAGGCTATCTGAAGCTCGGCGCTGTCCCGTTCCTGAATTTCTGGTCCATGGTCCGGGCGGCACCGCAACTGGCGACACTGCAGGCCTTCCGATCCGTCTACGGACGGGTTGCAGATTTCATTGAGGACGAGCAGCTGCGCCAGGCGTTCAGCTTCCACACCCTGCTGGTCGGTGGCGACCCGCACAAGACCTCCTCCATCTATGCCCTGATCCACGCGCTTGAGCGCAAATGGGGCGTGTGGTTTCCCCGCGGTGGCACAGGCGCACTGATCCAGGCGATGGGCCGATTGTTCAGTGATCTGGGCGGCACGATCATCCTTGATGATCCGGTGACAGAGATCGGCATGGCCGCTGACCGCGTACGGACGATCAAGACGCGTTCGGGCTATACCGCGTCCTTTGACACGATCGCGTCGAATGCGGACATCGTCCACACCTATGAGAAGCTGCTGGGTCGGACCCCACGCGGCAAGAGCATGACGAAATCGCTTAAGTCCAAGCGGTATTCAAACTCCCTGTTCGTGACCTATTTCGGGGTGAAGAAGCAGTTTCCGGAAATCGCTCACCATTCCATCCTGTTCGGCCCGCGCTATCGTGAGCTGATCAAGGAGATCTTCAACGGCCCTACTCTGCCGGATGATTTCTCGCTCTATCTGCACCGCCCAACCGCAACCGACCCGGCCCTGGCGCCTGAGGGCTGCGACGGGTTCTATGCCCTGTCGCCCGTCCCCAATCTCGACAAGGCCAAGATCGACTGGTCGGTCACGGGGCTAGAATATCGCGACAAGATCTTTGACTATCTCGATGCGCGGTATCTGCCCGGCCTGAAGGAAAATCTGGTCACCAGCCACATTTTCACGCCCGCCGATTTCGAAACAAAACTGAATGCTCATGTGGGCTCAGCGTTCAGCATTGAACCCATCCTGACCCAGTCCGCCTATTTCCGGCTGCACAATCGTGACGACGAGATTGAAAACCTGTATTTTGTCGGGGCCGGGACCCATCCCGGCGCGGGCATTCCGGGTGTGGTAGGGTCAGCCAAGGCCACAGCCGGTCTGATGATTGACGATTTCGGGCTTGCGTCTCCGGCAACCGAAAAAGCGGTCTAGGGAAAGAGGAAACCGATGGCGATCGACCAGGACATTGTCGCGGCCAAGGCTAGCGAGGCCATTTCGAAAGGATCGAAAAGCTTCGCGCTCGCGTCGCTTCTGTTTCGGCCGCGCATGAAACGTCATGCGCATATGCTCTATGCATGGTGCCGCTACTGCGATGACGTGGTCGATGGTCAGAATCTGGGGTTCAGCACACCGACACCGGATGGTCAGCCCCATGTCCCGAGCGCCAGCGATTTGGCCTATCTGCGTGAGCAGACCCACCGCGCCATGACCGGCGGAACGGTCATCGAACCCGCTTTTCTCGCGCTTCAGACGGTCACTGAAGATACCGGCATGCCCGAAAAGCACGCGCTCGAACTTCTGCACGGCTTTGAAATGGATGTGGCGGACAGGTCTTATGAAACCCTCGCGGACACTCTTGAGTACGGCTACCACGTGGCCGGTGTCGTGGGTGTCATGATGGCGATCATCATGGGCGTCGCCCCGGATGATCAGGACACGCTCGATCGTGCCTCGGACCTTGGCATTGCGTTCCAGCTCACCAATATCTGCCGCGACATCATCGATGATGCCCGCATCGGCCGGGTTTATCTGCCTGCCGACTGGTTGCGCGAAGCGGGTGTTGAGCCAACCCCAGAGGCTGTTCTGGACACAGACAATCGCGAAGCCGTCTGGACGGTGGCGCTGCGTCTGCTTGATGAAGCGGACAGGTATTACCGGTCGTCCGGTCCGGGCGTTCGGCGTCTGCCCATCCGTGCAGGGTTTGCGGTCGCCGCAGCGCGCGGGGTCTATCGCGATATCGGCCGGGTTGTCCGCAAGAACGGGACCGCCGCCTGGGACGAGCGCGCCCGCACCTCACGGCGGCGCAAGCTCGCGCTGGCAGGCCTTGGATGCCTTCAGGGCGCCACGTCAAAATCGCAGTTCTTCCGCAAGCTGCCGCCGCGCCCTGCCCTTCTGTGGACGAGGCCTGTCACGTGAGCCTCTTCATCAAAATCCTTCTGGTGTTCGGCACAACCGCAGCGATGGAGTTCACCGCATGGTGGGCGCATAAATATATCATGCATGGCTGGGGCTGGGACTGGCACAAGGACCACCATGAGCCACATAACAATCTGCTCGAGAAGAACGACTACTACGCCGTGGTGTTCAGTGTCTTGTCGATTGTCCTGTTCGGCATCGGTACGTTTGTCTGGGCACCGCTTTTCTACATCGCGCTAGGGATACTGCTTTACGGCATCATCTACACGGTCATTCACGACGGCCTCGTGCACCAGCGCTATCCGTGGAAATGGGTGCCGAAAAAGGGCTATTTCAAGCGCGTCGTGCAGGCCCACAAGATCCACCACGCCGTCCAGACCAAGGAAGGGGCGGTCAGCTTTGGTTTCGTGTGGGCGATGGATCCGCACAAACTGAAGGACCAGCTGCGGACGCTGCAGGGTCGGCATCGTCCCGGTGCGTCGGTAACGGCAGGCTCTGCGGAAACGAAAGAGGCCTAACCCTGATAACGCGCGCGGAATTCCGCAGCGAAGGTTTCAAAGCGCCCTTCGGCAATGGCCGTCCGCATGCGGGCCATGAGCTCCTGATAGAAAGCCAGATTGTGCCAGCTGAGCAGGGTCGCCGCGAGATATTCACCGGCTCGGAACAGATGATTGAGATAGGCTTTTGAATAGTCGCGGGAAGCGGGGCAGTCGCTACCTGCATCGAGGGGCGACTCATCATCGACAAAAGTCGCGTTCTTGATATTGATCGCCCCGTCCCAGGTGAATGCCTGCCCGTGACGGCCAGACCGTGTTGGCATGACGCAATCGAACATATCCACGCCGCGTTCAACCGCCCCCACAAGGTCAAGCGGCTTGCCCACCCCCATGAGGTAGCGCGGCTTGTCTGTCGGCAGGAACGGCGTCGTGAAATCAAGCACACGGAACATCTGTTCCTGCCCCTCACCCACGGCCAGCCCGCCGATGGAATAGCCGGGAAAGCCAATTTCCTGCAGCGCCTCTGCCGACCGCTTGCGCTGGTCTTCGAAAACCGACCCCTGAACAATACCGAACAGCGCCTGCCCGGGCTCGGACAGACGTTCAAACGCCAGCTTGGAGCGTTTTGCCCACCGGACCGACAGTTCGAGGCTAGTCAGTGAGGCCTCCTGCGTAATCGGATAAGGGGGACATTCATCGAGCTGCATCTGAATATCCGACCCCAGAAGGCATTGGATCTCGATCGAACGCTCAGGCGTTAGCATATGACGCGAGCCATCGATATGGCTCTGGAACGACACGCCCTCATCGGTCAGCTTGCGGAGTTTGGCCAGCGACATGACCTGGAACCCGCCACTATCGGTCAGGATGGGGCCATCCCACTGCATGAAGCGGTGAAGGCCACCAAACTTTGCCACACGCTCGGCCGTTGGGCGCAGCATGAGGTGATAGGTATTCCCCAGAATGATTTCAGCGCCCGTCGATTTCACATCGCGGGTCTGCATCGCCTTGACGGTCCCGGCCGTACCAACCGGCATGAAAGCCGGTGTCTGGATTTTGCCGCGCGGTGTCGTGATTTCACCACGGCGCGCCTGTCCGTCGGTACTCAAGAGATCAAACGAAAACTCAGTCATAGGATTTCTCAATCAGGCAGGCGTCGCCATAGGAATAGAACCGGTACTGACGGGCGACGGCGGCGTCATAGGCCGCCTTGATGGTGGATGACCCGGCGAAGGCGCTGATTAGCATCAGCAAGGTTGATTTGGGCAGGTGAAAATTTGTGATCAACGCGCCGATGATTTTAAACTCATATCCAGGCGTGATGAAAATTGATGTCTCTCCCCGGAAAGGGGCAAGAACACCCTTGGACACGGCCGCTGATTCAAGAAGGCGTGTTGATGTTGTCCCGACACTGACAATGCGGCGGCCTTCCGCCATCGCTGTGTTGAGGCGTTGCGCTGTCTCTTCCGTGACCTCACCCCATTCCGCGTGCATCTGATGGTCTTCGATCGTGTCAGCGGTCACCGGCAGAAACGTGCCAGCCCCTACATGCAGTGTCACCCGCTCAACGCTGATTCCCCGGGCCTCGAGATCGGCAAAAGTCTGGTCGGTAAAATGCAGGCCCGCGGTCGGCGCAGCAACAGAACCTTCAAGCCGTGCAAAGATGGTCTGATAATTTTCCCGATCCTCCGGCCGCGTGCCCCGCTTGCGCGCAATATAGGGCGGCAACGGCATTTGCCCGACGTCATGCAGTCCGCGCATGAACTGATCAGCAGAAAGGGAAACGCGAAGATCGATCTCGCCCGCCCGACGGGCGACAATCTCGCCACTGAACCTATCGCCGAAGTGCAAGATATCGCCCTCGCGCAGGCGTTTTGCGGGTCGGGCAAAGGCGCGCCAGACAACCACCTTTTCCTCCTCCGAAACCGGATGCAGGAGATTGACGTCCACCTGAACATCACCGCCGCCGCCCTCCGCGCGCGCGGGACGGATGGCGGTCAAGGCGGCGGGAAAAACCTTGGTATCGTTAATGACAAGGACATCGCCGGGCCGAAGGAGGGTCGGCAGTTCACGGAATGTGTGATGGCCTAGACCATCGGGCCGAACATGCAGCAGACGCGAGCTGTCGCGCGGCTGGGCCGGCTCAAGCGCAATGAGCTCTTCAGGAAGAACAAAGTCGAAATCGTCGGGCGACATGGAAGCGTCCCTGGAATGACCGTCGGCCGCGGTCAACATCCAGCATTTGAAGAGAAGGCCCGAAACAGGCCTTCACACCGCAGTCGGTCAAGCGGCCGGCGCCGACTCATCAGCGTTTTCTGATGACGATTCCGAACCGTCATCACCAGCCTCGGCGCTCCGGCGCGGCGCACGACGGCGACGAGGACGCCGTTTCGGTCCGCCCTCTTCATCATCGGCACTGGCGTCAGTCTCGTTGGCGGAGGTGGCCTCGGCTTCTGATTTCTCAGCCTTTTCAGCCTTGTCGGACTTGTCAGACTTTTCTGAGCGACGAGGCGAACGGGCGGCCGGACGCGGCGCCTCCTCGGCCTCATTGTCATCATTGTCGTCGTCCTGATCGATCTGATTATCATCACGATCATCGGACCGATTGTCCCCACGATCCTCGTGAGAACGCCCTTCCTGCTTCTCAGCCGCACTCTGCATGGAGCGCATCACACGAAAATAGTGCTCAGCGTGCTGAAGGAGGCTCTCCGCGCGCACACGATCACCCGCAGACGCTGCGTCACGCGCAAGTGTCTGGTATTTATCGTATATCTGCGCTGCCGTGCCGCGGATCTTGACCTCTGGGCCCGTGGAATCCATGGAACGGTTGAGATTATTCCCACCCTGACGGCGTCTGTTGTTCTGACGCCCGCGTTTCGAATTTTGCGCCATAAGCGTAAATTGATAATCCTGTTCTCGCGTGCGGAGGTATTGAGTTCACCTCAATGCCAAATCCAAACAAAATGTTCAGAAAACCCCACTCTGCACTGCCCCTGTCGACAGTTCAGATAACGCTGATTGCTCTTGACTGACTCCGTTGCGAAGGATGTTTATCCTCGCCCACCACATTGCTGATACAGCAAATGCCAATAACCAGTTTTAGGCGGTGGGAAGTCAAATGGCGAACACATGTTCGTCCACGACTCAAGCCTTAGCGCGAATAACGGAACATTCCAACCCCTGAGACGAAAATCTCACGAGCGCCGCTGAAGGCGCGTGATTCCGAACCCATCGGTGTCGGTCAGACGGGGTGAAAGGCGCAAAGTGCCTCCCTCGCTGAGCGGCGGAAGGTCACTGTCTGCGCGCACGCCGCCGGACTGAATGATCGCGGCGCGGGCGTCGGATAGGGTAAATCCTTCGTTACGGCTGAGAAATGCAGCGATGCGGTCCTCGTTTTCCTCGGCAAAAACCGAACAGGTGACATAGACCAGTGCGCCGCCCGGTTTGACGTATTGGGCTGCCAGTCCAAGAACCTCATCCTGCTCATCCATGCGTGTCGCCAGCTGTTCTTCGGTCAGGCGCCATTTGGTGTCGGGCCGGCGACGCCAGGTTCCTGACCCCGTACAGGGGGCGTCCACGAAGACGACGTCCATCTTCCCGACAAGCTCCTCGAGCTTGCTGACATCCTCAGCCGGACTGATGACCTGCACATTGCGGATATTGGAGCGGGTCAGCCGCTCAAAGATCGGTGCCAGGCGCCGGGCGTCATTGTCATAGGCAAAAATCTGGCCACGATTGTCCATCAATGCTGCCAGGGCCAGCGATTTACCGCCCCCGCCAGCGCAGTAGTCGAGAACCTGCGCTCCCTGTCGGTCCTCGGAAAGTCGGCCCGCGGCCAGCGCCGCAATCTGTGAACCTTCGTCCTGCACCTCCACCCAGCCCTTCTGATAGGCGGGCGTGATCGTCACATCGGCGGCGCGTTGGTCGGGCGATGGCGCCGGGACCCGAAGACCGTTCACCGCGTAGACAGACGGTTCGACACCGACCGTTACCAGGGCCTTCATCGCCTTTTCAGGATCCGCCTTCAGCGTGTTTACGCGCAGATCCGTCGCTGCACGCGCGCAAGAGGCAAGCCCCTCAGCCACCGGATCGTCGGACACGCGGGCAAGCATGTCGTAAACGAAAGCCGGCACTTCCGCCTGCTCGCTTTTTTCCTCTGGTGTCGGAATGCCCTGCTCGATCAGTTCCAGCTCGAGATCATCAAGATCACCCGGACCGTGGGGTTCGTCGGCATAGGCATCCACAATACGCTTCACCGGCCACGCCCAGAGGTGACGAAGCGCCAGCGCGACGGCCATGCGTGTCCCGCCATCGGTCGCATAAAGGCTTTCCCGACGCCGCAAGACGTCCAGAGCAAGGCCGGAAATGGCGGCGCGGTCTTTCGACCCGGCAAAACGCGCATTGCGCGCCCAATCAGACAGGCAGACTTTCAGCGGTACACGTCGCGAATTGAAATCATCGAGGATTTCCATCGCTGCTGATACACGGCCACCATCACGCATAATCTACGCCTCTGATATTTTAATTCGGACTTGGATAATTTGGTGCTTCACGAGTGATGGACACATCGTGAACGTGGCTCTCGCGCAGGCCTGCATTGGTAATGCGGACGAAGCGAGCCTTTTCCTTCATCTCTGGCAGTGTAGCCGCACCAACATACCCCATAGAGGCGCGGATACCGCCGACGAGCTGATGCAGGATCGGTGCAATCGGACCCTTGTGATTGACGCGGCCCTCGATTCCTTCAGGGACAAGTTTCATCTGTTCCTTCACATCGGCCTGGAAATAGCGGTCCGCAGAACCGCGAGCCATGGCGCTGATCGATCCCATCCCGCGATAGGACTTGTACGAACGACCCTGGAACAGGAACACTTCGCCGGGCGCTTCGTCGGTTCCGGCCAGAAGACTGCCGACCATGCAGGAGGCCGCACCGGCAGCCAGCGCCTTGGCCATGTCACCCGAATATTTGATGCCGCCATCGGCGATCACCGGCACACCCTCTTCATCACCCGCGCGCGCGGCATCCGCGACAGCCGTCAGTTGAGGGACGCCGACGCCTGCGACCACACGAGTTGTACAGATCGATCCCGGGCCGATACCAACCTTGATGGCATCAGCGCCTGCACCGGCCAGAGCCTTGGCCGCTTCATAGGTTGCGACATTCCCGGCGATGACCTGGGTCCGGCTCGACATCTTCTTGATGCGTTCGACCTGCTCGGACACCTTGATCGAATGACCATGGGCCGTGTCGATCACGATCACGTCGCAGCCCGCATCAATCAGGGCTTCCACCCGCTCATAACCGGCGTCGCCGACGGTCGATGCAGCGGCAACACGCAGGCGCCCTGCCTCATCCTTGACCGCATCAGGATAACGCTCGGATTTTAGCATGTCTTTGACCGTAATCAGACCGATACACCGATAATGGTCATCAACCACGATGACCCGCTCAATCCGACGGCGATGGACAATGTCGCGGACTTCCTCTTGCGTCGCACCCACGCGCACTACAGCAAGGTCATCGGAGGTCATCAGTTCACGGACCGGAATGTCCGGATTGGTGGCGAACCGTATATCCCGGGTCGTCAGAATACCGACCAGCCGGCCGACGCCAGCTTCATCAGGATTTTCAACAACCGGAAAACCGGAAATCTGGCGGGCTTCCATGATAGCCTTGGCCTGACCGAGCGTTGCATCAGGCGATAAGGTATATGGATTGACCACCATGCCGCTTTCAAAGCGTTTGACGCGCCGCACGTGCTCGGCCTGCTCTTCAATGGTCAGGTTCCGGTGCAGGACCCCGATGCCGCCATTCTGAGCCATGGCGATGGCCATCTCCGCCTCGGTCACCGTATCCATCGCCGATGAAAGGATAGGAATATTGAGGTCGATTTCGCGAGTCAGCCGTGTCCGGACGTTCACCTGGCTGGGCATCACATTGGATGGACCGGGCTCCAGCAGCACGTCGTCAAATGTAAAAGCGTCACGGATGTGCATCTAAAACTCCTCGATTATCGGTGTACCCGGACAACCGCTGTCGAGTGCGATTGCCGCTTCAATTGATGACTTCAGAACGTCGCGTGGACTGATCGACTGCGCTGTCAGGGCGTGCGAGGCCCCAAGCGCGTAGTCCATGCCGCTGCCACAGGCCCACAATGTGTCTTCGTTGATCGGCGCGACGGACAGATGCCCGTCAATGTCGTAAATCTTGCCGGACCGGTGGACGAGCAGGCCATGGGTCTGGAAATCCATGGCGCCGTCATCTTCCTTGCCAATCTCCATGTCCCGCAGCGCCTTGCGGATAAGCGCCACCACCGCATGGACATTTTTATCCGTCTTCGGAAATTCCGCTTCCAGACCGAGAATGACATCCGTCACAAGTCCCTTGCCCGAGAACGCGAAGGCCCAGTCACCGAAAATTGTCCATTTGCTCACATCACCGGGAAGGACGGTATCACCCACCAGCCCACGGCTGTTTGATCCGAGCCAGGTCTTGCCCGCAGCGGTGTCACGATAGGCGCAGATGATGGTCATCTATGATTTCTTCCCTTGTGGAATGAAGCCTATGGCGACGACATACATCTCGGCGGAATCCGCTCGGCTCGCCTTGGGTTTGGCGTGGGCCACCGTCCTGAACTTGTTCTTCAGGCGATCAAGCAGCGACTTCTCACTGCCGCCCTGCAGCACCTTGGCGAGGAAGACACCGCCGGGGCTCAAGACTTCTTCGGCGAAGTCGAGCGCGCTCTCGGCCAGCGCGATGATGCGCATGTGATCGGTTGCCTTGTGCCCTGTCGTTGGCGCGGCCATGTCCGACATGACCACGTCCGCCTCGCCATCGAGCAGGGTTTTCAGACGGTCCGGCGCTCCGTCCTCAAGGAAATCGAGCTCGAGTACCTCAGCGCCATCCACCTGCGGCATGCCCAAATAGTCGATGCCGACCACATGCCCTGTCTTGCCGGTTTCCTTGACGGCGACCTGGCACCAGCCGCCCGGGGCCGCCCCCAGATCGACGATTCGCCCGCCAGGCTTCAGAAAGTTGAATTTCTCGTTCAGCTCAATGAGCTTATAGGCTGCGCGGCTGCGGTATCCCTCAGCCTTGGCACGGACAACGAAGGGGTCGTTGAGCTGACGCTGGAGCCACAGCGTCGACGACATCTTGCGCCCGCGCGCCGTCTTGACCTTGGTCGTCAGCTCGCGCGCGGCGAGCTGTTCCCCATCCGAATGCGGTTTTTTGGACAGGCCCCGCTTCTCCGGCTCCTTACCCAGCGCCGTCTGGGCAAGATTCGTCCGTCGCGCCTTGCCGCGCTTGGTGGATTTTGTGGGTTTCTTTGGAGGTTGAGCCATGGCGGTGAATAGCGAAGATTGCCAAAAACGCAAGAGCCTCCACCGGCGATGACCCTGTCAGGGGTCTCAGGGGTGTCAGCGGCGGCGCCATTGCTCGATCAGATCAATCAACACGCCCTCACGCAAGCCTCGATCACCGACCCTGATGCGATCGGTGGGCCATGCCTGCAAAATGCCCTGCAGGATTGCACAGCCGGGAATGACGAGGTCGGCACGCTCCTCACCGATACAGGGTTCCTCCGCCCGTGCGACGGCACCGGCAGAGCGCAGGCTTTCCGTGACAGCGGCGGCCTCAGCGGCAGTCAGCCATAGTCCGTCCACATCACGGCGAACATATCGTTTCAGCTTGAGGTGAACGCCGGCAAGGCTGGTGACCGTCCCCGACGTTCCGATCAGATGCGCATCACCATTCCTGAAGGCATCGGCGATCTCATCGGGCACCGATGTCTGTCGGACAAGCGAGGCGACGTCGTTGGCGATGGCGTCGAATTCCGCCCTGGTCATCTCGGCATGGCCATGGCGCTCGGCTACCGTCACGACACCATAGGGCATGGATGTCCACGCTCCGGTCGTCATGGGATCCGTGCTGGTATTGATCCAGGAAATTTCAGTGGACCCGCCACCAATATCGAACACCATGACAGCCTTGGCCGCAGGGTCGATCAGGTCGTGGCAGCCCTTCACCGACAGGGTCGCCTCTTCCTCCGGCGTGATGACATCAAAGTTCAGTCCGATTTCCTTTTCGATTCGCTGCAGGAAATCAGGGCCGTTTGACGCCTGGCGACAGGCTTGCGTCGCTATACAGCGCAATCGCTTGATATTGCGCGCGGCCAGCTTGTCTGCACAGATTTTGAGGGCGTCCATGGTCCGGTCCATGGCGGCATCGCCCAGTCGTCCCGTGCTGCCCAATCCTTCCCCCAGGCGGACGATGCGCGAGAAGGCATCAACAACACGAAATCCCTTGGATTGCGGCGTGACGATCAGCAGACGGCAATTGTTTGTTCCGAGATCAATAGCCGCAAAACATGGGGCCGTTTCACGTCTTCCCTTGCGTCGCCAATCTCTACGCGCGACCATACCTTACGACCTTTGTTTATGCGTCCTCGCCGTCGACCACGGGCCGACAAGTCTTGCCCGAAAAGGTACGCGCAATAAGTCACTCACGGCAAGCCTTATACTATTGGCCGAATGTTGCGCGTTTTGCTTGCAGCACCCCATGTTTTGGGCTTAGGACTGTCCGCAACGCAGGAGGATCGCGTGAAGCTCGACAAGATCGACATTAAAATTCTCACGCATTTGCAGAGTAACGCCCGCATGACCAATGCCGAATTGGCAGAACGGGTCGGTCTTTCGCCGACCCCCTGCCTGCGGCGGTTACGGCGTCTCGAGACAGAAGGCGTGATCAAGGGATATCGGACGGACGTTGATCGTGACGTGCTCGGACTTCCTGTTACCGTTATCATTCTCGTCAAGCTGGAGAAAGAGGATGAGGTTGCCCTGAGGGCATTTGAACAGACGATCTCCCAGCGCAGTGAGGTCATGGAATGTCACCTCGTGACGGGCAAGTTCGACTATTTCCTCAGGGTGGTTCTGCCGACCCTGACGGCCTATGAAAGTTTCCTGTCGGAAAGCCTTCTGCGTACCGAGAATATCGCTTCGATTGAATCGAGCTTCACGCTGCGGGAGGTTCTTCGGCGTCCCGTCTTGCCGATGAATCACTAGGCAGATTCGGCTGCCAGTTCGGCAGCTTGCCACTGAAATGAAAAAAAGCCCGGCCATCTGGCCGGGCTTTTTCGTTCAGTCAGGGCCTCTAGTCACCACCAGATGCCATACAGGCCGCACAGGATCACGATGATGGCGATCGAGGCGAAATTGAAGATGGGACCCGTGCGGAAACTGATCCCACGAAGATCGACAACCTTTTCCTCTGATTGCGGTTTCTGGAGATAGGACACCACAACGCCGATCGCCATGGCGATAAGGAAGACGATCCCCACGCGGTCCATGAACGGCATGCCCGGGAACAGTTTAGGCCAGAAGAGCGACAGTAAGACAGAGCCGATAACGGCCGCCAGCGCGCCAATCTCCGTTGCCCGCTTCCAGAACATGCCCAGGAAGAACAGCGCCGTGATCCCCGGCGTGAACAGCCCCGTCCAGTTCTGGATATTCTGGAACACCTGCGGTGAATTCCCGAGCAGCGGCGTGGCCAGGAACAGCGCGATCAGCAGAGCGACGAAACTCACAACCCGGCCAACCGTGACCAGCGTCTTCTCGGTCGCATCGCGGGCAATCAGCGGCCGCACGAGGTCCATCGTAAAGATGGTCGAGATCGAGTTGATCATGGAGGCGAGCGACGAGACGATTGCCGCAATCAGCGCCGCAAAGATCAGTCCGCGAATACCCACCGGTGCGAGCGCCATCATGGTCGGGTACGCCCGGTCGAAACTCGGACTGACCGCCGCGCCGTCAGCGGCAGCAGCACAGGTGGCCTGATAGCTTGCCGGATCGACCAGCAGCTCCGTCCCCGGACAGGCCAGATCTGGCTGCAGATAGAAGGCCGCAATGCCTGGAATGACCACGATGAACGGCACGAGGAGCTTGAGGTAGCCTGCGAACAGGACGCCGCGCTGGGCTTCCTGAATGCTCTTGGCGCCGAGCGCCCGCTGGATGATGTACTGGTTGAAGCCCCAATAGCTGAGGTTCATGATCCACATGCCGCCCAACAGGACGCCAATGCCGGGAAGGTCGTTGTAGAAGAAATTCTCTTTGGAGAAGATCATGTTGAATTTCTGCGGCAGATCATCCGCCAGCACGGCGAAACCTTCCACCGGATTGCCCGATGGGGCCACCTGGCCCAAGGCCAGCCAAGTGATCAGCAGGCCACCGCCGATCAGCATTACCACTTGGATGATGTCGGTCATCGCCACGGCTTTCAGGCCGCCATATAGCGAATAGGCCGCAGCAAATGCCCCAAGTGCCAGCATGCCGTAGAACATGTCGAGACCGGTCAGCGTGTTGATGGCCGTTGCGCCAAGCCACATCACAGTTGTGAGGTTCACCACCGTGTAGAGAATGAGCCAGAAGACGCTCATCACGTACTTCACGGTCGGGCCGAACCGGCTCTCAAGGAATTGCGGCATGGTGTAGATGCCGCGTTTGAGGAAGATGGGCAGGAAGAACTTGCCGACAATGACGAGCGTAATCGCGGCCATCCACTCATAGGACGCGATGGCCAAGCCCATGGCAAAACCTGACCCGGCCATGCCGATGATCTGTTCTGCGGAGATATTCGCCGCGATCAGCGACGCGCCGATAGCCCACCAGGGCAATGATTTACCGGCGAGAAAATAGTCCTCGGTATTCTTGTTGTGGCCCGCAGGTTCTCGAGACACCACAAGTGCGATGCCCAACAGGATGACGGCGTAGCCTGCCACGATCAGCAGGTCGATCATTTCGAGTTGCATTGTTCCTCCCTCAAGGAAATTTGGCCATGTCCCCAGCTAAGGCTGCCCGGCCCTTTCCCGAACCATGCTCATATTATTGAGACTTTTCCAGACAAAAACGGTTTCAGTCGTCATGTCCTTCGTCTTCGTCGTCCGATTCATCTGCCGTCATGAAGCAGTAGAGCGTTGTCGAGCGATAGGTATCGCCAGGCATCAGGATCGTCGTCGGAAACGCAGGCTGATTTGGACTGTCGGGGAAACCCTGGGTTTCAAGACAGAACCCGGATCTTTTGCGATAGACGCGGCCCTGCCCCCGCAGTGAGCCATCAAGAAAATTTCCCGAATAGAACTGCATGCCCGGCTCGGTCGTCAGCACTTCCATGGCGCGGCCGCTGTCCGGATCAATAACAAGCGCCGCTGCCCGCAGGCCGTCCTCGTCTGGTTCAGCCGTCAGGACAAAATTATGATCGTAGCCGCCAGCGTAGGCCAATTGCTCGTCATCCTCCGATATTCGCTCACCAATGGGCTGCAATTCGGTGAAGTCGAAAGGCGTGCCCTCGACATCGCGCAAATCGCCCGTCGGGATGAGTGTCTCGTCTACCGGGGTGAACTGCGTTGCATCCAGCTGCAGCAGCGTGTTGAGAACCGACCGCGCGCTGCCACCGGACAGGTCGAAATAGCTGTGATGGGTCAGATTGCAGATGGTCGGTTTATCCGTCTGGGCCTGATAGTCGATCCGCAGCTCATCGTCATTTGTCAGGCTATAGATGACAACGACATCCAGATTGCCCGGATAGCCTTCCTCGCCATCAACGCTGCGATAGCGGAGTTCAAGATGCGCACCAACATCGTCAGTATGCGCCTTGCCTGACCAGACCACCTTGTGAAAACCCTTTGGTCCGCCATGGAGATGATTGGGTCCGTTGTTGATAGGCAGATCAAGCGTTGTGCCGTCGACCGTCGCGCGACCCTTGGCGATCCGATTACCGGACCGGCCGATCAGTGCGCCAAGATAGGCTTCGCAAGCCTCATAATCTTCGAGGGAATCAAGTCCGAGAACGACATTTTCAAGCTGACCGGAGGCATCAGGCACCATCAGCGAGGTCAGTGTCCCACCATATTCTATGATATTGGCTGACAGCCCATTTGCGTTGGTCAGGGTGAACAGATCCACCTTCTCACCAGATGTGGTGACGCCATAGGCTTTGCGGTCGACACTGGCTTGGCCGGTGACGTTTTCTTCTTGCATGATGGATGCTCCTCAGTCGCGGGGATGCGTCTCAGGCCGTCGCTTTGACGTCGCTCGCAGACACCTCTTCGAGCGCTTTCAGCATGACATGCAGGTTCTGCTCAAGCAGTCCTTTGATCGCCGCCGATGCCCCCGCGCCGTCGCGCCGCAGAATCGCCTGCGTGACCTCATCGTGCACCTGCAGATCGCGCTCCACGCCCGCCCCCTCCAACCGGTCAAAACGAACCGCGAATCGCAGCGCGGCCTCAACCATGGGACGCATGTGAAAGAAGAAGCGGTTGTTGCTTGCTTCAAGCAGCGAGAGATGAAACCGAATATCCGCATTCAGCGGATCATCAGCGCCCATGCGCGCCTCTCTCAGGCCACGCATGGCCTGTTCAATGACGTCGAGCTGGCTTTGAGTACCCGTCCGGGCTGCCTCCTGCGCGGCCATGGGCTCAATCGCGAGTCGGGTGCGGGTAAAATCAATCAGAAGCGGCAGGTTGAAGCGGCGTTTCAGTAGCCATGACAGGACATCGGGGTCCATCAGGTTCCATTCATTATCCGGGCGGACCTGCGTCCCCCGGCGTGGTCGGGCCGTGACAAGCCCCTTCGCATTCAGGACCTTGACCGCTTCTCGGACGATGCTTCGGCTTGCACCATAGCGTTTGCAGATATCGGCTTCATTGGGGAACGGCGTGTCAGACGTAAACTCGCCTGTGATGATCGCTGACCCCAGATCCTGCACGATGCGCTGGGTCAAATTCCCAAGCGTCGTGTCACGCGATGGGAGTGTATCCGTCAAAATCTCCATGGCGCCGCCTACATCCTTCACGCTGTCACGCAGGAACGACAAAGGGGAGCTTTTCGCTCCCCTCGATCATCATTCCAGGCAGCAGCGCCTAGCGCTGTCAGGAACGACTAATGATCTTGCGTGGCATTCTTAAGAACATAATTGGTCGGTAAATAACATCACGCGACTACGTGACGGCCCTCGTTTTAACGGGTCGCCAACGGTGTCACGGCCCGCTCCGCAGGACCGTCATAATTTGACAAAGGCCGGATCAGGCGGTTTCTCGACCACTGTTCCATGATGTGCGCCGTCCAGCCTGTGATGCGAGACATCACGAAAATTGGCGTGAACATCGGGATGGCAAAACCCATCAGGTAATAGGCCGGACCGGCCGGGAAATCGAGATTTGGATAGATTCCCTTCTCCCGAACCATCGTATCGTCCAGCACGCGGGACATGGCCCAGAGATCCTGCGCTTCCTTGGTGTCGATCACCGCTACTATGCGCTCCAGCGCAGCCGTCATGGTCGGGACACGGCTGTCACCGGACCGGTAGACGCGGTGACCAAAGCCCATGATTTTCTTCTTCGTGGCGAGCGCATCGAGCATCCACGCCTCTGCCTTCTCCGCTGAACCCACCTCACGCAGCATATGCATGACCGCCTCATTGGCACCGCCGTGAAGCGGCCCTTTCAGCGAACCGATCGCCCCTGTGACAGCCGAATAGATATCTGACATGGACGATGTGATCGTCCGTGCCGTGAAGGTCGATGCATTGAAAGAATGCTCGGCGTAAAGCGTCATCGAAATGTCGAAGCATTTGACAATTTCAGGCTTCGGAACACTGCCAAAGCACATGTGAAAGAAATTCTCACAGAACCCCAGCTCACTCGTCGGGGCGATCGGCTTCTTGCCCTGACGGCGCCGGAAATCGGCAGCGATGAGTTCAGGGATTTTCGCGTAGAGCGAGATGGATTTGTCCATCAACGCCTCAGGCGTCGCATCCTCCGCCTGCGGATCGGCCTGCCCCAAAAAGCTGACCGCCGTGCGCAGCGTGTCCATGGGATGAGCATCCCTGCTCATCATCGACAGCACGGACAGCACTTCATCGCCGGCGCCGCGGGCCGCGATTTCTGCCCGTTCAAACGCCGCCAGCTGCGACGCCGTCGGCAATTCGCCATTCCAGATAAGGTAGGCCACTTCCTCAAACCGGCATTGAACCGCCAGATCCTGCACCGGATAGCCGCGATAGGTCAGCGAGTTGGATTCGGGCATGACCTTGGAAATGGCCGTGTCATCAGCGACCACCCCCTGAAGGCCGTAACGGATTTCCGTATCGGACATGATCGTTCCTCCTAGCGCTGAACGTTTTCGAAGATCGCGGCGATCCCCTGCCCGCCGCCGATACAAAGGGTCACGAGACCATATCGGCCGCCGGTCCGCTTAAGCTCGTACAGACACTTGGTGGTGATGATGGCTCCCGTCGCACCGATCGGGTGACCAAGGGCAACCGCGCCGCCATTCGGGTTGGTCTTCTCGGCCGGAAAATTCAGTTCCTTGGCCACAGCACAGGCTTGCGCGGCGAAGGCCTCATTCGATTCGATGACATCAATGTCGTCCACGGACAGACCTGTCCTCGCAAGCGCGAGTTTGACCGCCGGAATGGGGCCGGTGCCCATGATCGACGGGGCGACCCCTGCGCGGGCGTAGCTGACCAGCTTCGCCATGGGCTGAAGGCCGCCCTGCTTCACAATATCACCTGATGCCAGCGTCAACATCGATGCGCCATCATTGAGGCCCGACGCGTTTCCGGCCGTTACTGTCCCACCATCGCGTTTGAAGGCAGGCTTCAAGGCGCTCAACCCCTGCGCTGTCACGTCGCGTCTTGCGTGCTCATCGGTGTCGATGACCGTCGTACCCTTGCGCGTGGCAATCTCGAAGGGAACGATCTGTTCACGGAAATAACCATTATCGATGGCGTGGATGGCGCGGCGATGGCTTTCCTCGGCGAAAGCATCCTGTGCGGCGCGGTCGATACCAAACTGCTCAGACACGTTTTCCGCCGTCATGCCCATATGGCCAGAGCCAAATGGATCGCTGAGCGCCGCCAGCATGTCATCGTCGAGCGTAACGGGGCCCATTTTCTGGCCAAAGCGCGGGGTGCTGGAGGAATAGGTCGTCCGGCTCATGGATTCGGCGCCGCCAGCGACGGCCACGCTGACGTCACCCAGCATGATCTGCTGGCTCGCCTGCACGATCGCTTCCAGACCGGAACCGCAGAGACGATTGACAGTGACGGCGTGAGAGCTCTCCGCCATGCCGGCGCTGATGGCCATCGTCCGTGCCAGGTATACGTCCTTGGACTGGGTACGCAGCACATTGCCAACCACCGCCGATTCGACCTGGTCCGCCTGAACACCTGACCGCTCAATCGCAGCTTTCAACGCATGGGTGCCAAGGTCTTCCAACGGCACATCAGCAAAGCCGCCGCCAAACCGGCCAACGGCGGTCCGGGCGGCACTCAAAATATAGACATCCTGGGTCACGGGCATTTCCTCCGATTATAATTATAAGTGACCGGATCAATTTGTCGGGGTGTCGGTCACCTCGAAATTGTAGAGATCCTGGTCGAATTTCGAATAGTCTTCATAGCGCAGAAGATCATAGAGATCCCGGCGATGCTGCATGCGATCCAGAATACCGTTCTGGTCACCGTGCTGCAAAATATGGTCAAGCCCGCGCTCCGCCTCACCCATGGCCAACCGCAGGGTCGTCACCGGATAGATCACCAGATTGAAGCCGAGATCTTCGAGTTCTTTCTTGTTCAGAAGGCGGCTTTTGCCGAATTCCGTCATATTGGCCAACATCGGCACTGAAATCTCGCGCCGTACACGCTCAAACTCGGCCTCAGACTTCAGTGCTTCCGGGAACAGCATGTCGGCGCCTGCATCCACATACGCCTTCATCCGGTCGATCGTCTGGTCCAGCCCCTCAACGGCCCGGGCATCGGAACGTGCAATCACGACGAAGTTCTGGTCGAGCCGACCATCAACCGCACCTCTGATGCGCTGGATCATAGTCTGTGTATCGACAATTTCCTTGCCATCCAGGTGACCACAGCGCTTTGGCATGATCTGATCTTCGATGTGACAACCGGCCAGCCCCGCCTCTTCCATGAGGCGGACGGTGCGCGCAGCACTCATGGGCTCGCCGAAGCCAGTATCGATATCGATGATCGCAGGCAGGTCCGTGACCCGGGCGATCTGGCGACCACGGGTGACGAACTCCTCCTGATTGGCGATGCCCACATCCGGCAGGCAGAGGTCAGCGGCCATGACCGCGCCAGAAACATAGACGCCGTCAAAGCCCTTGCGCTCAATCAGTTGCGCACAGAGAGGATTGAACGCGCCGGGAAACTGATGGAGCTTCCCGTCCGCCAGCATATCGCGAAAGTCCTCGCGTTTCTGCGCTGCAGTTTTCTTTGTAAAGAGCATCAGAAGATCCCCTTCGCGCTGTTCTCGACCAGATAGCCATTGGGCGCGACCGGGTTCAGTGCGCGCACTTCGTCCGCCGTCAATTCAGGCAGGCGCTGAACAAGCTCAAGGAACCGTTGGCTTTCAGATGCATCAAGAATGTCATCCGTCAGCGTCTTGAATTTCTGGATATATTGAGCACGCCCAAACGGCCGGGCGCCAAGCGGGTGCGCATTCGCAATCGCCATTTCATCCTCAATCACGCTGCCATCTTCCATAGTGATGACGACACGCGCGCCGAAGGCTTTCTCCGACGGATCGTGGCTGTGATAGCGCCGTGTCCATTCGGGATCCTCGGTCGTCGAGATCTTGTGCCACAGGCGCACCGTATCGGCCCGCTGAGCGCGTTCCGGTGCATAGGATCTCACGTGGTGCCACTCGCCATCCTGCAGCGCGATGGCGAAGATATACATGATGGAGTGATCGAGGGTTTCGCGGCTGGCATTCGGGTCCATCTTCTGGGGATCACCAGAGCCCGTCCCGATCACATAGTGGGTGTGGTGAGACGTGTGCAGAACGATGGATTTGACCTTGTCGAAATCATCGATCTTTTCGCCCATGCGGAAGGCAAGATCGATCAACGCTTGGCTCTGATATTCCGCCGAGTGTTCCTTGGTGTAGGTGTCCATGATGGCACGCTTCGCCTCACCCGGTGCGGGCATGGGCACCGTGTAGGCCGGGCCATAGGGGCTGTCGCCGCGGTCGCGCGCGGTGCGGCCATTCAGGATGAAGGAAATGATGGAATCCTCACCCTCGTAAATCGGGCTTGGGGCACCCTCGCCGCGCATACAACGGTCGACGGCTTCGATCGCCACCTTGCCTGCCCATGCCGGAGCGAAGGCTTTCCACGTGCTGATCTCGCCCTTGCGCGACTGGCGCGTGGTGACGGTGCAATGAAGGGCCTGCTGGATGGCCTGATAAATAATTTCCGTATCCAGACCAAGCAGCGCGCCAATACCCGCCGCCGCCGATGGCCCCAGATGGGCGATATGGTCAATCTTGTGCTCGTGAAGGCAGATCGCCTTCACCAGATTGACCTGCATTTCATAGCCGGTGGCAATGCCGCGCATCAGCGCCATGCCATCCATGCCCGCGTGTTGGGCGACGGCCAGGATCGGCGGAATATTGTCACCAGGGTGGGAATAATCCGCCGCAAGGAATGTATCGTGGAAATCAAGCTCGCGCACGGCGGTACCATTGGCCCATGCGGCCCATTCGGGCGAAACCGTATGACCAGCTGCCATGCCGAAAAGCGTCGCGCCGCCAGAGCGGTGCGCGTTGGCCTGTGCTCGCGCGGTCTTGATCGGCCCCCGGTTCAGGGAGGCGATGGCCACACTGGCATTGTCGATGATCCGGTTAATGATCATGTCCGTGACATCGTCGTCGATGCCGACAGGATCCGCGGCCACTGTGGCCATCGTCCAGGCCAGCTGTTTCTCGCGCGGCAATTCGTCTTTAGAGGGATGAGCGTGGACGTTCAGTTCAATCACCAGGTGATCTCCGTATCTAAATCAATATGAGCAACTTGATAGGCGCGCTGCAGGTCGGCGATGTGCTTGCGCATCCAGTTGACGGCAGCGGCCTGATCCTGATCAGCGATGGCTTCGGTGATACGACCCTGCGCCTCGAGGATGCGACGCCGCGCCTGTGGCGTCTGGCCAATAACCTCGCGCAGACTTTTGTCGATCATGCGGTTGAGGGACTGCAGAAGCGCGGCCATCACGCGGTTGTGCAGGTGCATTGCAAGAATGTCGAAGAACGCGACCGCTGCCGTCACAACAGCCTCGGACTGGTCATCCCGCAGGGCCGCCAGGACCTCCTGACACTCTCGCAAAGCCGCCGCGTCCCTTGGCCCTAATCGAACGGCCGCCGCCCGCGCTGCTTCGGGATAGAACGCCATCAGCGTATCCCATACCTCGCGGAAGGTGGCACCGCTCAAGGTCATGCTGCGGCTGGCTGCCCGCGCGACATCAGCCGTGCGCGGACGAGCGATAACAAGACGCTTGCCCGCACCGCGGGCCACAAGGCCCGCCTGCTCAAGCAAACGGATACCCTCTCTCACCGATGAACGAGTGACCCCGAACTGTTCACAAAGTACCGCTTCGGTCGGCAATAGCGACCCATCCTCCAGCACGCCCGTGCTGATCCGCTCCTCGATCGCCTTGTAGACCTTGAGATAGACCGGTTCGCGTTCCAGCGTGGTGAAGGTATCTTGCATACTACTTTGTCGCCTCAAACAGTTCACGGCCAATCAGCATACGCCGTATTTCCGATGTGCCTGCGCCAATCTCATAAAGCTTGGCATCGCGCAGCAGACGGCCGGTCGGATATTCATTGATGTAGCCGTTGCCGCCAAGCAGCTGGATGGCATCGAGCGCCACCTGTGTTGCCTTCTCGGCCGCGTAAAGGATGCAGCCCGCCGCGTCGTGGCGGGTGGTGGCGCCACGATCGCAGGCGGCGGCAACAGCGTACACATAGGCGCGACACGCATTCATCGTCGTGTACATGTCCGCCAGCTTGCCTTGTACCAGTTGGAACTGGCCGATGGACTGACCGAACTGCTCACGGTCATGAACATATGGCAGGACCACTTCCATCGCGGCCTGCATGATACCCAGTGGGCCAGCCGCGAGGACCGCGCGCTCATAGTCGAGGCCGGACATCAGAACTTTCACGCCCTTGTTCTCTTCACCGAGAATGTTTTCGACAGGGACTTCGCAGTCCTCGAACACCAGTTCACAGGTGTCTGAACCGCGCATGCCAAGCTTGTCGAGCTTCTGGGCCGTCGAGAAACCCTGCATGCCCCTCTCGATCAGGAAGGCGGTGATGCCGCGTGACTTCGCGCCGGGATCCGTCTTGGCATAGACGACCAGCGTGTCGGCGCCCGGACCGTTGGTGATCCACATCTTGTTGCCGTTGAGGACGTAGTGGTCGCCTTTTTTCTCGGCCTTGAGGCGCATCGAGACCACGTCGGACCCTGCCCCCGGCTCGGACATGGCCAGCGCGCCGAGGTGCTCGCCGGAAATCAGCTTGGGCAGGTATTTTTCCTTCTGCGCCTTGGATCCGTTTATGTTGATCTGGTTCACGCAGAGATTGGAGTGGGCGCCATAGGAGAGCCCTACGGAGGCTGAGCCCCGGGAGATTTCTTCCATCGCAACTGCATGGGCAAGATAGCCGAGGCCGGAGCCGCCATATTCTTCGTCAGCGGTAATGCCGAGCAGACCCATCTCCCCCAGAGCGGGCCACAGGTCTCTAGGAAACTCGTTCTTCTCATCGATTTCGGCGGCACGCGGCGCCAATTTGTCGTCCACCCACCGGCGAACCACATCGCGCATATCCTCGATCGTCTCATCGAGGCCGAAAGTCATGGAGTATCCAGAGTTCATGTGAGCGTGCCTCCCGGGCATTGCGCTCTCGCGGTACGGCCCAGCGGCCATGTCGTCGGAGCAGCATTATCTGTTTGTCGGACAACCTGACTTTATGCTAGGTACGTGTCAAAAAGCAAGAGGAAACGCCCAATGGTGGTGCTCAAAAGCACAGTCGATCGTCGTTCCGCCGGTTTTCTGGCCAACCAGGAGGCGATGGCCTCACTTGTCCAGGAACTGAAATCACGGGCCGAATCGGTCCGCGCCGGGGGCGGCGAACGCTATTCCGAGCGCCATAAGGCACGCGGAAAGCTACTGGTTCGTGAACGCATCGAGCGGCTGATCGATCCCGGCGGCGCGTTTCTGGAGATCGGCCAGTTCGCCGCTTGGGAAATGTATTCGGGCGACGTGATGGCCGCCGGCGTGGTCGCTGGCGTCGGCCAGGTCTCAGGCCGCGACTGCATGATCGTGGCGAACGACCCGACGGTGAAGGGCGGCACCTATCACCCCATGACGGTGAAGAAGCATCTGCGCGCCCAGGAAATCGCGCTGGAGAACCGCCTGCCCTGCATTTACCTCGTCGAATCCGGCGGGGCGTTCCTGCCGATGCAGGACGAGGTTTTCCCCGACAAGGATGATTTCGGACGCATCTTCTACAATCAGGCGACCATGTCGGCCCAGGGCATCGCACAGATCGCCGTCGTGCATGGCAGCTGTACCGCTGGGGGCGCCTATGTCCCCGCCATGGCTGATGAAGCGATCATCGTCCGCAATCAGGGGACGATCTTCCTCGGCGGCCCGCCGCTGGTGAAGGCCGCCACGGGCGAAGTGGTGTCCGCGGAGGACCTTGGTGGCGGGGATGTGCATACGCGCCAGTCCGGCGTCGCGGATCATCTCGCCGAAGACGATGACCACGCCATCGGCATCGCCCGGTCAATCGTTGCGCGGCTTGGGCCGCAAGAGATTGCGAGGCAACCGCTGGCAGCGGTCCCTGCGCCGCTTTATGATCCGTCGGAACTGTATGGTGTCGTCGAGACCGATGCCCGCAAGCCCTATGATGCGCGCGAGATCATCGCACGGATCGTTGACGGCTCGGACTTTGATGAGTTCAAGCCGCTCTACGGCTCGACGCTCGTCTGCGGTTTCGCCAATCTCTGGGGCTATCCGGTCGGGATTCTCGCCAATAACGGCATCCTTTTCTCCGAAAGCGCCAAGAAGGGTGCGCATTTCATTGAACTGTGCGCCCAGCGCAAGACGCCGCTCATCTTCCTGCAGAACATTACCGGCTTCATGGTCGGTCAGAGTGCTGAGGCTGGCGGCATCGCCAAGGATGGCGCCAAGCTGGTCACGGCCGTGTCCACGGCCAAGGTGCCCAAACTCACCGTGGTCGTCGGCGGCTCCTACGGTGCCGGCAATTACGGTATGTGCGGGCGAGCCTATGGCCCTCGCTTCATGTTCATGTGGCCGAACGCCCGCATCTCCGTCATGGGCGGTGAGCAGGCGGCCAACGTCCTTGCCACCGTCAAGCGCGACGCCCTGCGCGAAGGTCAGGAATGGTCAGCAGACGAAGAAGAGGCGTTCAAGGCTAAGATCCGCGAAGGGTATGAACGTCAGGGGTCACCCTATTATGCCTCGGCCCGCCTGTGGGATGACGGCATCATCGACCCGGCCCAGACGCGGGATGTGCTCGGCCTCAGCCTCCGCACCGCGATGAATGCACCGCTAGAAGAGACACGCTTCGGCCTGTTCAGGATGTGATGAGATGGTCGAACCCGTACAAAAAACTGTGGTTTCGTTGCGCTTCTCTGGCGTCAAGCTGAACAGAGAAAAAGTCATCGCGCTTTTCCCTGGTCACGAAAATCTTGCTCCACCTCTTGTGGACGGGAGATCCCCTGTAAGACCCAGCCTTCATCGCAGACTAGAAGCTGTTAGCCCCGGAAATCTGGATCATCAAATCTCTATGCTTATCGACGATTCTGTGGAGGATGAGACACTTTGGCGAGAAGCAACGTCAGGACTGAAGGTTGACGTGTTTTGTGGTCTTTTCCTGGATGATAGCAATGAAGGGATCTCCATCAGTCCAAAGACTATGGAAAAGCTAGCAAAGCGCAGCATCCAGCTTTCATTGGATATCTATGGCCCTATTGTGCCGGATGGATTGCTTGAAGGAGCCAAATAATGTTCAAATCCCTCCTCATTGCCAATCGCGGCGAGATCGCCGTCCGTGTCGCGAAGACCGCCAAACGCATGGGCCTACGGACGATTGCCGTCTATTCCGATATCGATATCGGCGCGCGCCACACCCTCGCCTGTGACGAGGCTGTGGCCCTGGGCGGGGCGACGGCGGCCGAAAGCTATCTCGTCCAGTCCAAGATTATCGACGCCGCAAAGCGAACCGGCGCGGAAGCCATCCACCCCGGTTATGGCTTCCTGTCAGAGAACGCAGAATTCGCTGAAGCGGTCGAAGCCGCGGGCCTGATCTTCGTCGGCCCGACGGCGGAGACGATCCGCGCCATGGGCTCCAAATCCGCCGCAAAGGATATGATGGAGCGCGCAGGCGTACCGATCACCCCCGGCTATCAGGGTGATGATCAGAGTGCGGAAGCCTTCAGCGCCGCAGCGGAGAAGATTGGATATCCGGTCCTCCTCAAGGCCAGTGCCGGTGGCGGCGGCAAGGGCATGCGCCTCGTCCGAGAACAGCGGGAAATGGCCGACGCTCTGGCAGCTGCCAAACGCGAAGCCAAATCGGCTTTCGGCGATGATTTCTTCCTGATGGAGAAATACATCGAAACCGCTCGCCACGTTGAAGTTCAGATCTTTGGCGATGGTCGCGGCGACGTCGTCCACGTGTTCGAGCGGGACTGCTCGCTCCAGCGCCGTCACCAAAAGGTGATTGAAGAAGCGCCCGCACCAAACCTGCCTGCGTCTGTCCGCAAGCGTCTGCTCGATGCCGGTGTGAATGCTGGCAAGGCGGTCGACTATCGCGGGGCCGGGACCGTCGAGTTTCTGTATGATGGCGCAGACGATTTCTACTTCATGGAGATGAACACCCGGCTGCAGGTGGAACACCCGGTATCGGAAATGATCTCCGGCCTCGACTTCGTGGAATGGCAATTGCGCATCGCCGCCGATGAAGGCCTGCCCGCCGCGCAGAACGACATTACCGAGAACGGGCACGCCTTCGAAGCTCGGATTTACGCTGAGAATCCGTATAATGATTTTTCCCCGTCAACGGGCTTTCTCGACAGCGTTCATTTGCCCCACCATGTGGCGCGCGTTGATCATGGTGTCGAAGAGGGACAGGAGGTCAGTCCCTATTACGACCCGATGATCGCCAAAATTATCACCCATGCAGGCTCCCGCGGCGCCGCCTTGGGGCAGATGCGCCAGGCCCTTCTGGCCACCCGCATCGCTGGGCTCGAGACGAATACGCGCTTCCTGCATGACCTCGCGGCCGCAGACGACTTTATCCGTGAGAAGGTCAATACACGGTTTATTGAAGATCACGCTCAATTGCTGAGCGGCCCCGGCACCGTGCCGGACATGGCCATGATAGCAGCAGCGATTGCACAGCAGCCGGCGTTTTTCGCGGATCCCACCAAGGGCTTCCGTCTGAATGCCCCGTCCAAGCTGGTGCTTTGGCTTGAAGGCAATGGCACTACCGACCTCTGTCGTTTTGAATATCGCAGTGGCGATTGGACAATGAGCGTGGAGCCGGGCGCCACGGCCGCCAATCGGCGGGAGGGGCAGCAGAACGGCGCGGCCCGATCTGTGACATTCCAGATTCTGCAACAATCCGACGATATGCTCCGCTTGCGGATGGGTGATAGAGACCGGACAGCGCATGTTGCCAAGGGAGATGCCGGGGTCCGGGTCTGGATCGACGCTGATCATTGGGACATCGCCCACCCCAACCCGCTGGTCCCGGCCGCGGACCAGGGCGCCTCTGCGGGGTCGCTAACCGCGCCGATGCCGGGGCTCATCACCCTGCTTGTCGCGGAAGAAGGCGCGAGCGTGGCCGCTGGCGACGCCCTCCTCGTCATGGAAGCGATGAAGATGGAGCATACCATCCGTGCACCGGCCGACGGCGTTGTAAAAGCGTTCCGCTTTGCTGTCGGCGATCAGGTCAAGGAAGGTGATTTTCTGGTCGAGCTGTCCACTGAGGATGAGTAGAGCACTGCCGAAAACGCTTTCGGCTTACTGTCAAACAGCGGCGCACCGATCTTGAGCGCGCGTTCACGCAGGCCGGCTTTTTCGCCCTCGATAAAACCTGAGATCGCGGTCTTCATTCCCGCCGCCGCGAGGACCTCTTCAAGGACAATCAGATCCTGATGGTGGCCTAATAGTCGCGACACTTCTGCAAGGCTGTGGCGCCGCGTATCGGTGATAACGGGCATCCGTTCCTGCATCAGGCGACAATGGCAGCGGTGATATTTGACCATACGCCGCCAATCATGGAGGTCCTCATCGGTTCCCGTACGGATTGCCTTGCGCAGACGCCGCCGCGCCATTCGGTAGGTCTGGCGGAGTCCGTCCAAAAGAGTGTAATGGGTATCCGGCGTGACCGACCAGTTCCCGATGCCCCCGACCACTGTCTGGATCGACGCCCGTGCGGACGCCATGGCGTCCGCTATAGCTTTATCGCTCAGGTCGATGCGTTGCCCCACCACCGCCTCATGAAGCTCGACACAAGTCTTTGTCGTGAGGAGACCGTTGAGAAGGGGGTAAAGCCGGGCCAGCACCTCGATCGCTGCGCCAGCATCCCTTAGCGGGCTGAGCGCGCGGCTGGCCCCCTGCAGGCGAGCATCCACCTCGTCAAAGTCGACGAGCGAGCCTTCCACAAGATGGATCAGGGCACGAACTTTTTTGAGCCGCCGGCGGGCGAGATACGCCTTCCGGTCGTCTGAGCGGGAGGGATGATCAAGATCGGCCAGCACCTTACTGAGCTGCCGCCTCGCAAGTTTTTTGACCGGCAACGACACCGGGCCATCCACCGGCGGCAATAGAAACGCCATGCCTCCCCCTCTCCGGCCTATTCGACCGTTGAGAAGCGGTAGCTTGTCGTGGAGGTGAAAACCTCACCGGGCCGAAGAATAGTCGACGGGAAGCCCGGCTCATTCGGACTGTTGGGGAAGTGCTGGGTCTCAAGGCAAATGCCTGTGCGTTTCGTGAAAGACAGTGCACCCCGTCTCAGGCTGCCATCGAGCCAATTGCCCGTATAGATCTGGAGCCCAGGTTCGGTTGTCCAGGTTTCCATGCGCCGACCCGATTTGGGGTCCGTCAGCACCGCGGCGAGAGCAAGCGCCCCGTCTTCCTTGTTCAGGACCCAGTTGTGGTCATACCCGTTGCCGCGAACAATTTCTTCGTGATCTGCATCGACACGATCGCCTACGGCCGTCGCCGTTCGGAAATCGAACGGTGTGTCGTCCACCGCCAGATAGTTTCCGGTGGGGATAAGATCATCCCCGAGCGCGAGAATGGCGTCGGCATTGACCGTGAGCAGATGATCGAGGACATCACCCTTTCCGCCATTCAGGTTGAAATAGGCGTGCTGCGTCAGATTGATCGGCGTGGCTGCATCGGTCGTGGCCTGGTAGTCGATATTCAGAGCATTCTCGTCAGTCAGCGTATAGGTCACCGATACCTCTAGATTGCCGGGAAACCCTTGCTCTCCTGCAGGACTGAGACGTGAAAATGTCACCGACGGCCCCGCATCGGTCATGGCAGTTTCGCTCTGCCACATCATCTGATTGTAGCCGTCAGGACCGCTGTGCAGCGTGTTGCCACCGCCATTCTCAGGCAACTGATATGTTATCCCGTCGAGTGTGAATTGAGCCCCGCCAATGCGCCCTGCATATCGCCCAGCAACAGCACCGAAATAGGACGCACCCGCCTCATATCCTGCCAGATCGTCCACATTCAGATTGACATTGGCCAGTTGACCACCCCGGTCCGGTACCATGATGGAGATGATCGTAGCCCCGTAATCGGTGGCTGAAACACTCAGACCATTGGCGTTGGTGAGGGTGATGAGCGTCGTTTCCTGACCCGACGCAGTGGTGCCGAAAGACTCCGCGGCTATCGAGCCATTGCCCTGCTCTTGTGTGGCAGCGTCCTCGACCTTGTCGTTGTCGGCCGACGGCTCACCACCACAGGCCGTCAGGCCCATAAGGGCGCTCGCAATCATCAATGTCCGATAGAAGGTCATAGGCACCGTCCCTGTTTGCTTATCTTTGTTGTGATAGTTGACGACCTTCATAGCGGGTTTGACGTGCGTCCGCAGCCCCGTCCGCTATCAACGCTATTGAGAGAGTTCAGCCGCGCAGGCTTCGACCGGCATGGGCCGCAAACCTTCGGTCTCTCCCGGCTCTGCTATCAGGTTCAGTTCACGCGCGACAATCAGGGCCACGCCGCACGCCCCGAGAAATGAAAAGTGCGTGTTGTCTTCGACCCCTTCCGGGAATCGTACATGGCTAGGGTCCGGTGGCAGCCACAGGAAGTCGGCCTTGGTTTCGTCCCGCCCGATGGTCTCAAAATAGCTGAGCGAGAGTTGCGCCAGGTCGATGTAGCGCGCGCCGGCCTCCCCCGCTGCGCGCTCGGCATTCACTCGGTACAGGCCGTGGGTCTCCACCATGGCCGGTCCTTCCCACAGCCGCCGGGCCGCTGATGACAGAATGATGGGTCGCCCCCCGCGCGCCTGAACCTCTGTCGCAAAGGCGACCAAATTCTCACGAAAGGCGCCGTCCGCGGCGGCATACCGCTCTGGCGCATCGTCACGCTGATCGTTGTGACCAAAGCTGATGAGGACGGTATCACCCTCCTGCACCTCATTGAGGAGTGCCGCCCAACGGCCCTCGTCGCGATAACTTTTCGTGCTTCTTCCATTGGCGGCCAGGTTGAGGATCTCGGTCCCCTCAGGCGCGAAATATCGTAGTGCCTGGCCCCACCCTGTCTGCGGTGCCCTCTCCGGCGCATAGTCAGCAGCCGTTGAGTCTCCCGCGATGATGATTCGCGCCGGTGGCGCGACGCTTGGCTCCATCGGCGACAGGATTGCACCGGCCGCTAGGGCGATTGAGGTGAACAGCATCAGAATCTCCGTGCTCGAGGTCGTTTCGAGCCTAGCCTACGACGTTCGCAGCCGCGTTCCAATTCGGCACTTCTTTGCCCCGGGCAGTTAGACTCACCAACGCCCACAGGCCCTCGCTGCGGCCTGGCGTGAAATCAGAACTGATCTTCGTTCGCCACCGCAACCATCTGGCCACCGTCGGCGACGTTGAGCCAGTGATAATGCCGAACGGTGACGCGTGCCGATGCGCGGCGTTTCTCCTCGACCGCCACCGCCAGCATCGCGCCGCCTTCCAGGTCGCGGTGACGCACATGGTAGGCGCCCACCTCGCCGGTTGTGAGGATCCCCTGGACCATCGCATGGTCAGGATAAATGTCCGTCGCAAAACGCTTTGGGTCGGTCAGGAACCCTGTCCCGGCACATTTCAGCGCGGCCTCTTTTGCGGTCCACACACGCTGAAAATAAGCAAGAGGATCCGTCGTCTCCTGCAAAGTGTTTTGCTCCGCAGGCGTCATGATCTGTGCGGCGATGTCCGTGATCAGGGTCGCGTCAGATTGACGTTCAACATCGATCCCGACGGCCAAGCGTTCAGCATACGCCACCGCGATATACTCAGGACAATGAGAGATACTGATCTGGCCTGGAAGATCCATCAGGAAGGGGCGTCCATTATCGTCCGTCTGGATCAACACATTGGGCGCAGACGTCCCACAAATGTCACCGACCATCGTTTTCAAAAGGACACGCGCGGCGAGAAACTGATGACGGGCGGCCTCAACGCGATAGGTCGCGTAGCGTTCCTGTTCTTTGCGCGTCAGCCACACCAACGGGTCTGGCAGGGGGGGCTGGCCCTGTGATGATGGCAAGATGCCCAGCGTGATGTCGGCGCTTACAGACATGCACGAGCCCTTTTGCCTGTGACGACCGGTCCGCCCACAATCATGCGGCACCGAAACACGAAAAACAATAAAGCGGTGGGAAATGGTACCGCCTCTTGGTCTCGAACCAAGGACCTCCGGTTCCACAAACCGGCGCTCTAACCAACTGAGCTAAGGCGGCACTATAGGGCGACGATGTCGCTAAGGGGTCTGCATATGCACCAGACTGAACGGCCGGGCAACAGGGAAATTGTCAATTTTCTTCCCTGTCGCCCGGTGATGGATGGTGTCCACGCCAAGGCGCTTTTAAGCCGTTTCAGGGCGTGACGAGGTAGCCTGGCGTTGTGGCGGCAAGCGCCTTTTCGTCGTCCGACATATCCGTTGCGATCGCTTCGAATAGCGGTGTCGACAGGTACCGTTCGCCCGTATCGGGCAACATGCACAGGATGTTTGAGCCCTTGGGCGCTTTTTCGGCCACTTTCATCGCTATGGCAAAAGTCGACCCGCCGGAAATGCCGGTAAGAATCCCTTCTTTGGCCGCAAGGGCGTGAGCCCACTTCATGCCATCTGGGCCCGTGACGGGAATTAATTCGTCGAACAGCTTTTCGCGGCGGGCCTCTTCCAACACCAGCGGAATGAAGTCCGGGCTCCATCCCTGAATAGGATGCGGCTGCCAGGCGTCATGGCTTTTGGCCGGACCGCCATCGGCTTCGCGCGGCTGTTCGTGACCGCTTGCCAACATCTGTGCCTGTTCAGGCTCTGACAAAATGATCTTGGTATCGGGACTTTCCCGGCGCAGTACGCGCGCCACGCCCGTGACCGTGCCGCCAGTGCCAAAACCGGTCACCCAATAATCGAGTTTTGAATCGGCGAAATCACCAATAATTTCGCGGCCGGTTGTGGTCTCGTGAATGTCGGGGTTCGCCGTATTTTCGAACTGCCGCGCATAGAACCAGCCATTTTTCTCGGCCAGTTCCTGCGCCTTTTTATACATCCCAAGGCCCTTGTCGGCCTTTGGTGTCAGCACGACCTTGGCGCCGAGATAGCGCATCAGTTTCCGGCGCTCGATGGAGAAGGTCTCGACCATCGTGATCACGAGCGGATAGCCCTTGGCGGCGCAAACCATGGCCAATCCAATGCCCGTGTTCCCCGAAGTGGCCTCAACCACTGTCTGACCGGGTTTGAGTTTCCCCGACCGCTCAGCATCTTCGATAATTGCCAAGGCCAACCGATCTTTGACCGATGAAGCCGGATTAAAATATTCGGCTTTCACGAACAGGTTTACGCCCTCAGGCGCAAGGCGGTTGATGCGGATGACCGGGGTGTTACCAACAGTGTCGAGCACGCTGTCATAGCGTTGGCCGCGTCCTGTGGTCGTTCGAATTTCGCTCATGGCTTCTCCTTTATCTCGCCAAAGCAGGCGAGCAAGACTGATCGGGATATGGCGCGTTGCCCTGCAATCTCAATGATCGCAGGGCAAGGTCCTGATCAGTTGACGGAGTAGCCCAGCCGCTGAACTTCAGCTTTCAGATTTTGGATCCGGGTATCGGTCGCAGGGTGCGTAGAGGCAAATTCCGGCGGGCGGCCAGAATTCGCCGTGGCTGCAGCCATGCCCTGCCAGAAATTGATGGCTTCACGCGGATCATATCCCGCAGCGGCCATGTACCTCACGCCGCCACTGTCGGCCTCGAGCTCATGGGTCCGTGAATAGGGAAGAATGGCGCCGTACATTGCGCCGATCCCCAAAATCTGCACCCACTGACCGGCGGTTTGCTGGCACGCTTCTGCCTCGGCGCGGGTTTCGGCACCCGAGCACTGGCTTGCCCCGACGACCTGCGCTCCAAGGAGGCCCACCTGTGCAATCGTGGCCTGGCTCTGGCGCTCAGCGCTATGATTGTAGTTCACATGAGCGACTTCATGGCCAACGACCGCCGCGAGCTGCGCGTCGTTTTTCATGATATCCATGATGCCGGTATAGACGCCAATTTTGCCGCCCGGCAGCGCGAAGGCGTTCAGCTCCTTGCTGTCAAAGACGACATATTCCCACTCGGCGGGATTGCCGCCGGCCGCCGTGATGATCTTGGGCGCTACGCGGTTCAGCCGCGATGTGTAGCGCGTATCCCGAGAGATTTTTTCCTGCTGTTTCAGGTCGTTCCAGGCTGATGCTGCCGCCTGCGTCAGCTGGGCACCCCCGGCAAACAGGAGCTGGCTGCGTCCCAGTTCATCGTTATAGGCACAGCTGGCCAAGCCAGCGACGGTGGACAGCGCGAAGAGCCCTACGGCGGCGCGGCGAGTGACGGCGTTACGAAACGATAGCATGAGGGGCAGCTCTCCCGAGGTTTAGTTAACAGTTTCTCGCGCAAATCGGGTGTCGCTGCAATGGCCCGCAGCCCCTGTCCGGTGCACATCCCCGTATCAACGCAGAAGGGTCCGGCTGCGTTCCCTGACCTAATCCTTTGACGGTGTCGGGCGACGATACTGCGCCATCTGCCCGCCATCGACGAAGATGGTCTGGCCGGTGATGAAGGATGCATCGGGCTGGCACAGGAAATAGACGGCAGCGGCGGCCTCCTCGGGCTCGCCCCGCCGCGCCAGCGGCGTTGAATCGATCACATCCTGCCGCATCTCCCGACTTGTCAGTTCGACATCATCGATTTCCGACTTGATCGCCGAAACGCCGACCGCATTGGCCCTGGCGCCATAGGGAGAAAGCGTCAGCGCCACCGCCTTGGTCAGCTGCATGATCGCGCCTTGCGTGGCGGCGAACAGCGCATGATCGGCAGACGCCGTCACAGCCTCGTTGGAGATGACATTGACAATGGCGGATGATTTGGCGGTATCGACCCCGCCGTCTGATGTCGCGCCGCTTTGCTTGATGATTTCCTTGGCCACCGCGCGATTGAGAAGAAATGTCGAGCGGACATTCAGGTCGAAGACTTTGTCATAGTCTTCTTCAGTCGACTCCATCAGGGGTGATGGGTGAAAGAAAGTCGAGCAATTCGCCAGAACATGAATGGCACCGTAGGTGTCCAGCGCCTCGGCCACCACATTGTGCACACTGATTTTCTTGTGAAGATGCGCTTCAATAAACGTCGCAGTGCCGCCGGCGCCGTTGATTTCGTCGCGCAGGGCCTTGCCGCGATCAGAATCGCGGTCCGCAAGGACCAGTTTCGACTTTCCCCGGGCGAAGCGCAAAGCCGCCGCCCGTCCAATGCCTGTAGCGGCCCCCGTGACCAGGATGACACGTCCAACCATAAATACCCCAACCCGTCTTCATCCCGTCGGATGAAATATAAAAGCCCCGGATCGTGCCGGGGCTTTTCTTCTTTGTACAATCAATGTCAGTTTTCAGATTTGCGGTCCGTCGTCAACGCCGCCATCTCATCCTTGATTGCTAGCTTTCGTCGCTTCAAATAATGGACTTTAATGTCGTCCGCATACGGTCTCTGTATTTCTTGGGCAATAAGAGCATCGAGGTCCTTGTGACGTTGTCCGAGGCTATTCAAACGGGCTTCGATTGTCATGGGACTCTCCTTTTCGTGTTGAAGACCCCTATATCTGAACACCGATCTATTGCCGAAGTCATCAGAAAAATGGTTAATTCGCTGCTAAATTCTGGTGTTCCGGTCTGTCGCCCAATATCATATGGCGTTACACGTCGAGGGAACTAAATGACTGAAAAAACACCAAAAAAGACCGAACGTGTGATCGTCGGCGTATCGGGTGCGTCCGGTGCATTATATGCGCTATCGTTAATGAAGCAATTGGCACAGCTGCAAATCGAAACGCATCTTGTCGTGTCGAAATCAGCGCGCCTGACGCTCGCCTATGAACATGGTCAGGACGCCCGGTTCGGCCCTGCAGATCATGAGTATAGCGCAACGGATGTGGGGGCGCCGATCGCATCGGGGTCGTTCAAGACCCGCGGCATGATCGTTGCTCCGTGCTCGATCAAAACCATGTCGGAGATTGCAACAGGTGTCACATCGACACTCCTGACACGCGCGGCCGATGTCTGCCTGAAGGAACGTCGCCCACTCGTCCTGATGGTGCGCGAGACACCGTTTCATCTGGGCCACCTTCGCACCATGACGGCCCTTGCCGAAATGGGCGCCATCATCGCGCCGCCCCTGCCCGCCTTCTACGCCGAGCCGTCGACGGTCGAGGATATGGTCGACCAGTCGGTCGCGCGCTGCCTAGACCTGATCGGTCTCGACAGTCCGCTGACACGGCGCTGGGGGGAAGATCTTGAGAAAGGGCGACGCCCGTGACCAGCTCGGAAATGACGGGAATCAAGCTGGAAGGCGCGGCAGAGGATTTCTGGAATTGGTCGATCGACGTCTACGAGCGTGAAGGCGTGAAAGCCCCGCTGCTCCTGCTCCAGGACCGCTACGGCTATAACGTCAACAATGTCCTCTGGACGATGTGGAGCGCCCTTCGGGGCTACAGTCTCAGCAATGACGACGTGCATGATATTCTGGAAAGCGTCGCGGACATGCAGGCTCATACTGTGCGGCAATTGCGGGAGATCCGGCGCTTTTTGACTGTCCCGAAGGCGGGGTTCCGGACAGAGGAACTGCATGGCTTGCGCCGCCGCGTTCTGATGGTCGAGCTTGAGGGAGAGAAGCTGGTCCAATCCCGGCTGGCCGGTTTCACCGCCGACCGCAGCGGCACAAGCGAAAATGGAAACGTTGCGGAAACCGCCCGGCGTTATTTTGGCGTTTGTGCCGATCGCCTTGAAAATCCGATCATCTTAGCCGATGACCTCGGCGACGAAGCACCCCAAAGACTGTTCGATATGATTTGGGACATCGCCAGCATGGAGAAAAATGCGTGACCGACGACGACAAGCCTAAAAAACCGACGCTTGTCAGCATTGATGGCGATGCAGGGAAATCCGGTCAGGCTGACCACGGCAATGCCCCTAATGCCAAGAAACAGCAGATGGAAGGTGCCAATGACGAGGCCCTCCGCCACAAATTGGCGCGCATGGAACAGGAGCATCGTGACCTCGACCACGCCATCGACACGCTGGAAGAGCGCATGCCCTATGATCGCCTCACGATTCAGCGCCTGAAGAAAAAGAAACTCGCCCTGAAGGACGAAATCACCAAACTTCACGATGAGTTGCTACCGGATATTATTGCATGACACGCCTGTTGGCCGCCTTCGCCCTTTTTCTCTGCCTGACCACACCCTCAATGGCTCAGGAAGAAGACGTACCGGCGGTCACCTATGCGCGAATCCAGACCAGCATGGGCAATATAGATATCGCCCTTTTTCGCGAAGAGGCACCGGTTACCACCGCCAACTTCCTGCAATACGCGACCGATGGCCATTATGACCGGACCATCTTTCACCGGGTCGTGACCGACACACTTATCCAGGGCGGCGGATATTCCGCCCGTCTGTACGAACGCGCCACGCGGGATCCGATCGTCAGTGAAGCGGCCAATGGTCTGAAGAATACCCGCGGCACGCTCGCCATGGCTCGGTATGAGGAGCCGGACAGCGCGACGTCGCAGTTCTTTATCAATATCAAGGACAATCCGTTTCTCGACCGCAGCGGCGATACCTACAAGAAGGACGCGGGATACGCCGTGTTCGGCGAGGTTGTCGGGGGCATGGACGTTGTCGACGCAATCGGCAGTGTCGCCACGGGCGCCAAGGACGGCGCCATCTATCTGGCCGCCGAGGTGCCGGTGGAGCCGATCATCATCAAGCGCGTTGATCCGATCGATGAGGACGAGGTCCAGCGCGACTGACAGGAAGGGCCACCATGCTGCCTCTCGACAAGAATTTTGGCGACCCGGTGACCTTCACCATCGATGGACAGCAGCGGCAGTTCGATATTGATGACCCGGTTCTGCCGGACTGGCTCGATGACACGGCCCTCCAATCGGGCGGCTATCCCTACGACAACAAGATCAAGAAGAAGATTTACGCCAAGGAGCTCGAAAAGCTCCAGGTGGAGCTTGTGAAGGTACAGTATTGGCTGGCCGACACGGGAAACCGTGTTGTCTGTCTTTACGAAGGCCGCGACGCTGCCGGCAAAGGCGGATCAATTTCGGCTGTGCGCGACTACATGGCCGCCCGGCGCGTGCGCACAGTGGCGCTGGACAAGCCCACCGACCGCGAGCGGACTCAATGGTACTTCCAGCGCTATGCTGCGCATCTGCCGTCGGCAGGCGAAATGGTTCTCTTTGACCGGTCCTGGTACAACCGCGCGGGCGTTGAGCCGGTCATGGGGTTCTGCACCGAAGAGCAGTGCGAGGCTTTTCTCGACGAGGCACCCCAATTCGAGGCGGCGCTGGTCCGGGACGGCATTATACTGGTGAAGTTCTGGCTGGCCATCGGCCAGACAATGCAGATGAAGCAGTTTCATCAGCGTCGGCACGATCCCCTGAAAATCTGGAAACTCTCGCCCATGGATATTGCGGCGCTTGAAAAATTTGACGCCTATACGGAGGCCCGCGATCGCATGCTTGCCCGGACCCATACGGCAAAGGCCCCCTGGACCGTTGTTCGCATGAACGACAAGCGGCGCGGACGGCTGAACATGATCCGGCATTTGCTGTCCCGCCTGGATTATCCAGACAAGGATCCTGAGGTCGCGTGTGCGCCGGATGACCGTATCGTCATGCCGGCCCCGGACTTCGACGGCGACCGATCCCTAGCCGACCAGAAAGAGCGCCGCGAGGCCAAGGAAAGCAAAGAAGCCCGTGATATCCGTCACGGTGGTGACGAAAACGGCTGAAGAAACCGCCGGGTCAGCGCCAAACCGGTCGAGCGTCAACGGAATCAGAATGCCCGAGAGCCCCGCCGCCAGCATGGTGATAATCATGGCTGCAGCCAGAACGCAGCCGAGGATGACGCCCTCACCCGGTCCGCCACCGCCCAATGTCTGATACCAGAACCCGGCCGTCACCCCGAGCAGCACGGCAAACGCCACGCCGTTGATGAACGACACCGCCGTCTCCCGGCCCACAACGCGCAGCGCGTTGGCGGGCGTCAGATCGCGCGTGGCAAGGTTGCGCACTGCCACCGTCAGGGTCTGCGTGCCCGCATTCCCGCCCATGGACGCAACGATCGGCATCAGCACGGCAAGTGCCACGACCTGCGCGATTGTCGCATCAAAGAAGCTGATGACGAACGACGCCAAAATCGCCGTACCCAGATTGATGCACAGCCACACAAAGCGGGAGCGTGCAATTTTTGGGACCGACAGCGATGTGCCGTGCTCGTCCTGCGCAACACCGGCCAGGGCGAGCATGTCTTCCCCGGTTTCATCGCGCACGACTTCCACCACATCGTCCACCGTGATCATGCCGACAAGGCGATCGCCCGCATCGACCACGGGGGCGGAGATCAGGTTATATTTCTCGAAAAGATAGGCGACTTCTTCCTGGTCCTGATCGACCCTGACCCGGAAGATATCATCCACCATCAGATCAACGATTTTCAGGTCGCGCGGCGCTTTCAGGAAGCGGGACAAGGCCACACTGCCGATCACCTTAAATGCGGGATCGACGACGAACACTTCATAGAACAGGTCTGGCAATTCCTCGGCCGACCGCAACCGGTCGATGATCTGGCCAACGGTCCAGAAGGACGGTGCAGCGAACACCTCCCGCTGCATCATCCGGCCGGCACTGTCCTCGGGGAAGTCGAGGGCGGCCTGCAACGCCAGACGGTCGGCGACCGGCATCTCGGCAAGGACCTCCGCCCGATCCTCATCGGACATGTCGCCGATGACGAAGGCAGCCTCATCGGTATCCAGCTCGGCAATGGCCTCTGCCAGCTGCTCCGTCGGCATCGAGCCGATAACGGAATCGCGAACGTCATAGACGAGTTCGGCCAGCGTCTCCGCGCTGAAATTCTCGCCCAGCATCTGGACGAGCTGCCCTCGGGAATCGTCGGGCAGCTGTTCGATCAGGTCGGCAAGGTCAGCCGGCCTAAGGTCCGCACAAAGACGACGGACTTCTGACTCATCGCCATTGTTGATTTCTTCGTCTACCGACCAAATGAAGTCAGCGTTCAGCTGCATGCGGTCGTCGAAGGCAAGATTTTCGTCGTCCTGAAGAGCCTCGTTCTCCGATTGCTCAACCCTCTCGGCCGCCAGCTCATCAGAAAGCGGTGCCTCGTTCGGGTCGAGCGGGGAGGGCTGGGCCATAGACGACTCCTCTCGTCAGGTCAGAATTTTGGGAACGTCAAATCATCGCACATGCTGAAAAATAAAACAACCTCGCACCTTGACGAGGCTGCAATATTTCAGAGCTGCTGGAGCAATCGTCCTTGTAAATCCTTTAGGGCTCGTAGCTGATGACGCCCGACTTGATGACCACCACGACGATGACCCAAAGGATGGCTGTGATCCAGCTGGTCCGCTTGACCTTGAACCACATCTGCGGGTCGATCGGCGCACCGCGTTCAGCGCCCTTTACGTAGGAACTCTCATCTTCCCACAGGCCCTTCACGCGCATGGGCAGAACCATGAAAAACACGGCCCACCAGATGACCAGATAGGTAACGATCCCGCCTGCAAAACCCATGATCAGCCTCGCAGGACGATGACGGCAATATCCGTCCGTTTACCCCACCGCGGCATCAATTCGGTGCGAATGGCGCGACGCACTGCCATTTCGATATCGCGGTTCGAGCCCATTTTTGCCCGGGGCAGTCTGTCCAGCGCGTCATTGACGGCCGATTCTACAATCGGCTGCAGCTCGTCGCCCTCATTGTCTTCAACAGGCACGCCGCGCAACAGCACTTCGGGCTCGGCAATAAGGCGAGACTTTCCATCGATGGCGACGGCCACGACGATCATCCCCTCTTCTGCCAGGCGCCGGCGCGCGCGAATGACACCGTCGCCTTGAGGCAGAAGAATTTTTCCGTCCACATACAATCGGCCTGACGGAACGTGATCGATGATTTCCGGTGCCCCGGGCGCAAAGCGGATCATGTCGCCATTTTTCGGGACGATCGCTTTGGGTATGCCGAGTGACAGCGCCAGCTCACCGTGTTCGGCCAGATGGCGCGCCTCACCGTGCACCGGGACGGAGACCTCGGGTTTCACCCAGGCATACATGTCGCGCAGCTCATCACGGCAGGGGTGGCCGGAAACGTGGATATGGGCTTCAGATTCATCGATCACCCGCACACCACGATCTGTGAGATTGTTCATCAGCTCGTAGATCGATTTCTCATTACCCGGAATGATTTTTGACGAGAACAGGACGGTGTCCCCCTCCTCAAGCGACAGCTCAGGATGGTCGTCACGCGCAATACGCGCCAGCGCCGCACGATCTTCCCCTTGCGAGCCCGTGCAGAGATAAAGCACCTTGTCCTTTGGCAGATAGCCCGCCTGATGGGGTTCGATGAACGAGATACCGTCTGGCAGAAGGCCAACAAGCCGCGCCACATCAATCATGCGCAGCATGGACCGGCCCAGAAGACAGATGTCGCGCCCGGCGGCATTGGCTGCCCGGCACACTGACACAAGGCGAGACACATTGGACGCGAAGGTCGTCACCGCCACGCGGCCTTTTTGCTGGGCAATCACGTGGGCAAGCGTCTCCGCCACCCCCTTCTCCGAGCCCGACCGGCCTTCGGAGAAGACATTGGTGGAATCGCAGACCATCGCCAGCACGCCCTCCGCCGCCAGGGCGTCGAGCCTGGTGCGGTCCGTCACATCGCCCAGCACCGGCGATGGATCAATTTTCCAATCACCCGTATGCAGAACATTGCCGAATTCAGTGCGAATGGCGATGGCGTTAGGCTCAGGGATAGAGTGCGTCAGCGTGATATATTCAAGATCGAACGGACCCAGTTGGAACCGCGCGCTCATGTCGAGCACCTTGATCGGCGGATTGTCGATACCGACGTCGAGGAATTTTCGGCGAACGAGCTCCGCCGTAAAGGCCGTGGCGTAGATATCGCATTCAAGATCAGGCCACAGATGAGCCACCGCACCGATATGGTCTTCATGACCGTGGGTCAGGACGATACCGAGGAGGTCTCCCCCCTCATCCAGATCATCGAGCAGATAGCCGTGATCAGGCGTGATCAGATCAATACCCGGCGTGTCCAGCCCGCCGAACGTGACGCCGCAGTCGATCATGATCCATTGCCGCTTCTCTGGAGGTCCGATCGCGAACATGTTCATGTTCATACCAATCTCGCCGGACCCGCCCAAAGGCAGGAAAATGAATTCGTTCTGCATTAAATACTCCGTCAAGCGCTTCGAATGCGCCGTGCAATTTCTGTCAGTCCCCGGATCGTCAGATCAGGGTCAAAATAATCTATCGTCTTGGCAGCGTCCTTGTAGAGGGACGAAATACCGCCAGTGGCGACCACTTTCATGGGCGCGCCAAATTCTTCGCGGATACGGGCCAGAAGGCCTTCGATCAGGTCGACATACCCCCAGAAAACACCGGCCTGCATGGCGCCCACCGTGGTCGTGCCGATGACCTTTGGCGGTCGTTCGATCGCGATGCGCGGCAGGCGTGCCGCGGCCGTGTGCAGGGCCTGCATGGACAGGTTGATGCCCGGCGCGATGATGCCGCCAAGGAACGCGCCATCTTCGCCAACCACATCAAAGTTCGTGGCGGTGCCACTGTCGACGACCACGAGCGGGCCGCCATACTTCACATGGGCGCCGACAGCATTGACCAGCCTGTCCGCCCCGACCTCTGACGGCCGGTCGATCCGCACCTCGATGCCGGGCACGGATTTTTCATCAACGATCATCGGCTCGCCGCCACAATAGCGCCGGGCAAAGTTCCGCAGATTGAAGAGCGACTGTGGCACCACCGTCGAAATGATGCAGTCGGTCAGATCTGTCAGCTTGAAGGTGCCATCAATGGACAGCATCTGGCTCAGCCAGACAGCGTATTCATCCGCTGTCCACTGGCTGGATGTCGACGCGCGCCATTGGGCGACCGGTTCGCCGCCGTCGATGAGCGCAAAAACGGTGTTGGTGTTGCCAACATCCAGGGCGAGCAGCATCGCTCTCCTCCTGTCATATTCTGACCAGACCGGTCCTTCACGGGCGATGTAGGCCTAATTCCCGCCGATGAATACGTCCGCGGCCGAGATCGTGACGATTTTACCCGACTGATCCAGCAATAGCTCGCCATTGGGGCCCAGACCGACGAAGTTTCCATGCCTTGGCTCATCCCCCTGCCGGACCGTTACCGGCCCCATCCGCCCGGCGGCATGGTTCCACCAGTCAGCGCAGATGCCAGCGAAATCGCCCGATACGAGTTGCTGCACGCGGGTCGTGAGCCGTTCATCGAGCGCCTTGAGAAAGGTCTCGGACGGCACCGTGACGCCAAGATCAGAGACTGCTGCGACGTCATAAGGCATGTCAGGCGGCGCCGCCTGCAGGTTCACACCGATGCCGATGGCAACGCACTGGCGGCCCTTGGCCGTGAGAAACTCACACAGGATGCCCGCGACCTTGGCGCCATCCTGCAAGACATCATTCGGCCACTTCAGAGAATGGTGGCCGCTTGGCGCATCGCAGGCGGCCAACGCCTCAATAACGGCCAGACCGGCGCCGAATGAAAACCCTGCGGGATAGCGCAGGCTGTTCCTCTCAACGGGCCAGAGGAGCGTGCCCGCAAAATTGCCCTTCCCCGTCCACCAGGCGCGACCGCGGCGTCCAACGCCGCCCGTCTGCTGTTCGGCCGTGAGCCATATAGGACCGCTGTCGCCAGCGTCGAAGGCTGAGCGAGCGTCCTCGTTTGTAGAGGCGGTCCGGGCCGCGTGCTGAACAGGTGTGGGGTGGCCCGCCAACCCTAGAACAGCGACTGCGCGGCCACGGCGGCCAGACGCGTCAGGGGCTGCAGGATAACGACAAGGCCTACAACGATCAGTAGAGCGGAGACTGACGCTGTCAGCGTCACAGCCGGCCCATGATCCTTGGCAAAGACTGTCGTCGGCTCCGAGAACCAGATCGTCACCAAGACCCGCAGATAATAATAGGTCGAGATGACGCTGGTCAGCACACCGATGACCGTCAGGATGTAGAGCCCTGACTCAACGCCGGCGGAAAAGACCGCCAGCTTGCCGAAAAAGCCGAGCAATGGCGGAATGCCCGCCAGAGAGAACATCAGCGCCGAGAAGGCCAATGCCAGACCAGGCTGGTTCTGGGACAGACCGGCGAGGTCATCGATATTCTCTGCCATCCCTTCAGGCCGGCGCATGGACAGGATGCACGCAAAGGTGCCGAGGGTCATCAGGACGTAAATGCCCAGATAGACGATAACTCCCTGTACGCCTGTAGCGGTCCCGGCGGCCAGACCAATCAGGGCGTAGCCCACATGGCCGATCGACGAGTATGCCATCAGACGTTTGATGTTCGTCTGCATCAGTGCCGAGATGGACCCGACGATCATGGAAAGCGCCGCAATGAGCCAGATTACCGGCTGCCACTGATCGATGATGGTCGGGAAGGCTTCCATCATCACCCGGACGAAGAGGAACATCGCCGCGACTTTCGGTGCAGCAGCAAAGAATGCCGTCACCGGTGTCGGCGAACCTTCGTAGACGTCAGGGGTCCACATGTGGAACGGCGCGCCGGATACTTTGAACGCCAGGCCGGCGATCAGGAACACAAGACCGAAGACGAGGCCTGTGCTGTACTCGTTCGTGGCGGCAGCGACAGAAATCTCGGTGAAATTGGTGGTGCCGGTGAAGCCATAAATCAGCGACGATCCGTAGAGCAGCAAGCCCGAAGACAGTGCGCCGAGCACGAAGTATTTCAGGCCAGCTTCCGTTGATCGACGCGAATTGCGATTGAACGCTGCCATGATGTAGAGCGAGAGCGACTGAAGCTCGATGCCCATATAAAGGGAGATGAGATCCGTTGCCGTAACCATGAGGCCCATGCCGACCACGGACAAAAGAACAAGGACCGGATACTCGAACCGTCCCAGACCTTCACGGTGGAAAAACCGCCCTGACATCAGGAGAGCGACAATCGCGCCGACATAGACAAGGCCGCGCCCAAGATCACCGAATGCGTCAGCGGCAAAGGCGCCCCCGAAAACGGCGGTCGTGTCTTCCGGCTTGACGAAGATCGTGATCGCGAACGCAACGACGAGCATCAGTGTCGCGACCAGATTGATCTCCCGCATCCGGTCGACCTTCAGCGAGACGCCGACGAGCAGCAGGACCATTGAACAGATGGCCAGGAAGACTTCCGGCGCCAGGGCCGTGATATCGTTCTGCAGCACACTCATTGCACATTCTCCGAGACCGAAGCGTGGTCGGTCGAACCATGATCGTCTTCGGCTGGCTCAATGACGCGGATCTGGCTGTCCAGACGGTCACGCACATAGGTCGTGCCCTGCTCAAAAACTTTCAGCGTCGGCGTGGCGTGGACACCAAGATACAGTGCCATGAAGGCAAGAACCGTCAGCATGCCGAGTTCACGACGATTGAGGTCAGGCAGTGATTTGAGGTTTTCGTGGATGAGCGGCCCGAACATCACTTCGCGGTACAGCCGAAGCCCATAGCCCGCGGACAGAATGACGCCGAGGGACGCCAGCGCCGCCACCCAGGTATTGACCTGGAACGCTCCGACCATGGTCAGGATTTCGCCGACAAAGCCGGACAGACCAGGCAGGCCCACATTGCCCATGGTGAAGAGCAGGAAGAAGAAGGCAAACCATTTCATCTGCTGAACAAGGCCGCCATAGGCCGCGATCTCACGGGTGTGGACGCGATCATAAACAACACCAACGCAGAAGAAGAGCGCACCGGAGATAAAGCCGTGGCTGAGCATCTGGAACATGGCCCCATCAATGCCCTGCTGGGTGCCGGTAAAGATGCCCATGGTCACAAAGCCCATATGCGCCACGGACGAATAAGCGATCAGCTTCTTCATGTCCTCCTGCGCAAAGGCGACGAGAGACGTGTAGATGATGGCAATGACCGAAAGGGTGAACACCAGCGGCGCAAAGTACACCGACGCATCAGGGAACATCGGCAGCGAGAACCGCACGAGGCCATAACCGCCCATCTTGAGCAGGATCGCAGCCAGCAGGATCGAACCCGCCGTCGGTGCCTGAACGTGTGCATCAGGCAACCAGGTGTGAACGGGCCACATCGGCATTTTCACGGCGAAGCTTGCGAAGAAGGCGACCCACAGCCAGCGCTGCACGTCAGGGTCAAAATCATACTGCATCAGCTGGACCACATCGGTCGTGCCCGCTGTCAGATACATGTAGATGAGCGCGACCAGCATGAAGAGCGAGCCGAGCAGCGTGTAGAGGAAGAACTTGAGCGCCGCATAGACCCGGCTTGGCATCTCACGTCCGAACAAGGTCCGCGTCCCTTTTGATCCCCAGACGCCAATGATCAGGAACATCGGAATGAGGGAGCCTTCGAAAAAGACGTAGAAGAGCATCAGGTCGAGCGCGGAGAAGACGCCCAGTATCAGCGTTTCCAATACCAGAAACGCAATCAGGTACTCGGCGACACGCGTCTTGATCGAATCCCAGCTGGCCAGAATACAGATCGGCATGATGAAGGTGGTCAGCACGATGAAGAGGATCGACACGCCGTCGACGCCCATCTTGTACTTGATGCCTTCCCGCGCACATTCGTTCAGGACACCGCCGAAATCGCCGCCACATCCACCGAACCAGGTCATTTCTTCGACGAACTGGAAGCCGGTCGCCGTCTGGTCGTACTGGAAGTACAGGAAGACAGAGACACCGAAGGTGAAGGCCGTTGCGAGCAGTGCCACCCACCGGGCCGCCCGCGCAACGCCATCCTGCTCATCGGCACGGGCGCTCCACTGCCGCAGCAGGATGAAGACCACACCCGACAAAGGCAGGTATGTCAGGATACTGAGAAGGGGAAGGTCAGCGACGCTCTGTTCGATCACGACGCGCTCCTGAGAAGAATGAAGAGGAGGATAAGCGTCAATCCAATCAGCATGATGAACGCATAATGATACATTAGGCCAGACTGCAGCTTGACGAGCCGGCGGGAGATACCGCCCGTCACGCCCGACAGACCATTGGGACCAAGTCCGTCAATCGTCCGCTCATCGCCGCTCTTCCACAGGAAGCGCGCAACGATCTTGGCGGGTTTGAGGAAGATGTTTCGATAGAGATCGTCAATGTACCAACGGTTCTGCAGGAAGGCGTACAGCATGCCGCCCTCCCCGATCATGCCGCGGCGTAGTGGACGGTCCGTCAGGCGGTACTGGAACAGGGCCAGGACAAAGCCGATCGCACCAGCGATGAAGGGCGCCCAGAGCACCCAGGCCGGGAAGTGATGTCCATCATGCTCACCTTCACCGCCGTGGCTTTCCATCTCTCCGTGATCAGATGCCTCGGCGTGAGACGTTTCTTCGACAGCTGCATGAGCCACGGAGTCCGCGGTATGATCAGCCGCACCGCCATGGGAAGCAGGCGCATCATGGCCCGCGATCTCACCATGGGCGCTCTCCGCATAGAGCGCGCCGTTCCAGAACTCATTCGAGCCGCCGCCGACGAACGGCTTGTAGAACACCATCCCGGCGATGATCGCACCAATGGCCAGGGGCACGATCGGCAGAAGCATCGTGTTCGGTACATCATGAGGGTGTTTGCGCACCTCTTCAGGGGCACGCCACTTCCCGTCAAAGGTCAGGAAGATCAGGCGCCAGGAATAGAACGCGGTCATGACGGCCGCGATGAGGCCCATGGCAAACGCATAGACCGCGAATGAGCGACCCTCGGTGATGCCCTCATAGGCAGCCTCGAGGATCATGTCCTTCGACACAAAGCCTGCAAAGCCGAACGGCGCGCCAAGGAACGTGACCATCGGGATACCGACACCCGTAATGGCGAGAGTGCCTGCCAGCATCATGATGAAGGTTACCGGCATCTGTTCACGCAGGCCGCCCATGCGACGCATGTCCTGCTCGTGGTGGGAGAAGTGGATCACCGCACCGGCACCAAGGAACAGGAGCGCCTTGAAAAAGGCGTGAGTGGTCAGATGGAACATGGCTTGGCCATAACCACCGACGCCGGCAGCGAAGAACATGTAGCCAAGCTGCGAGGCCGTCGAATAGGCGATGACGCGTTTGATGTCTGTCTGCACCAGACCGATCGTCGCCGCGAAAAATGCCGTCGTGGCGCCAATGAAAGTCACCATGGCCGACGCGGCTGGCGCTTCGGCATAAAGATGCGACATGCGGCAGACGAGGAAGACCCCGGCGGTCACCATGGTCGCGGCGTGGATGAGCGCCGACACAGGCGTCGGGCCCTCCATGGCGTCGGGCAGCCATGTGTGCAGGATGAACTGCGCAGACTTGCCCATAGCGCCGATGAACAGAAGGACACCGATCAGATCAAGGATGGGATAGGTACGGTCCAGGAACGGGAAGCGCAGCGCATCCAGCGTTACCGTGCCATCGGTCCAAACCGGGTTGGCGATACCGGCCTCGAGCGCCGCAAAAATGCCGTCGAATGAGATCGTCCCGAACACCGCAAAAATCGTCATCAGACCGAGTGCGAGGCCGACGTCCCCGACGCGGTTCATGACAAACGCCTTGATGGCGGCATCGTTGGCTGACGGTTTGTGGTGCCAGAAGCCGATGAGAAGATAGGACGCGACGCCCACGCCCTCCCAGCCGAAGAACAGCTGCAGCATGTCGTCCGCGGTCACCAGCGTCAGCATGGCGAAAGTGAAGAGCGACAGATAGGCGAAGAAGCGCGGCCGTGATGGATCCTCGTGCATGTACCCGATGGAGTAGATGTGAACGAGCGAGGAAACCGTCGTCACAACGATCATCATGACGGCCGACAGGGTGTCGAGGCGGATTGACCAGATGGCCTCGAACCCGCCGGACGACATCCAGGTGAACAGGCGAATGGTCTCTTTCGCACCATCACCGAAGCCAATCTGAATGAAGGTGATCCACGCCAGAATACCGGCCAGAACGACCAGGGTGGATGTCACGATTTCAGCCGCTCTCGGCCCACCAATCGTGGAAACCGGCTTGGCAAGCAGCGCCCCGAGCAGCGGCAGGAGTACGATCAGCGCTTCCATGGGGCTAGTTCTTCATCGAGTTGGCGGCGGCGACAGAGATGTCACCACGATTGCGGAAGAAGGAGACGAGAATAGCCAGGCCAATGGCGGCTTCAGCCGCGGCCACGGTCAAGATCATGAAGGCGAAAACCTGGCCCTTCACATCACCGAGAAACATCGAAAAGGCGACGAAGTTGATATTCACTGCGAGGAGCATCAGCTCGATCGACATCAGGATAACGATGATATTCTTCCGGTTGAGGAAGATCCCGCCGACACCGATCACGAACAGCATACCGGCAACAATGAGATAATGGGGCAGACCGATCATGTTCAGATCCCTTTCCCGGTCGTGACCGACACGACTTCGACGGACTCGTCGCGGCGCCGGGCAACCTGTGCATTCACGTCCTGGGACTTGATGCCGCGGCGCTCACGGAACGTCAGCAGGATGGCGCCGATCATGGCGACCAGCAGGATCAGGCCAGCAATCTGGAAGTAGTGAACATATTCGGTGTAGAGCACCATGCCGAGCATTTCGGCATTGTTCGGACCGACGTCGCCTGCGGGACGGATCAACGTTTCATCGGCCGTCCAGCTTTGCGCCATGATGCCAATTTCGATCATCAAGACGATACCGACGATGATACCGAGCGGCAGGAACTTGGCGTAGTCGGCTTTCAGCTCGGCGAAATCGACGTCGAGCATCATGACCACGAATAGAAACAGGACGGCGACGGCGCCCACGTAAACAACGACCAGAAGGAAGGCGAGATATTCAGCGCCGATCAGAACGAAGAGGCCCGCTGTCGAGATGAAGGTCATGATCAGGCACAGGACGGAGTGCACGGGGTTTCGGGAGAAGATGACCCCGAGGCCCCAGGCAACGGTCGTGACCGCAAATACCCAGAAGGCCAGTTCGGCAAAAGATCCCATTGGAACGTCGCTTGATCGTTGAGGCAGACGGTAAAAAGACTCGTCGCCCGATGTGAAACTTCGGCGCCGGTTAGCGGAAACTGTCTCCGGCGAAAAGGCCCCCATGCCGATCAGGCGGCAGTTTGTGCCCACATCCGGCCTTAATCGTCCTTCTCGACAGTCCGATTGCGGTATTTGGTGGAAAAATCGGCAATGATGACGACGCGATGACGCAGGTGGGCTATCGCGGCCGGCTTGATGATTCGCAGCCCTATCGCGCCGCTCGCGCGCGACTGGCTGCCATGTCGCCAGCCCATGCGAGGCCCACCACCGCGACCATAAAAAAGGCCGCTCCACCATCCGGGGAGCGGCCAAGTTACCCAATAGGACCAAAGCGAACGTTCAGTCGTCCCAACCCATCAGGCTGAGCAGAAATCCGGGTTACGCTTCAATCGCGTCATCATCTTCGCTCGGACCGACCAATAAGTCATCAGATATCAGACCAGCATTTTTCCGCACTGCCGCTTCAATCGCGTCCGCAATCTCGGGATGCTCCTTGAGAAAGGTCTTTGCATTGTCCCGGCCCTGGCCGATCCGCTCTGAATTATAGCTGTACCAGCTGCCTGATTTTTCGACGATGTTGGCAATGACCCCGAGGTCCAGCAATTCCCCGACCTTGGAAATGCCCTGCCCGTACATGATGTCGAATTCGACCTGCTTGAAGGGCGGTGCCACCTTGTTCTTGACCACTTTGACGCGGGTCTGGTTGCCCACGACCTCATCACGGTTCTTGATCGCCCCAATGCGTCGAATGTCAAGCCGGACAGAAGAGTAGAATTTCAGCGCATTGCCGCCCGTCGTCGTTTCAGGCGAGCCGAACATGACGCCGATCTTCATGCGGATCTGGTTGATAAAGATGACCAGACAATTGGACTTCGAGATCGAGCCCGTCAGCTTGCGCAGCGCCTGGCTCATCAACCGCGCCTGCAGGCCAGGCAGGCTGTCGCCCATCTCCCCTTCCAGTTCGGCGCGCGGTGTAAGGGCCGCCACAGAGTCGATGACAAGCACGTCGACAGCCCCGGACCGCACCAGCGTATCGGCGATTTCCAACGCCTGCTCGCCGGTATCGGGCTGGGAGATCAGCAAGTCATCAAGATTGACACCCAGCTTGCTCGCATAGACAGGGTCAAGCGCATGCTCAGCATCGATAAACGCCGCCGTACCGCCAATTTTCTGGGTTTCGGCGACCACGTGCAGGGTCAGTGTTGTCTTCCCGGACGATTCAGGACCGTAAATCTCAACGACACGGCCTTTCGGCAGCCCGCCTATCCCCAGCGCCATATCAAGGCCCAATGAGCCCGTGCTGATTGATTCGATCTGCTGAACCGCACCGGCACCGAGCTTCATGACTGAGCCCTTGCCGAACGCCTTATCGATGTGAGCGAGCGCTGCCTCGAGCGCTTTTGACTTATCCATACCGCCGTCGATGACCTTAAAGTTTGAAGCCATGTTCTACCTACCGTCTTTCAGATTCGCCATAGCGCGAGCGCGCTTTTATGTACCCTATTTGTTCCTGTAGCACGATGCGCTACACGCGGAAAGCGAAAAAGAACAATTTTAGAACATTTGCGCAGCCATCTGTGGAAAACGCTGTTTCACTCCTGCTTACAGAACCTTAGGTCGACAGCGTGCGTCGCAGGGCCTCATGCCAGCCCTCCAGCTTTCGTGCCCGCCCTTCGTCGCTGAGCGTCGGGCAGAACGACTGGTCTTGCGACCACATGGCAGCCGCCTCCTCGGTGGAACTGAATATCCCCGAGGACAAACCTGCCAAGACCGCAGCACCCAACGCCGTCGTTTCGGTCACCTCCGGACGTTCGGCCTTGACGTCACAGAGATCAGCCAGGCGCTGACAGAACCAGTCATTGGCCGCCATGCCGCCATCGATTCGCACGGTCCCGATCGGGCCCGCATCCGCGACCATGGCCGACAGAAGATCGTGGGTCTGAAATGCCACGGACTCCAGCGCGGCCCGGACAATATCTGCGGCGACCGTATCACGTGTAAGCCCATAAATCGCGCCCCGCGCCTCGGCATCCCAATGCGGCGCACCGAGGCCGGTAAAGGCCGGGACCATGTAGACATTCCGGCCAGCCGGCGGGCTCTTCGCCATGGCCTCACTCTCGGCGGCGGAGGTCATGAGACCAAGGCCGTCCCGCAGCCACTGGATCGCCGCGCCGGCCACAAAGATCGAGCCCTCCAGAGCATAAGTCACTTCACCGCCCAACCGATAGGCCAGCGTGGAGAGAAGCTTGTGGGACGATCGCGCGCGCTCGGCGCCGGTGTTCAGGACCGCAAAACACCCCGTGCCATAGGTGCTCTTGACCATGCCCGGGGTGAAGCAGGCTTGGCCAATCAGGGCGGCGTGCTGGTCGCCGGCAACCCCGCCTATCGGCAGGTCATGACCGATGGCGGCACGGTCCGTGCGACCAAAATCGTCCGCACAGTCCTTTATCTCTGGCAACAAGGCCGCAGGCACGCCGAACAGGGCCAGCAGATCATCGTCCCACTTCTGGCTCTCAATGTTGAACAGGCATGTGCGGCTGGCATTGGTGGCATCGGTCGCGTGCACTCTTCCTGCAGTCAGTCGCCAGAGGAGAAAGCTGTCGATCGTCCCGAATGCCAGATCGCCCCGTTCCGCCGCATCACGCGCGCCCGGCACGTGATCCAGCAGCCAGCCGATCTTGGTGGCGGAGAAATAGGGATCGAGCAGCAGTCCGGTCCGTTCGCGCACCAGATCCTCATGTCCGTCCTTGCGCATCCGCCGACAGACCGGTGCTGTCCGCCGGTCCTGCCAGACGATAGCGTTGTGAATGGGTTTGCCGGTCTTGCGGTTCCAGATCACTACTGTCTCGCGCTGATTGGTGATTCCCAGACAGACGGGCAGCGCATCCTGACGCGACAGCACCGCCTGGACGACTTCCGCTGTATGCGCCCAGATCGTCTCAGGGTCCTGCTCCACCCAGCCATCATGCGGATAGAGCTGCGGCAACTCACGCTGGGCGCTGTCCAGAATCTTCCCCTGACGAGAGAACAAGATCACGCGAGTACTCGTCGTGCCCTGATCGATGGACAGCAAGTTCGGTTCAGTCATGGGTACAGGTCTCCGCCACCGCATTTCGTGTCGCGCCGCGCGCAGGAACAGAACGGCAGCGCTTTTCAATTAGACTATGGCGCGCGTCGACGCGCTGACGAGGGCTTTTTCTCGCCTATTGCCGAACAGGGCTGCTATTTTGACGCAACACCCTTTGTTGGGCCGCCAATTTCGCTATTGAGACCAGATGGCTGACAAGATCGAAACACCGCTCGACCGTTTCAAACGCGTTCTCGCCCAGACGACGCGTGCGATCGCGGCGGACCCTGAGAGCGAAGTGACCTATGGCGGTGATCAGTCACGCGTCACTGGTCGCAGCGCGCGTATCCCCATGCCACCGCGCCGGCTTGATGATGAGCGGGTCGCAATTGCCCGGGGCTTCGGTGATGGCGCTGCCCTGCGGCTGGCGCATCATGACGAGGTGCTGCACGCTAGGCTGTCGCCCCAGAACAATGAGGGCCGAGCAGTCTATGCGGCCCTTGAGGACATGCGGATCGAAGCCATCGGCGCCAATGCCCTGCCCGGCGTAGGCAATAACCTCGATGCGGCGCTGGAAAAGCGGTTCGAGGACAAGGGCTATCGCCGAATGGAGGATCGGCAGAATATTCCGATGCCGGAAATTATCCAGCTGCTCGCACGGGAGGTCATGACCGGCCGCCCGGTACCGGCTTCTGCGGCGAACCTGGTGGATCAGTGGCGCGACGAGATCATGGCCAAGGCTGGTCCGGCTCTCGATGCCCTGCGCGATCCACAGGCGATCGACAATCAGGCCCTGTTCTCCACCCTTGCTCGTCAGCTGATCGATGACCTGCAAATGGGCGATGAAAAGGGCGAGGAAAAATCGGACGAGGACGACGGCGAGGATGATACGCCAACGGATGATGGCGACGACGACGATCAGGACGAAGACCAGCCCGACGAGTCCGATGAAGACAATCAGGACAGTGAGGATGAAGTCCCGGATTTCGGCGAGTCGCCCGAAAGCGGTGCCGAGGCTGAAGAAATCGGCGAGATGGAGGAGGACAAGGACAGCCGTCCCGACGAACACGGGATGAGCCCCACCGATACCCCGCCAAAGGCCAATGATGATTCGGGCGAACGCTATCACGCCTATACGCACGAATTCGACGAGATCGCCGCACCGCAGGAACTCTGCGACGACGAGGAACTGTCCCGTCTGCGGAACATGCTCGACAATCAGCTGGCCCCGCTGCAGGCCGTGGTCGGGCGACTGGCCAACCGGCTGCACCGTCGCCTGCTCGCGCAGCAGAACCGGGCGTGGCAGTTTGATATTGATGAGGGCATGCTGGACGCGGCGCGGCTGGCGCGGATCATTGCTGACCCGATGCAGCCCCTGTCCTACAAGCAGGAAAAAGAGCAGGCGTTTCGCGATACGACCGTCACCCTGCTGATTGATAATTCCGGCTCCATGCGTGGACGACCCATCACGGTCGCTGCCCTGTGTGCGGATATTCTTGCCCGAACGCTTGAACGCTGCGCGGTGAAGGTCGAAATTCTCGGCTTCACCACGAAGGCGTGGAAAGGCGGCCAGTCGCGGGAGAAGTGGGTTCTGGATGGACGCCCCCGCTTCCCGGGCCGCCTCAACGATCTCCGGCACATCGTCTACAAGCCGGCCAATGTCCCCTGGCGCCGGGCCAAGGACAATCTTGGCCTGATGCTCAAGGAAGGCCTTCTCAAAGAAAATATCGATGGCGAGGCCCTGATGTGGGCCCATGATCGCCTCGTCAAACGTCCTGAAGCGCGCCGTATTCTGATGGTTATCTCGGATGGGGCACCGGTCGACGACACGACCTCATCCGCCAATGGCGGGGCCTATCTTGATCGGCATCTGCGCGAGGTCATCGGCTTTATTGAGAACCGCTCACCGGTCGAGCTTCTCGCCATCGGCATTGGCCATGATGTCACGCGTTTCTATCGCCGCGCACTGACCATCGCAGATGTCGACCAGCTCGCCGGAGCCATGACGGAGCAGTTGGCGGACCTGTTCGAGGATGATAGATCGGCACCGCAACGACGAAGGGCTTGATCATGTGGACGTCCCTGCTCGCGCTTCTGGCGCTGGATCCGCTGGCTATCAATCTGCGTGTCGAGCGTTTTCCCGTCCTTGATGACCAGGCGATCGTCGCCCATTGCGTCACGCTGGAACGCGGCTTCACCCTCTTTGGCAGTAATGGCTTTGGCGGCGTTTCGGCCATGCGAATTGCGGATGATCGAGCAATTGCGGTCACAGATGTCGGGACTGTGTTCGATTTTGACCTGCAACGCGACGCGGCAGGGTTTGTCAGCGCCTTCGGCCCCGCGACGCCTCACTACCTGTTGGACACTGATGGAGAGCGCCTGAACAAGGCCAATGGCGACAGCGAGGGTCTCATCCTGCTTGACGACAGGACTGCGCTGATCAGCTTTGAGAACATGAACCGGATCGACCGGTATCACCGGGCCGAGGGCGACTGGCATCCCGACGCCACGATTTTTGAGACTGATGATGCGCGGTTGGGGCGCAATGATGGCTTTGAAACCATCGTTCAGCTGGCTGATGGCCGGGTGATGGCCCTCGCAGAAGGCAAAGGTGCCGATGGCTGGTCGCCGCTCTGGATCAGTCATCACGGCCTTAATGGGCCGTGGCGTGAAAGCGCCTATCAGGCTGCGGACGAATTCAATCCGACTGATGCCGATATAGATCCGGCGACCGGTGACCTGATCGTACTTGAGCGCGCGTTTTCACGGACCAAGGGGGTCCGGGCCCGCCTCGTCCGTGTCCCCGCTGGTGACCTGGACAAGAACAGGCTCATCGGCACCGAACTGGCACGGATGAGCTTTCTGCATGGCATCGACAATATGGAAGCGATCGAGGTTGAACGTGCGCCCGACGGCCGCCTGATCGCGCACCTGATGTCGGACGATAATTTCAACGATATTCAGCGGACCGTTTTTCTCGGTATCAGCATCGCTGAAACGCCGGAATGCGGCGCGAAGTAATCGCTATTTGCCGCCCAAGCCTGTGCGTGGCTTGAGGCGTCGCCGCAGGGACCGATAAACCCCAAGAAAGATCAGGCTGAGGCCCGTCTTCAGGACCAGGTCAGCCGCCCACCAAAGCCCCCACGGCGCTCCCGTCCCGGCGTAGGTGATCGGAAAATAAAACGCTGTCTGAACCGCAAATCCCGTCAGGCAAGCCAGCAGGGGCGCGCGCCACCATCGGCTGCCACGCGTCAGGTCATAGACATGAATGGCGGCCAGCGGCCCCGCATACCAGCCCAACATCACGCCGAGCATATATCGCCCCGACGGCATGTCGGCGGCCGTCAGTTGCGGCGCGAGAATCAGCAGGATCAGAGAGGAGACCACGACCAGCACGAGCCAGGACAGGTTCTGGGCCCGGCCCACAATCGTGGCGCCATAGCGCCGTCCCATGGCGAGCATCACGAACAGGCTGATGGTCAGGACAAACTCGCCACGGCTTGTCCACAGGCTGGGGCGAATGCTCTGAACGGTGGCGAACCGGTCGAACAGATGAAGCGGCAGATCAAGAGTCAGCGCTGCGATCAGCAGCATTGGCGCCAGAATCAAAGAAAGGCCGAGCGCCGCCAATACTTGATCAGCGAGGCGTCCGGCCAATTGTCTGAAACGATATCCAGCGGTGACTTCTTCGGCGCGATAGCGCTCCACAGTGACCGGGTTACTACCGATCACCGGTTTGGATGAAGAAGGACTATCTGGGTCAGCCGTGGTCACGGCATCACACCTACCACCGCAAGGACTAAAGTTATCCTGCTGCGGCGACGATATCGCGCTTCAGCTTGCGCGCGCGATCAGACAGTTTCTCGTCTTTCGCCTTGGTCAGGAACGCATCCAGGCCACCAACATGGTCGACTGAGCGCAGGGCATGAGCCGAAATACGAAAGCGGAAGCGACGGTCAAGGCGCTCGCTCTCAAGCGAAACGGTGCACAGGTTCGGCAGGTAGCGACGCTTGGATTTGTTATTGGCGTGAGAAACGTTGTTCCCTACCATCGGGCGCTTGCCGGTGAACTCGCATACACGAGACATGATGAAACCTCATTCCACGGGGGCCAGTCAGACGGCCGCTAAGACTATGTGAACGGCGGCAGGTACCGGCTTCGGTCGCGACCGTCAAGCGGGCAACGGGGCTTTTCATGCCGCTTGCAGGCGGATTTGCCAATAAAGTTCCGCACCTTTGCCCTGCCCTTTGCGGCGCTGCTGCCTTTCCAACATTTAGGGCAGATTATTCGTCAATATGGGCTAGGTCATCCCCTGAACGGCCAGACGAAAGTACGTAGACCCGATGCTGACACTGAAATCCCGATTCGCCCTGCTAGCCGCGTCCGGCTTCCTGTTGGGGAGCGCTTTGGCGCAGGAGGATCTGCCCGAGCCCGGGTCCCCTGAATGGCGGCAACATTTCGCCGTTGATGTCGCGGCCGATCGTCTGGCCGAAGTTCCGGTCGCTCTGCCCGGCAAGGCCACGACCTATTCTGTCACCTATAAGGGCGAGATCGCCGGCTTTGATGTCGGCCGTGTGTTCTTGACGGTTGCCGCCTCGGACACTCGCTACTCGATCAAATATCGGATGGAGCAAAAAGGCATTGCCCGCTGGTTCTCCGACGCCAATGCCACAACGGTGGCCCGCGGCACGATCGAGAACGGCGACATTGGCGCCCATTATTATCTGAACCATGACTTCGAGGCCGAAGACGACCAGCAATATGTGGAGATGTATCGCCCGGCCAATGCGCGGCGCATCCACCTCTGGGCGGATCCGGTTTACACCTTCCATCAGCCTGTGCCTGAGGATGTGGCCTTCGGCGCAGTCGATCCGATGGCGGCGCTGATGTCTCTTGGTTTCCTGCCGCGTCAGACCGCGGGCTCTCCCTGCGACCGCGTGGTGAAAACGTTCGATGGTCGTCGGCGCTTTGATCTGGTGATGACCGATGACGGGACGGAGGACATCCGCAAAGGCGGCAAAGGACGTTTTGAGGGCACGGCCCACCGCTGCCGCCTGGATCAGGTGAAGGTGGCCGGCTACCGCGCCAAGGACAGCGGCGACATTGACGGCGATCTGTGGGTCTACATCGTGCCGGTGCCGGAGACATTCCGCACCTCGACTATGGCCTATGTGCCCGTGATGATCCGCGCCAAGCAGGGTGTGTTTACCGCCCGGCTAGAAGGCAAATATCCCACCATCACCGGTCCCAATGGCAAGAGCGTGCAACTGGGTCGCGACTGACCACAATAGAAAACCCCGGTCCATCGACCGGGGTTTTTCTTATCTGAGGCCTGTGTCTTCAGCGACGATAGGCGATTTCGCGAGCGTCCTGATCTTCGCCGTTCAGGGCCAGAAGCGGATCACGTGGCTTCAGTTCATGCCGCAATTCGAAATGCAGCTGAGGCTGGTCGACTGAGCCTGAGTGACCCACCTTTGCGACCACCTGGCCCTGCTGGACCGTGTCGCCCTTCTTGACCATGATGCTGTCCGTGTGCGCGTAGGCTGACACCCAGCCATCGGAGTGACGGATCAGGAGAAGATTGCCGTAGCCAGCCAACTCAGAGCCGGTATAGATGACTTCACCGTCTTCGGCGGCACGAATTGGCGCACCGACAGGAGCCGCAATATTGATCCCGTCATTCTTTACACCCCGGTCCGATGTGCCGAAGTTCATGACGACGGAGCCTTCAAGCGGCCACGAAAAACGGCTGCTGGCAGCGGATTTGCTCACGAGGATGCGATTGTCATCCTTGCGGTAAGGAGAGGTTTCCGCGCGATTCTGACGCCGCGGCAGATCAAGCTCCCGCGCTGCCAACATGGCATCATCAGACCCCTCATCCGTGCCCGGAATGACAATGCGCTCATCGATCGCCAGGGAATATGGCGCGCGAAGATCGTTAGCGTCAGCCAGCGCCTGAAGATCGACACCGAACTGGCGCGACAGCGAATAGAGCGTATCACCAGGGCGAACCCGATAGACAGTGTCCAGACGATCAGGTTCTACACGGAAATTGGCGCGCACTGGACGCGTATCGCGTTCCACGATTGGCGTGCGGGTTGGCGCAGAAACGATGGTCTCGCCCGGAATGACGACGCGCTGCCCGATCTTCAGGGCATAGGGCGCACTCAGATTATTGGCTTCGATGATGTGTACCGGCGGTACCCCATAGCGTCGACTGAGAGCGTAGACCGTGTCGCCTGCCTCGACTGTGACCGCACGACGGCTGGTGGCCTCATAGACCCGCTCCTCGCTATACGTCCGTGCGCTGGTCGTATAATTGACCGCGACGCGTGCCGGTTCAGCCGCCTCTCCCACGATCTGTCGCTCATCGGCGTAGCGGGGGTGCGCCGGACCTGGGTCGCTGCGATAGGTCACGGGTACTTCCTGCGCCCGTGCAGCGTCAGCAATGGCTGCCCCTGCAAGACCCACAATGGACAGACTGGAAATAACTAAGAGTGACTGACGCATCGGCTTTTCTCCGCGAGTCATGGTGAATCGAATGTGAAGAGAAAATGCGGCCGACAGGCTTAAGATAGTCCTAACGCGACCAAGATGGCCTGCGCTAAAATACTGTGACTTTTCACTGATTTTCGTGTTTGTGTCGCCGCAATGACAAAACTACCGACAAAAAAACAACTCACCGATTATATTGCCAGCTATGTTGAAAATGGCGACGGCCCTCCCGCCCGGCGCGATATCGCCAAAGCGTTTCACGTAAAAGGCCCGGACCGCACGGAATTACGCCGCCTTCTCAAAGCATTAGAAGACGAAGGTGCGATCACGCTTGAGGGCAAGCGCGCCAATCTGAAGAACACCCTTCCCCCGATTTCAGTCATGGATGTGGTCCGATCCGACAAGGATGGGGATCTGATCTGTGAACCTGTGCTGCGGGATTTTGACGGGCCCCTGCCCGATGTTCTGCTGACCGACAGTGCCGCATCAAAGGTGAAACCACCACTTGGCGTCGGCATGCGTTTCCTCGGCAAGATCATCGAGCAGGAAGATGGACGCTACACCGCCCAACCGATGAAAGTGCTCAACAAGAGCGCTCAGCGGACCTTGGGCGTCTACACCAAGGGCCGGAAAGATGGCCGGGTCGAGCCCGTGGGCCGCAAGGGCGGCTCCAGCTTCGTGGTCTCGCCACAGGATGCCGGCGACGCCGAAGATGGCGACCTCGTCTGGATCGAAGCCAAGAATGATCGGGGCTACGGGCCGCGCCGCGCGCGGGTGCGCGAGGTTGTCGGCGATATTGCCTCCTCCCAGAACTGGTCGCTGATCGCGCTGGCTGAGCAGGAAATTCCTGTCGACTTCCCTGCCGCCGTGGTGCGTGAAGCGGAGGCGCAGACCTTGCCTCGCGACAGTCAGCACCATGAGGACATTCGCGATCTGCCCCTCATCACCATCGACCCTGCCGACGCCAAGGATCACGATGATGCTGTCTATGCCGAACGCCACAAGGACGGCTGGAAGATCACTGTCGCCATCGCAGACGTGTCCTGGTTCGTCCGCCCCGGCTCTGCCCTCGACAAGGAAGCCCAGCGGCGCGGCAACTCGGTCTATCTTGTCGATCGGGTCGTCCCGATGCTGCCAGAGGTTCTCTCAAACGGTCTGTGTTCGCTGAAAGCTGGCGAGGACCGCACGGCCCTTTGCTGCGAGATGATCTACAATGATGAGGGCCGAAAGACGGGCCATCGCTTCTATCGCGGTCTGATGCGGTCGAAGGCCGGCATCTCCTATGAGGAAGCCGAAGCCGCGCATCTGGGCGAATTGAATGACCGCACCGCACCGATCAAGGACAGTATCATCGATCCGCTTTATGCGGCCTATGAGACGATGCTCAAGGGCCGAAACCGCCGTGCACCCCTCAATCTCGAGCTGCCAGAACGCAAGATAGTGCTCGACGACAGCGGCCAGGTGGCGAGCGTTCAGGTCAAGGAGCGGCTCGAGGCGCACAAGCTCATCGAAGTGATGATGGTGGCCGCCAATGTGTGTGCCGCTGAATCCCTCGAAGAGGCACGCCGTCCACTGATCTATCGCGTCCATGATGAACCGGATCCGGAACGTCTGGAAGCTCTTCGGCAGTATCTGTCGACAATGGACTACTCCCTGCCCAAGGGGCAGGTCATCAAACCTGAGTCCTTCAACCGCGTTTTGGCCATGGCTCAGAAGCGGGATCAGGAAGAAATCGTGTCGATGGCGATTCTGCGAACGCAGTCACAGGCTGTGTACGACACGGACAATGGTGGGCATTTCGGTCTTCATCTGATGCGCTATGCGCATTTCACGTCACCCATCCGGCGGTATGCAGACTTGACCGTTCACCGCGGCCTGGTCGGCGCGTTCAAGCTTGGGCCAGGCGCCGCCACGAAGGACGATGAAAAGGATCTGACCCGAACGGCGGAGCTGATCACGGGTCACGAACGCCGCGCCGTGAACGCCGAGCGCTCGACGCAGGATCGCTTCCTCGCCGCCTATCTGGAAGACGAGGTCGGCGCTGACTTCCCGGCCCGCATTTCCGGTGCTACGCGCGCCGGCCTCTTTGTCGCCCTCAACGAAACCGGCGCGGATGGGTTCATCCCCATGCGCACTTTGACCGGTGACTATTACGAGTTTGACGAGGCCAAAAACGCCCTTGTCGGTCAACGTACACGCGGGCGCTACGCCGTCGGCCAAAAAGTCATGGTCCGATTGGTCGAGGTCACCCCGGTCCAGGGCGGCATGCGCTTCGAGATGCTTACCGATTCTGTCCAACCGGACGGTGATGAGGGGTCCGAACGGCCCAAACGAGGGGCAAAGCCCAAGCGCAAAGCCGCGGGCCCGAAACGCGCCTCCAAGGATAAGGGGAAACGCCGGGTCCCCAGCACCCGGCGCGAAGACGCTGCGCCGAGTGAACAGAGCCCGCGGCCCGCGAAGCGACAGAAAGCCGCTAAAAACGCCACGGCAGCGCCACCGTCCGCCACCAGCGAAAGCGATGCGAAGACCCTGCGCCGTCGACCACGAAAAAAACCGCAAAAGTGACTGCGCTTTAACTGCTGATCCTATCCCCATGGCACCGAAAAGATGCGATAGTGCACCACCGTGCAATTGAACCGATCACGGTCATCAACCAGGGGATGCAATTGGTCTGATGGGGAACTTTATGCAGCTCAGCGCGTTTGAAACCAGTTGTGTAAAAGGACGGCCAATTGTGGAGTTGTGGTCCGTGGGGAAGAGAATTTGTTTATGAAACCGGATAGCCCCCATGGCCTGAGCAGTCTGTTCGGCGATGATGTTAATTCGCCGTCCAAACGCTCTGTCGCCAAACCCGCGCCGTCGACCGACCGGGCAGACGCCCCTGCGGCGAAATCTGCGGCTTCTGCGTCCAGCCCCTCGCCCGCCAAGCTGGAAGATCCCAATCCCTTCCGCGCGCAGCCCGAAATGTCTCAGCCGGCCAGGACCAAAAAAGCAGACACGCCTCCCGCACGTCGGCCGCGGCCCAAACGTGCCGAGAAGCCGACTGCCACACCGGCACCGCCGCAACAGCGGTCCGCAGCGATCAGACCGGCTGAACCTCAGACAGCACCGGCGCGGCCCGATCTCGCCTTTATCATTCCGGTCGGCGACAATACGGCCCGTGTCGCGCGTATCTTCAACGCCCTGAAAGAACAGACCGTTGTCGGTCGGACAGAAATCATTGCCATTGGCTCCTGTGAGATCGCGGCCGCCTCCGCGCTGACCCTTGATGATGGCGACATTCATTTCGTAAAAACGCCTGATGCGAGCATTTCCGGCCGCGCGATTGCCGACGCTGTCGGCGTTGCCAAGGCCCCGCTCGTCGCCATTCTCGACTGGTATGCAACACCGGCGCGCGATTTCGCGGCCCTTGTCCTGGCAGATGAAGACAAGGAATGGGACGCCCTCGCGCCGCGTCAGGTCAATTCAAATCCTTTGTCCGGCGCCTCCTGGGCGGCGATGCTGCCAGACACTATGGCCATCCACGGACGCCCGTCCGGCCCGATCAAGACAATCACGACGATCACGAACACCGTCTGGCGCCGATCTTCTCTGCTGCAGTTCGGGCCGGAGCTTGCGCAGTTGATCGATGACGGCACGCTGGTCGACGCGATTACGGCGAAAGGCGGTGTCCTGTACCGCAATCGTGAGGCTCAACTCGCCTCGCTGAACCCTTCCAAACGGTCCGCCGTCAACCGGATGCGGTTTCTCACCGGACGTCTCGAAGCCGCGCGTTCGATGGAGTCGGGGAAATGGGCCCTGCCCCGCCGTATTCTGGCGGCCGCCAACAATTTCCTGTTTCCCTATTTTCGCTACTATCGCAACAAGTCGAAAATCTTCGGGGGTCGTGACGTTGCGACTTTATCGAAGGGGCACCGGGGCGTCGTTCTCATGGGCTTCATCTATGAGAGCTTTGGCCGTGGCGTTGGCTATCTGCGTGGCGCAGGCAATGCCCGCGCGAAGCTCGAATTGATGTCCCGCAACCGCTTTGATGGTTTGAACCGCGAAGATTTCCGTCGGTTCAACGCAGAAAACTCCCCTCGCTAGCTGGCTGGACGCGCCCGCCGGTTTCCCACAACATCACCGAAAAACATGGCCCACACGCCATGATGAGGGATGGGGAGGACGAGCATGTCCGACATGGACCGCCGACGGTTTCTGCGTCGCGGCGCACTGGGATCAGCTGCGGCCCTTGCGGGCTGTGACTGCTCAGACCGGCTGGCACGCGCCAATGTGAACGGTACGGGTCCGGGCATCCGGTCACGTGAGCTGAAGATGGTCACCACCTGGCCCAAGGATTTTCCCGGGCTCGGCGACGCAGCTGAACGCACAGCACAATTCATCACCGAAATGTCCGGCGGTGCGCTCCGTGTCCGTATCTTCGCGGCCGGTGAACTTGTCGGCGCCTTTGACAGTTTTGATGCCGTGTCCGGCGGCAGCGCGGAATTATATCACGCCGCTGACTATTACTGGACCGGCAAATCCCGGGCCTACCCCTTCTTTACCGCCGTGCCGTTCGGCATGACTGCCGTAGAGCAGATGGGCTGGACGGAAGTCGGCGGTGGTCAGGAACTGTGGGATGAGCTGGCTGCCAGCTTCAATATCAAACCATTTGCCGCCGGGAATACAGGGCATCAGCTAGGCGGCTGGTTCAAACGTGAAATCAATACGCTCGATGATCTTCGAGGACTGAAGATCCGTATGCCCGGTATTGGCGGCGAAGTGATGCGACGGGCGGGCGCAGCGGCGGTCAACGTGCCCGGCGGCGAGCTTTATCAGTCACTCCAATCTGGCGCGATTGATGCGACCGAATGGGTAGGTCCCTGGAATGACCTTGCTTTCGGCTTCTACCGTGAGGCCAAATATTACTACTGGCCGGGCTTCCATGAACCGGGCGCGCAATTGTCTCTAGGCGTCAATCTCGATGCCTGGAACGACTTCACGGTTCAGGAAAAATCGATCATTCAGAACGCGGCACGGGCAGCGAACCATCTCAACCTGGCCAGCTACGCTGCGCATAATGGACGGGCACTGAAACAGCTGGTGGAGGATCACGGTGTTCAGCTCCGTCGCATGCCGGACGTCATTCTGAAGGAACTGGCCAACCAGACGAAAGTGGTTCTGTCAGAGATTGCCGATGAAAGTGAAATCGGTCGACGCATCTACGACAGCTACCGCCAGTCCCTGACCGAATCCTCGCGTTGGAACGCCATTTCGGACGAAGCCTATTTCTCCGTCAGACGAGAACTCTTCGAGGTTTGAGCGCCATGGTCAGTGCCCTCTTCTATTGCCTCTTTGCCGCGATCGTCCTGGTCCCGCTTATCCCGCGATTGGCCGGCTCACCATTCGTCGGCGGGATGGCAGCTGCAGCCCGCCATCTGGTTCAGGCTGCATTCTGGCTGGCGGCAGGCACCGCCCTGCTCATTGCCATGGCGCAGATGGCCGCCCTCGTCACTCGCAATATTTTTGGCATCAATTTCATCTGGCTGCAGGAGAGCGCCCTCTATCTGTTTGGCGCGATGTTTCTTCTATCGTCGGGCGCGATCCTCATCGCGGATGGTCATGTCCGGGTCGATGTCTTTTATTCTCAGTGGACAGAAAGAAGACAGCGCTTTGTCAATCTCGTAGGACTTTACCTCTTCGTTTTCCCGGTCGCTGCTCTCGTGATTAACGCGTCGCTCCCTTATGTTCTCACGAGTTGGCAAACGCTGGAGGGGTCACCGGAACCCAATGGCATTCAGGCCGTCTTCCTCCTCAAAAGCCTCATTCCCATCTTCGGTTTTCTTCTCGCCTGCGGGGCGTTCGTACGTGTCAATGATCTGTTGAGTGCCGCCTCAATGTCGGGGACGGCCTCCCATGGTTGATCAGATCGTCCTGTGCATGTGCAGCTGGGCCACATGGCTCGACATCGCCATGGTCATCACATTGTGTGCGCTCTTGATGATGGGATTTCCGGCAGCCTTCACGCTGGCCGGCGTCGCGCTTGTGTTCGGCCTGTTTGGCCTCGCGGTCGGCGCGTTCGATCCCGCCTTCATCGCTGATCCGTTCCCCATTCGGATCTTCGGTATCGTGAACAATCAGGTCCTGTTGGCCGTCCCCATGTTCATCCTGATGGGTGTGATACTGGAGCGATCCCGCATTGCTGAGGATCTTCTCGACACCATGGCCAGACTGTTCGGCGGGATGCGGGGCGGCCTTGGCCTGTCAGTCATGGTGGTCGGCGCGCTGTTGGCAGCATCGACGGGCATTGTGGGCGCAACCGTCGTCACCATGGGCCTCCTGTCCCTCCCCACCATGTTGAAGCGCGGATATGACCCGGGGCTCGCGGCGGGCTCTATCGCAGCGGCAGGAACGCTGGGACAGATCATTCCGCCCTCGATCGTTCTGATCCTGCTCGGCGATGTGATCTCCAATGCCTATCAGGAGGCCCAGCTGAACCAGGGCATCTTCGCGCCAGAAACAGTGTCCGTAGGCGATCTGTTCGCCGGCGCCCTCATACCGGGTCTTGTTCTCGTCGGCCTGTACATGACTTATCTCGCCGGCATGGCGCTTTTCCGTGGGCGGACCTCTCCCGCCGTTCCCTTAGAAGAGCGGTTTGAATTCAACGAGGCCATCCGCGCTGCTTGGCGCACCTTGCCTGCGCCGCTGCTCCTGATCGTGGCCGTCCTGGGCTCCATTCTCGCCGGCAAGGCCACAGCGACCGAGGCCGCTTCGGTCGGCGCGATTGGTGCACTTCTGATCGCTGGCAGCCGGTCAGCCGTTGCAACAGGATGGCCGAAGCGGCTCAGTCAGCTCGGACTTGCCGCCATCATTGCGCTCATCGTTCTCGATGGATCGGTCGATCTGCGCCTTGGCCGTGCCGCCATGACGACCACAGAACATATTGGCGTCTCGATCGCCCTCGTCCTCTGCCTCTTACTGCTGTGCGGCGTTCTCGCCGCCATTTACAGCCTGGCACGGCGTCACATGTTCCGTCCCGTCCTGGCCAAGACCACCGAAGTCACCGGCATGGTCTTCACCATTCTGATTTGTGCGGCACTTTTCAGTCTCGTCTTCCGCGGCCTCGGCGGCGATGAAACCATCGCCGGTGCCTTGGCTGCCACACCGGGGGGCAAGATCGGCGCACTCGTGGTCGTGATGGTGGTGATGTTCGTTCTGGGCTTCTTCCTCGATTTTATCGAGATCACCCTGGTGGCCGTACCGCTTGTGGCTCCGGCACTCCTGACCCTCGGGATCGACCCGATCTGGCTCGGTGTGATGATGGCGGTCAATCTGCAGACAAGCTTCCTGACGCCACCCTTTGGGTTTGCGCTATTCTATCTGCGCGGCGTGGCGCCACCAGAACTGCGCACGGCGCAGATCTACCGAGGCGCCATACCGTTCGTGGGCATACAGATCGGGATGTTGATCCTGCTTTCACTCTGGCCAGACCTGGCCACATGGCTGCCGGACCAGCTTTACGGAGATTCGTGACCGTCGCCGGCGTCCAGCGTGTCGACCACCATGGAGACCTTGGACAGAAGCTGGTGAAGAACGTCCTGTTCTTCCGTCGTCAGGCGAGACAGCATCAGTCGCTCCGTGGCCAGTACCCGCCGCGCGATCTCATCAAAGATCTGACGCCCATCGTCGGTCAGGCGCATCAGGACCGATCGGCGGTCTTCTTCCCGCTGATTGCGCTCCACCAGCCCCTTCTCGACCAGTCGGGCGGAGGCGCGACTGACGGCCACCTTATCCATCGGTGTTTCAGCGACAACCTGGGTCGCCGTCACTTCCTCGTACTGGCCGATGATGGCCAAGGTCCGCCATTCGGGCATGGACAGGCCAAATTCATCCTCATATTCGCTCGACAGGACCAGACCCATGGAGCGGCCGAGAGCGACAATCCGATACGGAATGAAAGATTCGAGCTGGAAAGCCGAGGTCGACTTCGCACAGTCTCGACCTGATGAATTTTGATCGCCGTTGGTCATCGTTCTCCCGCTAACCCTTCCAAATTGGAGCCCCTAAACGGCTTAATCGGCCATCACGCTCGTATACTTTGGCAAAGAAGTTCATCGAATAGCCTCAATGCCTTCCGGATGACAACCCTCAGGACGCCAGAACCGCCACCTTGAGACTATTTCTACCCCTTATTGCGGTGGTGAAGTATCGCGAACGCGCTATTCTCCCGTCTCAGGAGACGATATCCATGATTTTGTACGGGTACTGGCGTTCAGGCACATCCTATCGCACGAGGCTGGCGCTCGCCATCAAGGGGCTGGAAGTGGAACATCGCGCGGTTGATCTGCGCAAGGCAGAGCAAAAAGCCGCCGACTATACGGCCATCAACCCGCAAGGCCTCGTTCCACTGCTTATCCTCGACAACGGTACGGCAATCGCACAGTCTCCGGCCATAATCGAATATCTCGACGAGGCGTATCCAAAGCCCTCTCTTCTTCCCAGCGATCCGCTGGCGCGCGCGCGCGTCCGCCAGATGGCGGCAATTATTGGTTGCGACGTCCATCCACTGAACAATTTGCGGGTCCTGAAATATCTGAAGGGCAACTTTGGACAGGATCAGGTCGCTATCGACCAATGGGCGGCTGAGTGGATTGGCGCGGGCTTTTCGGCGCTTGAGGCGATGCTTGCAAACGACAATACCCGTGGTCAGTTCTGTCACGGCGACCGACCGGGCTTGGTGGAGTGCTATCTGTTGCCGCAGATCTATTCGGCCCGACGGTTCAGTGTCGATCTGTCACCCTATAGACGCATCCTTGCGATTGAAGCTGCATCGAACAATATTGACGCCCTGGCGGCCGCAGCGCCTGAACGCCAGCCGGATGCGGACTGACCGACTGCTGTCGCTGAAAAGAAAAGCCTGCCTGCCCCCTCACAGATCCGCTTTTGTGGGTTCAAGCAATGGCACTGACACACCTTACACAGACTGTCCGTCATCGGACTGGTTTGTTTGGTTTTGAGAGTTGTTGGAACGCAAAAACCCCGCTGCGGTGAGCAGCGGGGTTTTTGGTGTTTCTGACGAGATGGGTCATCATTGTCTTGGCAGGCCTGGCGACGACCTACTCTCCCGCGTCTTAAGACGGAGTACCATCGGCGCTGCAGGATTTAACGACCGTGTTCGGAATGGGAACGGGTGGGGGCCCTGCGCAATAACCACCAGGCCGGCCAAAACAATGAAAGCGAGAGTGCCCTTAAGGGCCAAAGTGCAACCAGCGAACTGGTGAATTTGTTATGTCTGACAATGTCAGCGAACGGTTAGACGATCCGTTCGCCGCACATGAGTTAAAACGATCAAGCCGATCGAACAATTAGTACTGGTCAGCTTCATGTATCACTACACTTCCACATCCAGCCTATCAACGTGGTGGTCTTCCACGGTTCTCAGGGAAATCTGGTATTGAGGGCGGCTTCCCGCTTAGATGCCTTCAGCGGTTATCCGTTCCGTACGTAGCTACCCTGCTATGCTGCTGGCGCAACAACAGGTCCACCAGAGGTACGTCCATCCCGGTCCTCTCGTACTAAGGACAGCTCCTCTCAAATTTCCTACTCCCACGGCAGATAGGGACCGAACTGTCTCACGACGTTCTAAACCCAGCTCACGTACCGCTTTAATTGGCGAACAGCCAAACCCTTGGGACCTGCTCCAGCCCCAGGATGCGATGAGCCGACATCGAGGTGCCAAACAATGCCGTCGATATGGACTCTTGGGCATCATCAGCCTGTTATCCCCGGCGTACCTTTTATCCGTTGAGCGATGGCCCTTCCACGCGGGACCACCGGATCACTATGGCCGTCTTTCGACTCTGCTCGACTTGTCAGTCTCGCAGTCAGGCTGGCTTATGCCATTGCACTCAACGAGCGATTTCCGACCGCTCTGAGCCAACCTTCGCGCGCCTCCGTTACAATTTAGGAGGCGACCGCCCCAGTCAAACTACCCACCATGCAGGGTCCCGGATCCGGATAACGGACCGCGGTTAGATATCAATAACAACAAGGGCGGTATTTCACCAACGGCTCCATCAATGCTGGCGCACTGATTTCAAAGCCTCCCGCCTATCCTACACATGTTGTCACTAATACCACTGCAAAGCTGTAGTAAAGGTGCACGGGGTCTTTCCGTCTGACCGCGGGTACTCCGCATCTTCACGGAGAATTCAGTTTCGCTGAGCCTATGTTGGAGACAGTGGGGAAGTCGTTACGCCATTCGTGCAGGTCGGAACTTACCCGACAAGGAATTTCGCTACCTTAGGACCGTTATAGTT